>NZ_JBKIXZ010000001.1:1542696-2133539 GCF_047085455.1 Halobacteriovorax sp. RT-1-1
CAGGTATGGGTAAAGAGATCGGTGGACTTAAAGACGCTCTTGGAAAAGCTAAGGGTGAGCTTGCTGGTCTTGGAAAAGAGAACGGTGGTCTAAAAGAAGCTCTTGGCCAGGCACAAGGAAAACTTGCTGGTATGGGGAAAGAGATCGGTGGACTTAAAGAAGCTCTTGGAAAAGCTAAGGGAGAACTTGCTGGTCTTGGTAAAGAGAACGGTGGACTTAAAGACGCTCTTGGAAAAGCCAAGGGTGAACTTGCTGGTCTTGGAAAAGAGAACGGTGGTCTAAAAGAAGCTCTTGGTCAGGCACAAGGAAAACTTGCTGGTATGGGTAAAGAGATCGGTGGTCTAAAAGACGCTCTTGGAAAAGCTAAGGGTGAGCTTGCTGGTCTTGGAAAAGAGAACGGTGGCCTAAAAGAAGCTCTTGGTAAGGCCCAAGGTAAACTTGCAGGTCTTGGAAAAGAGAACGGTGGACTTAAAGAGGCCCTTGGTAAAGCAAAAGGTGAGCTTGCTGGACTTAATAACGAAAATAAAGACTTAAAAGGGAAGGTTGCAGGACTTGGAAAAGAAGTTAGTGATCTACAAAATGCCCTTGCTAATAAGAATGATGAAAATGGAAATCTTGGCCGTAAAATCGCATCTCTTGGTGAAGACCTAAATGCTTGTGAGACTGGTTCAAGTGCGCTTAATAAGAAGGTTACTGAACTTGGTAACGGGCTTGATGGTGCTAACAAGAAACTTAACTCATGTCTTGCTGAAGTTAACGATAAGAAAGACTTCATGAAACAAGTTAAGAAAATTGCGAAGAAAGTTGAAGATCAGAAGAAGAATCTACGTGCAAATATTGCGAGAAACCTAGCTGATAAATTTAGAAATAATAATATTGATGCAGCGGTTGATCCTAAAACTGGTAACGTAACACTTCTAATGGATAAGAACCTACTATTTGAAACTGGTTCTTCAAGACTGAGTGTTCATGCGAAGAAGAAGCTAAAAGATCTAATCCCACTGTACTCAGAAGTTTTATTTGCTGATGATACAGTTAGAGAGCAGCTTGATAGTTTCAACGTAGAAGGTCACGCTTCACCACTATTTGCTGGTAAGGCACTAGATCCTATGATGGCAGAAGCTTATTCGTATAACTATAACTTAAACCTGTCGTCACGACGTGCACTAGCAATTTCTAACTATATCTATAGTGATGGAATGAGCTATCCATATAAGTTCTATATGAGAAATGTGACGAAGTCGATTGGTTATGGTTTCTCAAGACCAGTTCTATTAGATACGGTTATTGAGAGACAACGTGAGTCGATTGCAGCTGAACTTATTGAGCCAAAAGGTTTCATCGTCGAAGAGAGAAAACCTGCAAGCTACGCAGTTCCACTTGCAAACGAAGACATGAAGTGTGGTGACTATAGTTGTAAACAGTCACAACGTGTTGAGCTGAGCTTTACACTTAAAGATGATCCAAAAGCGATGGAGAGGTTATTACAATTGTCTCCAGAACTAAAATAGAATACCAATAGTCGAGGATTGGTAGACCTAACAAAGAGGTACGTATGATTGAGATAGTTTTAGGGTTTTTCGGTACATATCTTATCGAATTTATGATGGGGCTTTTAGTTTGTGCCCTAGTATTCCGCTACTTAGCTTATCGCCACAGTAAGGACGATGATGCTTATTACTCTCGTTTTACTCGCGAGCTTGATGCGGCCATTGATGATGATAAGCAAAAAAATATACCAATTGATGATATCGACTCTTATATGTCGAATCTTCTAGGACGAGTAAATGCGGCCCTTCCTGATAACGCTCTTCGTTTCAGTAATAATGCCAATATTCAAAATCGTCACTATGATGGAAAAGAGGCCATGCAACAACAGCAAAGAGAAATCGATAAAGAGATCGATAGCTCTGAAGGTTCAAGTATTTCGCTTAACCAGTATATTGGTTCTAAGCACGGTCTAATTGCTTCAATTCATGGGGAGAGTTCGGTTTTTAAATCAACAGTTCCTCCTAATTATACAGAGCTTACTGACCGTATCATGAGTGATGATAGAAATTGGACTAAGCTTTACGGACAGATCCCTATTGATGGTGCTTCACGTATGATCGATATTCTTCCAAACCTTTTTATTGTATTTGGGGTTTTCGGGACGTTCATTGGTATTGCCATGGCCCTTCCTGAGATTGCGGCCATTGACTTTAATAATATTGAAAAATCTTCAGATAACCTTACTCGTTTCGTTATCAACGTTGCCTTCTCGATGAAGACATCGATTGCGGGGATTTTCTTTTCTCTAATTTTAACTTTCCTAAACACTCTTTTCCCACTACCGGAAAAGCGTTACAAGATTTTTAAGAAAGTTGAAACTTCAATGCAGAACCTTTGGTATCACCTTCAACGTGGTAATGCTAAGGAGCAGAGTACAATGCAAGGTGTACTAAAAGTTCTTCAAAGTATCGAGAGATACATGCGTGAAGACGCTCCTATTAAGAAAGTTGATTCTGATAAGAAGAATGTAGCTTAATAAAGCTAAGAATTTTAAGCTGACTTTAAATTTGGAGAAGAGAAATGAGTGTTTTATCAATCGTTAAAGGTTGTCCGCTATTCTTTGACCTATATGACAACGAAATTATGACAATATGTGAGCACTGTAAGGTGCTTACGCTAAAACCTGGCGACTATGTTTTTAAACATGGCGATAGTGGTGAGGAGTTGTTCCTTATCTTAAATGGTTCAGCAAAAGTTTTTAATGCTGACGATAAAGAAATTGCTCGTTGTAAAAAGGGAGACCTCTTCGGTGAGATGGTACTTCTTAAAGAAAATAAACGTTATGGAACTGTTCAATCAGATAATTATACAGATGTTCTCGTCATGAACTACTCGGACATATTCGGCCTGTACAAAACCAATCCTCGAATCTTTTCACTCTTGATACTCAATCTATCAAGGTTACTGGCCGGACGTTTACAGGGCGCAGGTAAACGAATTTCAACCCTAATCATGGAAATGGAAGAAATTAAGAAAGCTGCCTAAAGCTAGCGCTGAGATGGGGGGAGGGGCAGTTCACTGAGCTGCCCCCCTTTTTGGTACGCGCCACCTTTTCGAGATTTTAATCACTTAGTTTCTAATTTCTTCTATACTTAACCCTAAACTTTATATTTCGTTGCTTCTAATTAGTATTGATTATTGAATGAATCTTTTTATATTAGTAATTTTAATTCTTGTGAGATTTTTGACGAAGATTTCTCCTTTTTAATAGATAACTTTCTAGAATCTCGAAAAGGTGGCGCGTACCAAGTTTCGTAATTGAATTAAAAAATAAAATGTTGTCGTTTTTATTTATTTGTCATGTCTGATACGTCAGAACGTTTGAATGCCTAGACCTAAATTAATAAGACAAAATGAGTTTCCTTATCACGTAACATCTCGAACTAATAATAAAGTTCCTTTTCCTCTACCAATGTATCATGTTTGGGATTTAGCTAAGCAGGCACTAATTTATGCTCGGAAAAATGTTAATGTTGAAATAAATTGTTTCGTTTTAATGAATAATCATTATCACTTACTCGTTACAACTCCTAATGAGAATCTTGATAGGTTTATGATGTATTTTAATCTCAAACTCTCAAAGCTAATTAGTCGAAATGCTAGGGTAATAAATCATAAATTCAGTAATCGCTATAAGTGGACTATCGTCTCCAATCAGGACTATTTACAAAATGTATATCGTTATATTTATCAAAATCCTCTTCGAGTAAATATTGTAGAAAGATGTATTGATTATCCATATAGTTCTCTACACTTTACAAGTTTTGAAGCTCGCTTGTTAAACTATAGGCTACACTTTATGTATGCAGATGAGGTGTCTTTTTATGAACAAAGGTTTTCAAGTAATTTAACTAATATTATTAGCACTTCTTTAAAAAGGAGTGTTTTTGAAATCCCACTTAGTGTAAGTACTCATGATCGCAAGATGTTGAAATCCTGAAAAGGTGGCGCGTACCTTAAAGGTCGCGTACCTTTGCAAGTAGTAGGATCAAACCTTGCTGACAGAATTTATTTTTCAAACGAGTTCGATCTCCGCGAAACTCATATCTTTGCGCTGATACACCATCTTTTGTGGCAACGCCGATACATACTGTTCCAACAGGTTTGCCAGGAGTCGCACCACCTGGGCCGGCAATTCCAGTATACGAAATTGCAATGTCAACACCTAGGGCCTTGCGAGAACCAGCGGCCATCTCCGTTGCTGTTTCGTTACTAACGGCACCATGATTTTTTAGTGTTTCATTTTTAACGTGAATAATATTTTCTTTTACTGAATTAGCGTAACTTACGACTCCACCTAAAAAGACAGACGATGACCCTGATACATTTGTGATTGTTGAACTGGCCAGTCCACCTGTGCAGCTTTCGGCAAAGCCAATTGTGAGTCCTTTCGCTTTTGCTTCTTCAACAATAACTTCTTCGATTGTACGAAGGCCATAAGTCCAAATATTATTTTTTAACTCTGTTGCTTCAATGATATCTCTAATTCTTTGACGTGATTCTTCATTTTGAAATTGTGGCCTAAGATTAATGGTAATATCAACTCCTGAGACGATTGGAAGTGAGCTAACTTTTCCAAATTCTTCCAAGTCTTCCCAAAGTGTAGGGCAAAGCTTAAAGAAGATTGTCTCTTCTGGAATGCTGTGAGTACGGCATACAAAAAGTTCGTGACCGCTTTCAGCTCGGTTTTTGAGAAGTGGCACAATACTTTCTCTAACCATCGTTTGGCATTCGCGAGGAACACCCGGTGTACAAAAAATCTCACATTTTCCTAACTTTGCATGAATTCCTGGAGCAAGGCCAGATGGATTATAAATAGGAGAGGTGTCTTTTGGCAGCATATGATAGTTGCTCACTTCACGTGAAAACGTTCTGCCAAATGTTTCGTATTGCCTAATTGCTATCTTTTCTGCTTCGAGGTTTTCAACGAGTTCAACACCTAGTGCATTTGCCACAATGGATTTTGTTAAGTCATCTTTTGTTGGCCCAAGCCCACCTGTGATGATAAGAAAGTCATTCTCAGCGGCCTGTTTCTTAATTTCTTGAGTTACTTGATCAAATTTGTCACCTAGGATTGTGCACTTATTGAAGTCAAAGCCTAGAGGAGCGATCTCTTTTGCAAGTATTTGCAGGTTAAGATCATTAATTTTTGCATTTAGCAGCTCGTCACCAATGATTATTTGGGAAATTTTGGCCATGTTAATCCTTTAATTTGGGCAAGATAGGTTATAATATACGCTGATTATTTTAACACATAACTTTATCATATAGAGAAAGAAAGAGTACGAATGAGTAAAATTACGAATTTTAAATTAGACTACGATCAAGACCTAGAGTTTTATCTAAACAAAAACTTTCCTGGTTTCGCTGATTATCGAATCCATAACAAGGCCCTTGATGCTCGTGGAGCTAATCGCGGTAAAAAACCAATCTATAATTTTAAAGTTGAAATTATTTATCCTGGTGAAGAGTTTGCTGCGTATCGAGAGCAGTTTAACTTTCTTGATAACTTTTCCAAGACACCAATTATTATTGGTGCAGGACCTGCTGGCCTATTTTGTGCACTACGCTTAGCGGAATATGGAATTAAATCGATCATTATCGAAAGAGGAGATCGTGCTCATAATCGTATGAAGCATATTGCTCGTTTTTGGCGATACAATGAATTTGACGATGATAATAATGTTTGTTTTGGTGAAGGTGGAGCGGGACTTTTCTCTGATGGGAAATTAATCACGCGTATTAAGTCACCTTACGTACAATATGTCATGAATCGTTTTGTTGATTTTGGTGCGCCTCCTGAGACGGCCTATGTATCTAACCCGCACTTAGGATCTAATAAGATTCGTGGGCTAATCAAACAAATCACTGATCATCTTAAAGAAAAAGGATGTGAGATTCACTATAATGTGAAGGTGGATGAAATACTTTTTGAGGACGATAAGAAAGTTGCCGGTGTTAAGCTGAGTGATGGAAGAACACTTGAGAGTAATAACGTTGTTCTAGCTACAGGTCACTCTGCTAAAGAAATTTATTATCATTTAAAAGAAAAAGAAGTTGCGATGGAGGCCAAGGACTTTGCTGTTGGTGTGCGTATTGAGCATCGCCGCTCGCAAGTTGATTTTCTTCAATATGGACGCTTTGTTCAAGAAGATCTTGGTGCCGCTCGCTATAAACTTACATACCACAACAAGAACGTTGATAAAGGAACATACTCTTTTTGTATGTGTCCAGGTGGCTACGTTTTATCTTCTGGAACTGATGCTGATGGGATTGTTGTAAACGGAATGAGTAACTTTGCAAGAAACTCGCCTTGGTCAAATTCTGCACTTGTTGTTTCTGTAAATGCAGGAAAAGATTTTGGTCTTGATGATGTATTAAATGGTCATTATTTTCAACGTGAAATTGAAAAGAAAGCCTATGAAGCTTCGCTTGCTAATGCATCTGGAAAAGAGATTCCATCACAAAGAGTACAAGACTTTCTTGATGGCCGTGTTTCTAAAGATCTTCCAAAGACATCTTGTCCGTCAGGAATCTTTTCACATAACTTAACAACTATTCTTCCAGAGTTTATTGCTCAAGGTCTTCGTGAAGGACTAGAGTCTTTTGATAAGAAAATGAAGGGGTTTGTAAATAATGATGCCCTTTTATTGGCACCGGAGACTCGTACTTCAGCACCTGTAACTATAAAAAGAAGTCGCGCGACTTTTGAATCAGATTCTCATAAAGGTTTATACCCTTGTGGCGAAGGCGCTGGTTATGCAGGTGGTATTACATCTGCTGCCGTTGATGGTGTTAAAGTTGCAATGGCAATGATTCGTAAAGAAAAAAATATCTAAAGAAAATACTCTGCAACTGCAAATAATCCATTTTGAACGACTAAGAAGTGTACAGAATGATTAGTTGGGTTGTAGAGAATTTTTCTCTGTGATGTATAGCAATCAACTTGCGCATCCCAACTTAATTCAGTTTCGATATCATCCGTAAAATTATATTGCCACATTTTATTACTTGCACAGTAATAGTAGTATTCTTTTGAATTATAGCGAACGTGTGTGAAACCATTAGTTGTTCTTGGTAACATCGTGTAGTCAACGATATTTCCGTCACCACCTTTTATCATAACTCGAGCAGAACTTGTTTGCTTAAACATCCAACCAAGAGTTGAGTCATAATGTGAGTTTACCATACCACCATAAGTTGGTACTCGAGAGCTTGCTAGAGGAGTAGCTGCACTATAGAAATTTCCACGTTCCGTATCTGGCATACCTGCAAAATGAGACTGACGGTAGCTATCGCTCATATCATATAGTTTAATAAATGCATCAGAGGTCGTTGTTCCATTATAACGTGACTTGTGAAGCATAAGCTCGCCATTTGCCACCCCAAGAATTTGCTCATTATACCAGTCAAATTTAATATCTGTTCCGACTAGTCCATCAGATGCAGCATCAAAGTACCAAGTGGCACCGCTTCCAATAACTCGAGTATTGGTTAATGTAGTTCTGCTGTAGCGATTTACACCTGAACCAACATCATCAAAAATATCTCCTGTTGTTCGATCAACTGAGAAGCTATAAGATCTCGCTGAGTAGCCACCAACAATAGTTTCGATGTTTCCACCAATTGTAAACTCTCTGTATGTTCCTGAAACGTAATCACCGACAACTATTGTATTATCTAGGCCATTATCCTTACCCCAATCAATTTGCCAAGAAGCCGAAATACGAGCTGATAGAGCACTTTCACCATCACCTGAAGAAGAAAATTGACCTGCTAGGGTAACGATATTACCACTGTCATCTAATGTTCTAATTAGCCCGTGATCATTAAAATAGATTTTACCTTGTTGGTTAACAAAGTAACCTTGAAGGTCTATTGGACATGAAGTCGCTGCCGTTCCATCTGCACATGGTGTGCTCGATGTTGAATCAGTACCAAGAACTCTCGTATACGTATTTGTTACATGATCATAGAGCATTAGGTTGCGGCCATGGTTGTAATCAAAATAGATTTTTCCATCAAGGCCTGTTTTGTAAATTGAGCGATAACCTGTATAGATATCATAAGGTGCTGTGGCATTATATGTCGTTGTTGGTGTACCCGATGCGTAGTCTAGTCTAGCGACACGGTAATGCGTATTTCCTGTGACAGGCTTATGAACACTTACATGCATATGCTCAAGAGCCGAGTTTACCGCATTATAGGCGATGGCCATATTCGTCACACTTTTTCCTGACCAACTATAAGTGTCTTCATTGTAGATACCGACACCATCGATTTGGATACGATTGACTATATTTTCGCTTGCATCAAAGTGAAACCAATTGCGATCAGTATTACTTGAAGTACTTCTAAAGTAGAGGTCGCCATTTGGTAGAGGAACTAGAGTACCTAGAAAGCGATGAAAGCTTGCAATGTCGATAGCACTTGGTGCAAAACTTGTTCCTGGATTAGAGTTCGATCCTCCACCTACTAGAGTCGATATTTGCCAAGGATTCGTATTCATATCAATTCGTCTAATACTGCCCTTATCGACAATGAGAAGCCCATTGTTATAGTCAAGAGTAATGGCACTTGCAAAGCCAATTGTGGCATTCTCAATTGATCCGCCATCTCCACTTGGTGTACCTGTTGTTGGTAATAATTCTTTGATAATCCCTGTTTCCGGATCAACCCATAAGAGTCCTGCATCAAGGTCACGATAGAAAATATCTCCACGATCAGTGACTACCGTTGAGAATAGATCAATCTCATATGTTGAATTTCCATCTTTAAAAATAACAGAACGCCCACTTCCGCCAATACCTTTTTCTGTACTTCCCGCAATGATTCTAAAATTAGATTCATTTAGAGGTGCAGATGTCATAAAGGTTTCACTACCATCGCTATCAAGGGCAACAACTCTGATCTTATAAACAGAGTCGGTAGGAGAAAGTCCTGTAAGTCTGATACAACCTGTTTCTTGGGCCGTAATTGTACAACCACTTCCTTGAATATTTGCAATATTGTCCATAAGAAGCTGGTACTTTTCTTCTGTTCCATCAAGATATGAGTAGTAGATACTGATAGGGTTAGTTGCTAGTCCTTCATTATCGATGGCCTTCCATTTTACATATATATCGCTATCTTTAGGGGCCTGAAGTTGTGACAGAGTCGCTGGTGAACTCGGCGTATTTGTATTTGTTGCAATGATATTGAAAATCTCTGGAGGTGTACCAGGCAGATAATTAATTGAATCAGTATCAACACCTACAACTTGTGTATTTGTTGAAATATTTCCTGCCGCATCGGCGGCCCAAGCGTAAACACTATAACTATTTGTAACAAAACCGATTCTCACATATAAATTATCTGCACTCGTAATCGTTATATTTTGTGCTCTTTTGGCCTCTGGAAGTGTTGTGAAACATTCATCATTGATACTTGATGGTGCAGTTGTATCATCATATTTAAGGCAAATATATGTAATATCAGATGCAGTATCAGCAGCAACGAGATCGACTTGAATATTATTATTTCCTGTTGTTGTGGCACCACCATTTAATGATATTGAAGAGATTGTAGGAGCGCTCCCATCAATAACAAAATTCTTTTGAACTGTTGTGCTATGTCCGGCCGCATCTGTGAAACTAACTTCAAAGATTGCATTATTGACCTCTGGACCTAAGTTAATATCAGCAGAGTAGCTCTTTGAAATATTCTCACTTGTAACAGCTGCTACCGCTGTCAGATTTTGCCAAGCACTACCGTCGTAAAATCTTAGTGAAAAATTATTTGCAACAGAATCAATATGCTTTTCAGTAAGTGTCCATGTGAATGTTTTTGTTGAATTTTGTCCATACGATGTAAATGAGTCATGCGCAATCTGTGGAGCCGTTGAGTCAATCCAAAAGATATTAGATTCGACTGTATTCGTATTACCCGCTAGGTCACTTAGAGAAACTCTTACTTTAGCATCTTCAATATTTAGGTTTGGAACACTCCATGCTTGAGTGAATGTTGTATTTGTAAGTGGGCCTACACTTGCATTTAGTGATGAAGTGATATTCACCCAATTACTTCCATTCCAATAGTCGATTGTATGAGTTTGGGCCGCAGAAATATTATCCTCAGTTACATCCCAAGAAAGTGTTACGCTATTTGATCCAGCTTGATTCGCTATTGTCGCAATTGAGATCGCTGGGGCCTGTGTATCATAAAAAACAGAGATATCAGTTGATGTAGTTGATACATTACCATTCACATCTTTTGACCATGCCTTAAGTGTGTGTAGACCTTGGTTTGTATTGGCCAGTGTGTATGTAATTGCTGAGGCCGTCGTTGTACAAGACTGCCAAGCACTATCTGCTTCAGTAGGCTGAGTTCCTTCATTTATTAGGACAAAGTTAATATCACTACATGAGCTTACTGTTAGATTATTACTTGTAGAAGAAGTATAAAGGGCCGAGCTTAGTGCTATTGAAGGTGGCGCTGAAGGTGTTTTATCTGAAACTGTAATTGATACCGTTGCAGTACTTAGAGCATCCGTAGTTGAGTCATTTGCAATGAATGTGAATGAATCTGTACCATTGAAATTCACATTAGATGTATATGTACAAGTCAGATCAGTTCCATAACTTCCTGTCGTAATACAATCCGAAAGTACTCCATTTGTAGGGAGAGAGACAATCTTATAAGTTAAGCTATCACCATCCACATCTGTCGCATTCGATAAAGTAATACTAAGTGGAGTGTTGTCATCTGTTGAATAGCTCTGGTTGGCCGCCATCACTGGTGCATCATTGATTGAATTCACATCAATTGTTACTGTTGCAGTATTTGAATCAGCAGTGGCATCACTTGCTTTATAAGTGAATGTCGTTTGGCCATTGAAGTTTGTACTTGGTGTATAAGTACATGATCTTGAACTTCCTTGGTCGCAAACAAGACTTCCGCTGGCAGTCGTTGAAACGATTGTATAGGTAAGAGCATCGTTTTCAATATCTGTAGCTGCATTTAGATCAAAGCTAATTGGTGTGTCTTCATTTGTTAAAACGCTTTGAGTTGCCAATAACACCGGAGCATCATTAACAGCAGTTATATTAATTGTAACTGTTGCCTCTGTAGGTGAGTCAACTAATGTATCGTTTGCTCGATATGTAAATGTGTCAGTACCATTAAAGTTTAAGTTTGGTGTATAATCGCAAGTTATATCTGTTGTATAGCTTCCAGTCGTTAAGCAATTTGAAAGAGTACCATTTGTTGGTCCTGTAATAAGTTTGTACTGGAGAGTCTGTGTAGGCATATCAATGTCAGTAGCATTGTTTAGTGTGAAGCTTACAAGTGTGTCTTCATTAGTTGAAATCGTTTGATCATTACCTATAAGTGGAGCATCGTTTTCCGATGATATTGTGATTGTAGCGGTTGCTATATTTGAATCAAGATTTCCGTCATTTACTTTATATGTGAAAGAATCAACACCATTGAAATTAGATGCGGGCATATACTGGCAATCTCTTGAAATACCACCAGTACAAGTCAAAACACCGTTTGATGTTGTTGAGACGATACTATAAGAGAGTGTGTCGGCATCAATATCACTACCTGTATTTAATGCGAAGGCCACTAGTGTGTCTTCAGCTGTTGCTAGGGACTGTGTTGAACTCAGAGTAGGAGCGTCATTTACTGGAGTTGTATTAATCGTAACGGTTGCTTGTCCAACTGAGTCGTATTGACCGTCATTGACAATATAAGTAAATGTATCGCTACCATTGAAATCTGCATTTGGTGTATATGTACAAGTTAAGTCTGCAGTATAGCTGCCCGTTGTGAAGCAATTTGAAAGGATACCATTACTTGGTGGTGTGATTAATTTATAACTTAGTTGTGCACTTGAGTTGTCGATATCAGTTGAATCACTTAATGTGAAATTTAAAGCAGTGTCTTCTGTTGCAGTAAAAATTTCATTTGTAGCAATTGTCGGTCTATCATTAACGTTGGCAACATTTAGATTTACTGTTGCAATATTAGAGTCAAGCTCGGAGTCATTGGCCTTATAAGTAAAGCTATCTATGCCAGTGAAATTCAAGTTAGGAGTATATGTACAACTCGTAGTCCCTGGATCACAAGTCAGAGTTCCGTTTGTCGGCTGTGACACTATTGAATAAGTTAGCGAGAACGAATCAGGATCAACAGCTTCAGTTAGACTAAAATCGAGGCCTGAATCTTCTGTCGTATTAATTGTTTGAGGCGTTGCTAAAGTTGGCGCATCATTAACTTGATTTATATCGATCTCGTAACTTTTCTCATGGAATGGTAGAGTTGTATCAACGCGATCGTTATCACTTTGTTTTTTTCCAACTTTTAACGTAATAATTGCTTTAGGAAGTGTATTTGATGGAGGAGTGTAATTCCATACGTTTCCTGTTCCACTTGAAACGCCGTCAACAAACCATTCGTAAGCAATTTGATAAGTCGAATCCCAGTGTTCAGCAAGGGCCGAGAATTCAGAAGAAAGGCCTTCATCCATTAATGTTGCGTATAAAATACTCTTTATTTTAGGCTTAGAGCTTTTTAAAATATCTAAGTTTTCACCCTCTGTTAACTCGTTAAAAGTCGACTGTATTTCAGTATCACTTTCAATCTGCGTGTAGGCATCTTCCAAATTAGTAAGATTATCAGCAAGCGTATTTGCTAGGGCCTCTTCTGCTGCTTCTAGTTTCTTAGTAAAGCTTGCATCAGTTGAATAGTTGATACTCGTTGCAGGTAGTTGTGCCAAAATTGTTGTCGCAGCAGTAATATTTTGATTCTTATAGAAACTTGTTACAATCTTTTCTAGCTCAATATCACAGCCTAGTAGTTTGATCTTATAACGAGCAGGAGCAGTCAGGTCTAACTCTAGTTCACTTATATTAAATTCAAATTGAGTCGAAGTTGATATTGTCTCTAGATCAATTGGATTATCTTCTAGAATTGACATCGTTACCGTATCAAATATTGCAACCTTTGGATCCGTACATGTTGTTGCTGCATACGCACTAAATTGTCGTGTAAAGAAAGTCGTATGAGTAATGACTCCATTAAGTGGTGGAACTAGTCCTTGTAGTCTTGGAGTTGGTGGAATATATGGATTCGATTTCGATTTACTAGAAGACGACGAGCTAGAGCTTGCCTTTGTCTCTGTGTCTTCGCTTTGGGCCATCGTAGATACTTGGTTGTAAAAGCTTACTGTACCAGAGTCATTTTCATTTTCTTCTTGTTTGGTTGTATTGTCATAAGATGGACTAGAGTCAAAAGAATTCGAGTCATATGTACCAGTGCTCTTTGATGGAGAGCTTTTAACTGATTCTGAATTAAGCGCTGTATAACCAACAGAAGTATTTGTTTGGTCCTGAGGGCGATTGTTGATGTAAGCGATTTCTGCTTCTTCACTTACATATTCAGGTGTGTTTGGTAATTTTACCTTAGCTGATTCAATATTCTTAATTTGCCCTGTATTTGAAACTTTTGAGCTAGTGGATGCTAATGTACGTTTTGAATTCTTTTCTTGATCATTTACGATTTTATTTGTTGATGTCGGGTTGTTTGAGCTAATAAGACCTTCGTCTTTGGAATTCTTATTTGTTAATATTAAGACCAACGTTAATATGACGATGGCCGAAATTGCCTTTAGTCTCAAACTTGTTCCTATCCTGTTTACGTTCCGCTTTATTAGCCAAGTTCTTATCGGTTAATTTACATACTTTTTTAGTACTTTTTGATCATAGCAGATCAATTAAATCATAAAGAATTCAGTAGGTTAGGTAGCTCTTTTGGCCACTTCCTATAGAAAATAGCCAAGCTTGTAAGGCAGTGGATTAATATCTAAGACAATAGCTCAAATAGCTCTTCAATTTTTTCATTGAGAACACTCTTTTTTTGGTTAAGGCCTGCAATTAGTTGGTTCTTCTCATCATCCATATTAGAGTAATCAAATCGAGAAAGAAGCTCATCAATTTTAGCAATTTGCTCCTCAATATCCATAATTTCGCTTTCAATTTTATCAGTATCAACATTTGGTTTTATTTCACTGATAACTTGTGTTTCAATTACCTGGTTGGCCTTAGGCCTTGTTTCTTCTTGTTGTTGTTTTTCAAGGTTTCTCTCAATTTCTCGTGCCTCAAGATAAGGACGAACAAATGTAAATCCGCTTGAAAATTTAGTCACTGATTGATTTTCAATTAACCACACTCGATTAGTGATATTTTCTAAGAAAGATCTATCGTGAGATATGATAATTACAGTACCTTGAAATTCAGAAAGTTTTTGCTCGAGAATTTCAATTGATTCAATATCTAAGTCATTTGTTGGCTCATCAAAAATCCAAATATCGGCTTCATTTTTTAGATTTAGCGCGAGTTGAAGACGATTCAGCTCACCACCTGAAAAGCTTGAAAGTGGGCGATACAGCTCTCCACGATCAAAAAGAAAGTTTTGAAAATAACTTGCGACGTGGATTGAGCGGCCACTTTTGAAATGAATAAAGTCTTCACCTTCACCAAGTAGATCAAATGGTGATTTCGTTAAATCAAATTCATCTCTTTTTTGTGAAAAAAGACAAACTTTCAAATCATCAGCTCTTTTGATTGTACCTGAAGTATTTGTTAAGCGATCAGCAACAAGCTTCATGAGAGTCGATTTCCCAACTCCATTTTCTCCAAGGACACCAACTTTATCACCTTTAAAAATAGATAGGTTTACGTCTTTAAAGAGTGGTTCATGATTTTCAAAACCAAAAGAGACATCTTTGAATTGGACGAGTTGTTTCGTTTTTCGATTACTATCATTCATTGCAAGATCAAGTTGACTACGTGCCTGATCTTTTAATTTTTGTACTGCTTTTGATAGGTCGTTAAAATTTTCGACACGCTTTTTTGAACGAGTACCACGGGCCTTGATTCCTTGGCGCATCCACGCAGTCTCACGCCTAAGAGAATTTTTTAACTTTGTTAAAGAGTTGACTCTCAATTCTTCCTGGGCCGCTGTGAACTCGAGATATTGAGCATATGTTCCCTTAAATGGAGAAACAATTCCAGCGTGAATATGGAAAATTTTTGTTGTAACTTTTGAAAGTAAGTACCTATCGTGGGAGATGATAACGTGAGTCTTATTTGACTTCATGATTTCATCTTCAAATTGTTCGATTGTTTCAAAATCTAAGTGGTTTGTGGGCTCATCCCAAAGAATGAGGTTCTCTTTTGCTGTTAAGCCTAGACTAAGCTGAATCTTTTTTTGCTCTCCACCTGAGAGACCTTTCACTTTGGCATGGAGATCTGTTAGGCCAAAGGCCTTGATATAACTTTCAAAATTATTCTTAAGCTCCCAGTAGTTCCTATGCTCAAGCTCTTCCATTATTTTGTTTTGCTTCGCTAGTCCTTCTTCAGTAGCTAAGTCGAGAGAGACTAAGTCATCATTTAGTTTTTTTAGATCACGATATTGAAAATAAAAATAATCAGCAATGGTGATATCATCACTTGGAATTGTGAAGTTTTGATCGACTTTGAAAACATTAAATTCTAAGGTCGGCCCTTGTGCCTGTGTTGCTTTTTCAAATGTGAAGGGTGGAGTGCACGAATCCGGTGCAAGCTCTTCATTGATAATCTTTAGCAACGAAGATTTTCCCATTCCGTTTAGGCCAATAAGACCTATTTTATCACCATGCTCAATATAGAATTGTGCGTTATTGAAAATGACTTTCTGCCCAAAGGCAAGATTGATGTTTTTTAAGTTACAAAGGATCGACATGTGTCAAATCTAACCTATTTTTAGTCATTTGGCCCAAAAAATTCTCGCCCATTTTCTAGCCGAAATGTGGCCTCTTAGGTATGATAATGCCTTTAATAACACACACTTTCACATATCTCGGGGTAAATATTATGAAGAATTTATTTAAAATAGCATTGGCCGCATTTGGAATGTTCAGTGCACAAGCGAATTATCAATTACTAGCAAGTAGTGGTGAGTTAAATCTTAACCTACCTGATCAAACATTTTGGATTAGTACTTCACTAAGACTAGAGAATTCAGGCAAGGTTTGTTTCTCTCTAAGTGGTGCGGATAATGGAATTTCAAAATATGGAATTCTATGTGGTGACAATCGTGACAATGTAAAATTATTTGCAGGAAATGGTGATGAGGCCATTAGCGAATTTTATCTTTTCAATGATGCAGCTTCTGGTCAAGATCATGTCGTGTTTGCACCTAATAATGGTTATGAGCACACAGGAATTTATACGATTAACCTTGAAACAGGTAAAAGACTTGAGCACGAAAACTTTGAAGGAATGTTTACTGGTGTCTCTGGTGTCGCAATGAATAGTGAAGACACACTTATCTACCGTCATTCTTTTGGGACAAGTAAAGCAAAAGTTGTGATTAAAACTTTAGATGAGCAAAAAGATGTGTTTACAAGTTTTACAAATGATATGGGTTATATCTTCTCTCCTGTGACAGCTGGCAATTATGTTTTAACAAAAGTTAGAATGGGGAAGTCTACTGCTGAGTCTCAACCAGATCGCCTTTACTTATACAATATCAAAAAAGGTAGTCGTCAAATTGTTATGCAAGATAGAGATGGACAACCTTCATCAAAAATTAAAGCGATTCAAAACCAATACACAGTTAATAAAAAAGGTGACATTGCTGTATGGGCGCAAACAAATGAAGGTGTAAAGCTATTTGCTTCTACTAATGGAATCATTAAGCCAATTCTATCTCTAGGTGAGATGATTTCTAAATTTGACGGATTTGCACCAGCAATGAACTCTAATGGTGACATCGTTATTCGTGGATATGATAAAGCAGGTGTTGCTGCAATCTTTAAATATGTAAATGGACAGTGGTCTAAGCTTATTGGAGAAGGAGATGCTCTTTCTATCAATGGTGTTGATTACGAAGTTGTTGATGCAACAACATCTCCATTTGTTCATGCTCCACGTATCAATGATAATGGAACTATCGCATTTATTGTTTATGTAATAAATCCAAAAACAAAAAAATTATCAACAATGGTACTAAAAAAATAATTTATTAAAAGAAAGTTAAAATGGCATTACTGAAAAAGAAAGATCCGATTACAAAATTTTATGACGTCATCATCGTGGGCTCAGGGCTTGCGGGGATGACGGCAGCTAATAAACTGGCCAAGGATGGAAGAAAAGTTCTTCTTCT
Organism: Halobacteriovorax sp. RT-1-1; assembly: GCF_047085455.1. NCBI lineage: Bacteria > Pseudomonadati > Bdellovibrionota > Bacteriovoracia > Bacteriovoracales > Halobacteriovoraceae > Halobacteriovorax > Halobacteriovorax sp. RT-1-1. The sequence goes on from NZ_JBKIXZ010000001.1 coordinate 1,559,938, forward strand.
TGAGGCCCATAACAAACTAGGTGGTTTTGCTACTTGGTTTAGACGACCAACGAATGAAGGTGAAAGGCATATTTTTGATATTTCTCTTCACGGATTTCCTGTTGGGATGATTAAGACTTGTCGTCGTTATTGGTCAAAAGATATCGCCGATTGTATTGAGCGTGTTGATAAAATTCGTTTTATCAATCCACAATTTGAAATTGATACAGATTTCACGAAAGAAGACTATATCAACATCATGGTTGAGAAATTCAATCTTGATCGTGAGTACGTTGTAGGATTCTTTGATGAGCTTCGTGCAATGAATTTCTATGATGATGAGGCCATGACAAACGGCCAGTTATTTGAAAAATACTTTCCGGGAAGAAATGATGTTGTTCGCTTCCTGCTTGAGCCCATTGCATACGCGAATGGTTCGACTCTTGAAGATGAGGCCATTACATTCGGGATTGTATTTTCAAATTTCATGAATAAAGGTGCATATATCTTTAGAGGTGGTACTGATAAGCTTATCGGTATGATGAAAGATGAACTTCTTGCCAATGGAGTGGATATTAAACTTCATGCAAAAGTTGATGAAATCCTAGTCGAAGACAATATTGCAAAAGGTGTTCGTATCGGTGAGGAGAGCGTTCTTTCAAGATCCGTTCTATCTAACTCGGCCCTTTATAATACGATCTTCAAGATGACTCCAAATGCTAAATACTCAGAAAAGTTTGCAAAGGACGCGAAGGCCGTAAGAGTTAACTCATCTTCTTGCCAGGTCTTTATGGGACTAAAAGAAGGAGAGTCGATCCCAAATATTGGTGAGCTGATTTTCTATTCAAGCTCTGACAAATTTGACACTGATCTTCTGTTGTCTCCTAAAGCTTACTCTCAGACTTTCTCTATCTATTATCCAGATATGAGAAAACATATGAAGCAGAAGTATGCGGTTGTATCAAGTATCAATGCTCGATATGAAGATTGGATGCATTTAACAGATGATGAATATAAAGAACGCAAAGAATATCTTGCTCAAAATGCTATTAATACAATGGACAAATTAGTCCCAGGTTTTAAAGATAAGATAGAGCATGTGAATGTTTCTTCTCCGCGTACTGTAGAGAAGTATACACATCATCACTTTGGGTCTTCGTTTGGAACAAAGTTTGAAGGACTTGCTGTTTCTAAAGAACTTCCAAATGAAATAAAGGGCCTATTTCATGCAGGTTCAGTTGGAATTATCATGTCTGGTTGGCTTGGGGCCGCGAACTACGGTGTTATCGTAGGACATGACTTAAATACTTATTTAGATAGTTCAAAAGAATAAAAAGGGAATTATATGTTTGATTTTAAAGATCAGGTTGCAATTGTTACTGGTGGAACACGCGGAATTGGCCGTGGGATCACTGAAGCTTTCTTAAAAAGTGGGGCACGTGTTGTTGCTACTTATGCTGGAAATCATGATGCTGCAAATAACTTCAAAGCAGAGCTTGGAGAGTTAGGAGAAAACCTTTTTCTTGAAGCGTTTGATGTATCTAATGCTACAGATGTTGAAGCTTTCTGGAACCGCATGAACGAGCAATTCGAGCAAATCCATATTCTTGTTAATAACTCTGGTATTAGGAAAGATAATCTTTCTCCAATTATGCCTGATGAAGATTGGGCAAGAGTACTTGATATAAACTTAACTGGAACTTTCTTAATGACAAAGAGAGCAGTTAACCATTTCTTATCTAAGAGATACGGGCGAATCATTAATATGAGCTCTGTTGGTGGTAGTCTTGGTCTTCCTGGACAGGCCAATTACGCTGCATCGAAAGCGGGGCAAATTGCAATGAGTAAATCAATCTCAAAAGAGGTTGGTAAGAAGGGGATTACAATTAATAACGTATGTCCTGGTTTTATCGAAACTGAGCTTATTGCTGACCTTCCTGCTGAACAAGTTAAAGAGTATAAGAAACAAGTGCCTTTAAAGAGATTTGGAAAAGTCTCTGAAGTCGCACATGCAGTTCAATTTTTAGCTTCACGTGAAGCTGCCTATATCACTGGCGCTTCTCTAGAAGTAACGGGTGGACTTTAATGAGTGATTTAAATGTTAAGGACTTAATCCCTCAAAGAGAACCTTTTCTTTTTGTTGATAAGATTATCGAAAAAGAAGGCAATAAGATCGTAACAAGTTATCAGGTGACTGGTGAAGAGGACTTTTTTAAAGGTCACTTCCCTGGGAATCCAATTATGCCAGGTGTCCTTTTACAAGAGGCAATTTTTCAATCAGGTGCATGTTTAATGGCCGCTGGTGCTGATGGTGGGCTAGGTGTTGTTGCTAAAGTTTCAAATGCAAAATTCAAAAATATGGTTCGTCCTGGTGATGAGCTAGTGATGGAAGTTGAGCTTATTGAACAAATCTCTAACGCTTTCTATTTCAAGGGAAAGACTAAGGTTGCTGGTAAGGCCGTTCTTTCAATCGAATTTACATGTGCAAAAGTATAAAGGTATAAAGTGAGTTTTTTAAATTTTGAAAATAAATTATTTCTAATAACTGGTGTTGCAAATAAGAAAAGTGTTGCTTATTTCAGTGCTAAGACAATAATTGATAATGGAGGAAGTTGTGTATTCACTGTTCAAAGTGAAGAGCATCAAGCAAAGCTTACAAAGCTTTTTCCTGATTCAAAAAGCTATATTGTTGATGTGACTGATAAAGCTCAAATCAAAGAATTAGCAATTAACTTAAAAAATGATGAAGTAAAACTAGATGGAATGCTTCACTCAATTGCTTTTGCAAATCTTACTGAGCCAAGGCCATTTCATGAAACTTCATGGGAAGACTTTGCACAGGCAACACAGATTTCTTCTTTTTCACTAGTGCAACTAGCAAATGAACTATCTGCTCTTTTTGAGCAAGATGCATCGGTGGTAACAATCTCGATTTCTGACACAAAAGCGACTTCATATGGATACATGGGACCAATCAAGTCAATGCTTGAAACAACTTGTTCATATTTAGCTAAGAGCTTTAGTGAGTTTTCGCGTGTACGATTTAATAGCGTTTGTTCAGGTCCATTAAAGACTTCTGCTTCCGCAGGGATTCCAGGCTATATCGATAATTATATCTTTGCTGAAAAGCTAACGATGAGAAAGGAAGCACTTAAGACTCAAGAAGTCGCAAATACAGTTGTTTTCTTACTATCTAATGTATCAAGTGGAATTAATGCTGCAGGGATTTTAGTCGACTGTGGAATGCGCTCTAATCACTTTGATCAATTAGTGGTTTCCGGTAAATAAGTCCATACAATCGATTTAATTTTTTTAAGTTATAATAGGGGAATGAAGTTTTTATTCCCCTTTTTTATTGCTGTAAGTTTATATGCTAACCCAACCTTCAAATCATATTGTAAGAAGGTTAGCTTTGAAAAAGATGAATCTATTTATAATGAAATCGCAAAACTTAAAGTTGATCTTGCTAATTCAAGGCCAATAGCAGCAGTTGCAGATGAGGCCCTCGGTAGTTTAATTGCTAAGAAGAGTCCTGTTGTTACAAGTTGGATCAAACGTCGAAAACTCGATATTAACGATCCTGTAAATGTCGCCAAACAGTGGCGTCTTTATTATATCGAAAATATTGTTCTATCTTCTGGAACATTTAATGAAAGGCCAAAGGCCATTCAAGATCTTTTGGATAAAGAGTTAACTGATGTCTTTTCACAGCTTTATACAAAGAAGAAAATTCTCCTTTTAGAAGATAGTTTTAGAAGAGCTAAAAAGAGTGCACTTTCTGTTTTGAAAATTCAATTGGGTGATACTAAGGCATTCAAAGAAATAAAAGAGAAAGTGGAAAACATTAAGATTTTCATTCCCAAAAAAGTCCTTGGCACTAAAGTTGCCCAAGCTCCTCGCGATTTCTTAGAGTGGGGATTTGCGTATGATCCAAAGAGTAATGAAATTAATATCGGCCTTGAAGGCTTAAATTTTGCTTTTCCCAAGTATCGTGCAAGCTTAGTGAGTTTAATGGCACACGAGATTGCTCATTCTTTTGATAGCTGTCGTTTCTCTGGTTTTTATAAGAGTAAAAATCCTTTTGATTCGATTCAGAAATGCTTAAGAAATTCAACGAGTGCAGGAGCGCTGTTTAGAGATGATTCTCAATTAAATTTCTTAGTACAAAATAAGGTTCTAACAAAAGAAGTTGGAGACAATCTCTTGGCAAACCCTACATGCAATCGATCTCTTTACCCTTTGCCTGGAAAACAGCGAGATCAACTTGATGAAGTATTCGCAGATTGGTTTAGTGCAGAAGTGGTGGCCCATAGTGGTATTGACGTTGATAGTTTAAGAAGTGAATTATGTTTAGATAAAGAATTAAGAAAAGGATCTTCCTATATTTCTAACGAAAGAAGATTAACCTCAATTTATTTAACTCAACCTACAATTGCTAAGAAGTTGAAGATAACAGAGAATGAATACCGTCATTGTTCTCACTAGTTTATCTAAGGCTTTTGAAGGTACTTTTCAAAAACCTGAATACGTTGAAGAATTTTGTTTGATAGATCTAAGAGTGACTGGTCAATATTCTGCTGCAGATTTCTAAAGTCTGCCTGCATCTTCTTTACATCGTCAGCATGTTTTAATTCAAGTTTATTTAGACGCTCTTCAATAACTTTAAGCCCATCCAAATTAGTTTCTTTATTTTTGAGTTCTTCGATCTGGGCCTTAAGAGACTTTAGCTCCTTGCCCATTTTGTCATCCATGCCACTTTCAATGCGAGTGATTTCTTCTCTAATCTTTTTAACGTAATTTTCAAGAGCATCAATTCTAAATATTTTAGCGTTACCTGGGCCAGAGTCGAATTCTGCGAGTTCGGCATAAGTGTTTGCTGTGACAGAAAATATTAAAAATAAAAGAATATGAAATCTCATGTATAAATCATATAATACTTTGCAATGACTATGCATTATAAAATTTGGTTGAATTATTTACGCCGCAAAAAATCAGTTTACTTCCTAGGGATTATTTCGATAGTAGTCTGTAATTTTTGTCAGGTATTTTACTCACGTGCCATGGGGGATGTGGTGGATTTCTTCACCCATAAAACCATGCCTTCTTGGACAATTGATTACTTCATTACAGGTGACGATCTAAAGCATAAATTCTTTTTTATTTTTACAGTTGTTCTATTTTCTAGAATTATGCTCTACTTTGGCCGTGTTGGTTGGCGTATTTTTTTAGGTCGCCAGACTCATCATGCAGGTGGTTTTCTAAAAGACGATATTTGGCAAAATGCTCAATATTTTTCAATGGATACTCTTGTTAATAAATATCCAAAAGGAATTCTAATGAGTGCCGCCAATAGTGATGTTGGTCAAGCGCGCTTTGTTTTTGGGTTTACACTTGTAGGAGCTGCAGATGTGCTCTTTTTAGGTGTATTTACAATTATCTCGTTATTTTTAATTAATGTACAAATCACGATTATCTCTTTCTTAGCACTATTAATCGTTCCAATTCTTGTTCGCTATATTTCGACTATCGAAATGGAGCGCTACGATGTTGCACAAGATTATCTTTCATATTTTAATGATGAAACATCAAAGGCCATCTCTACTGTAAGACTACAGAAGCTAGGGAATACGGCCTTCTTTTGGTATAAGAGATTATTTGCTGGTGCACAAAAGTATCGAAAAATGAGACTCGATGCCAATAACACTTCAATGCTCTATATTCCTTCTTCGGGAATGGCCTCGTTGGCAACATACGTTATTCTTTTTACTTATGGTTTCACTATTCTTATGAAAGGCGAGATCACAGTAGGAGAGTTCGTTGCAATCCAAGGACTTGTTCATCTATTACAAGAGCCATTGATGGAGCTTGGCTACATTATATCTGATTGGAGAAAGTCTTTTACTTCTCTAAGACGTCTTGCAGAGATTTATACTCACTTTAAGGAAGAGTATTTACTTGATAAGAAAGTTGAGCCTGAACTTACTGGTGATACGGTATTTAGTTTAAAGAATCTAAGCTTTAGATATGAAGAAGGAAATGACATCCTTTCTAATATTAATCTTGAAGTTAAGCGTGGAATGCGTATTGGAATTATTGGCCAGATTGGGACAGGAAAGACAACTCTGCTCAATATACTTAGTGGACTAGAGAGAGATGTAAGGGGAGATGTCGCCTTTTTTGGACGTCCTTTTACTGAGTATGGCCATAAATTTCTAAGATCACATATTACAATGGTTCATCAGAAGTCATTCCTTTTTGCGGACTCTATTCGTAATAATATTTTAATGGATCAAAATTTTGATGATGAAATTTTATGGCAAGTTTTAGAAATTGCAGGTTTAAAAAGTGATATTGAAAACTTCGATGATGGCCTAGATACACAACTTGGAGAGTGGGGTGTAAATCTTTCAGGTGGTCAAAAGCAAAGACTAACTCTTGCTCGAGCACTTGTTAGAAAGCCTGAGATACTTCTTTTGGATGATTGTCTTTCTGCGGTTGATACAGTTACCGAAGAAACTATTCTATCAAATATTAATAAATACCTGCCAGAATCAACTCTCGTATGGGTTGCCCATAGAGAATCGACTCTCAAATATTGCGAGAAGGTGATTAACTTAGATCGTGCAGAAGCAGGGACTAAATAATGAGTGATGCAAAACAATTTTTAGCACAAGATGATCAAGATGAAGCTAAGCATAAGGAACAAGGACATTCGGCCTTAAAGACGACAGCATTTCTTTTCAGATTTGCAAAAGGTTATCGTCTTAAGATCTTTGTCTCAATACTGATGCTAATTATGTTTACTGTTATATCAATGCTCTCTGGTCATGCACTAGGGGTGCTTGTTGGTGAAGGTCTAGCAAAATCAAAGTGGGAACTTGCAAAAAAGTGGGCCCTTTATGTTTTAGCACTTGAGCTAGGTGGTGTCCTTATTCACTATATTGGCCGTCGTTATCTAATCGTGCAAACAAGTTATGTTATTTTAAAGATTAGAGATCGACTATTTCAAAAGCTTTCTCACTTACCACTTAAATTTTTTGATTCTTGGCCTCAGGGAAGAATTGTAACGAGAATGACTCATGATGTGGAAGGGATTGAGAAGTTTTTTACAAGCTCTCTAGGGCGCCTGGCCATCTCGATCTTAATGATTATTTCATCGGCAACAGCGATGCTTATCACTGACTTCAAAATCGGTTTAATGGTTATTTCAGGAATGATTCCTGCAGTTATTTTTCTAATTGTTACGCGAGATAAAATTGGCTCTCTAAATAGGGCCATCAGTAAGTACTCTTCAAATATTAACTCAAAGCTTTCTGAGTATATTGATGGTATTCACGTGATTCGATCGTTTGGTGTCGAGGACTGGTCTTATGACAATTTCAAATCAGCAGTAAATGAACAGCAAGTAGTTCAGCTAAGTGCCAATACATACTATGCTCTTACAATGCCGATGCTATCATTCTTATGTGGACTACCACTTCTTATTCTTGTTTGGTTTGGTGGAAGCGCTTACTTAGATGGAACGCTTTCTCTTGCCCTGTTTATTGCTCTTTTACGTTATTGTGAGCGCTTCTTTTGGCCTGTTCTTTCTCTTTTTAGAGAAATGGCAAATATTATTACAGCGTTTACAAGTGTTAATCGTGTGGCAAACTTTATTGATGTTGAAACAGAGAGAGAGGTCTTTGATCAACGAAACGATAGACATCATACAATAAACGGTGAAGTAGAATTTAAGAACGTGACGATGGGCTATAATGATATTAGTACGGCCCTAAATGATGTTTCATTCAAGATCAATAAAGGTGAAAAAATTGGAATTGTTGGGCCAACTGGCTCAGGGAAAACGACGGCGGTTGCAGTCCTTTCTCGCCTTTATGACTATCAAAAAGGTGATGTTTTAATTGATGGTCAAAATCTTAAAGATTTAGATATCGATCACTACCGTGATCAGATTGGAATTGTTTCTCAAGATGTCATTATCTTCGATGGGACTCTTAGAGAAAATCTTTCGGTAAACCCTGATTTGACAGATAAAGACATTCTTTCAATTTGTGATAAAACAGGAATGAGTAAGGTTATGGATTACTCGAAGCTTTCTCTTGATAGTGTCTTAAAAGATGGTGGATCGAATTTATCAGCGGGTGAGAAACAGGTTATTTCGTTAACTCGTGTATGCCTACAGAATCCAAATATTCTTATTCTTGATGAGGCCACGGCCCATGTTGATCCTTACTTTGAAAAGATTCTACACGATGGAATTCACAATGTAATGGAAGGTAAAACGTCTTTCTTTATCGCTCACAGGCTCGATACAATTAAAGAGTGTGATAGAATTCTTGTTTTCAAAGATGCTAAACTTGCTGAATTTGATACTCCTGAAAATTTAATACTTCAAAGGGGTATATTCTACAATCTCACACAAGCGACAAACTCTAGTAATGGCCACTAATTTTACTTAGGGCCATTATAAAGTTATCATTAAATTAATTCAATTAGCTCATGCTTTGCAACCATGATCGTTTCAGTTAAACACATTGGAGGCAACATGAGAGTTTCTCAGTTAATGTTCTTACATTTATTAAAAGGCAAGAAAGGTGATACGAGTGATTTTACGCCAACTCAATTAGCTGGCCTCTACACTAATTCGGCACTCTTAGTCACCATTATGGACTTTCTTAAAGATGAGCTCTGGCTCAAGAAACAAGAAGATAAGCGAAATGGACAAAAGACTTCTTATAAAGATTTTATCTCTCCATTATTTGAAGATGAACTGGAGGCAGTTTCTTTTTTAAGAGAATTTCTTGTTGAGAGTGGAGCTGAGAAAATAAAAGAAATTAAGAAGCGCTCTATGTCGATTGAAGCACACGTAATCGAATCAATCATTGATAAAAGAGGCCATGAACAAAAAGAATTTCTGATTCAATCTTTGAATACAATGAGTACACACTTTATTAAAGAAGAAAAAGATCAGGAAGGCCGAATACAGCAGATGGGCCATCAAGGTCCTAATTTATACCGTACTTTTGATAATCTCGATGATATTTTTGAACTAAATTATCAATTGGATCAAGAAATGACCTATGATTCAACCACGAAAGAACGTCTATATCAAAGGGCCGGAGTAGGAGTTCAATCGGGCTATTCTACAATACTCTTAGCACTCGAGGGAATTGATGCTAGTGCTGGAGATACTGTTGTTGATCTTGGCTCAGGCTATGGACGAGTAGGGCTTGTTTGCTCTCTTCTTAGACCTGATCTTGAATTTGTTGGTTATGAATATGTGAATCACAGAGTAGAGGTTTCAAATAATGCCTGCCACAATTTAGGTTTAGATGAGAGCTTAACCTTTAAAGTTCAAGATTTGTCTTTAAAGTCTTTTTCTATACCGAAAGCAGATATTTACTATCTGTACGATCCTTTCTCTAAAGAAACTTATGACTATGTATTAAATCAAATCTTAGAAATTAGTTACGAGAAAAAAATTACAATTGTCACAAAAGGTAATGCAAATAAATGGTTGATGGATATTGCTAAGGAGCAGCAATGGCCTTCGCCGATTATTATCGATGAAGGCAATCTATGTATTTTTACAAATCGTTATTAGAGTTATTCCCAGAAAGTAGGGTTGATTAGAAGTCCATGGGCCATGTTTACTTTGATAGGCTTTACTTCATCAACTTTTAGAGTCTGCATAAAACCTAGAACTAGCGCCATATTTGTCACGTCTGTCGATGCATACTTGCTGTCTATCTCTTTATCAGTAAGCTTTGCTCTTTCCAGAAGTTTGGCCAGGAGAGTTGACTGGTTATAGACGCGATTCGCTTTCTTAAATTGGCCACCAATGCTGAAGTAGTGAACACCACCAACTCCATAAACCTGATAGTCTTTTAGGTTTCCAAAGTCAGATAATTGTTCTTTTGCTGTTACTCTGGCCAGATCCATCGCTTTAAGAGCGCGCTCTTCTTTTAGTGGGTTTGGCGTCTTAGTCCCTTTTGGATAAAACTCTTTTAAAACAAGATTTTTAAAAGTAACAGATGCAACTTTTAAAAGGGCCACCTGTGTTTGTTCACCTTTTTTATCAATTGGCTTTGTGATTTGCATGCTTCCACCACCAATGTCCCAGATGGCAATCGGAGGATTTTGTGAAACATTCATTGACTTAAGTTTTGAAAGAGCTGCAGAGTAAGCAAACTTGGCTTCATCTTCTTGAGAGATAATCTCTAAGTCTACACCTGTTTGTTCTTTTAATTGATCTGCAACATCATCACCGTTTGCTGATGTTCGAAATGCTGAAGTCGCAACAGCTCTAATATCTTCGGCGCCTTCATTTTTTGCTAGATATTTAAACTCATCAAAAACATCTCTTAGACGATTTTGCATCTCTTCATTAAACTTATTGTCTTTTGAAGACTGTAGTTGATCCTTAAGAGGTACTGCTCTTTGTGCTTCAAAGAGAATCCCTTCTACCATCGCTCGACAAGTATCCACGAGTCCTACAACTAGTTTTGTCGAACCTGAGCCAAGATCAATTGCGGCCCTTTTGACGTGGCAATTAGATTGGCCTACTTTTGTTGAATCATTGCTTGTCGCACATGATATGGTTAGTAGAATTAAAAGTAGTGTCGAGATTCTAGCGATAGACAAATGCTCCTCCTCGAACATCTTCAATAATTGATTTTACTTTTGTTTTCTTTTTTACTTTTCCATCTTCTGTCGATTTAAGGTGAGCATTGTGCATCTTCTTGATTGCCGTACCAATTGCTTTACCCATTAACGGAGGAACAGCATTTCCAATCTGTCTCCACTGAGCAGAGATTGGCCCACAAAATTCAAAGTCATTTGGAAAACTTTGAATTTTTGCCGCTTCTCTTTGAGTTAGGTAGCGATGCTCTGTAGGGTGGTAATAACTATGACGATGAGTCATGATTGTTGGAGATACACTTCTCGAATCAAGTCTCTGGTACTTTGTTTGTCTAAATCGCCCCTCGCGCATTGTTTTCCAATCAACACCAAGTTTTAGCGATGGAGTAAGATACATTTTTTCGTCTTTTTCGTAACGAATTCCTTTACCTTCTGGAATACGTTTGATGCGCTTTAAATCTAGTTTAGATTTGATCTTAGCACTATCTAGGTCATGATTTAAAACATGGCCAGCTTTCGTTTCAATATCACTTAGGGCCTCACCAACAGTAACTGGTGGGCGATATGTTTTTGCTACAATTGTATCGTGAGTAATTTTTGGAAATTCTACTTTCTCGTTAACTCGACTTCCAATAAAGATTGTACGGCGTCTTTTTTCAGGTACACCATAGTTTTGAGAACTCATAACCTTAACGTCTAGGTTGTATCCAAGGGAATTGAATTTCTTAAAGATTGCCTTTAATGTTGATTCATTCTTCTTAGCAAGTAGTCCTGTCACATTTTCAATAACAACGAATTCTGGATTAGTTAGTTTCACAACTCTTACGAATTCAAGAAAAAGTTTATTTCTAATATCGTCTGGGTTTCCCGGGCCAACAGTTGAAAAACCTTGGCATGGAGGTCCACCAACAACAAGATTAACTTCAGTGTCACCAAGAACTTCTTTAATTTTTTTGTTACTTAGTTTTGAAATGTCGCCGCAATATGGATAGGCCTTTTTGTGATTATGTGCAAATGTATCCATGGCGTGTTTGTTGAAGTCAATTCCCATGACACACTCAAAACCTGCCATTTCAAGTCCACAAGAAAATCCTCCTGCGCCTGAAAAGATATCAATAAATTTTAGCTTCTTGCTTCTTTTACTATTACCCTTACTCGTTTTCATAATTTGTGTTGTGTCCTCGTGTGTTATTGCGTCGTGAATGAATATTATCTGATTTTGCGTTGAGTTATGTCAATGAATATATGAGCCTTTTGGTGGGATAAAGTTTTTGATAAATTTAAATTTACCCTGTTTAAATTTCTAAAATCACTTATAATTTAATTATGCAATTTGCTAAGAAAGATATGAAAAAAGAGAGGATTATCGTCGGGATGGATGGCGGTATTGACTCGGCCGTTACTGCGCTGCTTTTAAAAAAGCAGGGGCATGAGTGTATTGGAGTCAATATTTCTTTTTTTGAAAAAATCACTAGTGAAGATGAAGCTTTACTGGAGCAGTTTAAAACAAAGCTTACTCCTGAAGGGCAATTGCTAGAAGAGCTAAGGGGCGATGAGGAACAGTTAGAGGCCTTTAGACAATATGAGAAAATTTCGTGGAATAAGAAGATCAATAGAATTTTTAGTCCTTGGGCAAGTGAATCAGAAGAGAAAATCAGGGATATCTGTCGACTAATAGGAATTCCTTTTTATGTTACGAGTGCTTCTGGAGCCTTTGAAGAGCGCGTTATTTCTAAATTGTTAGAGAGTCGTGTTGCAGGTATTTGGTGTAATCCAACAATTGATAAAGCAACTCTCGTTCTTGAGACTCTCTATTCAAAATTATCTGTTCTTAAGGCCACAAAGATTGCGACAGGACATTTTAGTAAGGTAATCCCTGTTCAAAATCGATTTGTGCTAAGTGCACCAAACGATACTGTCAAAAATGACTGTCATCTCTTAACTCAGGTTAGTAATGAGGTAATGTCTCATTTGAAACTTCCTTTGGCAGATCTAAAGACTGCAGAGGTTGATAAGATTGGCCAACTTGTGGATTCAAAAACAATTTCACGAGTTGAACTTGAAAAAAGAGCAGTACTTCGCTCACAAGCTTATTCAAATGAAGAAATTATCGAGTTAACTGATCGTTATATTGCTCGAAGTTTTATCAAAGAGAACACTATCTATCTTCACGATGACGATAGTGTTGTTGGTGAGCATAAAGGCCAGCATCAATATTATCTTGGACAAACACAGTATAAAACTTTTGATAACAAACCAAAGCTTCCAGATAGTAAAATTGTTTCTATCAATATGTCTCGTGGTTTTATTTACGTTGCAAAGGCAAAGGAATTAACGTTTGAGCGTATCGTTGGCAATCACTTTGTTAATTATGAAGTCGTTGACACATCTAGGCCTGTGGAATGTTATTGTCGAATTAGCTCGACAGGTAAAGGATATAAAGGAAATCTCTATATTTTAAATAATGGAAATATATATTTTGATCTCGATGACAAGTCAGAAGGCATATTGTTTAGAGGAGATCATTTTATCTTTTTAACAAAAAATGGACCAAGTGCTAAGGTAATTGGTCACGCAAAAATTTTTCAAACTGGACAATTCATCGATGGTGAATTCTACCGTCTACCGCTAAATAAGAAGCAAAAAGAAGAGCTTGAAGAAGCGCAATCTCGTCCGAAAAAAAGAGAACTAGGGTTTTAAATGAAGTATTTTATTATTGCATTATCGATGTCACTTTCTGTGACAGCAAAAGAATTTAAAAATTTTAAAGACACGTATAAACTTTCTAAAAGTAAAAGGTCTCCTAAGAAATTACGCTCTCTTTATTACGCCGTATCTAAAAATTCAGAAAAAGATATCGATACCCTAATTAATAGCTTTGTTAAAGAGACAAGACCTAATCGTTTTGTGGGAACTAGTGGTCATAAAACGGCACAGGATTATATTATTAGCTATATTGAAACTAATGTTCGAAAAACAAATACATCTCTTAAGACAATTAAATTTGTTCCAGATGTTGAATATGCAAAAACCCTATTTAAAAAGGATTTAGAGGCCACAAAAGATAAGCTTAGTCCAAAAGATTTACGAAAGTGGCAAAAGCTTACGAATGAAAGAGTTCAGCAGGTGGATGGCCTTAAGTCTGTTAATGGATACAATATTATTTGGGAAAAGAAGGGGCTAAAAAATCCTCAAGATGTTATTGTCATCGGGGCCCATTACGATACGGCCGCTTATGATCTAAAAAACTTTGCAGTTGTAAATAAAGGACGTCAACCAGGTGCTGATAATAATGCTTCTGGAGTTGTTGCGGCCTTGAGTTTAATCAATATTCTTGCCGAGCTCGATCTTGAAAAAACAGTTCGAGTGGTTTTCTTCGATTATGGTGAAAATGGATTCTTAGGTTCATATGACTATGTAAAAAACCTAAACCTTGAAAAGGGCATCAGGGTCTATTCGTATGTAGAATTGGTTATGCTTGGTTACGATACTCTCACTCAAGATAAAGAGCAGAAGCTTGGGAATATGAGACTCTATTATTCTCCTGCTAGCTCTGGTCTTCATAAGGCCGAAAAGTCTATTGCTCAAAGATTCTATACGAAGTCTTCCGAGGGGACATTTCGTGTGGATTTTAGCATAACGCCATATGATTTCGTCTACGGTGATAATACGTCATTTCAAAAGTTTAATATCCCAAGTGTGGTCTTTACCCAAAATTGGGAGAGTGATTCAAATGCTTCTCGCATCCATACTCCGGCAGATCATGTGAACGCACTCAATATTAAGACTTTACATCACGCCACTAACAATATTGCTATGGCCATTGCTTCATGGGCACTAGACCTATAACCCCTAAATGTGCTAAATAAGGCACATGGAAAATGTAGGTAACGGTAAAACAGTCATTGTCGGAATGAGCGGAGGAGTCGATTCTTCTGTATGTGCAGCTTTGTTAAAAGAGCAAGGCTATAACGTCATTGGCATGTTCATGAAAAATTGGGAAGAGCAGGATGAAAACGGAAATTGTAAAGCATCTCTAGAGTTTGAAGATGTTGTTGCCGTTTGTGAAAAGCTTGATATTCCATACTACTCTGTGGACTTTGTAAAAGAGTATCGTGACAACGTATTTGCAAACTTTCTTGAGGAATATGAACAGGGCTTTACACCTAATCCTGATATTCTTTGTAACCGTGAGATTAAATTCAAAGTTTTCTTCAATAAGGCCATGGAGCTTGGTGCAGATTTTCTTGCAACTGGGCACTACTGCCAGACAAAGAAGATTGACGGTAAGTCTAAACTTATTAAAGGCCTTGATAATAACAAAGATCAAACTTACTTTCTCTACACAATCAAATCAAAAGTTCTAGATAAGGTTCTTTTCCCAGTTGGTGCCATTGAAAAGCCACAGGTAAGAGAGATTGCAAAGAAGTATGACCTTATTACTCATGATAAGAAAGATTCAACAGGAATCTGTTTTATCGGTGAGAGAAATTTTAAAAACTTCCTTTCAAATTATATCCATATCAAAGAAGGCGACTTCGAACTTCTTGATGGAACTAAAGTTGGCCGCCACAGTGGTAGCGCCTTTTATACAATTGGCCAGAGAAAGGGGCTAGGCCTTGGTGGGCCAGGTGAGCCTTGGTTTGTTGTTGGTAAAGATACTGAGCGCAATGTCGTTATCGTTGAACGCGGCGAAAAACACGGTGCACTTTATGCTGACTATCTTACTGCCACAGATCTATCTTGGGTTGATGAGGAATTTATGCCTGAAGTTGGAATGAAGCTTAAGGCCAAGATTCGCTATCGTCAAAAAGATCAAGAGTGTACGATCACTGAAGTTTCTGAAGACTTTGTTAGAGTTGACTTTGATACTCCTCAGCGTGCTATTGCCAAACGCCAATCAATTGTCTTTTATACGAATTTAGAAGGTGAGGAAGTGTGTCTTGGCGGTGGAATGATTCAAGAAGCCGGGCCAACTTATTATGAGCAAGGTATTGAGCTGCCAGACTCAAATCTCTAAGACAATTTCATAGCTTCTCTTTATTGCTTTTAAGAAACTAAGAAATTTATCTTCTTTGTTCACCTTCCTGTCCTCAAGCATTTGGGCCACATGAGAGCGTACACTCGACTGGAAGCATATAGGAAGCTTTCCGTTTTGCATGAGTATGTAATCAGCGCATAGCCTTGAAGTTCGGCCATTTCCGTTATCAAAGAAATGAAGACTTACGATCCATTGATACAGGTGAAAGGCCTTCTCATAAAAGCACATCTCGACATCATTTAACAGGTTATCAATAAGGAGCACTTTTGCTTCCTTTAGATACTGTGGCCTTATAAACTCGATACCACCCCCGTAGATAGGAGTTTCTCTGATTTGTGAATTCTTAGCATTGTAGATGGAGTTAATTTTCGTGATGATCTCAAAGCTAAGCGTCTTTTCATCTTGTATACATTCGCTGATGTAACGATTGGCCTCATCCCATCTTGCTAAGCTATTATCAATTGCTCTTGAAGCAGTGTTTGAAGAGAGCAGACGAGATTTAGCAAGCTTGGCCCAATTAGGATTCATCGATGCAATTAAACGAATCTCTAATTGCTCGATCTCACAAATAACTTCTTTAAAGACATCCCCTTGAGATTGATCAAGGGGAGTTAACAAATATTCTAGAACTTCTTTTGAATTCACAAATTTCTTTCTACTTACTTAGTTTGAACGAAGAAAACGTCTTCATAATTATTTTGTGAAAATACATTCTTAAGATTCTTAATGAGAAGAACTTTCTCACCGCCGATATTCTCAAGAATCATTTCTGTATTGGCGTAATCACTTTGGCAATTAAGTGATGAGTCACAGTTATATAGCTTGAACCTTTTACTTGTTAAACGATCAACACGGTAGTCATTTTCAGAGCTCAGGATATATCCATCTTCAAATACTTGATGGAGAACTAAAAAATACTCCATTTTTAATTCATCTTCAGTATGAGTCATCGTCTCATCGCTATTGTCTCTAATTTCGATTGCCCATTTAAATTTACGATAGTGTTTAGTGGCATCGTTTAGTTCATCGTTATATGTCCAATAATGACCGTCGAAAGACTTATTAGATTCAAATGATAAATTGGCCAGGGTTTCATAACTTGAAAGCATTTGTGTTCTGACTTCAGTAATCTCTTTTGCTTGTAGGTTTGCTACAGGGTTCATCATAATTAATGACGTTAATAGGATCTCTTTTTTCATTTTGCACCTCACATACTTGATTGATGAGGCTTATATATGATGTTTTTATTTATATTAGAAATAATATTATGGAATAGTTGTTATACTAATTTGATATATGTCGATTACCACAGGCTTGGGTCATTAAGATCGTCTAATTTACTCTTTTTCTTCTTTAAGTGTTCTTTTTGTTCAAAGAAGCTGCAATCCGAGCCACTTGATTGGCGAACGAGGATGTAAGGCATATTTGTGGATTTCATATTAAATTTACGACATCCACGAGGAGCGTCCTTGTCCCAAGTACTAAAATAATATTTGCATTGCATACAGTTGATTCTTTTCACTCCAATATTGTACCACGCTCATGATATCTCGCAAGTTGAGGACTAAATAAAATATGACTAAGTATTTGATATTGCGAGAGAAATTTGTCTAATGAACACCTTGCCTGACCAAATAATTGACGTTCATTTTTTGTAACCTTCCAAATTTACATAGCTTATCCCAATTATTCTTGGCCTAGGTTATGCTTTATAAATAGCGACGGCAATTGAACGCTATAAATGCTTATTATGAGGAATTAAATTTAATGAAACTAATTGATACAAATCCACAATCAGAAAACGATGTTCTAGTGATGTTCCCTGCTGCTAAAAATTTTCCAGTAGAAGAGGAGCGCACAGCTAAAGCACCAACGCCTCTAAATAAGCTTATCGAAGAATTCGAAGAACAGGTCGCTTTACAAAAAGAACAGGAAAAAAGACCAGTTATGAATATCCCATCTAAGGAGGGGATTGAATCTATCAAAACTCGCCGCTCATGTAATACGGCCATTGAAATTCGCCTTGCTGCCCTTGAGGAAATTGAGCAAAGACTAAAGTTCTATCTTGAAGATATTGGGACTGCTAAAAGAAAAGTATAGAGAGGTATCGCGTCCCTTATAAATGAAAAATTATATTTGGAATTTGTTTTGGAAATGGTGCCTATTAGTAGGTGAATACCGTCTAGTGTGATGAAATTGCTTAAGCATTATGCAAATTTTACATTATGAAATTTATGAAAATATTTGCCCGGTTCAGGAAGTCTCGAATTAAGATTTTAAGTCAAATGGTAAATCGCATATATACTGTTTCTGTTCATCAAAAGCTTTCGCATATCGCTCAATAAGGTTAATGGATATTCTATATGTATCATCAGGGAGATTTCGAATATCCACATTATTTATAATTAAACCTTTTAGATAAGGTGAAAGCTCTTGATTGGGATTATATCTAATTTCCCACATAATACCCTCTGATCTCATTAAGTGGGTTGCTAGTACAGGAACTTTAACTTCACTTAAGGCAGGGCTTTGTAAAAAAGATTTGATACGTCTTGCTCCAGTGACAACTCCTTCAACAATTAGTCCTGCTATTACTGATGTCGCAATATTTTCGATAGTTATAGATGATATTAATGTAATGAATGTTGTAGGCTCTGCTGCATATTTCCCTTTTTTTAAAACTTTTATTGGCTGAAATACAACATAAGCCTCATCAACTGCTTCTTGGCTTGAAACAGCCAAGTCTAATTCAACGATATCAATTTTAAAGTCTTTACTCATGATATACTCCTAAACTTGAGCCTTTATATTTTTCTCGATTCTTCCATTGGTACTCATCTGTAATAATTAAAGAATATATTAATTCATTTCGATTTTTTTCTAAGTTAAAGTTATAGTGTGGGTTGTATATAAGTCCTATGGGTCTGTCGAGGTCATGATCAGCGAACATTAACGGATTTCTCGAAGACCAAAAAGCTAGTCCTTTTAATTCATCTACAGTTTTTGCAAATTTTCCTTGATCAGTAGCCATTACACCATGTATTCTTCCATAAGATTTATAAACAACTGTTCTTTTTCTTGGTTTTTGAAGAAGGCAAAAATTGTTCTTTAAAGGAGCAATTTTGTGGATTCCTATTTTTGATAAAAATTCATTGAAGTTTTCACTCTCTAAAGCATCATGCCAACCTTTTTCTCCTGTTGCATCGGTATATGACTTCAAATACTCCTTCGCAGGATGATTATAGTGTCTAAAACACGAAGCATAGAAAGGCACTATACCGCATTCTTCTCCATTAATAATGAGATTTGCAATTTGTTTCCACACCTCTTGAATATGGGAACACAAATGATTGTAACCAATGGTTGAAAATCTTTCTTTTGCTTTTGCAAATGAGTAAAGCCACGCTAGTTCATTTAAGTTCTTATTTTCAAACGGGTCAGTAAAATGAATTCCTTCGTTTACTGAGAGGTTTACACGCTCTAAAGCAGGTATGCAGCCCCAAGGATGTGTATCTGATCCGACAGAGAGAACAAAGTAGGTGGGTTGCACTGATATTTCAATTTTTTTGTTTTTACTGCATTGATCTATAGTTAGCCCGTATGGGATTTTTTTAGTAAACTCAATCAATTCTGAATTGTCTAATAACAATTGAATGGCACCATCCATACCTTTTGAATCTACTAGTATGTTTTTTTTATTGAACTGATTTATCATCAATTTTTCCTAGGCAAAATAATGTTTAATACGTCAGTAGCGTACAAAAATTGTATTTGCAGATGTCGTTATATGATTTCCTGTCGATACCAGGTTAAAGTGTCCTCTGCATAATGGAATTATGTAAGATGTGTTACCTCTGTTGTCCCTTAGAAGTGTACCTATTAAATTACGAGTTAACTGACAGTTCATAAAAGAGCATATTGGATGCTTTTTGCAGTGGATAAGCCAGAAGTTCATCCAAGATTGTTGGTTTGACGATGTTACTATTACACTGAAGTCAAAGTTTGCACCAATTTTAACTGGAGAAGTCCTGTGGATTAAGCGATTCATTTATGGCATCCTTTGCATGTGTTAAGTTTATCTTTGATTTCGTTTATAACGTCTATAATGTCTTTTGTTTCTTCGCATTTTTGTGCAGACCAGAGCTTAGAGAATTGTTCTTCTATTTTAACAATAATTTCATCGTTAGGCACTGGAAGACTTTCAAAATTGTTCTTTAGAAAAGAGAGAGCGTAGCCTAATCCTGATTTTACTTCATTTATATAACTATCTTGAAAACAAGATGTGTCACCTATCTTAGCTGGATCTCCTGATCTCTCTGAATCGAATATATCTCTGATTATATCCTCAAACTCTTTTTCATAGTCTTTATTGTTATTGGTCATATTCACTCCTGTGTTTCACATAATTATATGTCAGAGTATGACGAAACCTTAGAAGCTTTGTTAAAAATTACAATTGTCGAATTTTTGATATTAATCATAATTCATATATATTAAAGGTAGTATATCTAGCTTGCCGAAATATAAGAGTTCTATTCACGTTTGATTGTTAGGGCACTATGGTAATAAGTTATGAAAATTTTTATTTGTGCAAAATGAGTCGTCTTTTCTGATTGTACGGTATCTTACTGTAGTGCCAATTAATTATGTTTTTCTTGTAGAGTCGCTTAGTTAAGCCTAGTAGCAATATGTTTGGTATTTGTGATCTATTTTATGTAGAAAATTGCAGTACACGTTACTTGGCCGACTCTCGGCTCCTGCTTCTGTAGCTCTCTTTGTGGTATGCTCTGGCCTTGTTCTTCGGGGTCTCCTGACCCCTCGAATTTGTTCGGCATCAATTTGCCATCGTGGCAATTGACGCCTCCAAAACCATCAAGCTACGCTTGCTTTTAACATCGTGCGAACAAAGGTTGCCCAAAGGCAAGCTTTGGCGAACAGATGTATGTGACTCAAGAAAGCGAGCCGAAGGCGCGGCTTTCGGTTAGTTGGCAAATACGCGCTGGACTTGGCCGACTCTCGGCTCCTGCTTCTGTAGCTCTCTTTGTGGTATGCACTGGCCTTGTTCTTCGGGGTCTCCTGACCCCTTGAATTTGTTCGGCATCAATTTGCCATCGTGGCAATTGACGCCTCCAAAACCATCAAGCTACGCTTGCTTTTAACATCGTGCGAACAAAGGTTGCCCAAAGGCAAGCTTTGGCGAACAGATGTATGTGACTCAAGAAAGCTAGCCTAGGGCGCGGCTTTCGGTTAGTTGGCAAGTACGCGCTGGACTTGGCCGACTCTCGGCTCCAGCCTCCGTCGGCATACACGCCATCCTGGCGCTAAACCATCAAGCTACGCTTGCTTTTAATTAAGCAGTAATATACTTCGAAAAATGTATGGGAGTTTGAATGAATGGTGCCTAGAACTGGACTTGAACCAGCAAGCTCGAAAGCACACGGCCCTCAACCGTGCGTGTTTACCAATTTCACCACCTAGGCACATTGAAATCACTTGAATTCTTTAGATATATTAATCACTTAGAATTTGATTGGCAATGAAAAATCTTGCTCGATATTGACCCGCTGTGGCATCGTCCAGTAAACTAGTTCAGTGAGGATTATTCTAATATTTGTGCTCTTTGCACTATCATTTACCCTGAATGCTAAAGAGTATACGAGGCCTATTGATTACGCTGAGTATACAGTTGAGATTAACGCTCCAATTGAAGCTGTGTGGGACTATAACTCAAAAAATGAACACGCACGTCAGTGGTCGACTTACTTCTACAAAATTGTCTCTTGCCCAAATTCGCAGTGTCCGTGGAATGAGAAGTTAAAGCAAAGTGATATTGGTTTCACTCGACGCTGTTATCGAAGAGAGAGTGAGCAGGGGACTTTTTGGGACGAAACGACAACAATGGTTTCAAAAAGTGAAAACGAATACTACAAGCAGATCAGGGCCTATAACTTCAACGAATTTATGGATTTTATGAATTACAACGAGAAGGGAGAGTTTCTTGTTGAACAATTTTACAAGAAGCTTGGTGACAATAAGACGTCATTAACTTTTCGCTCTGGCTATATTCGTCGCCATGAACTTGCAAGTGCTCCGTCAAAATTTGAGTTCTTTTTATGGGAACAAATCTTTCACTTCATCACTAAGCGAAGTGTAACGAATACTTTTAAATGGAATCTTGAAAATATTAAGGCGCATATTGAGCAGGGTGAAAACTATAAGAGAATCCACCCGTATAGCTCAAATGATGCTGATTTTTATTAATTAGATTACTTTGAATACTTCATCAAAAGAGAAACGTACTTTTTCAAGATCCTTGTACTTGTCTTCATCTGATCTATAACCAAGCGCTACTGTTCCAAGAGTTTTATACTTTGTCCCTTCAAGTCCTAAGATCTTATCGTATTCTTCTGGAACGATCCCTTCGATTGCACATGTATCAATACCTTGAATGGCCGCAGTCATTAGAAGCTGTCCCATAGCAATATATGTTTGGCGTTGTGACCACTCTGGAATCGTTTTTGAACGTGGCCCATCAATTAATGCCGCCTTCATAACATCAAAATATCCTTGTAGACTTTCACGTTCTACATTTCTTTGCTCAGCAATTGATTGCACAAACTTTTCAACATATTCTTCATCTAACTCTGTAAGGTAAGCAAGAACAACGTAGTGAGAGGCATCAGTTACTTGAGATTGGCCCCAAGAGTGCTCTCTTAGCTTTTGGCGTGTAGCCTCATCATTTACTAAAATGAACTTCCAAGGTTGTAGTCCAAATGAACTGGCCGCAAGTCTTAAAGATTCATTTAAAACGTGTAAGTCCTCATCTGTAATTTTTTTTGTTTTATCAAAAACTTTTGTGGCATAACGCCAATTAAGTGCTTTTATAATTTCTTCATTTTTCATGTGTACTCCACTGGTTATATATTTTATCTGCTTCAGCCTTTAGCTTCTGTATTTCTTTTAGATCAACATTATTTGAACAAAGAAGCTTTTGCGGAATTGATTTTGCTTTTTTCTTTAGTTTCTTTCCACTTGTCGTTGTTGTGATATAGACAATCCTTTCATCTTCAATACATCTCTTTTTCTCAACTAGGCCCTTTTCAATGAGGCGCTTAATCAGGGGAGTTAGAGTCCCGTTATCAAGAGAAAGCTTTTCTCCAAGCTGAGACATATTCACTTTCTCAGTTTCCCATAAGGCAAGCATGACAAGGTACTGTGGATAGGTGAGGTTTATCTCATCGAGATATGGCCTATATTGACTAGTAATGAGTTTACTTAGTCGATAGAGGCTGAAACAAATCTGATTGTCGATTAATAGAACTTCATCATTCATTATTTAAAGCTCTTTTCGATATCTTTTTCTAAACTTTCTGGTTTATCAATTGGTGCATATCTCTTAACAGGATGGCCTTCACTATCTACTAAGAATTTTGTGAAATTCCATTTTATTTTCTTGCTACCAAGTAGTCCTGGTAATTCATCTTTAAGATATTGATATAGTGGGTGTGTGTTATCTCCATTAACATCAATTTTTTCAAAAAGCGGAAATGAAGTTTTAAAAGTTAAGTCACAAAATGATTGAATATCCTCTGAGTTTCCTGGCTCTTGTTTGCCAAATTGATTACATGGGAAGGCCAAGATCTCCAGTTTTCCTTGATACTTATCGTATAGCTTTTGAAGTCCTTCATATTGAGGAGTAAAGCCACACTTACTTGCTGTATTTACGATCAATAAGCTTTTTCCCTTAAATTCAGATAGTGATCTTTCATTACCTCTAATATCAATAGCTTTGTAATCATAAATACTCATTTCAATCTCCTTTGATTTATTTGATAAGTAATATGTATCACAAAACTATATTGTGCACAACCTAATTGTAAAAAATAAGATATTGAAAAGATTTCAATATCTTATTTATATTGACGATCATATAGAGGAGGTCTGGCATGGCGCTCCATGTATTCATTTCCTCTGTAATCATCATCATTCATTTCTTGTATTTCTTGCTCAGACGCTGGATTTCTCTGTTTCTTCTCTTCACGAGATTGTTTTCGGTCCTGAGTTGCATTTTGCTCCTCTCCGTGAATCAATCGCTGAACTGAAGGATCATTTTCATCAACAATGGCAGTATAGCGCTCTCCATAAACTTCAAAGCCGAAAGCAAGAATTGCAAGTGTGATTATAATGTATGTGAGTGTCTTCATCTTATAACTCTTTTTGCCTCTCTTTTAACCTTGCTCTTACTCGTAGATTAAGTAGTGCATGTTGTTTAGAGAAGCATCTGCTTTTGCATCGCTTGAGGCAGGTGTACGCTCCATACGATGCTTCATTTTGGATTTCTTATCCTTTTTCATTTCTTTACTCATTTGATGACTTTCTGTCTTTTTTGACTTTCTCTCGCCCTTATCTCTCGCTGCAAATGTAGACGTGCTAAGCAGTAGAACGATTAAAGTCATAGGAATCAATTTCATATCATACCTCTTGTTTGTGTTTAGGCTTTTCTAAGCTCTTTGGTTGATTATGAAACTGTACTTTGGTTTTTTTATGTAATTATTGTGGAGATTGTTTGATATTTTTTTTACTTGAATGGACGCTTATATTTTCCATCACTATCATGAGTATGACCATTTTCATCATCGCTTGGAATGCTTGCTGGATAGCGACTGCGTTCATATTCTTTTGGGATTATTGGGCCCATTCCGTCATCATCAATTTCAAAGATTTTTGCCTTCAAATCCTGTGTCTGTGTCTGAGTCTTATTAGGCGACTGTCCCTCTATAGCTAAGGTGTCGTAGGCACTTACTTTTACGGCCATTAATATAGAGAACAAAATGAGTAAGGATATTGCTTTCATTGGCCTTGTTACCTTTCTTTGATTAAAATGCTGATCATAGTTTTACTAATTTTAACTATCGGAATTTTATTTATATACTTTATTTAATAAATACTTTTCCTTGTAAATGTAATGGGTTAGACCTTGTCCAAATCAATAGCTGAATTCATTCATCAAAAACGACTCTCATCGATGCAATCATTCTTTGATGTGGGAATTAAACGCTTCTCTCGCATTACGCTGGATGAGCTTCGTCGGGCCATGGATCTTATTGAAGGCGAGTATAAGAATCTTGTCAATTGCTCTATTCAAAAGCTCAATGACCATACTTGCTTAGTTTGGGGCGAGCCTAAAGCTCATTGTATTATTCATCTACACTCAGGAGGCTATGTTACTGGCCATGAGTATACTAGTGCTCAATTTTGTCAGGCCCTTTTCGATTTCCACGAACACTCTTCCTATATCGTTTGTCCTGATTACCCTTTATCTCCAGAATCAAGTATTCCTGAAATCACAAATTGGTGCCTCGCTCTTTTAAATGATCTTCATCTTAAAGGTATAAAGAGTTTTACGTTAACTGGTACTTCTGCTGGTGCAAATCTTGCGACATTAGTTACATTGGCCAATAATCATTTAGGTAGTAAAGCATTTAAAATCTCTGATTTACATCTCTTAACAGGTCATTATCAAAGTGATTTTGAAACGACGTCGGCAAATCGATATGAGAGTGGCGAAGAAAGTGGTTTATCTAAATCTATGCTTTTAAAGCTATTGGATTATGCAATCTCAAATCGTGAAGTGCATATGAAAGACCCTGCGATTTTTCCTCTTTATAGTGATGAGCTTGAGGCCCTTCCTAAAACAATTATCTATGCCGCTAAGTATGATGTTCTCTACGATGACAGTTTAATGTTTTATGAGAAGTTATTGAGAGAAGGAGTTGATGTAACTTTCAAGGAGTTCTCACATGGATTTCATGCTTGGTCGAATCATATCCTTGAGAATGAAGAACTTCTAAATTATGCAAAAGCAAAAATCTTCACTGAAATCAAAGGTTCGTAGATTCCTGAGTTATCTAATCTTTCTCAAATAAGCTCTATCGAGATGGCCACTTTAATGGCCATAATTTTGACTTATAAGGATTCAAAAGCACGATAAATAGGTATATTTAGAACATTTGTTGAGTAGCGATAAACTCTTATTAGAGAGGATTTTATGAAAGCTCAATTGGGTTTCTACAGACGTCACTTAGCATTAGGAGAGTTGGTTTCTTTCGAGGGCCTGCTTATGTTGGTTACGTTAATTTCTCTTTTCTTTTTTATTAGTCTTGCGCTTCTAATTACTATCGTCTTACTTGATTATATTCCTTACTCACCAAATGTAAGCATTGTGCTTGTTGTTTCACTATTAGTATATCAGCTTCGATTTACTGGCGATTCGCGAGAGCTCTTTGGTGATTTTCTATTTCCTACTAAAGCACTAAAAAAGTGGTTTGAAAGAAGCTTTATGATCTGCTGTCTTTCACTCATTATTTCCTTCTTCTGTCTTTCTATGCTCAGGTACTTTCGTTATTCATCAATGAATACGCAGCAGCTCCTTTCGTATTTTCATATGGCAAAACCTGTCTATGCTTTTGTTTTTATCAAGCATCGTCCAAATGATTTTTTAGCTTATTATGATAAAGGAATGCCTCTGGATAGAGACTTCCGTTGGCTTAATGACCAAGTGCTTATTAAGGCAATGGTCGTTAATAATAGGCATGAGCTTTTGGCAAAATTTCTCTCTAAAAAAGAAGGATATAATATTTCTTCAGCCCAATAGTAAATTCTTATATCTTGTGTGAGTAAGTTTAATTAGTTAAAATTTATCCATGGCACGTATAAAATTATCGACACCTCAAAGAGAAGCTGATTTTAAAACTAAAATTGAGCTAACAATTAACTTCGTCAATTATGGAAATCATATGGGAAATGATGCTGTGGCAACACTTTGTCATGAAGGGCGTCTGCGCTTTCTTAAATCCCTTGGTCATGATGAACTAAATTGCTTTGGTAAGTCACTAATTCAAGCTGATGCTGCTTATATGTACCGTGGAGAGGCTTTCCATGGGGACGTTTTAGAGGTTGAAATGTTTGTCGAAGATATTAGTGAGTACGGCTTTGACCTTCTATATAAATTCACATGCGGTGATCGTCTTATCGCTTATGCTAAAAATGGCCTAGTCTTCTTTGACTATGAAGAGCGCAAGCTTGCCAAGGCCCCACAGGGTTTTCTTGACCACTTTAAGAAATAGGCTGCCTATAATTTGAGGAAGTCATACCACGCTAATTAGTTGATTTTTGTATCTACTTGAACCACCAGTACAATTATTATTTATAATTGAATGGAGGGCATATGGACGCTTATTTAAATAGTCCATTAGTTGAGATTAAGAACTTAGATTATACTTTCCCTGATGGCGAAGTTATCTTTAAGAATGTTTCCTTAAAAGTTGGTGCCGGTGAGTTTGTTATTTTACTGGGAAAGAATGGTTCCGGTAAAAGTACATTTATTAATCTTGTTCTAGGTGCCTACAATCCACTAAATGGTCATGTGAATGTTTTTAATATGGCCCCAACACACAATCGTTCAAAGATCTTCAAGAAAATGTTCTTTAACTCACATGATTTTGATTTTGATGAAAACTCTCGTGTTGGTTTCATCTTAGATAATTATCGAATTCTTTATCCTGATTATGATATTGATAAAGAAAAAAGACTATTAGCTGATTTTGAGTTAGATCGAGATAAGTGCATTCATGAGCTTTCTACTGGAATGAAGGTTCGTGTTCAAATCATTGCGGCCATCGCATCTGGAACACCTCTTATCTTAATTGATGAGATTACTGCCGTTCTTGATCGAAAGGCACGTAAGATGTTAGGGGAGCTTTTATCAAAAGAATGTGCATCTGGGCGAAGTGTTGTGATGGCAACAAATATACCTGAAGATACGACATTAAACAGTAATAGAGTTCTTACAATTAGGTCTCATGGGATTGTCGATTATGAAGCAGCATAGTGTTCTTGGAAATCTTGTTATTAATAATATCAAAGAGAATAAGAATGTCTTTTTTCTTAAAACTCTATTCTTTCTTCTTTGTCTATTTTCATCTTGGATTGTTTATTTAAAATTTGAACTAAATATTCTACCAATTACTGCATTTTCAGTTATTTTTATTTCGATTGTTTTAAATAAGAGTCGTTCTCAGACCATTAGGTCGCCGCATAAGTTGACTGGGAGTCTATACAATTTAACTCTACCAATTAGTCTGTTTCACAAAATGTTGCTTCAAGCTTTTGGATTTATCTTCTCTTATTTTTATAGCATCATAGCAGGTCTTTATATGGCCAATTACCTTTTATTAAATTCTTCTCAAAACGATATGAGGGATGAAAAGGTTATATTATCTACTATCCTATTATTTATATTTTTTGCTAATTCATTTATTGTAAGAACTTTTGCCTTTCAAGAGCGTCATCAATTTAATCGACTTTTTAGAAATCCTCTTATTTCTTTAACTAATATTCCTTTTTTATTTCTAAATATTATATTTATTGGTACTTCGATGCTTCTCCTAGGTGTTTTTATTTCTGAAGATAGTGCAGTTTGGATTTTACCACTATTTCTAAGCTTTTTTATCATTCATACATTTGTAAGAGTTTATAAAGATGATAGGCCATATAACGAGCATAAGAAGTTTCGCTTATTACAAACAAGTTTAAAGAAGCAGCTGATCCTTAACTTAAAGCTCTCATCAAGTCTTGGGATAGGTACTGTTTTACTTTTCTACTTTATCTCAAGCTTTAATCACATAAATTATAATTCATATATCGTTTATTCTGGATTTGGATTTATTAAAGAAGCAAAATTCATAACACTTTTAAGAGATAAAGATTCGAGTAAGTTTATTAAATATTACGATAGTGGAATGCCTGATGATAAGCAGTACGCATGGCTGAATGAAAAGGTCGTTTTTGATTTTGCGACAAGGTTTGATCGAAAGGATATTATCCTTCATCTTCTTCCTAGTAAGATTTCTGAATATGATAGTTATATCTGTAAATTAAATGAAGACAAAAAATGTCACCCAGGAAGTTTATTAAACTTTATGGTGGTTATGAATAGCCAGAAGTTTCTAACTTATCTCTTAAAGAATAATGAGTATAAAATTGAAGATCATACTCTTAGTCATAATCTTTTATTGGCCGCAAAGGATTGTAAGGGAAGGTCTATTGCATCTATTCTAGATTCAGACTTAATAAAAAATGATAAGGATAAGAGTGAGCTTTTTAATACCTTAGGAGAGTCAAGTGAGCCTGAGTGTAAGAAAGTGATGAGAGATATATTAAGTAGAGCATATCTTAAAAAATAAAAAAGGCCTCTATCGAGGCCTTTTCTTTTATTTGAATTAATCAATTTTTTGAATTTGTTGAATATATTCTCTGTACTCTTGAATATTATCATTTTGAGCTTGAATATTATCTAGCTCTGGAAGTTCAACGTTATCGAAGATATTTTTAACTTTCTTATCGATCTCGTGCTTAACACCAATTGATAGAAGAAAGTCATAACACTTAAGTGCTTCTTCGATCTTCTTATTCGCTTCATGCATCGTTGCTGCATTTGAAGTTTCAAAAGTTGAAGGAAGTTCTAACTTACCAAGTTTTCCACCTGAGATAACGTGAAGAAGTCCTGGCCAAAAAGATGCTTCGTCAGCATCCATAGAGTCATTGATTGCAAGAGCAAGAATTATATCAATACGTGCTTTTAAAAGCGCGATTGAAATTTCACGGTTGTGACCTGCTACGATATATTCTTCTGACTTACTTAGTGTTGCACCTTGAGAGTCTTTAATAAGTGCATCTTTCATAAGTGTGTACATCGACATTTCAGCAAAACCATTATTTTTTGCATTGAAAGTTTGACGGTGGTGAACCTTGTGAAGGGCCGCAGCTACAGCATAGAAAGATTGCTCGTAGTTACGTTTTTTTAGTGACCACTTTCCTGTATGGATTGGAGTCATCTTACCTTTCTTCATTGCTTTTTTAACGTTGAATTCACCTTTAATATCTGTTTCATAAACAGAGGCCATATTCTTGTAAAACTCTTCTACTGCATCATAGAAAAGCATGTCACGAATTTCTAAATTATCGTAAGGCTTAATTCCTGTATAAAGGTTATATTCAAATGCCATAAAGAATTTTGCAGCATTTGTAAGCTTTTGACCCATTTCAATATTGTCATTTAAGATAAGTGCGAAAGCATCACGTCTTTCAACTGAAGACTGTGCCGAACGAAGCTGTGAGTATAGTTGTGATGTTGTATCACTCATACCGTCAGTCGTCTCACCAAGCTTATCCATTTTTTCTGGCATTTTGATGGCCTCTTTAACTTCCTTACAACCTGTAAACAGTGTAAGTAGCATAAGAGGAATTAAGAATTTTTTCATGACTCTCTCCCTAATTTTCTATATAAAAGTAGGTCTTTGTATGATGAGGGTCACTAAAATGAAAGTGTTTATCTTGACGTGTGAAAGAAGTAACCTGTCTAACTAGCTGAATTAACACTCAGTGACGTTAACAGCAAGGCCTCCACGGCTTGTTTCTTTATACTTCGTTTGCATATCAGCACCAGTTTCTTTCATGGTTTTGATAACTTTATCAAGACTCACAAAATGACTTCCGTCCCCACGCATGGCCATTCTGGCCGCATTAATTGCTTTTACTGCACCCATCGCATTTCGCTCAATACATGGAATTTGCACAAGGCCACCGATTGGATCGCAAGTTAGTCCTAGGTTATGTTCCATTGCAATTTCTGCGGCGTTTTCGATTTGTTCGTTTGTTCCACCAAGTACTTGTGCAAGCCCTGCTGCCGCCATTGAGCAAGCAACACCAACTTCGCCCTGACAACCAACTTCTGCACCTGAAATCGAAGCATTCTTTTTATAGAGAATCCCGACACAACCGGCGACTAAAAGGAAGTCCACAACTTTATCAATTGAAGCGTCCTTAACAAATTTAAGATAGTATTTAATAACTGCTGGAATAATTCCGGCCGCTCCATTTGTTGGTGCTGTCACAACTTTTCCACCAGAAGCATTTTCTTCGTTAACAGAAATAGCAAAGAGATTTACCCAATCCATAATCGTTAGGGGATCAAGGTTCTTCTCACAGTCTTTTTTCGAAAGAGCTTCGTATAACTTCTTTGCTCGTTTATTTACTTTAAGGCCACCTGGAAGTTGTCCTTCTGCTTTAAGGCCCCTACTTATGCAATTATCCATTGCCTGCCAAATTTCTAAAAGGCCTTTATTAATCTCTTCTTCACTTCGCCATGATGTTTCGTTTGTCTTAATTAAATCACAAATTGAAATATCATTTTCATTAGCGATTGCTAGAAGTTCATCTCCACATGTGAATGGATATTTAACCTTGCTTGTGTGTTGAGAGAAAATATCGCCTTCGTTATTTTCGCCTTCAGCTACGATGAAGCCGCCACCAATTGAGAAGTAGACTTTCTTATATAACTCACGTCCGTCTTTATCGATGGCCTGGAAGCACATTCCATTCGAGTGGAAGTCGAGAGTTTGTTTGCGATGGAATAAGATATGTTCACGTGGAATATAAGAGATCACTTTTGCGTTATCTCTACCTTCAAAGAAAGTAAGCTTTTCTTGGTCGTGAGCTAGATTTAAGATGCGATCAATTTGATCTGGGCAGATATCTTCAGGAGTGTAACCACTAAGTCCTAGAATGACGGCCTTGTCTGTGCCATGTCCTTTACCTGTTAAGGCAAGAGATCCATAGAGTGCTGTCGAAACGACTTGCGTCTCATCAAATAAACCCATTGAAACGAGTTTATCCATAAATTCTTTAGCGGCCCTCATAGGCCCTACTGTATGCGAGCTACTAGGCCCAATTCCGATTGAGTAGATATCAAAAACACTTAAATTCATGAGGAATTTATATCAGATGATTATGATTTGAGCTAGCCTAGTTCCACTTATCTTCAAGATATGTATGAATTGTGTTCACTGTTGCTGCATCAGGTGGATCATTAAAGAGCATAAATTCCATAACATCACCGTTAAAATAGCCACCATTTCCACTAAGAGATCCTGTATGGGTGTAGCTATCACTAAGGTATGAACCTAAAGAGATTGCCCCCGAGTGAGCATATAGGAGTGAAGTTGAAGTTGTAGAGCCGATTGAGCTTCCATTTATATAACAAGTGAGATCACCATCAGGCCCGGCCGCTCCCGTATAATTTGTGTAATCAAAAACCCAAGTAATATGATAAATGGTATTTATTGCTATCGGCGCGCTGACAGAAATGAATGGCTGGCTACCGTCTCCGTCATCGTTTATATTCCAGAATCCACAGTACAGATTTCCGCCTTGAATATAGATATTCATTCCACGACTGGCCCCGCCTTCCTCGTAGATAATTTGCAGACTTGTGATATCGGCAGAGGTCTCAATAGATGCTGTGATATTTCTTTGATTAGTCGTGGCCGTATTTAGCTCTGCATGGTTTGCAACAGTTAGATACTGATTAGTTCCATTAAAAACAACATGATTATCGACGCCATCAAAAGTTGGAGCGCCTCCATTTTGATAAAAATTATGTGTATTGGCACTACCGGAAATATCAAGCCAATCTTCGACAACTCCATTGAATGCACCATTGCTCGCAATTTTTCCCGTGTTGTCTAGGATGGAGCTTAAGTCGCTAGCATCTAGTCTTGCAACCATATTAGGGAGGGATGTTGCTGGATTGAAAACCTGAAAGGCCACTGAGTTTTGTGTGATACTTAGACCTGCACCATCAACTGCCCTTAATGAGATATAGTAATTAGTTGCTTCATTAAGTGAGAAGCTAGCGCCATCAACACCACTAACTAGCTTATAACTTGTAACATTGCCGATGTTGATCCAGTTCTGAATATTTGTGAAGCCCGGATTGGTTCCGATTGCAATTTCATAATGATCGATTTGGCAGTTATCTGTTGCTGCTACCCAAGTTGTTGTCGTAGACGATGCGGCCGTGGCGTCATCTGCTGAAACGTCTGGTGTACCAACAGCACTTGGTGCCGTGTTGTCCCAATAGAAGCTAGTGCTTGCTAGAGTCGTCGAGGTTTGTGCTGTTGCACTTACTGCACGCACCGAAGGGTAGTAAGCTTGGCACTCTGTTAATCCAACAAGACCTGTGTGCGTGTAATTTGTTACTGTACCAATATTTGTCCAGGCCGTATGCTCGGAACCAGCCGATGTTGTTCCTAGAGTGTAGTCGATATGATCGAAACTTGCTGGATTAGTCCATGAGACTGCTGGAGCATTTTGCGGTAAGGCGCCCGTAATCACGGCCTGGGCCGTTGAAATTGTGCTGGGAGCCGCCTGACCAACAGGAGCTGCCTGGATACCATCTGCTCCTTCTGCTCCACCTGAGCAAGAAGTTAGGATGAGGCCAAGAGATGTTAATATTATTGCGGACTTAACAAGTTTCATTCTAAATAAATTATAGAATGAATGATCTTTAATTAATTTAGGAAATAATTTACCTAGTTTAAGTTGTTGAAATTACTTACCACGAGAGTCCGGATAGATGCAACGGTCTCCACAATGTTCTTCGATGTCCTGCCATTTGGGATTTTGCTCTAATTCGTACTTATATTTATAGATCTCTTCAGATGATGGCCTTCGAATTTTTCGTTCATCTTGATTGGCCGCTTCTTCATAAGGGTTTGTTGTTCCAAAGCTATCCATACGGTATGGGCCGCTTTGATTGTCTGAGTCTTCTTGTGCATAAGCACCAGAGAATAATAGTGATATAATCAATATCCTTAGAAGTTTCATACAGTCTATCATTACCAAAGAAGATGAATCTTTAATGAAAGACTGTGAATAGAAATTCTTATTTATTTTAGTCTTTCTTATCAAGGGCCTGATAGAGCTTTAATGAAATCCAAGCATCAGTTGCAGCGTAGCGAATTTGGGCATCTGTTAATTTGTTATTTTCCCAATTTGTTAGCTTTGCCTTCTTAGAGATTTTCTTCTCTAAGAGAATTCCCGTTAAGGACTGTAGACCAAGAGTAATATAGCCTTGCGCTTTTGCAAGGTCTTGAACATCGACAACGCCTTTTGCGTTGATATGGTATTGCTTCTTAAGATCACGACAATCGTCTTTAACCGCAACCCCTGTTTTAATTAGATTCTCGTCTTCTAAATATTCGACTAGATAGTCAGGGCATTGAATCTTATTTAAACGAAAAAGGAAGCACTCATCTTCAAATGAAACTTGAATAAGACTTATGCGAAAATTGTCGGTCTTTTTAAAAGAAGGCCTTGATTCAGTATCAAGGCCCGTGCAATTGTATTTTTGATTTAATTCTTGAAATCTTTTAGAAATATCTTGGGCCTTTTGTTCAGTATCAATTAAATGAATCTGGCCCGTGTAATCAATCATCTCGAAAGAGTTGATTTCTTCTTTAGTAATTCTAGCTTTAATATTATTCGTATTCTTCTTCGTATTCTTCAATGACTTCTTCCACTTCTTCTTCGCTCTTAGCGCCTTCTTCAAAGATATAAGGCCCTAAAGCTTCTTTTAATTTGTAATCAGTGTAAGCAGAGACAACTTTTGTAACAGTTTCACCACTGCCTCCAAGTGGAGATGATTGACGTTCACACTTTCCACCTTGCTTCTTACATACGTTTACTTTATAGCAACCTTTGTCAAAATCAAAGGCATAATCGATTTCACCAGCTACTAATATACCAATAACCTCATCTTTCTTATTTAAAACAGGAGATCCTGAGTTACCTGCAAAAGTATCGAGGTCTGTGATGATCTCTTTGCTGTAAATTGGGTTTGAGATAACCTTGGCTCCGTCTGCAACTTTAAGAGGGAGTCCTGTAGGGTAGCCCGCCACATAAATATCTGTACCTTTTGCTGTTGCATTCGTTGACATGTTTAGAGTTAGTGGCTTCTTATCTGTCGCTTCTCGTTCAAGTTCAACAACTGCATAATCTAGTGTACCTGTGTAAGATGCCGCTACAACGCGCTTACAACCATAAACGTCATTCTTTTTAATTTCTAATTGCCCATCTTTATTTACTGATGTTGAGTTATAATTGAATACCCATTTATTATCTCTACACTTTGATGTTACTTGGTCAGAAACTTCTGTTCCACCTGAGATCATACAGTGTCCGGCCGTCATAAGAAGATTCTTTCCTATTAAGAATCCACTACAACTTGCAATCGTAGGCTGATCTCTAAATCTCATGTCACCACAAGTAGGGTAACCTCTATGGTATTTTAATGTAGGAAATCTAAGAAGTTTTGTATCTGCAACCTTTCCTTTTTCATCTTTCAAAAAAGCATAGCTTGGAACCATTGCTGCAACACTATCAACTAGGAATTCTTTATTTGATTCGTGAACATCAACTCTGTTATCGTTTCCATAAATAACTTTATTAATGGCCATCGAATTTGTTGAAAGTAGCGCTGAAAATAATGCGATTTGCGTAAGATTTAACTTCAAATTTCCCTCTCTTTTGCTTTTTGTAAGTTTTTGCAGTTTTCTTTACATTTGAATATAAGAAAGTTGTGATTTGAAAAACTTACATGATGACGATTACCTAATTTCACGCTACTATCGGGACCTATGAATCAAGTAAATAAAGTAAATAGAGACGATTTGCAGCTGTCATCTTACGACTACGATCTGCCTAAAGAACAGATTGCTGAGCGCCCAATTGAGGGACGTCATCACTCAAGATTATTAGTTTACAATTGTAAAACAGATACAATTTCTCATCATAAGTTCAATGAATTAATTAACTTTCTACCGAAAGAAACAACTTTGGTTTTAAATCAAAGCAAGGTTTTCCCTTGTCGTCTAAAAGGTCACAAGGAAAGTGGTGGTAACGCTGAAGTTTTCTTTCTAACAGTTGAAGCCGATGAAAATGGCCACTACCGTGCACTTGTAAAAGCGCGTGGCAAGAAGAAGGCCGATGACAAGTATATTTTCGCTAACGGTCTGACGATTTCAATTGTCGATAATATTGAAGGTGAGTTCTTGATCGCTCCTTCAATTGTTGGCAATGATCTTATTGACTACTTAAATGCAAATGCACTTGTTCCAATTCCTCCTTATATTCGTGGGGGAGAGTCAGACGAACAAGATAAGAAAGATTATCAAACGGTCTTTGCCAATGAATTAGGAAGTGTTGCTGCTCCAACGGCCGGACTGCATTTTTCTGATGAGCTATTAGAGCAGATTAAAAGTCAAGGCCATGACATTGCCAAAGTTACTTTACATGTTGGTCTTGGTACTTTTGCTCCAGTTAAAGTTGATAATTTAGAAGATCACAAAATGCACTCTGAAAATTACTTTGTTGATAAAGTTAATTTTGAAAAAATAAAAAATGCTAATAAGCGCATTGCCGTTGGGACGACGAGTTTAAGAACTCTTGAAACAATTTGGCAAAATGGAGTCGATAATTATACTCCGGGAGAGATGAAGGATACTTCAATCTTTTTACACCCTGGAGTTGATGTGAAGAGTATTGATGGTTTGGTAACTAACTTTCACCTTCCTAAATCAACGCTACTTATGCTTGTGAGTGCGCTAATTGGCCGAGAGAAAACATTAGAGATTTATAATATTGCAGTTAAAGAGGGATATCGTTTCTTTTCATATGGTGATGCGATGTTAATTTTAAGGTAAGTGAATATGATTAAAGTTGAAGGTTATAGCGGTAAGGCCCGCGCAACAACAATAACAACAGAGCACGGTGAGATTAAAACACCAATTTTTATGCCTGTTGGAACTCGTGCATCTGTTAAGTGTATGTGGCAAGAAGATCTTTACGAGATGAATGCTCAAATCATTCTTGGTAACACTTATCACTTATACCTAAGACCTGGGCATGAGCTAATTGAAAAAGTAGGTGGCGGCCTTCATGGTTTTATGAATTGGGATCGTCCAATTCTTACAGACTCAGGTGGGTTTCAAGTATTTTCCCTTTCAGACATTAATAAGATCACAGAAGAAGGAGTAACTTTTTCTTCACATATTGATGGGTCAAAACATCTAATCTCTCCAGAAAAAAGTATGGAGATTCAAAAGGGCCTTGGCTCAGATATCGTCATGGCATTTGATGAGTGCCCTAAACTTCCTGCAACGAAAGAAACTCTTCGCGAGAGTATGGAGTTAACTCTTAGATGGGCCAAGCGTTGTATTGATTATAAGCTTCGCGACTACCAAAAACTTTTTGGTATTGTTCAAGGTGGCCTACATCATGATCTTCGTACTGAGTGTATGCAGCGCCTTGAAGAAATGGACTTTCCTGGTCTTGCTCTAGGTGGACTTTCGGTTGGTGAAAAGAACGAAGAGATGGTTGATTTCCTAAATGGATTTGTTCACACTATGCCTGATCAAAAACCAAGATACTTAATGGGTGTTGGAAAGCCTCTTGATATTCTTAATGGGATTCGCGCCGGTATTGATATGTTTGACTGTGTTCTTCCAACAAGGAATGCACGTAACGGACAATTTCTAACACACGATGGACCTCTTAATATTAAGAATCTTCGTTTTAGAGAGGATACACTTCCGCCTGATCCAAGTTGTGATTGCAAAGTTTGTAAAACGTATTCACGTTCATACATTAGACACCTATACACAACTGGAGAGTTTCTTTCTGGTAACCTGATCACTTATCACAATCTTTATTTCATGATTAAGATGACTCAAGATGCACGAGAAGCAATTCTAGCGGATAGGTTTGACGATTATTATAAAGAATTTTATAACAGATACACTTCACGAAAATGGGCCTCAGGCCAATAAAGAAAAAATAAAAGTTAGGAGAAACAAATGTTACAACTTTTTATATCAAATGCTTATGCTCAAGGTGGCGCAGCTGCTGCTCCAGCTAACTCAGCGATGAACTTTGTTCCAATTATTGCTGTTGTTGCTATTTTTTATTTCCTTGTTTTCAGACCACAAAAGAAACAAATGGAAGAAGAAAAGAAAATGCTTGATACACTTGAAAAAGGTAATCGTGTTTACACAAAATCAGGAATCTTTGGTACAATCGTAGGGATGACTGAAAAAGTTGTGGACCTTGAAGTTGCTGAAGGTACACGTATTAAAATCCTACGTTCACAACTTGGTGGACTTGAAGAAAGCATCCTTTCTAATAAAAAAGAGGCGTAATTATGTTTGGTGGCTTTGGAGCTGGTGAGTTACTTATTATTTTAGTTTTTGCCCTGATTTTTATCGGGCCTAAAAAACTTCCTGAACTTGCAAAAGGTTTAGGTAAGGGACTACGCGAATTTCAAAAGGCCAAAGATGATTTAATGGATCACGTCAACGATGCTGCAGAGACCAATTCTCACAAAGAGGAATCTGTGGCATCACAAATCACAGAGTCACCAGAAGCTAGCGTTGCAGCGCAAGGTGATGCCGAAATTAAGAATTCTAATAATTCTGAAGAAGAAAAAGACCAAGTAATTGAGTCGGAAAAATCAAAGCAATCGTAAGTTTTTGAAATTAATATTCTCTTAATATTGTTTTTAAGTAGTTAATCTCATATAATTTTTGTAGTTTATTTAACTCAATTATTCGAGAAAACCAAAAGAAACCCAAGGATTAGGAGAATCTAATGAGAAGAGGCTGGTGGTATCGCTTCGTATTTCTACTTATCGTAGCGATCATTTCAGGTATTTCGATTGTACCTACTGCATTCAATTTTAAAGAAACGGACAATTTTCCAGTTAAGTCTAAGATCAACTTAGGACTAGACCTTCAAGGTGGTCTATACATGATCTTAGGAATTGACTTCAAAAAGGTCTACAAAGACGAGGTTAAAGGATACGCGCGCCGTTTAGAATTTAGCTTCAAAGACAAAACTGGTAACGGTTTTGAGATTGGTGACCTAGATTCATCTGATGAACTGGATCCACGCCAAGAGATTATCCTAGGATCAGCTACTGATGTTGAGACACTAAAGGATATTATTCATGAGCAATACAATGGATTCCTAAGAGTAACTAAGGATACTGGAAATTCAATCTCTGTTGCCTTAACGAAAAAAGTTAAGACTGATATCGAAGATCAATCAGTAAAAAGATCAATCGAAGTTATTCGTAACCGTATTGATGAATTCGGTGTTACTGAGCCAGAGATTATCTCTCAAGGTAAAGACCGTATCGTTGTTCAGCTTCCAGGTGTTAAAGATATCGAAAGAGCAAAAGAGCTAATCGGTAAAACAGCTAAGCTTGAATTTAAAATGGTAAACTCTGAAGTTGCTCCTATTACAATTCAAGGTTGGGTATCAAAAGCTAAAGAGCAAGGTGTTGATTATAAGAAAGGTGACAGGTTCTCTGACTACGTTTCTAAAGTTAATGAAATCGTTGCTTCTGATCTTCCAAAAGGTCACGTTCTAGCATTTGAAAGAGTTACAAACGCTAAAGGTGATATCCTTCAGCTTGTTCCATACTTAATCGAATCTGTTGCTCGTCTTACAGGTGAAGACCTTGAAGATGCAAGAGTTCAATTTAACCCACAAAATAACAACAACCCAGAAGTAGGACTTAACTTTAAGTCTCGTGGTGCAAAAATCTTTGCAGATGTTACTGGTGAAAACGTTGGACGTTTAATGGCGATTACTCTAGATGGTAACGTTTATTCTGCTCCACGTATCAATGGTAAAATTGCTGGTGGCCGTGCAACGATCTCTCTTGGTGGTAAGAGTTACAATGAGCAACTTAAAGAAGCAAAAGACTTAGCTCTTGTTCTTCGTGCTGGTGCTCTTCCTGTTCAGCTTGACTTCCTTGAGCAAAGAACTGTTGGTCCATCACTTGGTGCTGACTCAATTGATAAAGCAAGATTTGCTGCAATCATTGGTTGTGTTTTAGTATTTGGTTTCATTCTTGTTTACTACAGAATCTCTGGTGTTTTCGCTGTTACAACACTTGCGCTAAACGTTCTTATTATTCTAGCTATGCTTGTTGGTCTTGGGGCAACTCTGACTCTTCCAGGTATTGCAGGGATCGCTCTTACTGTTGGTATGGCCATTGACGCCAATATCATTATTTACGAGCGTATTCGAGAAGAAATTCGAAATAACGTTGGTTTCTATAAAGCTGTTGAAAACGGATTTAACTCTGCTTTCTGGACAATTATTGATGCAAACATCACGACAGCTCTTGCTGGTATCTGTCTACTAAACTTTGGTACAGGTCCAATTAGAGGTTTCGCTGTTACATTATTAATTGGTATTTTTGCAACTGTTTACACTTCTTACTTTGTTTCAAAGCTTTTCTTTGAATTCTATATGAATAAAGTTGAAGGTCAGGACTTAAGCATTTAAGGATTGGAGTTTAAGATGTTTGAAATTATAAAAAGTAATACAAAATTCAATTTTGTTAATAAATTCGGAGTTGCAGGGGTTATTTCTGCACTTCTAGTTATTGGTTCTCTTGTTTTAATCGGTACTAAAATGAAATACGGGGTAGACTTCCGTGGTGGTGCTGAGATCCAAGTTAAGTTCCAAAAAACTGAAAACCTAGACGAGCTTCGTCGTGAAATGAAAGCCGCTGGTTTCAACGGGGTTACAATCCAAACGATTGGTGAGCCTCAAATGAATGAATATCTACTTAAAGTTAGTGCAAACGAAGGTAACCTTAATGAAGTTACTGAAAAAGTTTCTCAAACTCTAACAACTAAGTACGAAAAAGATGGTGTTGAAATCAGAAAAGTTGATATCGTTGGTCCAAAGGCCGGTGCTGAACTTAGAAAATCTGGTTTCCTAGCAATGCTTTGGGCACTTCTTGCAATCATGATCTACGTTGGTCTACGCTTTGACTTCAAATACTCACCAGGTGCAATTGTTGCTCTTTTCCACGACGTAACTATCATTCTAGGTGTATTTGCTCTAACTGGAACAGAGTTTACTCTTCAGACAGTTGCTGCAATCCTTGCGGTTATCGGTTACTCGGTGAACGATACAGTTATCGTTTATGACCGTGTACGTGAGCATGAGCAGAAGTTTGTTGGACGTGATATTAAAGAACACATCAATAATGCAATTAACGAAACACTATCAAGAACAATCCTTACTTCTGGTACGACACTTTTCGTATCGGCAACGATGTTCTTTGTAGGTGGTCTTGCAATTCGTGATTTCTTTATGGCAATCACTCTTGGTGTTGTTGTTGGTACTTACTCATCTAACTTCGTTGCAGCACCAGTTGTACTTCTATTTGATAAATTTAGAGGGGAGCAGGCGAAAACTGCAGATGCAAACGCTTAATTCAAAGTTTAGTTTTATTAAATACTTAATTGCCCTGTGTGTACTTCTTAGTACACATGGGGTTTTTGCGTATGGAGATGAAGATTACGATAGTCGTGATAAAACATCTTCATCTCAAGACGTCGAAAATCTTCAAGAGTCAATTGAGACTCTTAATCAAGAAATTGAAAAAAATGGCGGGCAAGGGGTTAATATTGTCTCGATGCCAACACAAGGCCTTACTCTAAAAAATGGAAAGGCCGACCCCGAAATGATGAGACGTGCAATTAAGATGATTAATGCACAATTTAAGAATGTTCCTGATGCACAAGTGGCACAAATGATTCGTGACAGTGCCTCTCAAAACCAAATGATGCAATTTTTTACTAATAGCGATAGGTTTGTAAACTTTGCTGTTGGTCTTGTAAAAGATGATAAGGCACTGCTTTACTTATTTGAGTTAACTCAAGATAAGGATGTGCTAAAGCTTGCTTTAGGCGCTGTGATCTTTCTTTTCATTCTAAGCTTCTTTCTTAAGAGGGCCTTTATCAAAAAAGATGAATTCTTTGTCTTTCGCTATGTAAAGTCGCTCATCTTCTTTGTTTTTTCGACTGGATTCAAAGCAGGTGTTCTTTACTTTATTTATAAAGATTACTTAGATCCAAGTGTTGATGTATTCATAAAAAGAGTTCTCTAGTTTCTAATTACTACTTGTTACTGGAATACAGCCCATCTTACGATCAAGTGGTTTGATCGTCGTAGGAATTGATGTCGTGTAACCACTACTTGCTAACTCACTTGAGTGCATTACCTGATAAAGCTTCTGGTACCCACGTTTTTGAACGTATGGTGCATCTTCATCCGCTG
The DNA here is from genome assembly GCF_047085455.1 of Halobacteriovorax sp. RT-1-1. Lineage (NCBI taxonomy): Bacteria > Pseudomonadati > Bdellovibrionota > Bacteriovoracia > Bacteriovoracales > Halobacteriovoraceae > Halobacteriovorax > Halobacteriovorax sp. RT-1-1. The sequence goes on from NZ_JBKIXZ010000001.1 coordinate 1,601,642, forward strand.
GCCAGTAGAAGTAAGTTGGTTGCGACTGAGTATCACTTGTAGGCTTGTAGTGAATTCCATCATTAGTTAAATGAAACCAGATTTTTTTCAGCTGTCCTTCTCTAATAAACATAACGTCAGCTGGCTTAATCTCTTGCTTATTACCATCACCAAGATCTATTACTTCACGAGGGCCTTTGGCAAAGTAGAGGCCTTCTGTTGGCGTTCCAATAATTTCACCAAGGGCCTTAAATTCAATATTTGTTGAATTGTATTCAGTATATCCTGGACAAATTGCGCGTCCACTATTGTCAGTAAAGAATGGAATCATAGCAAGCCCTGATTGAATTAGCCCTGACTCAGCTCCTGAACAGGCTTCAGGGAAGCCTCCGTCTTCAACGCTAACATTTGGTGCCACACATGTCTCAAGAGGTGCAAAGTATGATTTAGTCCCGCTAACGTTGGCGCCCATTTCAATCATGCGATCTTTAATTAAGAAATCAACCTTGCGGTTTTCACCATCTGCAATAAAGCGCACATCATTTATATCCCACAGAGAAAAGTGATCAGGAACTAGCTCTAAACGTGGAAATTGTGGAGCATCATCGTTTTGCCCTGTCTTAATATAGTCGTGACAAAAGATTGTATCTGAAACACCTGGTGGAAGATATGGAGTCGGGTAGTCAACAGGCATGTAGAAGTGTTTTCTAACAGTATCTAAGTAGATTTGATCTCTTGGATCGTAGTTAGAGCTTGTGGCCGTCGCACGAATCATACAAGTGTATTGTGAGATAAGTTTTATCTTAAGATTACCTTCGTATTCGTCATCATCACCTGGCTCAAATAATTTGAACTGCTCGTAATCACTTTTTGCATTCTCAACACCACTTCCAGTTTCTTCAATATGAAAAGTATAAGCTTCACCAAAGTTTACTGTTGTGGCCTCAAGATTTGCTTCAAAAATATTTGTTCCTTGATAAGTCTTAAGATCGGCCGTGTAACGGCGTCCATCAATATCTGTTGCAACTAATTTACATGAAGGTGGATTTTGAGCACCATTTTCAATTGAGTTGTTACAAAAACCAAAGAGGTTTTGTAGTTTAGAGTCGTCTTTAATTTTTGGCCCAACTGTCACTGTTCCGTATAGGGTAGCAACTGTGGCCGTCTTTTCCTGGCAAGTAGCTGCACATGAAGCACCACTTGTTACCGAGGCAACTTTTTGATTCTTACAAATACAAAAGTCGTCATCAATGAATACAGAGTCACTTGGACGAGCAATCACTTCTGGTGCTGTAATACAAACACCTGCAGAGGCCTCAATATTTTCTCGAGTAAAGTCATCAAGGGTTTCATCGGCCAGAATTTCTTCTAATTGCGCTTCGTCTGCAACGACTTCTCCTTCACCACATGAACTTGCACATACATTTCCTTCGTTCAAAAGAAAGAATAGATCTTCACAAGTATCGATATTATTGACGTCGTCAAAGAATCCATCTGGACGCGCAACCTGTGGAACACAGGAAGATGTGATAAATAAGAATACAATTAAATATATTACCTTCATTGGCCTATTTCCTTAATTTTCTACTTACTTAATCGCCAGTTTTCGTTGACTTCTTTAATTTTAGGTTAATTTCTTACATTTCATTGAAATTCTGTAAAAATAAACGTAATTTTAAGTAGTTATACTGTTAGGAAATAAAATCTAGTGTATAATGATAGTAAAGTTTTTGTGGCACAATAAATATTCCTAATGTTTTTAGCGACTTGGACGATAAGTGAGGTAACTAAAAATCATAGGATTGAGTTTGTGCTCGAAAGAGTTCTCATATCGAGAGGAGATTAAAATGACAAAAGCAGATTTAATTGCAGCAATCGAAAAGCAAGCAAATGTAACGCACAAGCAGGCCGAGACTGTTGTTAATATTTGTTTTGATGACATGATCAATGCTTTATTCAATGATGAAAGAATCGAAATCAGAGGTTTTGGATCTTTCGCCAATCGTAATTATAAAGCGTACGAAGGTCGTAACCCAAAGACTGGTAAGGTAGTAAAAGTACCACCAAAAAAGGTTCCATTTTTCAAAGTTGGTAAAGAGCTAAGAGAAATGGTTGATGAGGGTAAAGACAAGTACGTTATCCGCGAAGCTTAACGGCCACGCATCCTGTTTTTTTAATACTTAGATATAGGCCTGCCGCATCAGCGGCAGGTCAATATTTTTAAGCATTTAAATTGACTTATTAAAAAATATCCATATTATAGGAAATCTAAAATCATTCTGCGGACGGGTGCTAGAGTGGTCTAATAGGGCAGTTTGCAAAACTGTTTTTCACCGGTTCAAATCCGGTCTCGTCCTCCAAATTCAAAAAGAAAAACCCAGGCTTGTCCTGGGTTTTCTTTTTTAACCTGAAGATAAGCTCGATTTAAATATGTATTCTCCCGGTTTGGGAGGCGTTAAATACCACGACGGTATTTAATGCCGAACTATCCAGCGACGACCAGGATGGGAGGAGTCGGGCAAAATCTTATGCATAGAAACTAACCCATACCTATCTCTATTGATCAAAATAAAATTTAGTGAACAAGTTCATTTTTTGTATATAATTATATTACGTTGCTACTCAAACGATTTGTGCTGGTTTAGCTGCAATACCGATACCATAGGAAGATGCCTTCATGACATTTCTTATTTTAACTTTACTATATTTTACAGTTTTAAGATCTAACCCTAGCTTCCGCTAATATTTCTGGTTCAGCTTTAGTATTTGGTAATGCAGTTTTAAAAGGAAAGAAGAAGGTTTATCGTGAAAAACTCATCAATTATCAAGAATAGTATTTTAATTTTTATATTATCTTTTTTTGTTTCAATCGCTGTCTACTCTCAGGATGGGATTTATTACGATGCGTATAAGATTGAATATCGTGGTAAGCTAAAAGAAGAAATAAAGAAGCGTGTAAAAGACTTTGAAGCAAAAGTAAAAGAAATCAATCGAAACTATGTTTCAATTGTATCTAAGTGCGATAATTTAAAAGGTAAAGATTTTCGTAGGTGCGTTTATGAGCAAAGAGGTTTGTTCAAGAAAAAGTATGGGGGGAATCCCATTGAACTTGAGAGGAAGCTAAGATTTAAGGAACAGTTTATCAGCGTGGCTTCAATATATAGTGATTCAATAAAAAAAATAAAAGTTGCAGGCATTGGAGTTCTATTAAGGATAAATTCAAGAAGCATTCCAGGCGAAATAGTAAAAATGCTGGCAATTGAGTCAACTACATCTAAGGTTATAACTGAAGTTCCATTTAAGTATTCTCCATTTGCTAAAGACTTTCGTAACAACAGGATAAAATTTTTTCATAAAGACGATCTTTGGTTAGATGTAGATGAAGCCAAAGATTTAATTGTTTTTGATAAAAATATTTTTAAAATGACAAAAGGTGAGCTTAATAAGAAGTTTTCTTTAGTTGGCAGATTTGTTGATTGTAGCAATGGTGTTGGTTGTGATGATTATTGTAAAATTGATAAAATCGAGGATGGCTTTGTTACATATACTGGAGAGTTTCATGGTGAAAGATATAGCTATGAAGTAAAAACTGTCAAAATCAAAATTGAAGATATTCTTACTGAAGATGGGACTGTAAGTTGTTCAGTCCGAGAGAAGAGTGAGTAAAAAAATTACTTTCAGCAGGGAGGTTTGAATGAATAAATTAATAATAGTCAGTTTAGTTGCTTGTTTATGCTCTAGCGTCTACGGACGTGATGATTTGTATGGAGCTTTTGAGCAACTATATCAAGAAATATAAACTGATGAAAATATGTCTTAATTAAAAACTATAAAGTGTAACAAAACTCTTTTCATTTTTTTCATAAGTGATTAAGGGCCGTACTCGCCAGGAGCAAATGCAGTATTAAAAGGAAAGAAGAAGGTTTATCGTGAAAAACTCATCGATTATCAAGAATAGTATTCTAATTTTTATATTATCTTTTTTTGTTTCAATCGCTGTCTACTCTCAGGATGGGATTTACTATGGAGCCTATAAGATTGAATATCGTGGTAAGCTAAAAGAAGAAATAAAGAAGCGTGCAAAAGACTTTGAAGCAAAAGTAAAAGAAATCAATCAAAACTATGTTTCAATTGTATCTAAGTGCCATAAGTTAAAAGGTAGGGATCGTAGTAAGTGCTATTTTGAACAAAGAGGTTTGTTCAAGAAAAAGCATGGGGGTAATCCCATTGACCTTGAGAGGAAGCTAAAATTTAAGGAACAGTTTATTAGTGTGGCTCCAGTTTATAAATATCCAAATAAAAATGAACAAATTGCAGATATTGGAGTTTTATTGAGAAAACACTCAAGAAGTTCTCCTGGTAAAATTGCAAGAAGATTAGCAATAAAGTTAACATCTTCTAGTGTCATAGCTGAAGTTCCGTTTAAGTATTCTCCATTTGCAAAAGACTTTCGTAACAATAGAATAAAGCTTTTTCATAAAGACGATCTTTGGTTGGATGTGGATGAAGCTAAAGACTTGGTTGTTCTTGATAAAAGTGTCTTCAAAATGACAAAAAATGAGCTCGATAAGAAGTATCCTTTAGTTGGAAGACTCGTTCATTGCTCAAATGGAATTAGCTGTGATACGAGTTGTTCTATAAAGAAAATTGAAAATGGTGTCATTACGTATTCTGGGGAATTTTCTGGTGAAAGGGATACTTATAGCACAGAAACTATCAAGATTAAGTTACAGGAGGTTCTATATGATGATGGAACTCTACATTGTAATGTCTATGAAGGTGAGTAATCACAAGCTATGAGTAAAGTCGGCTATTGTGGGAGCTCTCTTAGGATGTGCGACAGGTGGATTATCTTCTCCTTCATGTAAACCAAAGAAGCCAAAATTTCCAGGATACGGGTCTCCATATGATCCTGACAATCCAAAAGAGGATGAAGACCCGAATACGCCTATTGTCCCAGACACTCCTGACTTCGGGCCAGATGTTCCTGATAAGCCAGAAGATGGGCCGACTAATCCGGATAAACCAGACGACGAACCGAAGCCTTCAAACAACCCGATTGAGAACCCTGTATGTGAAGGAGATAATTGCATAGATACTAGAAATAGAGATTTAATTAATAATACGAGAGATGGAAACTATAATTTGTATACAATACCGGCTAAGATACGTTTAAAGCCTAATGATATACAAAATGATATTAATAAGGGGTCATTTTGATTACTAAACTTAAGAATAAAAATTTTATTCAAAACTTATTATTGTACATTATTTTAGCTTTGACCTTATTTATATTAAATATAAATGTATATGAGCAATATTGGATTTATATTAGTCTCTTATTTTTATCGACATTTATTTATGTTGTTATACCTTTTCCATTTGAGAAGGAGAGAGTATTTATTTCTATTGGTGACGCCTTCTCGCGAAGGAGTATATTAATTTTTGTATATGCTATTTCAGTTAGTTTGATATTTACGTATTATAAAAATGGCGAATTTGATTATTTAGAGGCATTCTATTACTTTTTACTTTTTGCTTATTGGCCAATATTTTATGCACCTATTAAAGATGATAGTAGTGGTAAAAATTGATGAATTTTCATCACGTTAGGCCGTGCTTACATGTGCTTAATTGAATACTTAACTTATTGAAATATTGGAGAATCTATCGAATCCTCCAAATTCAAAAAGAAAAACCCAGGCTTGTCCTGGGTTTTCTTTTTTAACCTGAAGATAAGCTCGATTTAAATATGTATTCTCCCGGTTTGGGAGGCGTTAAATACCACGACGGTATTTAATGCCGAACTATCCAGCGACGACCAGGATGGGAGGAGTCGGGCAAATCCTTCGTATACCAGCTAACGGAAGTACTCAGCTTCAAGTTTTATTAATAAAGATTAAGATCTTCTTATCTATAATGTGACGTATGTCATATTCGAGTACTATTGTATAAAGAGATAATATCGATATCAGAACAAAGGGAGGTTCCATGAGTAAGCTAATGATTTGTGTTGATATAACTGATGAGTCTATCAATGCCTATAAGAATCAATTAAAGGATTTCGACTGGAATCGCTGGGATGAAGTTCATCTCGTGCACGGTTTTGAAACACTAGTCTATGCAGATACTTTCTATTTTGCTTCTTATCCGCTTGAAGGACAAATGGGTGATATTGAAAAGTCTGTTTCAGATCTCTTACTGGGTCTTTCTAATCAAATTGTTTCTGAAGATTATAAGGGAAAGGTCTTTGGTAAATGTCTCTTTGCTAGTTCTGCAAAGGTTGCACTAAAGGAATATGCTGAAGATAATAAAATTGATGAAATGATCATTGAAACAAGAGGTAAGCATGGAATCTCAGCACTATTTTCCAGCTCGTTTGCGGAATACATGGTAGGCCATGCCCCTTGTCGTCTCATGATTTTACGTGAAGTTAAATAAGAGGTGATTGTGAGGAATTTTATATTACTTTTTATTCTATTTTTAGCTTACTCATCATGCTCAAGCGTTAACACTGAATCACGTCAGTATTATGAAGATAAGAGCATGAGGCATGGAGTTGTTCCAGTGGCAGAGAGTGAAAATAAAACACCTGTGACTCGTATTTATAGTGCCGAATCAGTTCTTAGGGGCAGGCGTATTTACATGAATAAGTGTTCTCAGTGTCATGGTGAAAATGGAAGGGGTGTTGATAAAGTTGATCTTCAAAAATTATCTAAAGAAATCCCTAACTTTAATTTCTACTTATTGGTTTCTAGTTATAAACAGAAGATGCCTGGTTGGAAGAATGTCTTAACTGAAAAAGAAATTAAAGATCTTGAGAATTATATCTATTCGCTTGCTAAGAAATAAGAAAGGCCCCAGTTTAAACAGGGGCCAATATATTAGTTTAATTATCTATTTGAGTGACCTTGGTGTCTAGGACGATAACCTAGGTCCTTAAATTCTTCTTTTAATGCTTTTTTTAGTTTCTTCTTATCGATTACTTGTCCAAAAGTCGTATAATCAAAGTAAGTGTAACGGTATAAAAACCATTCTTTGTATTCTTGTGTTAAAACTGAATCAACACCATCAATTGTTAGAAGATCCATCCAATTAAGCTTAACTCCTACTTCGACACTTTTTCTTTCAAGTTCTCTAAGTCCTGCTTCTGATATTTTGTGAACTCTATCTCTAAAGCCTTGCTCATTACAAAGACTTCCATCTTCATCCATCTTAGTAAGAATAGACATTAAGTCTTCATTTGAAACATGCTTATAGGCCGGAAGATAATTCTTAATTAACCATAGATCTCTTGTGTTACCTGAAAGTACACTGTAGAGACGACTACTTAATTTAAGTTGGCGCTTGTGATCAATACCTGAAATCCCATTCTTATCTTTATTTCCATTTTCCATCACGAGTACAATTCCCGCAAATATTGGAGCAAGAATTGGTAATCCTGCACCTATTGCTACACCAATAATTGAACCCGGGATATAGGCAGCAAATCCACAATAAATAAGATTCTCTTTTAAGTTCTTCTGCTTTGAGAAGCACTCTTTAATCATCTCTCCAGGTATTTTTGATGGGAGATAGCTTGTAGACTTTGTTCTAATTTGAATATCTCTTGCGAGTTCATTTTTACAGTTAAAGGCAAAAGTTTGAGTTGCCAGTAGTAGTGATAAAGTAAGTGCTAATTTTTTCATTTCTCGTCTCCATTTTTATTTTTTTTGTTATGGAGGCAAGGTAATGGATATCAGAATTTATCTCATTTACATGAGGTGACGTTTTTAAAAATCATGAATTTATTTCTTACTTAATGGTGGTGGTAAGAGCTAAGTTGTTAGAAATACATTTGTTACAATTAACTCATTCAACACGATGGCGCTTTCTCTTCTTGTTTCTGTCTGTCATTTCAAAATCAAGCTGTATCCATTTAGTAATTGTATCGAATAGGCTGATTGTCTCTTTTACATCCAGATTATTTGGGAAGTGAAAAGGATATTTTTTCTCTAATGAAACTTCATTTCCTAGGGTCATTTTTGAATCATTTAAATATTGCCATGTAAGGTACTCTAGAATCTCTGCATCTCCATCAAAATAGATATGCTCCCATGTCGTCTTTATTTCTTGATTGGCAACTTGAGCAATGTCCAGATCAGATAGAGTAAGGCCTGCTTTATTAAAGTAATAATTAAGCTTTTCTTCTTCTAACCAGTATCTTTTTGATTGAATTATTCTAAAGAGCGCATCCAATTCAGTATGTGTTAAGGCATCTCTTAGATCATTGTATATGGATAGAGTATGGTGCCTTGCAAATAATTGTCCAAGGCGCATATTTGGCCTGTGATCGGCCTGCGAGTGTTCTCTGTGGTCAAAGTATTCTTTTGTGGCAACTCTATATGGAAATGGTGCACCTTCGCGCTTTATCTTTCTTCTTACTGCCTCGCCGCGAGGCTCTGAGCTCTTTAAAAAGTTACTCAGATATTTACGATCTCTGATATTCATTAAGTCATTTCGTTGGCCAACAAAACCGTTCCATGTTGGATATTCACCCCACAATGGCCTTGGACGCTGCCCGTGGCACTCAAGGCACTTGGCTTGATTTATGAGCCACTTTTTGTTTTTAAGGTCTAAGACAAGAAGCTCATAGCGGAGCTCTTCTTGATTCCAAGCGATGGCCTCAATCGAATCTTCTTCGTGTTGATCTGCTTCAAATGTTGAAAAGGTAATAACAAATGAATTTTTCTCATTCCAAATCACAGGCCTTAGCTTATTTGGTGCTGCTGGTAGTAGCGCCCCTGACTTATAGGCCAATGTCATATTTTGATAGTCTTCCTCCGGGATACTTTCAATAACTTGTGTAAGTGTTTGAAAGTCATTTGATTTGACCCAGTTGAGAAAAGTATCTTTGTCGAGGACCGTGGCCCTCGACATTGATGTGATAAATATCGTTAGAATGATATATTTAAGCATTGTGACTACTATCTTCTGTCATTGTAAGAATCGTAATCAAAGTTTTCAAAAAGTACGTCAATTTCTTCTGGTGTCCCGTAACGAACTTCAGATTTAATACTACAACGAACATCGTAGCTCGTTTCGTTATTGTATATTGAAGCAATTTTTAGCGTTCCTCTTAGGTCATAGTTTTCCCAAGTTGGGTTGTAGAGATGAGCATCTAAGCTTGAAGCAATTAGACTCAGTGTCGAAGAGTTGTCGACCGACTGATGACTTAGTTCTAGAAGATATCCTGTTTTTGTTAGATTAGTTAATGGATCGACAAAGTTCTTACTTTCGAATTTGTAGTCAATTTTTTCAAGTGCTTTACCATCAATTGAAATTTCGTTAAATAGAGCTTCTCCAGATACATCTGAGTACACTTTTTTAACGATAAGTTTTTTGTTGAAATTTCTGTCGTGACAAGAAGTTATCGTTTCGACAACTGTGTTAATGTCTTCGCCATAGTAATCATCGTATCCGTCATAAGATGCGAATGAAGTGTTAGAAGTAAATACAAGTGAAATAAGTAGAAGTAGGGAATTCTTCATTAGGTTCTCCAAGAAAAAAGTTTTGCTTGGAGAATTATTTAGTACGGATTTCTAAGCAGTCTGTCAAATTTAAAATGAGAAAGAAAGCTATTTATTATCTTCGTTTTATATAATTATAAATATTTAGATTAGAATTTAATATTTAAAGATCAATAATTTTAGACCGATATAGTGTTTGCATTACAATTTCAATTTTAATTTCAATAGAGGTCTTCATAAAAGTAATTCTTTTTGTCACTTTTATTTTTTGTCTATCATGTCAATTTGGTCAGGAGTCTAATATTAATACTGAAAAATTAGATAAGTTTTTTGATGTTTTAGAAAATAAGAAAGTAGTTTCAGGAAGTGCTATATTAGTAAAAGATGGTAAGTCCATTTATAATAAAAATTATAATTTTGATAAAAATAATAAGAATCCTATTTATCGCATAGGTTCTGTTTCGAAAATATATACTGCTACAATTATTCTAAAGTTAGAGGAAGAGGGGAAATTAAAGCTTTCAGATAAGCTTTCTCTCTATTATCCAAAGATAGATAAGGCAGATAAGATCACTATTGAGGACTTGCTTCGCCATCGTAGCGGTATTCCAAATATGACAGATCTTGCTGATTACAAGGAATACTCTCAAACTCCCCAATCTGAAAGTCAGATGATGGAGAGATCCTTATCTTTACACAAGGAGAGGAATTCACTTTAAAGAAGCTTAATTAGTTAGAAAATTTTCTGCTTCATAGATTCCAAGAAAGCTTATTCCTGTTGAGAAGGACTTAACTATTCCTTTATCTAAGAAAACTGTTGTTGGTGTAACCTGTATTCCTAAATCATAACCTAGATCATTATCTTCAATAAAAGTGAAAGGATATGGACTTTTCTTTAGGTATTTTCTTATTTTTTCAGTACTTTCAAATGGGTTGATAGCATAGATCGAATCCTTTGCAATTTTACCATTTTCGACAGATTTTTTTAATCGTAGCATTTCAAGCTTACATGGAGCACATGTTGTCATCCAATAAAACGCTACTACTTTATTTTGTGGAGGAAATTCTAAAGCCTTCGAATTAAGCTCAATTGTCTTTACAGTTCTTGTTTGGATCTTTCTTTCTTTAATTTTAAAACTATTCGCAATTATCGGGGCCTGCTTTACGATAAACACTCCCAAAGCAATGACAAGTGCGATATTTTGGAGGGAAAAGTACTTCTTCATTCAAATCATTCCTAACTCTAGATTCCATCTATTGTATCATTTAAGCGCTCAGTCATACAATACTGCACAAGTAGGTACGTGATAGAGGGATAAATAATATGCCTTTATTAGCAACAAAAATTCTGTGCAGTAACCATTTGTTTGATGATTCAAATCTAAGTGAATTATTTTACATGGATTGATTCTTAATCTATCATTTAGATGATTAATTTATAAAGGTAGTGGATTTGTTAATTAACGCTAATATATTTAAAAAGAAGTTGTTTCTAGCGTCAGTTCTGATGTTTATTCTTCTTGGTATTAGCTGTGCTTATTACTTCTCTAGTAAAAACCGTAAGGCCGTAGTTGAGTTAAATCAGAGAATTGACCTCTTCGTTTCTGTCGTCGGCAATTTTGGATATAATGGCCTTATTCATAATTTTAAAAACTATGTAAATCGATCTAATGAAGCATATTACAAAAAAGCTGTCATAAAATTTAATGAAATCGAAGAAGCTTATCTTCGTTCAAAAGATTATAAACTATCCGATACAGAAAGAGAGTCTCTCGAAAATTTATTTTCAACAGCACAAGAATATCGTAACAATCTTGAAATTTTAAAAAATAGTGACAAGAACCTTTCTGCCGAAGAAAGGGATTATCTTGTACGTGTTGATGACACACAGGCCGATTTAGCGGCCAAGGAAGTTATTCGCATATTGGAGAGTAAAGAGGTTCAGCTTAATAATATTTCACAGGATATCTCTCGATTTAGTGTTATTGCGATTGTACTTCTTATTTTTGCAATGGCGTCGATGTACTATTTCGATTTATTGGCACTGGATCGAACAAATAAGAAACTTACTCAAACAAATGAAGAGCTTCTTCAGTTCTCTTACCGTACATCTCATGACCTGAGATCACCTTTGACAACAATAAGTATTTTATCAGATTTGATTATAAGAAGTATTGAAACTAACAGGTTTAACGAAAAAGACGTTAAACTTAAGGTTGAAAAGATTAGAAGTCGTGTTAATCATTTGGCCGAGTTGATATCAAGTCTTTTAGAACTGGCACGCCTAGACGTATCAACACATCCTAATGAAGAACTTGATTTTGAGACAATGATTTCTGATATCGTAATTTCAAATGAATACTTAATAGAGAAGAATAATATTCGTTTTTCAACTGATGTCGACCTATCTCGTGGGCACTCTTCCCAAAGAGTTAGAGTATTTCAAATTTTAAGTAATATCATTATCAATTCAGTTAAGTATTATGATGTTAAAAAAGATCTTCCATTTGTAAATGTTGAAATTCATGATGATATTGATAATCTCTATATCACAGTCGCAGACAATGGGGTTGGAATACCATGTGAAAGTAAGTCTCAAGTCTATGAGCAATTTGTTCGTTTCAATGAGGATAAGTCAATAGGTACTGGTATAGGAATGTATATTGTTAAAAAATCTGTTGATTACTTAAGTGGAACTATTGATTTTACTTCTTCTGATCAAGGTACTACTTTTAAGGTAATTATTCCGACTTCTTTGGTGGCAACGACAAATAATGAATACATTGCTCAAGACAATACAAGTACAATGATACATTAATATTATATATTCAGTGTACTTATATAGATATCGAGTATGTTCCATCTATTGATATGATGATCTCGCCATTGAGTTTCTTTTTAAAACGATATAATAATGATTTAAAGCTTGTTTCGGCCTTAAGGTAATCACAATCTTGTCCATAGATTTTTATTATTAGCTGCTGTCTATTGGACTTAGCTTCTTTTAAAGCGTCTAAAAGAACATTCTCTTTCTTACTTAATTTTCCATTAATCTCAATTTCATGCGGGACTTTGTTTTTTAATAATAGACTTGAGATTAGTCCATGGTTGGGATCATCTGATGAAGAGTTTATATCGACTTCAATTTCTTTTGAAAAATCTTCTCCATGTAGTTTAGCAGATAAAAGATAAAATAATGTACGGTTTAATAAATTATTATCTTTGCTTCGAATTATCGAATGAAGATTAGCTAATTGTTTATGTGATAGAGACTTTATATCGATAATATTTAATATTTTTTTATCAATTTTGCTAAGAAGTGCATCGATCATGATAAAGACTCCTGTGTAGCAAATATGATCTTCTCATTATTTGATAAAGAAAACAGCTGATTCTTTTGATCGAAAATGATAAGTCCTTCTATTTTTTTATTTATTCTAGACACTAAGGTCGTTAAGCGATTTCTTGCATCAAGCTCATCTGTATTCGGATAAATTTCCTCTATAATCTCTTTAAAGTCACATGGGCCGTAAGCTAAAAGGTGAATTAACTGGTCACTTATTTCTCCAAGTAGGTAAGGAGAAGTCTTTTTCTCTAGTCTGATTCTCCACGCCATTGTGAGTTGAGCTTTGTTAATTGTATTATTCTTGCTGAGATATACATTTTCAATGGCCTTTATTGCTTCTTTGATTTCAATAAAGTCGTAACATTGAAGCTCATCAAGAACCTTGTTCGCATTAATATTTTGCCCAAGACAAAACATCGATTCACAAAGATGAGTTAATGCTTGTGCATATTGAAGAGTGTTCTTTTGATCAGCTAAAATCATTAATGCTTTTTCATTGTAGCGATAGGCCGAACGTTGGGCACCAATCTTATGAAACTCATCAGCGATATTAACACAAATATTTGCTGCACTTGTTATGGATTCATGTTCAATTAGTTTATCAACTGATTCGATATAATTTGCTAGTAATCTTTTTCTTAGATCAATATTACCTTCTGCTGTTATTGTATTCATCTGGGCCGTTAGTGATTTTTTATTTGCTCCGATTTTTGTGTAGCAGTTATAGGCATTTAGAAAGTTGTTCTTTACCTGAATATGATTGTCTTGTTGAGCTGCTATTAGGGCCAGGGCAAAATAGAGATCACCGATATAGGGAGAGTTTTTATATATTTCAATATTCTCGATTTCATAAGACTTATTTTCTAAAATAGCGATACGGCAAAGGCAGAAAACATGTAAAAAAGAATTTGGTTTTACTTCGTTTTGTAAGCGCTGAAGCTTAGTTTTATCGTTTAGATAATAGGCCATCATGATTTGAGTATATAAAGAATCCTCAGATTTATATTCTAGTTCAAAAAAAAGTTTCGTTAATTGTGCTATATCAGCATCGATTAAATGTGAGGGGTGAATAGTTATACTCATTAGTTCCAGCTATTAATTAGAGGTATACTACCTTTGTTGCTGTTTTTCTTTTTTACGCTATAAAAAACTCTAGCTTTGTTATCCCTAAGTAGAGCATCTTCAATGCTCTGATTCTTGCTTGTCCTAGAGACGTTTAGCATATCTGTAAAGAAGAGTTCTTTTATATCAGCTATAATTGTATTGTCTTCATCTAATATGATTTCAATTCTTGGGACAAATTTTTCAATATCATTATCAATGACAACTGATTCTTTAAAGTTCTTGTTATGATTCTTTCCAGATATCGTTAGTATTATCTTATCATTCTTAAGCTTAATGACTGATCTAATTGAGAAGGTTTCTTCTGTGTTTTGATCCTTATTACTTTTAAAGTTCCTAATCTTTTTTCTCAATATTTTTATTAAGTCGACTTTATCATTACTGTAGATTTCCTTACACTTTGCTATTTCACTGTATGCAAGGCCTTCCCAATTTGCGAAGATATAATTGTCATCACTTTTTTCATGTGAATTTTTGCACCTGAAGCCAATTACTAAATTTCCTGCAATTGATAATCCCGTTGGAATAATTATTCTCTCTCTAAACTCTATTGAATTGTATACAAGTGGCCCGCCACCATTTCCGTAACCATTACCACCTCTTATAATTGTATTGTCTTTGAATTTACCTTTAAATTCTTTTAACATTTCAATTGTTTGTATATTTGACCTATTATCTTGATCAATATTTAAATCCTTCTTTTTTTTCTCTAGGTATAGGTCGTAAAGTTCTTTTATTTTTGTATCAGTTAGATCTCCATTGGCCTTACCATGCGTGTTTGGGATTTCTTCAATTAGTCTATCCTGATTCTTTTGACGATAAGTTGATTGATACTTTGTCGAATACTTAAATCTTACCGAATCTAAGTGTCCTCTTTTCCCATTTAAATAGTTTTTGATACAACTTTTAATATTAGAATGCGAAGTAAAGATCGATCTTTGCATGATTCGATCATAAGAAGTGGCAATGCCTGCAATTTGATACTTACTTTGAGTTAAGTTGTTATTTTGTAATAGTGGTGACCCACTCATTCCTGGAACAATGCTTGAGGGAGTGATTATTGCTTTACTTAAAAATGATTGACGGCTTTTTTCATGCTCTTTTACTTTCGAATCTAAATTTATTCGACATTCATTATGTGTTACCAGATCCATAATTGAATTCATCATTCCAATTTGATTGTGATGATTTTGCTTATATGGGATCGCTTCAGTCGTTATCGACTTGATTGCTTCTGAAATAGGAACAAAGAGTGCATTGCCCTTGTAGTGTTCAGGCGAGCTTGGATAGAAGTTACATGAAAGATCATACATATTACCGATCTGTACGTAAGAGAGAGTTTCTCCTGATAGTGAATTTTCAAAGAGTGGTCTATTATTGTAATTTATTTCTCTATTTTCTCCAAAATGAAACTCAGACTTTTGTTGACCTCTTGGCGAATTATTTTTTCCATGAGTATAAAGAGAATTCTTATGTCGATCATATCTTCCAAATATCTCTTTTATATTATTATTAACTTCAACGACCGCAACATCATCGTTTGCACATGAGAGTGTATTATCTTCTTGTACAGGAAAAAGCTCTCCACGATAGACATAGAATTTATTATCACCGTCGACCAGGTGTGAATTTGTGATAATAAACTTCCTATTATCACTTTCTATGGTGAAACCTGTTCCGGCAATCGGCATTTCACTCTCTTTATAATGAGAACCTATCACGACAAGAGATTCTTTATCTTCAATATAATGCTTCTTATAATACTCGTTTATCTTGTAGCTATCGACATTCTTACCAAGCAATATATCTGTATATGGATCTGCATTGACAAAAAATGATAGGCCAAGAGTATAGATAAATAGAATTTTATATTTCATATGCATATGTCATATACACAGCAAAGAAGGTGCCATTTTTTCGAAGTTATTACGTATCATCTGCTCGTATTTTGTTTAGATTAACAGACGGCCGTCTATTTTTTGATCAATTCTAAGCTAAAATACTACATTTATTGTGCGATTTATTGGCATTTTACTTGCTTTATCAATCATATGATTAAATCACTTAAAAGCTTATCTATTATAAGTACGTTCTTAATTTGTTCTAGTTCAACGTCTTTTGCGGCTGATAATTTATATGGGGCCGAGGCCGGTGTTAAGACTAATCTTGGCAATTGGTATAAAGACTCAAGCCTTGATGAAGGGCCAGTTACACTCACTTTTAGGGCCGATAGTAACGGTAATTTGGAGCTTGCAGAGTTGGACTGGATGCAATTTGAAAAAAGGTATCAAAGAGAAGAATTTGGTGGTGTTGAGATCGCTCTAAGGGCCCTTGGCGCAAAATATGAAAAGATCCATGACTCTATCGGGCAGCACGGTAGTATTCAATATGCGCACTTAGTAATTAGAAAAGCATTTGTCTTAGATGATGGTGTGACATTAATTCTATCAGGTGTTGCAAAAGCAAGTGATACTTGGAGTGTTCATCAGTTTAATGAAGAAGATAGTCGTAATCTCGGTCGCTCCTATAAGAGAATCTATAATCAAGACTCGGTCAATTTAGATATCGAAGCAACTGGTGAAATCCATTTCAAAATTGGTGATGGTAATGCCCGAGCTTATGCCTACTACAAACAAGGTGATGAAAGAAATTTTGAAACTGAAGATAAAAAATTTAATTACTCTTATCAGAGAAACGAATATGGAGCAGGTATTGAATATCGGCCAAGTGAAAAGTCGAAGCATACTTTTGGTCTAAAAGTAAAGCGTAACGAATTCAATGAGAATTTCGGTCGTGGTCAAAAGAGCTTCGATGAAACACAGTTTATGCTCACTTATCAATATCGTTTTGATATGGAAGAGTTCTTCTTTGGTAAGTCATATGAAGTTGATACAAAAAAAGGTGATAAAGAATATGACGAATACGTTGAGGAAGAGTTAGATCTACCAGAATTCTATTAATATTTTAAAACAAGGCATTAGATGAAAAAAATATTTTTATCATTTCTATTATTTATTCCTCAGGTTTTTGGTGAGAACTTAAATATCAATCACGCTCACTTAAATGAATTAACTGGTGATAACGAAGCTGTCTTTGAGCCTATTGCGATAAAGGAGCTCGAAGTAGAGGAGGAATCGCTCCTTGACGGAATTAGAAAAAGATTTGTTATAACATATTCTAAGATAAATCGTTCAGATATGGATACCTCTTATAATGTTTCAAATGATGGAGATTCTCTTTACGATTTATATGATGAAGAATTCGATCGAATATTAGATGAAAATTTAAAATTTAAAGAAGGTCATAAAGTAACAATTGAGTATCTTGTTACTCAAACTTTTAGTATTGAATTGGCCGATACGTATCGTCGCTATAATATGTCTGGTCGACATGTTGGTGTAACTGAAGGAGGCTTTCTAGAGGATGATCAATATGATGTCTATGAAGCTAAAAATGTTACGATATTGAATGATATCCAAATTGGTATGAAATATGCCATTAGACTTGTTGATACTCCCCGTTTTAGATTTGAGTTAAGTCCAGGTATAAGTGCAGGTTTAGTTCATGTCCAATCTGATACTAAAACTTACTACAATGGTACAGAGTATGAAGAAAATCACTTTAACGATATTGGTGGCTATTCTTACGGTGTCTCGCTTGAGGCGAAGGCCATTTTTTGGGATAATTTCTTTGTACAAGTAGGAGTAGAGCAAAGAGATTACGTGCTTGCACCAATGGCACATGAAAGTGGTGTTTCACAACAAATTGATCAAAGTGGATTCAATTTTTACATTGGAGCTGGGATTAGATTCTAATCTTCTATCGAATGAAAATTATCTAAATTTAATTGATAGGAGTCCTCTTGATCATGCTTGAGGACGTCCTTGAACTTCTTTGCCTTGAGTAAGTCCTTTGCAAGGTAGATGTGGTTAGAGTGAACAGTTTGAGTAAGTACTTTGTCTATTCCAGTAAATGAAGTTGAAAAAGATATTCTTTTCTCTTTTATTTCATCTAACGTTAGGCCATAGAGTGGACTTTCTGTATCGATGGGATGCATAACTGTCCATGTTAGAAGAAATGTCGGGTTTTCTGTGTTCATCAACTTTAAGTTACATGTACGTCTTATATGATGGCCTTCCTTAGAAACATAGGGAATTAAGGCCCCAACCTTAACTGATGCATCGATAATATGTGTATCCCTACTATTGGCAATTCTAAACATTAGAGTCGGTACTGAATCAAACGTAGCGATGATAATATTATTTGTAAAAATAATCTTAGCTGAAGGTTTTGCAAATTTAGCAAAGGCCATACCTGTTATAATTGCAGCGTAGAAGATACCAGTCATGGCATCGATTATCACTAAGAAGTGGGCAGGGTCATTTTTAGGAAGATAGTAACCATAGCCGATAGTTGAGCTTGTTTGAAAACTGAAGACAAATGCATCCCAAAGCGAGTTACTATTAGTATTTGAAATTTCTGCTGGAGAGTAAAAGTAAAGTAACGCAAAAAGAAAGTTAATGATCAAGTATATTAAACTCGCAGTTAGAAAAAAACGAGACCAGGATGTTCTGATCATTCGATAGTATAAATCATTAAACAGATTATACCTAACACCCTCAATTGATACATTTAGCTTTGCCATGTTTAAATTATATCCGAAGAATAAAATTTAAGAAAATCATTAATCTATTAGGTAGCACTTACCTTGTAAAATGCCATCATCTTAAACAAGGAGACTGTAATGATTAGATCAAAAGGAATCGCGGCAAAGAGTCCTAAAGCGCCACTTGAACCATATAATTTTGAAAGAAGAGAAGCTAGACCTAATGATGTTGTGATCGATATTAAGTATTGTGGTATCTGCCACTCTGATATTCATATGGTAAGAGATGAGTGGGGACTAGGTACACCTTTTCCTCTAGTTCCTGGGCACGAGATTGCTGGTGTTGTTCGAGAGGTTGGTGCAAATGTAAAAAAATATAAAATAGGGGATCGTGTTGGAGTTGGATGTCTTGTCGATTCTTGTCGTAGTTGTTCTCCTTGTGAAAATCATCTTGAACAATATTGTGAGCAAGGGGCAACACAGACATATGGTTCGGAAGTTGATGATGGTACTGGCCATACTCAAGGTGGCTATTCTGATGTTATCGTAGTTGACCAAGACTTCGTTTTAAAGATTCCTGACAATATTGATTTACAAAAAGCTGGCCCGCTTATGTGTGCAGGTATAACGCTGTATTCTCCTTTAACTCATTGGAAAGCTGGCCCTGGCAAAAAAGTTGCTATTATGGGGCTTGGGGGACTAGGGCACATGGGAGTTAAGATAGCGGCCGCAAAAGGTGCTGAAGTTACAGTTCTTAGTCATACAAAGAATAAGCAAGAGGATGCTTCAAAATTAGGAGCGCATAAATTCCTCTATACGGGAGATGAGAAAGTTTTTGAAGAGAACGCCGAAAAGTTTGACCTTATTATTAATACTGTTTCTAGTAATAAAATAGATATGGGAAATTATTTTAATCTCTTAAAACTAGATGGAACATTGGTCTCTGTTGGAGTTCCTGAAGAACCTTTAGCAATACATCCATTTCCACTTATTATGAAACGTAGAAGTTATGCAGGTTCTGTTATTGGAGGAATCAAAGAGACACAGGAAATGTTAGATTTCTGTGGGAAGCATAATATTTCCCCTGAGATAGAAATGATTGAGCCTAAACAAGTTAATGAAGCTTATGAAAGGGTACTTAAAAGCGATGTCCGTTATCGCTTTGTCATTGATATGAGTAAGCTTGGTTAGTTAAAAAAAAGGGATCCTAAGGATCCCTTTATTTAAACTATTTTCTTAAGTCACTTAAATGGCATTTATATGATTTAAATACTAACTTTGATTTTTCTTCACAAGTTACATTGTAGAAATGAATTCCACAGGCATCTTTGTCTGATGAACAAGTCGCTTCGCTAATATCGTATAAAGCGTCCGAGATATCTTGTGCCTCGTCACCCTTTACTGTCTTAACAAGAATGTCACCATTTGAAAAAGCACCTACTGTACATTTTGTCTTTTTAAACAATTGTGTACAAAAAATTTGGTCTAATTCGATTATACATTTAGACCCGTTGCAATCTGGTTCTACTGTTGACTCTAGAGAAAGAAATAGATTTTTCGCAAAATCTTTTTCTACTTTTAAATCTGAAGCGCCAGCTGTTGCAATAAGAGTGATTAGAGCAATAATGATTTTTTTCATGAATTACTCCTCTGATTCTTCAAGGTTGTGATAAACAGTAACAACATCGTCGTCTTCTTCAAGAAGATCGATTAATCTTTCGAATTGCTTCAATGTATCTTCATCATTAATTGCTTTATAGTTTAAAGGAACTCTTTCGAGTCTCGCTTCTTCAGGTGTAATCCCAATTTCTTGAAGTTTCTTTTGAATATCTCCAAATGATTCAACTGGTGCGATGATTTCAAAAACACCGTCTTCTAGAGTAATATCTTCAGCACCTGCATCAATAATCTCAAGTTCAAATTCGTCTTTATCAGAAACATTCTCTTCGTTCACGAGAAAGTTTGCCTCTCTTTTAAATACGAATTCAAGAGAACCAGTTTGTCCAAGTGATCCTTGAACTTTATTAAAGTAGCTTCTTACACTTGCTACAGTTCTTGTATTATTATCTGTTGAGGCCTCAACGAAAACGGCCACACCACCAGGTCCGTAACCTTCATAGTTGATATCGACGTAACCTGCACCATCACCACCTTGTCCTTTTTTTATCGCACGGTCGATATTGTCTTTTGGTACGTTAAACTTCTTACAACGATCAATAGCAACCTTCAAAAGAAAGTTAGTATCAGGATCTCCACTACCACTTTTCGATGCTAAGAATACATCTTTAAGAGCTCTCGTAAATACTTGCCCACGGGCCTTGTCTGCTGCGCCTTTTTTGGCCGCAATTTTTGCTGATTTTCTTCCCATAAATCTCTCTTACGTTAAATTAGTATCCTATAGTTTTAGTCAAATCATCATAAATCGTCTAGTTCTGGGCCTATTTAATTAAGCTAAGTTGCTGAAATATGTATAGAAAATAGTCAAATATGAAGTATCTTCAATTAATGACAAGTAGCATCTATTAAGTGATATCTTCATCTTAAAGGAAGATCATTATGGAAAAATACCTAGCTCTCACATTCATAAAACTAAATATTCTAGCATCTTTTGGCGGCCTAGGTGGTCTCGGTGGTCTCGGTGGTCTCGGTGGTTTTGGTCCAGATATAGATCATAACCCAACTTATCGACACCGCACGCAAGATCAAAGGGCCGAAGTTGATAGATGTGTAATTAATCGAGCTGGGCAAGATTATCACTTAAATAAAAGTAACTATTCAATTGATGATCTTTTCTCATTAGTATCAACAACTGAGAAAGGCCAGGAGGTTGTTAATAGAATCAGGCCCTTATTAGATGATGGTAAATTAAAAATAAGAAACCTTTCAAAGCTTGAAAGAGAGCGTAGAGGATTAACACAGAGAACTTCTGCTCTTTTTGACTTTACAATGGAGACACCTACAATCTTCATCGGTCTTGAAGATGAATTAGGACTTGTTGCTCACTTCTTTGTTCATGAAGCAACACATGCTCTTGATGAGCTAATACCACAAGAGTATGAAGTGGATATGATTTATTATAATACATTCAAAGACTTTCAAAAGTTATTCGGTCTAGATCTTGAGCCTATGAAGGATCTTTCAGAATATGAAACGAATAAGATGTATGAAATTTATGAAATAAAAGAGAAAAATCGCGCCCAACATGCTTTTCGTGCTGAACGCTTTGCTTTTGACCAGCAAGGAGTTTTCACTAGTGAAGTTCTATCTGTAGAAGATTGTTATGAAACATATATTTCACAACATCGAGAGAGAAACAAATTAAAACTTTATCGTGTAACTCCTGATGATCATATTTTTAATGCATATGGTATTAATAAAGATTATCTCTAGTACTTAATTTAAAATTCATACTTTAAGCTAAGCCCATAGCTTCTTGGGGCCTCGTTTTGAGTATATAGCTCATCTTGCCAAGTTGGAGGCATATTCGCAAAGTAATAACCACGCAGAGAATATGTTTCATCAAATACATTCTTGCACCAAATTGAGACGTCTAAAGACTTGTAGCGATATCCTATCTTAGTATCAACTATCTGATACGGATCAGATTTCAAATCGTGTGAATTTGAGTAGTAGAAATCATCTGAAGCGTAGAAGTTGATATCCCAATACAGTCCATTTCTATATTTATAGTTAAGGTTTAAATTAACTTGGTAGTTTGGTGCATGAGGCATTTGTCTTCCTTCAAGATCACGTGTACCAATATTGTAGTCTCCGTAGCGCGTTCCAAGTAGACCAAGTCCTGAAGAGAGGTTTAGGCCATATGGTTTTTCAAGACTAGCTTCAATCTCTGCTCCATAATTGAACCCACTTGCAGCGTTATCTGTGTAGAATGTGAACGAACTTGGATCCATTGGATCATCTTGAAATGATGTTTTAACTTGAGCATTATTTCGATACATAAAGAAAAGAGAGCTATTTATTGAAATCCCTTTTTCTTTTATCAGATATTTCTGTCCAATTTCTAATGAATAGAGGTCTTCAGGTTGAAACTCTTTTCTCGAATTTGGTACGGCCGACTGTGTGTTTATACCACCAGGCTTATATCCTTTAGATAGTTTAGCGTATGCAAGATCACCAAGAAGTTCTTTCTTAGATAGCGTGATATTAAGGCCATACATCAGATCTTCTGGTGTAAGATTTGTTTTAATACCGCCTTCTAATGATTCAAATTCTACCTTGCGATATTCTAGACGTGCACCATAGTCTAAGCTCAATTTTTCACTTAGCTCATTTCTACTTTCAGCGTAAATTGAAACTAATTTTGTATCGACTTCTCCACTTATATTTTTTCTTACTGCTGAGTCTTCATAACCAACTTCCTTGAAATCTTCGTTAGATGATTTTAGGTAAATACCAGCTGTCGTGGCCTTTGATGAGAGACGTTGATCCAATGTGAAATCCTCTCGCTCTCTTGGGAACTCAATATTGTAGTCGTAGTCTGCGTTCCATCCTGGGATTGAATTCCAGTATGGATTATTTCCCCAGTCTTCATCGTAGCTATAATAAGATTCGTTTTTGAAGTGAGTTAATATCGATGTACTTGTCAGGTTTGCATTCAAATCTTTTTCAAGTTTTATGTATTGTCCAAATGTTCTACTTTCATCTTTACCTGGTTTATCTGAACGTGTCGTGAAACCGTTGTCTTGAACAAACGCATCGTATCCGTTGTTTTTATCAAAGTAGTGTAACCCTGTCGTTAGAGTTGCCGTGTTAAAGTCCATCGTCAGATTAGTGCGTAGATTTATTTCGTCTTGTCCATTTGTATCCTTGCGACTTAAGTAATCATTGTTCATATAACCATCGCTATCTCTTTTACTAATAGCGAGTGCTAGCCCTGTCGTTTTACTTAGCATTCCTGAATAACTGATACTTTCTTCCCAAGTGTTAAATGATTCATATGAAAGATATGTATTTATTTGGGATTTTTGTGATGGTGTAAGAGATTTTACATGAATCATTCCTGCCATTGCACTTGGACCAAAACGTGTTGCTTGAGGTCCTTTATAGATCTCAAGTTGCTTAACTCCGTTAAGGTTTGTTGTTCCAGAAACTCCCGTATAGTCTATTTCATCTACCATTAAACCAACTGAATAATTCGAAATCCCTTCATATGCTGAGCGCTCTCCAATACCTCTTATTTGAAAGAAGCTTGAGCGAGAGCTACCATTTGCCATATTTAGGTTTGGAATCGCCTTAAAGGTCTCACTGATATCTGTTGATTGTTGTTGCGAAAAATCTTTTTGCGTCTTTAAAGAAATACTATTAGCATCACTGTAATATTCTTTCTTTTCAAAAAGACCATAGATATAGATTGCATTGTCTGAATCTACTGTTTTTGTTTGAGCATGAATTAGTTGGGAAATAAATACTAGTATCAGTATTTTCATCTGAATCTCCTTACGCCAGCATTACCTGGATCAAGTTAGAAGGTTTTACGGCCAATTCCGCTATTCTCAGCCACATTATGGTGCAGCTCCCTTGTATAAATTTTGGTATTAATTACATTAATATAATTAAAAGGGCAAATAAAAAGGCCAGCTAGGCTGGCCCAATTATTTTATTTCTTAGAACTTAACTTTATAGTTTTTTACTTTTACAACGCCTTTTTTGATCTTTGCTGTAATAACAAGTTTAACATCTGTTGCACCTTCACAGTTATAACGAAGGTACATATTAAATAGTGATGCAGAAGCTTTTTCTGGCTGTGCAGTACAAGCTGCTAGGTAGTCTTCTTCAACAGTTCTAACTATTGATTTAACTTCTTCATTTGCCATTAGCTCTTCAACTGTTTCCTCAAAAACACGTTGAGATTGCTCAATTGAATCAAAGTCTGGCATGCTCATTCCTGGAGGTAGTCCAATAGAGATACCGGCCTGTGCATTAAGTGTAAGTAGACACACTAGTGATAAAAGTGCTTTTTTCATATTATCCTCACTATCTATTTTTTGTTTGTATATTTGTTTACTAAATCGCATTTTACATCTGGAAATGCAAGGCAGGCCAAGTATCCCTGAAATTATTTCTTACTTAAATTCTGTAATAATATCGAATACTTCGTTGTAATCAGTTGATTGAATATCATCTGAGATAGATAGTCTAAATCGAGTTTGAATCGAAAAATTTATTGCCGAACAATAACTCTTTGCCGTGTTATTTTTTAATCTTAAATAGGGGATTCGTGCACTAAGTGGGAATATTAACTGATCACACTCTATTGAAAATGAGTCATTACCACTTTCTTGCGCAGTAACAACAATAAGTGAATCTACGATAGATTCACAGCTTGGAAGAAATATTGGGTTAGTACTACGAGGTGCAAATCCTATTAATGCTTCATCATTTGCTCCAAAGACACCTTCGAGCTCTATATTCCATACCTTTGGAACTGGAGAGAAGAAGTCATCTTCTGAAATAGTGTAGTTGAAATGTATTTGATCATTTAATTGTAAATAACGTCCATTCGTCCCAGAACCAGATGAGTCCTCAATAGTCCACTGGAAATCATCAATATTTGTATATGCAGGAAGCTTAATTCTAAGTTGAGTTAGCGTTGTTGCTTTTCCAGTGATAGTAAGCTGATATGTCTGCCAATACCAACGATCTCCATCAATAGCATCATACATCAGCTGATTTTTCACTCGTTGGATATGTCTAATCCCTTTTGAAGTGATGGCCTTTAAATCGAGTTCTGCACTTGTATCAGTCTTAAAACTAATCTCCAGTGTCATTCCAGCTTTTATACTAATGTCTTGGATATCATAGTAGTAATTTGAATTACTCGGTGATGAACAAGAGTAGCTACCTTCATACACTTGCCATGGATCAAGAGTTAGACCATTAAGGCCAATATCAGAATAGCTCTCACATCCAAAAGAGCCACCCATATTACAAGAAGCATAAATGCTAAAAGCAATAAGAGTTATGAATGTGAGAGCTATATTTTTAATCATTATAGGCCGTCAACACCAGTGAAACCAACATTGATTACAGCTTGGAAGTTGTCTGAAGTCGCTTCATCACCAGCTTCAAGAGCGATAATTCCTCTAACTGTAAGTGCTGTGTTATCTGCTAAGGCAGATAGAACTTTAGCGTTTGCTTCACCTGGGTTAGCTGCTGCAGAGTTGTATACTTCTGATGCAACATCAGTAATAGCTTTTTTAGTGTCTACCATGATATCGCCTGATACTAGGCTAGAAGTCGCTCCACCAAGAGTCTGTTGTCCATATGTATCTAGGCCTGCAGATACAAAAATCATTTTTTCAAGTGCTACAGATACATCATTTGAAGAAGATGTTAGAGATTTTGAAATTTTCAGGTAGTCACCTTTGAAAAGTAACATTTTTGATTTGATTTCAAATTTTATATAACGTGTATTTGATTCACCATCAAAAGTACCTAGGTTTAATGTTGCATCTTGTGTGTGTGATCCAAAGCTTGTTGAACTTAGAGTTGCATCACAGTCATTAAATGTTACGTCTTTTCCACAATCAACAAGTGCAATCGAAACACTGCTAACCTTTGGTGAAAATCCACCTGATAATGTAATTGATCCATTTGCTGTTGAATCTGCTGCAAATGAATTGAAGCTTAATGCTGTTGCAAGTGTTGCTAGCTTAATTAATTTCATTGTCTTCTCCTTAAATTTATAAATTAGTTTGAATCATTACTGATTTGAATCCTAATGGTAAGTTTTTGTGATTTGTCCAGTTCTCGTAGTCAATCCCGTATAGCGGAACGGCCGTAAGATTTAATACTTCTGGAAAGTCCAGTCCAGGGTATTGTTGCGCAAATTGTTTTCTTAAATTTCTTAGGTGTGATTTAAGACTAATTTCCGATAAAATTGTCTTACCTCCTGGCAGGAGGTGGTTTTTTATATTGGCCTTAAATAAGTGCAGTTCGTTATCCACAGTTACACCATGAGACTCAAACCCTGATATTGGATCAGTATAGATTAGATTCATCTCAAAGAATGTGTAAGCGTTTCCTTTATTTGCAAGTGCATATGTAAGCTTGTTCTTTTTCTTGTCAAATTTTAAGAATCTCAATTGTGGTGATACTTGAGCCTCTTTAGTTGAGTAATAAATTTCACCAACGATGAAACTTGTTGCTCCACTCATATAATCAATTTTAAATCCGGCCTGAAAACTACCTGTCTTTAAGTCAGAGGCAATGTTAATTTGTAGTCCATAGTGCCTTGTCTCTCCAGGAGCTAAACTCTGTTCAATAGAAAAGCTTTCAATCCCTTTTTCATCTAAAAGTGACATATATGGCGCTAATGAATAACTTACATCTTGACCAATTCTATATGGAAGATAGCTATAACTACCATCTCTTGATTGGATAAGCTCTGTTTTGATAATAGTGTAGCGACAAATACTGTCACTTGTGTTTTTAACAACGACTTCTCTCTTCTTGTCTCCATCTTCAACATAATGTTTGATTGCAGGATGTGACTTTTTGCCATTATCGTCTTTTTGTAGAACGAGACAGGCCGAAGCTGAAAGGTTTGCACAAAGTAGAATGATAGTTAAAAATATTTTCATCTCTTATTGGCCTTAATTATTGTAGAAGAGGTTTCTAGTTCTTCTGATTTGTAGTTTTTCACCATTTTCATTTTCTAACTCAATATCAATAGTGATCTCGTTTTTTTGACTTAGCAATGAAATAAGATTTTTCAAGTCGATATTAATATCCCACATGCCAGAATATACTTCTTCGATTTCTATATCAACTTGATAGCCATCAAGTTCTACGGAAATATCTGAAAGAATTGTGTATTCAGTTTCAGATGAGTCTAATATTAATAAGGCGCTAAATTTAGGCGAACTAATTATACTGCTGTCAAACTCTGAAACAATAAGCTCCTGTGTCGGCAGAGTGTCTGCATTAATGATTTCGAACCCAAATGATATTGTCTGCATATTGTCTTTAGGTAGCTCTAATGTAACTTCTTTCTGGATCTCTTGGTAAATAGGAGAGTTTGCTGTCGCAATTAACTTGTAATTTCCGTTTTTAAGACGTGAGTAATTAATTCCATTTAAAGAACGGGCGCTTATTGGAATAATCTCTCCATTCTTATTTATTAATTGGTATGTGATATCTCCAATTAGAGTATCGAAGTCTTTTTCAAAACGTCCATTCTTGTTAATATCATTATAAGAGAAGACATTGATTGATGATATTTCCTTTAGTGCAAAGTCCACATGTACAGTTTGATTCTTTATGACCTTTGTCCCCTTATAGTATTGCGCTGACTCCAAAGACTTCGCAGTAACTTGTCGCTCAATAAGAGAGATGTGGTCAATATCTGGTTTAAGCTCATTAATGATGTATTTGCCATTTTTGTCGGTTGTTGTGCTTCCTGTTACGCTATAAATATTAAGGCCTTCAACACCCGGCTCAAAGTCTTCACATAGGCCATTTAGGTTTCGATCAATACAGATTCGGCCAGCAATACTACCTGTGCGTTTTCCACCAAAAGCATCTTCGACACCTCTTGGCGTCTTTGCTCCAAAACGGTATTGAAAACGAATACCTATTTGATAATCGATATCATCATATTGATGATTATCTTCCGCTCTTGTATAAATTTCGAATGAATAATTACTGTCTGCTCCTGTTCGAATACCTGCTTCGATATAATCAAGATCAGTTTGTGTTTGTGTTACGTAATCGTTTCTTTGGCCTTCATCATGTCCAACTCTAACGTAGGCATCACCATTAAAGTGGTTATTGTTGATATTATAGTTTACGCCTACACTAGTACGTGTACGATATGAGTCATCCCCATATGATTCATACTCAAAATGCGATCTTATTGTGAACTTTGGTGCTTTGTAGCTTAAATCAACAGATATGAAAGGCTCGTTAGTATAGTCTTGAATATTTGCATCTGTATAATTCTTGCTTGCAACACCAGCTCTCATTGCGGCATATAATTGCTTGTTCTGGTAGGCGAATGTGATGAACTTTCTTTGTTCACTTTCACTTGAGCTAGTTTGATCTTGGTAGTTAACACTGGCCGACAAGCCTCCTCCCATTGGAAAGCTTACACGAACATTATTAGAGCTGCGATGTGATCTACTCTGCTCATTTGTTTCGAAAGTGTCTTTGTTTAGTTCGTCATTTCTGCTAAGTTCGAGAAGAACACCATCAAAATCGTAAGATAGAGAAGTATTATTATAGATAACTTCTTGAAAACGATCTCTTCTATAACCAGAAGTTATTGCAATAGGGAGGTTCTTTCTTACCATGTAACGAATAGCTGTACGGTAATCTTGAATTACTCCACGTTGAGGGTCATCGGAAACAGTTAGGGATGGTGCAAATGATAATTTATCATTAGGATTAAAATTTCCACGATAGCCAATTGAGCCAGATGTTTCTCCAGAGTCTGTATTCTGGTTGATGATAACAAAAGTTCGTTGTCCTGGTTTTGGGTCATATTGAACCATGGCCGCTGTATTAAATTCATCATTTTCGTCAACACCTACTAGCGTTCCAACTTTTAGGTTAGGCAATATATC
This sequence comes from Halobacteriovorax sp. RT-1-1, assembly GCF_047085455.1. NCBI lineage: Bacteria > Pseudomonadati > Bdellovibrionota > Bacteriovoracia > Bacteriovoracales > Halobacteriovoraceae > Halobacteriovorax > Halobacteriovorax sp. RT-1-1. The sequence goes on from NZ_JBKIXZ010000001.1 coordinate 1,630,790, forward strand.
TCTTGAATAGGCAACACCATCACGGGCCTCGTTACCAACATTTGTATCAACGTCTAGATCGACATTATTTCCAGCACTAAATCGCCAGTTATCACCATCAAAGTGGAATGTGCCACGTGCATCTTGTGCTTGTCCATTGACCATATTTGCTTGTACGTAGCTTGATAAAGAAACATAGTCAGATAGGGCCCCGTTAGAATTTAAGACTACTGAACTTAGATTTGAGTCTTTACCTTCCACACTCATGTAGTCATTAGTAATAGTTAGTGTTGTATCAAGGTAATTACCTTGTCTATCCTGGTTATTTGTTGAGCTAACAAATTTTACCTGGAATTTTTTTTGAAATTTTGTAATTGTTCCAACTTTTGCGCTCACTTCAAAGGCCGCATAAGTTGATGTACTATTTTTAAAGTTAACTCTTACAGGAAGAAGCTTTACTTCATTTGCAGCAATGGTAATAGGGGAGCTGTTTACACTCACACTTACTTCAGGTGTTAAGTTTCTTATTGAGAAGTTATAAACTTCACTTGAGTTACCAGTATTTTTAACCTTTAAGTTAAGAGAGTGATTTTTCTTATTTGTTTCAATATTTTGATCAGCATCAAAAAAATCGAGATTATGTTTCTTGGCAACAACAAAGCTAATATTGTTTTCAATCTTTTCTTGTGTCTGTGTATTGGTAAAAACAATTTTCAATTCATGAATTGTTCCTGCATCAACAAAGCTTGGAGTGTATGTATAAAAAGTTAAATAAGTTAGATCGCCAGCAATTAGGTTTGCTTCTTCTGGGCCTTCGGCACGCCACTGCTGATTACTTTCAATTGTAATTTTATACGTGGCATTTGATACTGATTTTATCGGAAGAACTTGTATGGCAACTTCACCTGGAAGAACACTCTTGTCTGGAAGCATACTAATATCTAGTTCACTACCTAGTACTAGTAAATTGATGAAAAAAACGAATAGGGAAAGCGTAGTTTTTATCTTCTTCATAATGCTCACATCTTAGCTTAAATAAGATGAAAATATTCATTGTTGAGCATTATTTATAACTATGTATGTCTTTTGTACATGAGTAAAATCAGTATTTTATAGGAACAAATGTTAGGTAATCTAAACTTGTTTAGAGGAAGTATTCTGCAACTCCATAGAGTCCGTTTTGCTCAAATGGGAAGATGATTGAGTCGTTAGTTGGATTGTAGTCAAACTCCACACCACGACATGAAAGTTGAGGCATTGTCCAACTCAGGGCACCAAGATCAGTGTCAGTATCGATATTGTGAGCATATAGTCTGCTAGCATAGCAGTAGTAGAGATATTGCGTTCCGCCTCTTCTAGTGTAAACGAAACCGTCATCAATATTTCTAGCTGTATAGGCAATTTGCTCAACGTTTCCGTCTTTAAAGGCAATAATTCTGCGCTGAGCACCACGATACATCTTCGCTGTTACATACTTCGCATCAACACTATCGTAGTAGATATTTCTGTAATTATCCCAGTACTCATATTCACAAGTGCTACCAGAAGTTGGTGCAGTTCTTAGTTCTGTACAACCTTCTTCTGTACTATTGTATCCAAGAACACCCCAGACGTGTTCTTGTCTGTAGCTATCGGCCGAATCATATGCCTTAAGCATAAAGTCTTCGTATCTTAGGTCTGTTGAGTTATATCTCATTCTATTTAAGAATAGCTTACCATTGGCAAAACCAAGAGGTAGGGCCCTGTTTTGATCACCGGCAACATCAATGTCACTGCCAATTTTTCCATCAGAAGTCGGGTCATAATAAGCTGTACCACTTGTATTGCTAAAGACATCTTCCCACATACCTGTCGAGCGGTTAAGCATTGAAAAACGTCCATAGTGCCATTCTACACGGTCCATATAGATATTTCCCGTTGCACGATCAACTACGGTCCAATATGGGTTTCTTACTGGCTGTGTTGTTGCAGCTGCAGCAGTTGAAGCTGTGGCCACTGTACCATTACCTGCGATACTGTGAATATTCCCTTCGATAGTAAATTCTTTTAGATAGTAAGATGAAGTGTCATTTACAACAATCTTTCCGTTATTTAATCTTGTGACACGGCTAATATTACTAAAGCGAGCATTAACGGCATTTACATTATCTCCGTAAGACTGACCTTGGCCAAAGATTGTAACAACTTTCCCTTCGTTATCTAGGGTTCTAATTTTACCGCGGTCACTGAAGTAAATTTTTCCATTCTTATCAACGAAAACCGAATAGATATCCATATTACATGCAGTGGCCAGAGTACCATCTGCACATTCTCCAAGCGTTCCAGAACCTAGGATTCTTGTGTATGTTCCATCAAAATTATTTCGATTCATGTAACTTCTTGCTACTGTTACATATGAGTTACCATCCATACCTGTATAGTTATAGTAGTGATACCAACGGTAGCTATTATCTAGTGGTGTAATAGATTGACCAGTTGTTGGATCAAAATAAATTCTTGCATAAGTATAGTCAGAAGTTGATCCATACATATCACAGCCTGGAAAATTCTTATGGTGATAGGCCGTTCCAGTGATTCCTTGAATCTGAGATGTCGCTTGATTAAATTTGATACCAGTATATCCAACTCGACACTTAGATAGGTCTTGAGATGCCTGCCAACCATTTCCTGTACCACCAAGATAGAATGATTCAACTTGCCCTGTTGCTGCTCTGTAGATACGCACTTTGAAGTTGCCGTCTGTTTCAATACTTTCTGATCTTTCAGCATTAAACCAGATATCACCATTTGGTAGTGGTGTGAATAACACAGCATTCGTACGGTAATCAGAGCTTGATAATCCTCGCATTTGAAGATCTAGTGGGTTTGCTACAGTGTCTGCAGTGCTAGAGCCACCACCAATAATCGTTTCAATTGTTGGGTTTTCAAGATTTAAGTCAACTCTTCTAATTCTGTTATAATCAAGGATTAATAGTCTCCCTTGATAATCAAGAGTGATTTTCATAGGGTAGCGTAGAGTTGCACTCTCGGCCGGTCCACCATCTCCAGTTGACGTTCCAGTTTTTGCAATGAAGAGTTTCTGCTTACCATCTGCAGGGTCAACAGTGATAATACCTCTTTTATAATCTGCAAAATAAATATTACCATCATCAGTAAAGACAAGAGTGTGGATATCAGAAGAGTCACCAACGCGCTTGTTAAAGAATAGGGCCGATCTCGCATCCCCACCTAGACCTGCTTCAGTATTTCCTGCAATAATCTTAATACGATCAGCATTTAATGGAGTTGAAGTAAGCTGTGTACTAATACCTGAGATATTTGTTACCTTAACTCTGATCTTGTATGCAGTTGCCAGAGGTGAACCACCTGTCCACTTAAAACAACCTTCATTTGCAGCTAAAGTGATGCTAGGACAACCGTGATTAGTATGTGGTGAAATTCCTTGTGCTCCAGCAATTGCCGTAAATGTTTGTTCATCTTGTGTATAGAAAAGATTAATTGCCGTAGTCGAAAGACCAACAGCATCGTCTACCTTCCAACGAATATAAAGGTCAGTACCTGTTGGAACAGAGGATTCTGCTCTTGTTGGAGGAATTGATGATAAATCATTATTAGCAGCAGCTACGTCCCAAATTAGTGGAGGAGCATCTTTACTATATACAATTTGATCGTAGTCAGTACTTAGCACTTGTGTGTTTGATGAAATATTTCCAGCTTCATCTTTTACCCAAGCATAAACATCGTATAAAGCAGGCTCCCAACCAAGAAGATAAGAGTAGTCTGTTACAGTGATATTTTGTGCTGGAGTTATTCCAATCGAAGTCGAGTTCACTGCAATCCAACAAGCATCGTCACTTGCAGGTTGAGTCGTTGTATTTGATTGAAGACAAATATGAGTTAGGTAAACATTCGCATTTTGAGAACTAGCTGTTAACGAATATGGAATAAAGTTAGTTGGTGATGGATCCGCAACTCCTGCAGATATCGTATTTATAACAGGAAGGCCTGTTTCACGATACCAGTTACCTGAAACTGTTGTCGTATTAGAGGCAGCGTTCGTTTGAGCAAAATTATATGTATTGTTAACATCTGATGCAGTTGATGCTGTTGTCCATGACCATACACCTGAAGAACAAGTTGTTGTCGTCGTTTGTGCTCCAGTAATATTGATCGTTAATCCATTTTCACACGTTCCTGTGAATGTGGCAGTAGAACCATTATTTTTTATCGCGTTAACATCGATCGCTAGAGCAGGGAAATTAGAGTCTCTTGTCCAAGTATATGTTAGTGCTGATATATTTCCTGCTGAGTCAGATTGTGTGAATGTGAATGCTCTCGTGGCATCTGTAGTGTAATTTGCCGATGTCCATGTCCAAGATGACGCTGAACAAGTAATACTTGCTGACTCTGTTCCAGAGATAGAGATAACATTTGTTCCTTCACAAATACCAGATACTGTTATGCTGTCTCTCAGAACTGTTTCTGATTGGTTTTCTCCGATCTCGATTTGGATTGGTGCTGTCGCATTAAATGCCGGAGCTGTAGCGTCACGTTGCCAAGAAAGAGATAGGGCCGGAGAAGATGTATTTCCTGCAGCATCAGTTTGAACTAAGTTATAAACAAATGTTCCATCTGTTGTTTTTGGTGAAGGTGTCCAGCTCCATGTCCCAGAAGAACAATTAAATGAAGTTGTTTCATCACCTGTAACATAAATCGTATATGTTCCTTCACAAGTACCTGACCATGCGTTTGGTGTGTTAGCATTTGTAAAGTCTGGTGAGATACCAGCAGTTTTAGTAAGAATTGGAGCGACCTCATCACGTATGAAAGTTCTTGTAACAGAAGTCGAGTTACCTGCTGCATCGACTTGATTGATTGTTATATTCTTTGCTCCATCGTTGTCTGAGAAGTTTACTGTTTGTGAGAAAGTCCCACCAGAACAAGCAATCGAAAATGCAGCTTGAATATCACCAGAGATATTAATATTTAATCCACTTTCACAATTTCCGTTAATCGTCGTACTTGATAAGTGGTAAGAGTTATTTGCTGGTGATGTATAACTTAGTGCTGGTGCAATAGAGTCAATCACAAATGCAGCTGACTCAACTGTTGCAGAGTTTCCAGCTAGGTCTGTAAATGAAACTCTAAACTTAGCGTTTGATGTATTAATAGATGGAACACTCCACGCTCTTGTAAAAGATTGTGAACTAATTGGTCCATTAATGGCCGCAGTTGTGCCAATTGAAGACCAACTACTTCCGTTGTAGAAATCTACTTGGAAGTTTTGTGCCGTCGACGTACTGGCATCAGTAGCGCTCCATGCAAGATTGATATTATTTCCGCCTTTTTGAATCGAAGGAGTTGTTAGAGAAAGACTTGGGTTAATTGTATCGTAGTAAACACTTATATTAGTTGATGATGTGGAAATATTTCCGTGTGGATCTTTTGACCAAGCTCTAAGTGTATGAAGCCCTTGAGTTGCACTTGCAAGAGTATATGTTGTAGCATTTGCAACTGTTGAACATGCTACCCATGCATCACCAGCGGCCGGCTGGCTTCCTTCGTTAATGATCACAGAAGAAATATCGCTACAGCTACTTACTGTCATAGTATTTGCAGTTGAGTTCGTATAAGTCGCAGATGTAAGTGCAATAGTCGGTGCAGCTGAAGGTGTTTTATCTGTTACGTTAATCGTTACAGTTTCAACAGAAGCCGCATCAATAGTTCCATCATTTGCAATGAATGTGAATGTTTCGCTACCATGGAAATTAACATTACTAGTATATGTACATGTAAGATCAGTTCCATAACTACCTGTTGTGATACAATTTGAAAGTGTTCCATTAGATGGTGGCGTAACAATTTTATAAGTAAGAGCATCTCCATCGACGTCTGTAGCATTGCTTAATGTAATTGCCAGTGCTGTATTATCATTTGTGGCAAATGACTGATCAGCTGCCATAACTGGTGCATCATTAATAGAGTTTACAATAATCGTAACTGTAGCAACTGTTGAATTAGCTGAGCCGTCATTTACTCTATATGTAAAAGTAGTTGTACCATTAAAATTTGTTGCAGGCGTATAAGTACAGGCACGTGAAGTCCCTCCTGTGCAACTTAATGTTCCTGTCGCTGGGTCTGTAAGCTTGATATATGAAAGTGTGTCACCGTCAATATCTGAGCCAGCATTTAAGTTGAAGTTTAGTATTGTGTCTTCATTTGTTGAAACAGTTTGAGTTGCTGCAAGAGTTGGCACATCATTTACAGCGTTAATTGTAAGGTTAACAGTTGAGCTTGTTGCTGAATCTAGTAGTCCATCATTTGCTAGATATGTAAATGAATCGGAACCATTGAAATTTGCATTTGGTGTATAAGTACATATGATATCAGTTCCGTAAGAGCCTGTTGTGATACAGTCTGTAATTGTACCATTTGTTGGAGAGTTTATTATTTTATAACTAATAGTCTGCGCTGGTAGGTCAACATCAGTAGCTCCATTTAAAGTTATACTAAATGGAGTATCTTCATTAGTTACTTCACTTTGATCTGCAATCATTACTGGCGCATCATTGATTGCATTAACTGTGATATTTACTGTAACAGTATTTGAGTCAAGTGCTCCGTCATTTGCTTTATAAGTAAATGAGTCACTTCCTTCAAAATTAAGACTTGGTGTATATGTACATGCTGTTGACGTTCCACCTGTACATGAAAGAGTTCCGTTTGTTGGATTTGATACAATAAGATATGAAAGCGCATCATTTTCAATATCAGTGGCCGCTGTTAGATTAAAGCTATGGGCCGTATCTTCATTTGTTGAAAAAGACCAGTCTCCAGCAAGAGTAGGAGCATCGTTTACACTATTGATTGTTAATGAAACTGTCGCATTTGTTACAGCAACCCCAACACTATCAGTTGCAGTATAAGTAAATGAATCACTTCCATAGAAGTTTGCATTCGGTGTGTAAGTACACGAGATATCAGTTCCATAGCTGCCAGTTGTAATACAATTTGAAATAGTACCGTTTGTAGGAGAAGTAATGATCTTATAACTTAATGTCTGAGCTGGAAGGTCAACATCTGTCGCACCATTAAGTGTGAAGTTTACAGCAGTATCTTCATTTGTTGAATGTGCTTGATCTGCTGCCATAACAGGTACATCATTCACTGCTGAAACGTTAATTGTAACTGTTGCAAGAGTCGAATCAAGTGCACCATCATTTACTTTATAGGTAAATGTCGTTGAACCATTAAAGTTTAAATCAGGTGTGAATGTACAGGCCGTAGATGTACCACCTGTACAGCTAAGGCTCCCATTTGCTGGAGTTGAAACGATTATGTATGAAAGTGTATCCGCCTCAATATCTGAACCTGCAGTTAGGTTAAAGTTAAGTACTGTATCTTCATTTGTTGATACACTTTGAGTGGCCGCAAGAGTTGGAGCATCGTTTACAGGAGTGATTGTAATCGATACTGTTGAATCCGTTGCAGAGTCTGTTAGTGTGTCATTTGCTCTATATGTAAAAGAGTCACTTCCGCTGAAATTTGCTCCTGGCGTATAGTCACAAATAATATCAGTAGAGTACGTTGATGTATTAATACAGTTTGAAAGTGTACCATTTGCTGGAGCTGTAATTAGTTTATATTGAATTGTTTGTGCAGGGATATCAACATCCGTAGCACCTGAAAGAGTGAAGCTAAGAGTATTATCCTCTGCAATCGTTTCAGATTGGTTTCCGGCCATTACAGGAGCATCATTTTCTGAAGTAATGTTCACGGTAACTGTTGCTACTGATGAATCAAGTTGTCCATCATTTACTTTATATGTGAAAGTAGTTGATCCGTTATCATTTAGGTCTGGTGTATATGAACAATCTCTAGATGTACCACCAGTACAAGTTAAGGTACCTTTTGCAGGGGCTGAAACGATTATATATGAAAGTGTGTCTCCTTCAATATCTGCTCCAGCATTTAGAGTAAAGTTAAGTGCTGTATCTTCATTTGTACTAACTGTTTGAGTTAGAGCAAGTGTCGGAGCATCATTAATAGCGTTAATTGTTAGAGTTACCGTCGCAAAAGTGACTGCATCTGTGACAGTATCATTTGCAATATATGTAAATGAGTCTGATCCGTTGTAATTAGCATTTGGAGTATATGTACAGTCTCTATCATTGATATAAGTCGCAGTCGTTATACAATTTGATAGAGTACCGTTAGTAGGAGCTGACACAAGTTTGTATGAGATTGTTTGGGCAGGAAGATCCACGTCTGTTGCAGTATTTAACGTGAAATTAATTGCAGTATCTTCATTAGTCGTCTCTGATTGATTTGCTCCCATTACTGGAGCATCATTTACTGTGTTAACAGTAATTGTCACAGTGGCCGTTGTTGAATCAAGCTCTCCGTCATCAACTTTATACGTAAATGTATCAGTTCCAAAAAAGTTTAAATTTGGATTATAGCTACAAGCTGTCGATGTTCCCTGTGTACAATTAAGTACACCACTAGTCGTTGATGAAATAATAGTATAATTGAGAGGTGTTGCTTCAATATCACTTCCGGCCGCTAGATTGAAGTTAATGACTGTATCCTCATTTGTCGTTTCTGCTTGAGTAGCTGCAAGTGTAGGAGCATCGTTAACTGGAGTAATGGTTAGTGATACAGTTGCTACACCTGCAGAATCTAGAGACCCGTCATTTGCAATATAACTAAAGCTATCATTTCCATAAAAATTTGTATTTGGAGTATAATCACAAGTTAAATCATTTCCATATGTACCTGTTGTAATACAATTTGAAAGAGTTCCATTATTCGGAGAACTTACAATTTTATATGTAAGGGATGCTTGTGAATTATCAACATCCGTAGCCTGGTTAAGAGTGATTGCAAGTGTGTTATCTTCAGCTAAAGTCAGACTTTGATCTGCACCAATAACTGGCCTATCATTAACATTTGATACATTTAAAGTCACAGTCGCTTCAGTTGAGTCTAGCTCTCCATCATTAACTTTATATGTAAAGGTATCAACACCTACAAAATCTGCGTTTGGTGTATACGTACATTCATTAGTTGTTCCTACACAAGTAAGCGTTCCGTTTGTTGGTAGTGAAGTTGTAATATAAGATAGACTTGGCGAGTCCACATCATCACCAGTTGTCAGAAAGAAGTTGTGAATTGTATCTTCTGTTACATTTACACTTTGGGATGCTACAAGAGTAGGAGCATCGTTAATTTGTTCTACATCGAGAGTATAGATAAATTGATGATGAGGAATTGCTGTGTTTACATTGTCGTCACCATCATTCTTCTTTCCAATTCTAACAATTATCTCAGCACTTGCTGCAGTATCAGCTGGTGGAGTGTAGCTCCATGTACTGGCATTTGAAACAGTCGCTCCATTAAGTATCCATTGATAGGCAACAGGATATGATGAATCCCAGTGAACTGCACTTGTTTTAAAGTCACTAGAAATTCCTTCTTTTAATGAAGTAGGTGTTTCAAGAGTTTTTAACTTCGGTGCAGCATCTTTTAAAATTGCAGCAGTTTCACCATTCGTTAATTCTGTGAAGATGTTGCTTGCCTCTGTATTATTCTCAAGCTCACTGTAAATTAAGTCATAGTCTATTGTTTGATTATCGATACTTGCTTCAATTAAAGCTTCTGTGCGATCGAGATAATCTGCAAGCTCTTTCGTTGGAGTATACTCAAAATCTGTATTCGTGATTTTTGCTAATAATGTTGAAACCGGAGTAATATCTTGTGGAGTAAAGTAACTAGTTACAACTTTTTCTAGCTCATCGCTACAACCAGATACTTTGACTTTGTAACGAGCAGGAGCTGTCAGATCGAGGGCCAACTTTTTTGCATCAAAATTAAAATAAGTTGAAGTGTTGATTCCTTCAAATGTAATCGGGTTATCTTCAAGGACTGTCATTGTCACAAGATCAAAAAGTTCTACCTTTGGATTGTCACAAGTTGTTGCTGCATAGGCATTATTAATGAAGATACTTTTATTTGTTTGTGTTATTAGTCCTGATAGAGGAGGGATTCGCCCTTCAATGGCCGGAGTAACAATGACTGTATTGCTTGAACCAGTGTTTTGTTGCTTAGTATCTATTTCTTCTTCATTTTCTTCAATATCATTTGGAGGAGTTGGGATGGAGTAAACAATTTGTTTACTTTCTTCTTGCTTCTCTATTTTTTCAATTGCTTTTGCAGGCATCCTTTCAAATGAATTATTCGAATAATATGGCCTAGAGTAATCTGAATCGTTTAAGAATACTTGTGTTGAATTATTTTTCTTTTTATTAACAGCAAGTTTTGAAATTTGAAAATCTGCTCTTTTTTTACTCGGTTCAACTGCTTCGTCTACACTTTCTTGTGCAATTGAAGATGGACTTCTTTTACTGAACGTAGCTACATTTGAGTTTAGCCTTGCTTTAACTTTTGGTTTAACTAGTTCATATTCAATACCAATCTCTTTCGCAATCTCACTGTAGCTATTTGTCTTCGCTGTATCTTCTGCAAAGAAGATATAGCTAAAGCTAAATAGTGATGCCAGCGCTAGTCCGACGTAGAGTATTGGTTTTTTCAAAGTCCCTCACAACTTTCTTAATATTTAGCCGATGGTGAATAAAATTTGTTCTTAAATATTTTCGACTTAATATAATATTTCTTTAGTATTAAAGCATTTAATGAACAGATCACTAAATTCAGTTACTTATATCGGCTTTCTAAGGGTAATATTTAATTTTGTGGCAATTTTTTGTGGACTTTCAAAATTGTAAGATGAGATTTCAAGGCCTTATAAAGTTAATTAGTTAAACTAAATGCTTTTAGTTTCAAAAAATCTATAGAATTTCTTAAGGTTTTTACATGGATTTTGTTTGGGAAATAGAAAGGCCCAGATGAGACTGGGCCTTGAATATTTTTAAATATATAATTTTGACTTATTCAGCTGCAAAGTAGCCAATGTAATCTACCGAACATGTGTCTGGATCAACAGCAATTGCAGCATTAAACCAACCAGAGTGTTCAGAACCAATTGCAGAGTAGATAAGCTTATCTTCGTTGAATTGTGCTAGCTTATTTCCTCTTTCATTTAGAAGTTCGCTACCTTGAGTAAGGTACATTAGATACTTCACTTCTAGAGGGCGATCCGCTCTAATCTTTCTTTCAAGTTGCTTACTTACGGCATTGTCACAAGCGATTACGTTTGAGCTAATTGCTAGACATGAGATAAACGATAAAAGAGTAATTGCTAATTTCATAAAATGGCCTTTGTGTGGGTTACAGTTGGCCGCATCCTATCTAAATAGGGTGATATAGACAAGCTCTAGAGATTTTAAATGTAAAATTTGCTAAGAAATTAACAAGATCTTAATAATTCTCATTTGCGAATTTTAGTAGCTTCTGCTCATCAACGATATCAATACTTCTGCCACTCTTAGTGATTAAACCTTGCGCCTCTAATTCACTTAAGATTCTTGTCACACTTTCAAAAGTTGATACCGCAAAGTCAGCTATCTCTTTTCTCGTCCAATTGTGTTCAGGATGCTTGAGTTTCAAGTAGACAAGTGCCTCAACAATTCTGGCCTTAGCTGATTTATCTGCCATTCCGGCCAGTCTTCTCTCTGCATTTCCTAGCTCTCTTGCGAGAATCTTTGTCATATTCTTCAAGAGGGCAGGGCTTTCAAGACATATATTGTCACACTGCTTACGATCGATGAGCATAAGCTTAGCTTTCGTCAAGCTAACTGAGTTTGCATGATAAGGAGTTTCTAGAAAGTATGAACGATGGCCAAAGATTTCCCCTGGCCCGTAAACTCTTAGGAAGCTCTCTTTTCCATTTTCACTATTGTAGTAGAGACCAATAATGCCTTCTTCTACAATATAGAGATATTGTGGGAATTCTGACTCTCTGTATATAACTTCACCTTTTTGATATTGGCGATAAATAGGTTGTTCAATATTGTTTAAGATTTCCTTAATCATGTTTTTCCAAGTTTGATGGCGATCAATGTTAATTTATAATCATTATATATAATTAATTTAACTTTGAAAGTCTTAGAAGACTCTTAAGAAGTAATACAAAGTAACGATATTTAACAAAAAGGTGAGTATATGACTAACTTTACATGGCCGCTTGTGGGCGGAATTTTAATTGGAGTAGCTGCAGCATTTTTGCTCTATTTTAATGGGCGAGTTGCGGGTATTTCTGGAATATTTTTTAACTTCCATAAGAAGAATGATGGCGGGCTTTGGAGAGTTTTCTTCGTCCTCGGTCTGTTGGCAGGTGGACTGATCGTTAAGTTTGTTAATCCTGATTTCTTCTCTTACGCACTAGAGCTCTCATATCCTAAGGCAATTATCGCAGGATTATTTGTTGGAGCAGGAACACAACTTGGTTCTGGTTGTACAAGTGGTCACGGTGTGTGTGGATTATCACGTTTTTCTAAGCGCTCATTTGTTGCAACTTTAACTTTTATGGCCGTTGCAATAGCAGTTGTTTCTTTAGTGGGGTTACTATAATGAAAAAATTTACAAGTTTACTAGCTGGAATCATATTTGGAATTGGGCTTACTGTATCTGGTATGGTGAATCCGAAGAAAGTTATTGGCTTCCTTGATATCTTCTCTTTACAGGGAGGATGGGATGCTTCTCTTGCATTTGTAATGGGTGGAGCTGTTGTTATCGGTGTAATTGCAACCAAGCTAATTACAAAGCGTGGTGCACCAATCTGTGACACTCAATTTCATCTTCCGACAAATAAGATTGTTGATAAAAAGCTTGTTACAGGTGCCGCTTTATTTGGTATCGGTTGGGGGATTGCCGGGATTTGTCCTGGGCCAGCAATCGTAAACCTTATTAACTTATCAGCACCAATTATTGTCTTTGTTCTATCAATGGTGGCCGGTTCAATTCTTATACGTAAAGTAGTTAATTAGAAATTCTTTTTACTTTGCGAGTAAGGTAGTTTGTTGTGTCCTTATAAATACTAATCCATTCGTGAAATGCGACGAAAAAAGGATTATAGCTTTTTATAGGGACAGACCTGCCATATTTAATTTTTATCGATTCTTCCTCTTTTTGAAAACTTCCAAATAGACGATCAAAAATAATCAATATTCCACCAAAGTTTTTATTCTTATAGATATCGTTTCTACCATGATGAACTCTGTGGTGACTTGGTGTATTGAAAAGATACTCGATAAAGTTAGGAAGTTTTCGTATGACTTCTGTGTGTAGCCAATATTGATAGAATAGATTTAACGATAGAATTCCGAAAATTTCATCTGCTCTTATTCCAATCAATAGTAAAGGAGATAGGAATATTATTTGCCCTGGAATAACTGCGCCCCAGCCTAGTCTTAAAGCTGCTGTTACTTGCATTACATTAGGAGTGTGATGTACAGAATGACTTGCCCATAGAAGCCTTACTTGATGTGCTGTACGATGAAAAACATAATATGCGAAATCAACCAAGATAAAAACTAAGATTAGCCTTACTAAAGCAGGCATTTGAAAATCAAAGAATTTATACTTTTCTATATGTGATGCAATTAAAAATAGAAGAGGACTACCGATGAATTTTGTTAATAGTGAACCCGACATAACAATGAGAGAACATTTGGCCTCTTTCTTATATTCATCATTGTAGTCAATTATCTTTCTTCTTTCGATCACATATAATGTTGATAGGTATATCGTTAAAATGATTATTTGGTTTGCACTGATATTATTCATTTAATAATGTCCTCATTTTTCATCAAAGAAATCACTTGTGAGGTTGGCCACATACTTTCTATCTTGAATATGACAGAAGTGATCCGTATTTTTTATTTTATGAATTGAAAGGTTGTCATTAATTGATATTAGGTCTTGTATATTTGAGTAAGGTGTAAAGATATCATATTCACCCGTAAAACAGAGGGTCTTGCAGGTAGGTACTTTGAGCTCTTTCGTTTTATTTTTTAGAGTGTAACAACTAAGTAATTGTCTTTTAAAATCATCTTCGTTTAACTTGCTAAGTGTATAGCTAAGTAACTTTCTAACGAAAAAAAAGTTTTTTATATTACTCTTCTCTCCATGGTTTAATAAGGTTTCCAGAGTTTGATTCTTTAAAACTTCTTTATCATTAATAAATGAACTATTAATGATATTATCGATATATTCGTGACCTCGTTGGCTTATTGGCCCAAATGCTGCTAGAACACATTTTTTGATATTCAATTTCGATTGAGTAATGGAGTTTGCGTAAATCCCACCAAAGCTCGAACAGATTAGGTTAATATTCTTATAGCCAAGATCGGAAAGGATATCTGATATTCTCTTGGTAACTTCATCTATATCGATTTGTTTATTAGTAAAATACTTATCTGGTATTTTCGAAAATTCAAATATGATTGTATTTTGCTTCTTTGTGAATTCTTTTAAAGCTGATTCAATATTTTTGATATTTTGGAGTGCTCCTCCTATATACAAAACAGGAGTCGAGTTATCAGCTTGTGTTTTCTCAATAAATGCAAATTTGTATTCACTACCATCATTAAAATTGAAGGTTTCAATATTCATGGCCCATCCGTAAAAAGTAAATTTTTATCAATATTTATTATTAACTATTGTCTGATGTCAAGTATTTATATTTAACTTGGGACTGTGTAAAGGGGAGGTCGTTGAATAAAATATATTGTTTTAATATAGTAAAATTAGCTTGCTTGAATTATGATGATCTTAAGAAAATTTATGGAATATTCACTCTCTGATCTAAATGTAATTATATATGTAGCTTTTACTCTTTTAGCTGCTCTGTACTATCTTGCATTAAGCTTTCATGCTTTACGAGTTAAGCTAATTTTTAAATCGACTTTGCCAATTGAAAGAATGCCTTTTTATCAAGGGATGATTTGTTTTCTTATTACTTCTTTGGTTTTTGTTCCCATGTATTCTGATTATAAGATTGGAGTTACTCTTCTTATTTTCTTCTTCATTTTTCTTGCTCGTCTAGATCTGTGGAGTATCTTAAGCAATATTCTAAAAGAACATAGTCTACTTATAACGATGTATAAGATAGTGGTTTACTTGGCCCTTTTTATTTTTGGGATTCATTTCTTTCTGTATTTAATTGAGGGCAGTGGTGCATGTTGTATAAGTGATGATGTACTTTCAAAGACAACTAATGAGCTCACAAAATTAATCATGCCATTTAATATGAGTAAACTCTTAACAGCATCTTATCGTGTCGTCGCTTTTTTGAGTTTATTAGTCTATATTCGCTTTGCTTATCTTGCATACAAAAAAGCCGACAAATTCTTACTTGTCGGCCTTTGTGTCAATATCATTTATTATTCGTATTTCTTTTTAAACTTTATTGTTTTTCACAAGTACTGGATT
The DNA here is from genome assembly GCF_047085455.1 of Halobacteriovorax sp. RT-1-1. Lineage (NCBI taxonomy): Bacteria > Pseudomonadati > Bdellovibrionota > Bacteriovoracia > Bacteriovoracales > Halobacteriovoraceae > Halobacteriovorax > Halobacteriovorax sp. RT-1-1. The sequence goes on from NZ_JBKIXZ010000001.1 coordinate 1,646,162, forward strand.
CCAATTTTTTATCTCGCTGATCTTATAATTTACCTCGCACTCATAAAATTCAGCAGAAAGAAATTGAGCTAGTTACACTTCCCAAGTTCAAAATTAATTGTTCCGTATCCGTTTATGCAAGTCGAGCAGGTCATATATGCCTTAACCTGATCACCGGGAGCTATCGAAATATTTACATTTCCACCAGGGAAACCAATTCCTGCACCCGTTGGAGTGTTATTTAAGACAACATCAAAGTTAGCACTTGAGACATCCCCAGAATTCAATTGAATATAAACATTCTCAATACACCAGTACTGTGAGGAATTAAAGCCTTCCACATCTGTTGCACTTGTCCCAACTTGGTTTTGAATTCCAAAATACCAAGTTAAGGTTGTGTCAGCATTGAAGAATTCAAAAGAGAGTACGGCCCTATTATCATTTTCAAAAAGGTAGGCATTACCATCAGCATCTGTTTTAAAACATGATGATAAACTAAAAAGTAGTGTAATTAATAATAGCGCTCTCATTAAAACTCCATTTCATATAAGACGCTAAAGTCTTTATTTTTAACGATAATATCTTGTGCAATAAATTCGCGGTGTAAGAAATTAAATAAGAGGGCAGTTGACTTCGAAAGATGTCTTCTCGCTCCTAGTTCAAAACCTTTTCCAGAGTAGATGGCAATATTTGGATGATGAGTGTCAACAATATATGAACGGTAATTTGTTAGGAATGTCCAATTATCACTGTAGTCATATTCAGCACCAAATTTAAGGTAAGGTGCAAATTGTGTTCTTTGATCCATTACTGGAGTTAGGCTCGTTTCAAATCGTGCAACTAGAAACATTTCGTCATTCATAAAATAACCTGCTGTAAGTCTGAAGCGATTATTTAATCGGTAATAAGCTTGAATTCCTAGCTCAAATGTCAGAATATCATCATCCATTTCTTCTGGTTCTAGTTTATCTCGATCCATGAAATAGGCATGAATTCCAAAGATGTAATCAAGGTATAGTTGTTGATTTAATACATGACGGTAATGTCCAATAATATCAGCACCAAGTCCGATATAATTGTCATCATCACTTCCATTCATATTTCCCATCGTCGCATAATTCATTTGCTTGGCACTAATTCCTGTTTTAAGTCCCCACGAATTTTGCATACCTGCTAATTTGGCAGCACCTGTATAAGGGCGGTGGTCTACAACTTCATGACCTTGAACTTCTTTGTATTCAATTTTGTCATTAAGTTTTTTGACAACTTCTTTTGTCTCATCATCTTGCTTAGTTGCAACAAAGCCTTTCTTTTTGTCTAGCTCGATTCCATTGGCAGCAACAAATTGCCCTGTGTTCTTATCAACACTCCCAACATCAAGTGACTCGTCTTGGATCGCTGGAATAAAAATCGCAGAATCAAGATCGACGATAGCACCATTTTTTGGAACTTCGTCTTCTTCAACATCCTTGCCATAAAGATCTGTGATCTGTTTCTTACTAAGATCCTCTGTCGTTGCTTTTTGGATATCGCTTCTTTTCACACTTTCTAAATTCTCATTCTTTTCAAGTGCTATAAGCTGGCTTGGGTTAACTTTTTGTGGTGGAGTTTCGTCATATAGGTGTGCATATGTTGTTGATGCAGTCCCTTTTTTAACAATCGTAACATCATCGCGGTCAAGATTGTCTCTAACGGTTTTTTCAGGATCAATACTCTCACTATTAATTTTCTTAACAGCTACTTCTCCCTCAAGAGTGACAACAGAAGTTGCTTGGTTTTCTTGGCTGACGACTGTAACAAACTCAGTTCCTCGAACACCTAAGGCCATTGTTTTTGTTTTGATATAGACTTTATTAAATGCGCTATGGCCCTTAGACTTTTTGGCCGGAACAATTTTAGATCGCATCTTTCCGTTTAGAACCTGAATAATACTTCCTGATTTCTTTTCCACTTTTGTGAGTTCGATTTTAGAATTTGGCCCAACAACAATATAACTTCCGTCATCTAGAATCTCAATTTTCACAAATGAGCGAAGTCTGGTTACAATAGAAGTATTTTCTTTTAGTAATTGTCCTTTCTTGATCCAAGTTGCTTGCATGGCACCAGGTGGAAGTTGTGAAACTTCTCCTCGTATATTTACAACTTTTGCAAAGGCGGCAATTGCATTGGATTGAATAAAACTCAAAGAAATTAAGAGAAATGATATTTTAATTAGATTCATAAAAGTAAACATCCGTGTTTAATTAATTTATCTAATTATAAATAAAAAACAGATGAATGTTTACTTTTTTTTACTTTCTTTAAACAGATTCAGATGCAGTCTGTAGATAATTTTGTAAACCAATTTTATCAATTAGTGAAAGTTGAGTTTCTAGCCAATCGATATGATCATTTTCAGTATCTGAAAGTAGTCCCAATAGTAGGTCTCTTGAAACATAGTCATTAACAGACTCACAGAGGGCGATTGCCTTTCTAAGTAATTTACTATTTTCAACTTCATACTGAAGCTCATCAGATAATAATTGCTTCACATCACGACTTGGCTTGTATGGAAGACGCGTTCCTAACTCAGGTAGGCCCTCTAAGAAGATAATTCTTTCAATTAGCTTGGTTGCGTGAATTGTTTCATCATCTTTTTCATGATCAATGCGCTCATATAATTTAGTCAGTCCCATGTCTTGAAAAAGGCGTGAATGAAGGAAATAGAGATCAATGGCCGATAGCTCTTGTGTTAGTAACTCATTAAAAATAGTGATAACTTCTTGATTTCCTTTCATTTTTTCTCCTTTTATAAAGCATACATGAAAGCGGTTCTTTTTTAAATACAATAATAGTTGAGTAATACGCTAAAGTTATTCTTAAGATTATCCGATAATTTTACTACGTGATTAGGACGTAGGAGGAATTATGAAAAAGTTAATGGCCATGGCCGTATTAGGGCTTACGCTCGTTTCTTGTGGGACATCCCCTCAGCGAGACATTGCATCGGTAGAGGGTGCTTGCTCACTACAAAAGCATCCAGCTAAGAATCATTATCGTATCTTGATAAACGATAAACCTCATAGCCAGTTTTGGTATACAAAAGGTGATGCGCTTAAGATTCAAGACTCATTTTCTAAAAAAGGAATGTGTGAAAACTAAGATTTAATTATTTAGGGAGAGAAATAAAAAGGCCCGCGGATGCGGGCCTTCTTTTGTATTGAAATATTGAATTATCAGTTCTACTTGATTGCTTCACGAATCTTAGAAGATAGCCAGTCCATGATCCAAACAATCGCTGCAATAACGATTACTAGAAGACCAACTTCATTCCATTTCGCTAGACCTTGGTACTGCATTAGCATTGTACCAATACCACCACCACCAACTAGACCAATTACTGTGGCCATACGTACGTTGATGTCCCAACGGTAGATTGAGAAAGATAGGTATGGAAGAACGATTTGTGGAACAACACCAAACCAGATTACTTGAACTGGGTGTGCACCTGTTGCCATCATTGCTTCAATCGGTCCATTAGAAACGTTTTCAATTTGCTCAGAGTATAGCTTCGAAAGTGAAGATACAGAGTGAAGACAAAGTGCCATCATACCAGCGAAAGGTCCAATACCAACCCATACAGAGAAGATAATCGCCCATACTAGTGGCTCAATTGAGCGTGAAACGTTTAGAAAGAATCTAACAACAGAGTAAATTGTCATTGTTAGACGAGATCCATTCATTAGGTTTCTAGCTGCAAAGAACGCTAGAACAAATGCAATTGGAAGTGCTACGGCCGTTGCAATGAAGGCCATGTAGATCGTTTCAATTGCTGCAAAAAGAGCTTCTTCAAAAATTGCAAAGTTTGGTGTTAAAAGAGCTGTAAAGATTCTCTTAGCACCAGTCATTCCTGATTCAGAAAGGAATTCATAAATTGAAATTTGTGAAACATAAATACTAGCAATAAATGTTAGTGCTACTGTTGCAATAAGTACGAATGAGAATGGCTCTTTCATAAATAGAGTGTTCTCATCTCTTTTCATAATACCAGTTAATCCGCGTCCAAGAGACATTTTAGTTGTGTAAAGAGCTGCTGCTACTACAAAACCTGCTCCAAGAGCGATTAGTGGTTGGTTCCAAGAAAAGTCTGGGTAACGTAGACCAAGAATTAGTCTCTCCCATACGATCTTCCATGAAACAAGAATCATGTATGACCAAAGAAGAAAATCGATTAAGAAAGAAAAGAAATTCATCTTAACTTTGTATGATGTGTACTCTTCTCTTGGTTTTGGTAAGTTATTAACTTGCGTATCTGCCGTTTGAGTCGTCGTTGTCATTATTTAATCCTATATCCAAAAAACTTAGTTAATTGTTACTTCTACAGCATCTTCGCCATAAATTGTCTGGAACCATTCTTCGTTAATATCAAGTGGTTGACCTTCATAGATCAGCTTTCCACCTTTTAGAGCTACTACGCGTGATGCGTATTCTCTAACAAGTGATAAGAAGTGAAGGTTACAGATAACTGTAACACCAAGTTCTTCGTTAACTTTTTTAAGGTATTGCATAACAGAGTGAGAAGTTGCAGGGTCAAGAGACGCAACTGGCTCATCAGCAAGAAGAACCTTAGGGTTTTGCATAAGAGCGCGAGCAATAGCTACACGTTGTTGCTGACCACCTGAAAGATTGTCTGCACGTACGTTTTCTTTACCTTCAAGACCAACAATCTTGATGTATTCCATTGCTTTTTTCTTATCTTCTTCAGAGTAGATACCAAGTACCGACTTGATAACTCCTGTTCTTGCAAGTGTTCCAGAAAGAACGTTAGTCATAACAGTTCTTCTTGGGATTAAGTTAAAGTGTTGGAAGATCATCCCGATGTGTGAGCGTGCAGTTCTCATTGCACTACCCTTAAGTTTAGTGATGTCTTGTCCTTCGAAGATGATCTCTCCACTAGTAACGTCGTGAAGACGATTCATACATCTTAGCATTGTCGATTTCCCAGAACCTGATAGACCGATAATTACTAGGAACTCGCCTTTGTTAACGTTGAAGCTAACGTTGTTTAGGGCGTGGCATCCGTTCGGATAAACTTTGTTAACATTTTTAACTTCTAGAATCATTTTTATTCTCTCTTTATTTAATAAAGTAAAAAACTACTATTTCTTGTTAAGTTGTTCTTCAAGATTGATATTTAGTGTTTTAATTACGTTTCTTAGTCCATCGTAATCTGCATCAGTTGTATCAACTAGGCCACCTACACTGTAAATATTTTCGAATACATCTTTTCCATCTGGAGTAGCGATGTATTTCTTAACTGCAGCAATAAAGCTTGCTGTTACGTCAGCTGGTAGATCTTTTCTAAATACGAATGGATCGTTAGGAATTTTTTCAGTGATTTGAACGATTTTTACTTTATCTTCAACATCTGGGAATTGAGTTTTTACGCGTGAACGAGCGTCACGGATTGTTCCATCTTCTGAAGGAGCAGAGTAGTAAGTTGCACCAGCATCTACTTGTCTTTGGTATACCATTGTTACAACGTTGTCGTGCTTAATAGCAAAAGTTGTGTTTCCTGGTTTTACATTGTTTTCCATCATAATTTTTAGTGGGAACATGTATCCTGAAGTTGATGAAGGGTCAGTGTATGCAAATTTCTTACCTTCAAGATCTTTAATTGAGTTAATTCCACTGTCTACGTGAGCAATGATTTGCCCTTGGTAGTAGTCGTGTCCATAACGAAGAACTTTTAGCTTTGCACTTGCACCATATTTTTCATTTGCCATTAGGTAACCGAAAGAGTTCATAACAGCAATATCAGCTCTTTTTGAACCAAAAGATTCAACAACTGAGATATAGTTTGTTGGAATACCTGTCTTGAAGTAAAGACCAGTTTCTTTCTCTAAGAATTTGATAAAGTGAACTGAATTCGACGCAATAGTGTCTGCATCAACTGATGGTGTAAAGTAAAGTTTAACAGGATTATCTTTACTTCCTAGTTTCATATCTCTCTTACAAGAGATCCCTGTCGTTATTGCTAGTACAATGCTCATTACCGCAACAATTGTGTGTTTCATTTGTTGTTCTCCTCGTATATTGAATCCTAATATATAGAAATCTAAAAAAATCTAACATTTTGAAATTACGCTCTTTTAGCATGAATAAGACAGTTTTTTAATGTCAACCTAATCACAATTATAATTATCTTTAAAAACTGAATAATTTCAGTAATTTATCTTAGGTAGTTTTTATAATATTTAGTCTTTGTCTAATTTAAACAAGGTTATAATAAGAACATGGCGTTAAATATCAAAAAACTCGAAAATCCCGTGCGTCCAACTGATCAAATAAGCTCAGATCAGACACGTGTGAAGCGGCTTCATAAAGGTTGTGATGGATCAAAAAATTTTGATGAGAGCAATAATGATAGTAAGCGTATGTCATTGATAAAAAGCTTTGTAGAGGAGCTCTACGAACGCAAACGCTCTGTGAAAAAGAAGCTAAAAGACAAAAAAGAGAAGATGAATGAGGCCATCAGAAGGCTAAATATTCTCTAATTTCTTTGTGCGCCACTACAGTCCTGATGTCGGGCAGAAATCAAGGTGGTTTGGCCTTAGTAAAGTTGTTTTCTTTAGGGCCTGGTGTGGGAATTTTCCAAGTTTTGATTCCGTAAAAATCACTCTTTTAAGCTCTTTTGGGCCATCGATTAAATGAATTTTTTCGTCCATAAGGATCTGCAGCCTTTGCATTAGTATAAGTGCTAAATCTCTATGGTAGTCATCTAAGGATGGATATAATTTTATCAAATTTTGTAGAATGTATTGTTGTGTTTCTTTATGCGACTCAAAAATATACTGGCAGGCCATAAAAGTAAGTTCAAGCTTTGAGATAAGCTTCTTTTGATTTCCATTCCCTGACATCTTTTTGGCAAAAACAATGGCCAGTTGCAATTGATGATAACACTCTTCCGAAAGATTATTGTTAAAAGCTACTTGCGCGTTGTTGAGGTAGTTTTTTATCGTAAATATTTCTTTAAAAACTTTCGTCACCTTTTGTTTCTTTGAGACAACTGAGAAAGTCGATTTAAAGAGATCACAGTAGTGAATTTGCTTTATTTCAAATTTCTTTGAATCAAAAATTGAAAGATAAATATCACCTGAATTAATCGTTAAGGCCGAGATTGTCGTCGGCCAATGTTTCTTCTTATATGTATCAAGATGGTATTTAAAATAATCTTTTTCAGTCCTTTCTTTGCCGTCATAAACATGAACTTCTTGGCCATCAATAGCAACAACTCGGTAATTACCACCAGCATCCTTTATATGGAACTCCCAGTGGAAAACAAGCTCTTGTTCTTTTAAGAATTTTACGGCCTCATTAATATCGTTGAAACCTAATAAAACAACTAGGGCCAAGTAGCTTGCGCTCATTCCCTTATAGTTGATCTTTAATGCATCTCTTTGCACTAGTTGGACACTTAATCCCGCTTCATTAACACCACCATATGTTGCAAAAGGTGACATTAGGTTTTGAATAACGATGGCCTCAAGGTTTTGTCCGGACTTGAAATGAACAAATCTAATTTTGTCATTGAAAGTCTCTTGGATTGGAGTATTGATTAACTCAATTGGAGAGTTCGCTTCTAAGTGATAATCTTTTATCCCTTCAAAGACAGCACTTGGGTTATTTAAGTACTCATGCATAAAGCTTAAATAAAGTGCGTCTTTTGGACTGATACCTAGGCCTTGAGCGTAGCTAGTTATTAGCTTATGATACGACTTTCTATAGTATTCATCCGAATGGTCTTTTAAAAAAGTACTTTGGTGGGCAAATACCTGACTAAAGAGTTTATGAATTGCGCCTTTTAAAATATTTGGCCCAAAATATGAGCTTTCTCTCAAATTACTCCAGGCAAGTTTTACATCTTCCTTATCGAGGGCGGCCAATTGGTAAATTGATTCCTCTAAATTGTCGAAGAGTTCTATGTATAGTGGAGAATTTTCTTTAAATGGAGCGCTCATGTCTAATATTTTAAGTTCACTTGTTAATCCTAGCAATCAAACTTTTATTGCCGTATGTGTTGCCTTGTCTGGTCTTAGAGTGGCCATTGAGTTAACTAGATTCTCTCCGGCCAACTGGCCTATTTCAAAACAATTTTCTAAAAACTTTGGTGAAGATTTCACTCAAAGGTTTCATAAAGTAGGTCTATATATTTGTATTGGACAAATTATTCTGTGGGCCCCTGAGCTTCTATTTGCTTCTTAGTCTCACTTTCATTTGCTAGAAGATTTCCATCATATAACTCAATCTTTCCATGGTAAGAGTTGAACGGAGCGCGAATATTTAGCTGCGATTCATTGCCTTTTTTTCTAATGTAAATCTTCACTTCTTTATCAAGCCCATGGTGTTTTACATTATCCTTGATTTGAAAAATCTTATTTAAGAAAAGTCCGTTTTGACGTGCTGTAACTTTAAAGTCTTCCACTCTTTTTAGCTCATTCCAAAGCTGTCTCGGCTCAACTCGGCCGGATAACAGCTCAGAGAATGTTAGATAAATTAATGGGTCTGACTCAAAATTATCTCCCATTAAAACAACAGAAGATGGAATATCTGTCATGTTAACGATATCGAGTAAGTGGCCTAGCTTATAAATTCCTTGAGTCTTGATATCTTTTGGAGTTAGATCATTTTCTAATATAGAAAGAATGCGGCGATAATCTTTTAGAAAGATACCGGCCGTGAAAATTTCATTAGCGTATAGCCAGTCACGAATTGCATCTTCATAAAAGTGTGGAGATGCTGAAAGAATAAATGGGTGATATCCCATTTCAATATATGACTTAAGAAGTTTCACTGAATTATCTAATGTTGGATAATTCTTTAAAGGACTTGTTAATGAGTCATAGATTTCACTTGGCTTCGAGTATTTTGTTTCAACAAGCGTCTTATCAAAGTCACAGATAATAATTTTTCGATTATCTGTAATCTTTAATGGGATGAAGGTCCCAAGATGTAACTCAAGCCCTGGGTATTTAGAAATTTCGTAGGCTTCAATCTTTGCCAAGCAATCCTTGCAATCTCTAGGAAGAGGTATCTTGGCAAGCAGGCCTCCATATGAATCTGTTTCTAAGTTCTTTGTGAAGAGTTCTTTGTTATTTTGATCTAAGGCCACAACCTTAATTTCGAACTCATATGCCCTAAGTAATTTATAAGCTTGAATAGGAAAACGCGCTTCAAATTTTTCAAAGTCCTTATTCTTCGAATACAAATTTTCACTCATTGTGAAGTCTGCCTTGAGATTAAGGTAGTTATTCGTCTGAATAGCTAAAAAATTTACGGCCTTGGCCCTTTTCAACTGATAAATCCTTGTTAAAATAGACTTTAGTTTATTTTATTCCACAAGAGGTTATATGTATATTGAATTCATTGGAGAGCAACCAGTTTATATTTCGATGGGCATCAAAGTTGTTTGCTCAATCTTTCTAGGTGGCTTTATCGGATATGACCGTGAACAGAAGATGAAATCTGCTGGGATAAAGACGAATATGTTGATCTGTCTAGGGGCAGCAACATATACATCTCTTAGTGTTCTGACCATGAGTGAGCATATGGGCACGGTGGCCGATCCCAATCGGATGGCCGCGCAAATTGTAAGTGGTATCGGTTTCTTGGGTGCAGGGGCCATTATACAAGGCCGTGGTAATGTTGTAGGGATGACGACTGCAGCTACTGTATGGGTTGTTGCTGCTATTGGGATGACTGTTGGATTTGGTTATCCTGTGATTGCTAGTTTGATTACAATTTCACTTTTTGCAGTTCTGCGTCTTATTAACCCAGTTTATCGTATGCTTGAGTCTGAGAAGGCCAAGCAAAACTTCTATATTGAAGTGCTTTCAAATGGTCGAATTCGTGGACATGTTAAGGAGATTCTATACTCAAGAGTTGAGGATATTGAAATTGTAAGTGAAGAAGTTCTTGATGCTGTATCAGACGAAAGACTTCTAACTTTAAATGTTCAGCTTCACCCTCGTTGGGTTGCTCCGATTAAGCGTGAAATTAAAACGCTCATTCGTGTGAATAAGGTTGAGTTTCACCAAAGAGATCGTGATATTTTATAAGAATTATCTTTTTGCAATACGATAGGTAAGAGTCGAAGTTTCAAGATCGTAATTTCGACTTACCTTAGTTCCATCGAGAATTTCTGGTACATCAAATTGTCTAACTAAACTCTCTGAACGTTTTGACTTGAAAGTGTTTCCATTTTCTTCAACACGCTGATCGAATTTTCTATTCTGTGTAACTGTAATGCCACGCTCTTGAGCATTGATATGAATAGTTTCTTCTTCGTGTTTAGGCACTTCAATAGAGAAGTAGTAAAAGTTCTGATCACTTTTAATGTTAGGCTCTAGCTTTGTAATATTGTAAAAGCTATCTTGGCCTTTTTCTTGGATCGTTTCCTTGGCCTTTGTATAATAACTCTTAAGAGCATTTAACTCTTCATCTATTTTTGTTTTAAGGCGCCCCATTAGGCCTTGGTGTTCCTTTTGAAGATCCGCATACTTTTTTTCGAAGGCATCTTTTCTGCTTTTTACAGTATCCTCGTGGAATGCTTTTTGGCTTTTTAGCTCATTTTGTTGAAAAACATCTGTTTGAGTTAGCTTGAAATGGTGATCGCTTTTTAGCTTAGACATCTCTTTGCGTTGCTCTCTTTCAAGGTCTTTAACGGTTGTCGAATTTTCTTTTGATAATTTATCAACACGTTGATCGAATTGTTTATTAATTCGTTGAATAAAGCCATCATTTCTAACGGAAATTTCATTGGCGAGATTCTTGGCCTTTGCTGTCTCGTCAATAATGAACTCTTCATTGTCGTACTTAACCTTTTGGGCCAATTCGTTGACAGTATTTGATGTATCCTCAAGATCGTCACGACCTCTTTGATGGACATATTCTAATTGTTGCTGATAGTTGTCTCTAATGGCAGCAATATTGGCATCTGTTTGAAGTTTTGTATGCTTTTCTTGCTTTGCAAATTGTTGACCAGTTTTTTCAAGACTATTTTTTATTTCATTAAGCCTGGCCTCTTTATGATTGAGTGATTCGATAATAGCTACTTGGTTTTGATCACGTACTGAATCTAGTTTTTCTTCTCCGATAATCCTTTGATCACTTGCCATCTGATTATAGTTTTTACGGATTGATTCAATTTCTTGTTTTTTATCCTTAATAAGGCGTTCGCGCTCATTTTTAAGCTTTAAGTTCTGCTTACTAAATTGGTTGCTATCTTCAATTCTCATAGTGCGCCGTTATTTCCTTGCTCTTGTGCTTCTTCTGGATTTGTTACATCCATTAGCTTGGCAAGCGGTGCTGCACAAACTGGATCGCCACCAGTATGACCTTTACACATCCAAGTGTTAAGGAGGTTGACGCGAATAGAGCGATTGCCTCCGTGGTACTTTACATATGAATTTGGATCAAGTGTTGAAGTAATGATCACACTCGCTGGCCCTCTCGGATTTAGACGTGAAGAGACCATGTACTGATAGACTCGGTATTCAGCATTAGCGCTTAGAGCGATTGTTGCAATGATTAATAGCTTATTGAAGCTGTGGGTTAGCATCTAAGATCTTTCCTTCTACCATTTCAACTAATGCACGAGCGACGATGTATTGGTCAATCTCATCAAATGTTGAAAAGAGAACGCGTTGTTTTTCTAGGTTATTATGTGATGAAATTTTCTTAAGCAGGGACTTTGCTTTAAGGCGTTGAGCTTTTGTCATTCGAATCTCTTCGAAATCACTTCCCATTGCAATATCTTCAAATAATGGGAAATATCCATTTGCACCAAAGTCGATTAATCTCTTAATTGAATCATAGCGTTTTAAAAATCCTAACTCGATCAACTCATTCCTCCTGAATTTCGCTTTGAAATTTTTCGTGAAAATCTCTAGAGTTATTTTATAAATTTTAGAGACTATTTGGCAGACGGCATACATTTCCTTTGATGCTATACGTATTTTCAGGTTAATTTATGAACGCGCTCGGGCAAGTTACTGTTATTTTTAAAGTACTTGATGCTTGCGGTAGGTTATGCATGCATTGAAATTAAGAAAATATAAAGATACAATTAAGTAGACGCTAAGAAGGCGTTAAATTTTCAATGAACAAGGAATGTTTTTGATGAATATCTTAACAGCTGCAACCCTGGCAATTTTATTCAACTTTTCTACTCTCGCATTGGTGGACTATTCACCAAAGTCATCATCTAGTAATGGTGGCTCTTATAATCCTGTGACAACAAGACCTAGTGCTCCTGCTAGAAGTGAAAGAAGTGTTTCTCGTGCACAAACATCTAGCTCTAGCTCTGATTTTTGGGCCTTTTTACCAGAGTATTATGATTTCTCTCTAGGCTATGTTGCAAATAAATCATTCATTACTGATGAAAATATAAATTTTGTAAATTTTAATTTAAAGATGGGATTTGCTCACGGCATCTTTATCGACTTATCTGCTAGGGGAGCTCAGTCTTTAGAAACTTCTGAATTTGAACAGGCCAATTCAGGTGTTAAGCTTGGCTTCAATTGGCTTGAAATTGGTAATGATTATAATAAGCTCATTATCGATACATACCTAGGGATGAGATTTAAAGGTGATAGTGAATTTTCAACACAAAGAAATGATCGTCTTTTAGGAGTTTCTACAGAAAAACGCTTTGGTGCTGTTGCGCTTGGTGTTGATTATGAAAGAGTTTTTGCAGACACTCTTGATAATGACGAAGAAATGGCCGTTGGTGACATCTCACATATTAAGGCCAACCTTGGAATTATGGTTTCACATGAAATTCAATTCCTTTTGACTTATGGGGAAGTAAAGGTCTCTTCAAGTGATTTCTTTACTGCTAATTCTCTAAATTCTGACTTAAAATATTCATACTTAATGCCTCAAATGTTTCTTCGTATGTCACGTTCTGTTCGTTTAAATATGGGAGCAGGTTTTCAGGTGAGTCGTCCAGATACTTCTGTTTTAAATGAAACGACTAAACTTTGGGATCTTCCTGTATTGTACGGGAATACGCTATTTGCTGGGCTTAATTTATCAATTTAAAAATAGGATACTTCATTGTTAATTTCAGATAATATTTACTACTGCAAGAATTGTAAAAAAGTTGTTCCATCTATCGAAGATTTACTCTTTGTTGAAGATGGTTCTAATCTAAGCTTTTGTAGTGAAGCATGTATAGAAAAATTTTATTCACCGCTAATTGACTACTTCACAGGTAAGATTGAAAAGAAGAGAAAAGATCTTAATATCGTTGATGAGCCTGCTTTAGAGGCCCTTGAAAATCCTGCTTTTGTTGATCGTGTGCTACATAAACCTGATGAGATATGGCGCTTAGAAAATGATCTTAAAGAAGAAATTTTTACTTTTATTTCTAAAGTTAATCATAAAGGTGAAGATATCCATTTAATGGCCATTTGCTTTGTTTTTGATCATACGCCTTCATTCGTGTTGGCATTAACGGCAACTGCCAATGATTATTTTGTGCAAGACTTTCAAGTTGGAGAAGAGGTTGAATCACTTGAAGATTACCACCGTGAAATAGAGAGTAATTCAATTTTAGACCCAGAAGATTTTGAGCATATTGAACTTAAAAAGTCTAAATTACTCGCTGAGATGATGATTCATCGAAAAGAGTTCGATATACCATTTGAAGATTTCACTCTTTATATGGACTATTTAAAGCCTACAATTGAGTCTTACGATGAGCTTTACGTTTTCAAAGACGAAGATGATGAAGAGGCCTTTGCATACTTTAAGGCCTTCGAAAAAAGTGGTGTTAGCTTCTTCTATATTGCACTTTGTACAAAAATAGAAAAAGAAGAGCAAAGCTTGATTGTTCCAATTATTTCATTTCCAACGATTGATGGGGATTTGTCGAATTCATATAAAACAGGCAAGCTCGTTGATGGAAATAAGCTTGCCCATTAATTAAATTATTTTTTTTAGAATGATTTGTAGAAATATTCGCCCTTAGATTTAAAGGCGTCACAATATGTTCTATCGTTGTATAGATCAACATTGATTGAACACATGAAGTAGGCATCGTAAGAGATTAGCTCACGATTAAATGGAGAAGGGAATTCATAGCTTTTCTCCTTCATGACCATTACACCGTTGATTCTAAATTGTTGATAGCGTCCGTAATCACGATTCTTAGTTAAGTTAAATAATGAAATTGTTCCAGAGCTATTAATGTACTTACATTGGGCAGAACCAAGATAAATTGAATTTCCTGAGGCCTCTGAAGTTGGTATGACACAAACTCTAGAATTTGTATCAGGGTTTTTTAGTTGGACATAGATTTGAGTTTCGTTAGTGCGAGACTGACAAATTGTATTTGGTCCAAGGTGACTATTTGAAGTATTTGCAAATCCTGTCTGACCATCAAGAGACCAGCTACAGTGAGCAATTGCACTTGGAATATTTGCATTTGAACCATTTGAAGTTGAACTTCCTGAATCATCAATATCAATGACTGAAGAGCCTCCTCCTGATCCAATACTAGAGCCTGAACCAGAGCTATTCGTATCATAGATTGAGCGTGTCTCTCTTGGTGCTACACAAGAAGTAAGGGCCATGATTGCTGTGATAAAAATTAGTTTTTTCATTCAATTCTCCGAATTAATCACCTAACTTATCGGTAATTTTGAAAAAATATTAATTTTTTCATGTAGTTTAATGGTCAATTAACCGATAAATCTCATAATGAAGAAGCTTATCTTCCTAATGACCATTCTAGTACTCGTATTATCAAGTGTTTATCTTGTCATTACGATGCCGTACCGATTTTATTATACCTTCCAAGATGAAGGGATTCAATCGGACTACTTTATTGCCACTAATCGATATGAGTGGCTCTATCGTGGACTATCTCCCTATGAAAAATCTCGAGGTGCGACTTTATTTTGGAAACCGATACACTTTCAAAACTTTCAATTTGATATTCCTTTTGATGATGTAAGCTTTAAGCTATTTCCACGTCCAAATGTCGATAAGTTAAGTGCTTTACCGTATTTTGATATTGTTGATCACAAGAATAGACGTGTGTTGAGTGTTTATGATTTTGAAATTGAAAAATTTAAGGCCGCTATACCGATGGACCCAATTTTTAATCTTCCGGTAGTTACTCAATTTATCAAATCTTCTTCAAATCAAGCTGTTTGGCTAGATGTTTTAAACCTTAATATTAAAATAAAAAAATTGAATCTATATAGTTATAAAAATATTAAGTATCTTCTTTCGAATTACTCACTTCCAAAGCTTGGTTATTTTCTTTATATCTATAAGATTCGTAATCAAATTTTTTCAAAAGATGCAAAGAAGATTGTGCAAAATGGTCCTTTCCATATAATGCAATTTTTCGATGGCCCAAAGAATTCTGGTATTCTAAAAAACTACTTCTATGAAAAGGGACGTCTGTACCATCAAACAATTCGCTATAATAAGAATCATCCAGATCATAATGTTGTCCTTGATAAACTTGTTAAGAATTTAAAGCTTAGTCTTTCTCGTGATGAGGAGAGTTCTCTAGCGATGTATAATGAGTTTAGAAAGCTTAAGTATGAGAAGAGGTTTGAATACAAGGGGATGGCACTACTCTATAGTGCCTGGTCACATGAGCTTGAAAATGAAGCTTTCTATCGTGAAATGATCTATTATCTTGAAAAAGGTAATTACAAAACAGCTCAACTATTTAGTCTTTATGATTTTGCTAAGAAGAAGTTTGGAAAAACATTTTCAAATCGTGATGAAGTTTTAAAAGATGATCTCAAGGCAAAAATTGAAATAGAGACGAAGAAAGAGAGAAAGAAGCAAGAGAGGGATCTTGCTGATTATCAAATATCTGGCGAAGTCGACTTTAAAGATGACGATGCTAAGCTCGATTACATTCTAAAGAATATCGAAGTTAAAGAAGAAAAAGACGATTTAAGCGAGTACTAAGAGATCAAATCCTCAAAACTATCAGGGTGGTGAAAGTTTGGTGAAGTATCTGGGTGCTTATTTGAGTAGTAATAAGTGTTGTCACCTTCGGCCGTCAATACACATGTGGGAGATACTCTTAGATTAGAAAGATCTTCAAAGTTGTGACCAAGCTTCTTAAGTTCAAAGCGACAATTTAGTGTAAAGAGTTCATCCTCTGATTTGATGACAATATTATCAAGTTCAATGTCATTATACTCGGTAAGTTCTGAGCGATATGAATTGAAGATAAAGCAATTCCAACTTGAATCACTCCCAAAGTTAAATTCAAAATATTCACCATCTGTCTTATTGAGAATAAAGAATTCAAAACAAGTCTGTGTCCAAAGGCCTATAACTCGGTTCATCTTTCCATTGTCACGGTGAATGTAAATAGGAGAGAGGTCTCCCTTTAGTGTGAAGTGAAAGTTAACATGGCCGTCAATGACCTTGATCTCAGCAGAAGCTTCGAGATCAAGATCATTTTCAGCAAATGGAATTAAATTAAAATATTTTGAAATCATAAATGACTTTGTTCTTACTTTGTTAGTTACCTTTACCCATTATATTTGTTAAAAAATCCACAGGTAGTGGGAAGAAAGTTGTCGACTTACCATCTCCGCTTGAAATTTCTTTCATTGTATCTAGATAACGAAGAGTAATCGCATTTGGTGATTCATTAAGTACCTTTGCAGCTTCTGCTAGTTTTAATGCTGCATCAAATTCACCTTGAGCTGAAATAACCTTTGCTCTCTTATCTCTTTCCGCTTCTGCTTGCTTTGCCATCGCTCTTTGCATCTCAATCGGAAGGTCAATTGCTTTGACTTCAACTGTTGATACTTTAATTCCCCATGGCTCTGTATGCTCATCTAAAATAGACTGTAGACGTGCATTGATTTGCTCACGCATAGATAGAATTTCATCTAGCTCAAATTGACCAATAACAGAACGTAGAGTTGTTTGAGCAATTTGTCCTGTTGCAAGTAGATAGTTCTCAACTGCAACAACTGACTTTTCTGGATCTTCAACTCTAAAGTAAACAACACCATTAACTTTAAGTGTTACGTTATCTTTTGAGATAATGTCTTGTGATGGAATATCCATTGTGACAGTTCTTAAGTCTACTTTATGCATTTTCTCAAGACCTGGAATTAGCAGTATTAAACCTGGCCCTCTAACAGCTGTGAAGCGTCCTAAAAAGAAGATGACACCACGTTCGTATTCTTTTAGAACCTTAACTGTGTTGAACAATAAAATTAATAGTAGAATTATAAATGGTAAGTAAGGCGCAAAATTAATCATATATCCTCCGTTGAATTGACAAAAACTTTACATTTAACTGACTCTAAAAAAAACTGAGAGTTTAATATTATATTAAGAAAACTAAGGGGAGATTTTTAATAAACTCTCTCTCTTCCTTGTCAAAAATCAATCGTCCCTCAACGTCCCCTTAGTTTTTTCTTCTTTTATTTCAATTATTTAAGCCACAAGAATTTTTTAATCTCTCTTCTTACCCAGTCGATATCGCTCTTAGTTGGTAGCTCATTCTGACACATTGAAAAGATTAAACTCATTAATTGGCGAAAAGATTTTCTTTGACTCATTTTATACCTCTATATTTTTACTTGTAACTTTAGGTTGTCTTTTTTTATGACCTCTACCTTATCACCAACTTTTAGCTTTGACATATCGCCAGTGGCCGTAAGTTGCCACAATTCTCCATTGTAGCGTGAAAAGAATTTATCACCATCAATATCTGTTACTGTAATCTCAACTCCTGTGTACGGATCTTCTGGTTCAGAGAAAATTCTTTTTCTGGACTTATAAAAGACATAGGCAATAACACCAATGAAGGCAAGAATCGCACCAATACTTGAGAAGAGTACAGTTGATGAAATTTGTAGATATGATTCCTCTGTTTGAAATAAGAACATGGAGCCAAAGATCAAACTGGCTATCCCGGCCAAGGTCAGAAGGCCAAAGCTTGTAATATATATTTCTAAGATAAAGAGAACAAAGGCCGCAATAATAAGTAGAAACGCGCCAGTATTTAATGAAAGAATATTAAATGATATTCCTGCTATCAGTATGGCCACGGCCCCTACACTTCCTGCAATAAATCCACCTGGAGCTTGGAACTCTACGTAGATGAGTGCCGCTCCAATGAGAAAAAGAATATAGGCCATATCTGGCGAAGCGAAGAAGCTTAAAAGTTTTTGCCCAAGTGTTTTCTCCATTGTCGTAAGAACATAGTTATCAGCAATCACAACCTTAAAAGGTTTATGATGTGAAAGAAAAGTTTTGTTGTTAATTGTGCTGATAAGACCGCCTACACCTTGAATTGTATCAACAATACCGTTGTGGACATTTTCTTTTAGTGCTTCTGTTTCAGTATAGCTCTTGGCCTCAGTAATCATCTTTGTGAATACTTCTTCATTTTTTCCAGTTGCGGAAGCCTGAGACTTTACGAGAGCTACTAGATCATTGACGATTTTATTTTTCATATCGCCTTCTTTAATATCTGATGTCCCTGAAATTGGAGTTGCTGCACCAATTCGCGTTCCATCGGCCATGTAGAGTACTGGGATGCTACTTGCAATAATTGCTCCAGCACTTGTTGCTGATGCTGAACTAGGCCCCACCCATCCAATCACTAGGTTTTCGCTATTTGCAATTAGGTGCATGATCTCTTTAGTAACACTAACTAATCCGCCGGGAGTGTTTATCTTAATTAAGATCGCGCTTTCTCTTTCGCCTTCAATACTTTGAAAGGCTTTTTGAAGGTAATTTAAAGTGGCCGGAGTGATGGCCTCTTCAATATTAACCGCAACGATTTTATTGATATTAACTTCTTTGGCTTGGTTAAAGCTATCCGCTGCAACTGCGCCGAATGACGTTAAAAATAGAGTAAAGAGTACTACAAAACTTGTAATGATATGCTTCTTCATATATGTTGACCTGCTTATTAAAGGAGATTTCATGTCATCAAATAATATTACTTATAAAGTAATTATCGCTCATTTTTTTAATCCTATAAATGATAAAAAATGTGAATTTTTAGAAGATTATGCAATTGTTGCAAAGCGCACGACAAAAGGTGATTACAAAATCATCGATCGTATGCCTAAGAAAGAGCTTACGGACTATTTAGCGCGTAAGAAAAATGTTGAAGTGATCGACAAGAGTGGCCAATATATTATCCCTGGTCTTTATGATACGCACTTTCACTGGGTACAAGATGCCGTTTGTGAAATGCCAAAGGCCAATCTTCTTAACTGGCTTGAAAATTACACTTGGCCTTATGAAGCAAATTTTAAGAAGCTAGCTTTTGCACGTAAAAAAGCAAAAGAATTTACTTCAAAGATTGCTAATAACGGAACGATTGGTGGAGCATGTTATGGCTCAATTCATTCACACTCTGTCTCAGAAGCACTTAAAAATTTTAAGGGTGATTATATTCTAGGTAATGTTCAAATGACGATGAACTCGCCAGAGTACCTAACAATGGGCGTAGAGGAGACAATTGCACAAACTGAAGCTCTTGCAAAAGAATACAAAGATAAATATGCAGTGACACCTCGATTTGCCATTACAACAGATCCTGTAACAATGGCCGCAGGTGGTAAAACTGCTAAGAAACATCGCTCTTTTATTCAAACTCACTTAAGTGAAACACAAAATGAAATCGACTTTGTACTTAGTATCTATAAGGACATTAAGGGATTTGAAAAAGTAAAAACTTATACTGAAATCTACGACAAAGTTGGACTTCTAACTCCTAAAACAATCATGGGGCATGGTATTTATCTTTCTCCAAAAGAGTTAAAACTTTTAGGTGAAAAGAAAACGATGATTGCACATTGTCCAACAAGCAATGCTCCAATAAAGGAGCTAGGGCTAGGTTCGGGACTTTTTGATTATAAGAGAGCAAATCGTTACAACGTTCACTGGGCGCTTGCCAGTGATATTGGTGGTGGACCTTTCCTTTCGATGCTTGATGTAATCAATTCATTTGTTATGCAAAACCATAAAAGAGGCCACCGCGATACTTCCTACACTCAAGGTCTCTACCGCGCGACGCTTGCTGGAGCAAATTCCCTTAAATTAGAACAAGAAAGTGGGAATTTCGAAGTTGGGAAAAAGCTACATTTTGTGAGCCTTGGTGACAAAAAAATGAGCGCGAGCTTAACGACTGAGGAAAAACTTAAGAAATTGATTAAGAGGCCTAACAAAGATAGGGCCTTATACGTGGATTTGATTGAAGCGACGTATTATAACGGCAATGTGATTTCAGACAGTTAAGCTGGCTAAATCGATGATGTTGAACAATATCGGCTATCGACAATAAAATTACGAGAAAATTGTAAAAAGTTTTCTTACAAATCTGTTAATATGTTTACAAAAATATTTTATTGCTTTAGAATATATTAAGATACGAATCGTAAGTGCTTGAATATAATACTTAGGAGAAATACATGAGAAGTTTTAGTCACATCGCGAAACTAATTAAAGAAAAGAGAACAGCACATCCAAAAGGATATTCTCAATCAGAATTATCACACCTTCTTGGTTACAAGAATGGTCAATTCATTTCTAACGTTGAACGTGCTCTTTGCAACATCCCACTAAAGATGTTACGTAGAGTTTGTGAAATCTTAGACATTAATGAAGCTGAATTAAAAGACGCTATCATTAAAGATCACGAAGAAACTTTAGATAATTATCTAAAGGATGGATCAGGTGTTGTTGGTGCAACAACTGGTGCTGAAGCAACGACGACTTCAAACTTCGTTTACTAATCTGATTACCTTTTCGAAGGTTGTTAGTTAGAAAATATTGATAAAAAAAGAGGGAGCGAAAGCTCCCTTTTTTTTATGTTCAGGATGAATGGTAGAAAATTTAATTATAAACCTTTATATGCCTTGTAATCTTCAAGTGAACCAACAGACTCTTCAGTATCATCTGCATAATTTGCTTCAACTTGAGTTTGAAGATAGTGTGGATCTTCAATTTCTTCTTCTGTAACCTCTGGCTCAACTTCACCAACTGGAAGTTCGTGATTTGAAGAGTAAGTTAGATCCATTTTTAACGATTCAAATTTTTCTTCAAATACTTTTAGATCTTCTTCTTTAAGTCTTTCTTTAAAGGCCAAGAAAGTCTTTTGTGTTTCAATAAAATTGCGCTCAAGCTTTTCTCTTTGCTTCTCACCAACGCGCTCAAAGTTATCAAAGTACTTGCGTCTGGCCATAATGTGCTGCTCAAGTAAATTGAAGTATTTTACAATGATAAAGTCTTCGCCACTTAAATGTTGTGGATTCGGTCGACGATTCTTGCTTGGTCCACGACGTCTACGATTTCGGTTAGAAGATTTATTAGACGGCTTTTTATTTGTTGCTTGTCCCGATTGAGCACTCTTGTTTGCCCCTTGTTGAGGCTGTTGAGCTTTATTAGGATTCGCTGCACTTGCATTTGCTGGACGCTTACGACGTCTGCGATTATTCGAGCGACTTCTGTTCCCACGATTTTGCGGCTTGTCTGAAGATGCTGATGATGAATTTGAGGCGTTCTTGTTGCCTTGCTCCATTATGATTCCTTAGATTATTAACTTTTAGATTTAATTTTAATTATAGCCCCTAATATTGCTAAGTAAAGCTACAACTTGTCTAACACCTATGATAAAATTGGCCAATTTCAATTGAACAACTCTCTAATTTTTTAAAAAGGGGAAATTATATGACTAAAAGAGTTAAAGTTGCAGTTACAGGTGCAGCGGGACAAATTGGTTACGCGATTCTTTTTAGAATTGCTTCTGGTCAAATGTTTGGTCCAGAAACAGAAGTAGAATTACAACTTCTTGAACTTCCACAAGCTCTAGGTGCACTTGAAGGTGTAAAAATGGAACTTGATGACTGTGCATTTCCATTATTAAAAAATATTGTTTGCACAGATAAAATGGAAGTTGCATTTAAAGATGCAAACTGGATTCTTGCTATCGGTGCCGTTCCAAGAAAAGACGGAATGGAAAGAGCTGACCTTCTAAAGGTGAACGGTGGAATTTTTGGTCCACTTGGTAAGGCCATGGCCGCTCACTCTGCGCCAGATTCAAAATTATTCGTAGTTGGTAACCCATGTAACACAAATTGTTACATCGCAATGGAAGCTTCAGGACTTGATAAGTCTCGTTTCTTTGCAATGACGACTCTTGATGAGAAGAGAGCTAAGACTCAACTAGCTCAAAAAGCAGGTGTTGATGTAACAGAAGTTACAAATATGACAATTTGGGGTAACCACTCAGCAACTCAATACCCAGATTTCTACAATGCTAAAATTGGTGGAAAGTCAGCGGCTGAAGTTATCACTGATGAAGATTACTTAAAAGGTGAGTTTATTGAAACTGTACAAAAAAGAGGTGCAGCTATCATTAAAGCACGTGGAGCATCTTCTGCTGCTTCTGCTGCAAATGCTTGTGTAAACGGTGTTTACGCTTTAACTCACGATACTCCTGCTGGTGAGACATTCTCTATGTGTCTTGCATCTAAGGGACAATACGGTGTTGATGAAGGGCTAATCTTCTCATTCCCATGTCGTGTTGAAAACGGTGAGCTTAAAGTTGTTGAAGGACAAGAGCACAATGCATTTGGACAAGAAAAGTTTAATGCAACTCTTGAAGAGCTTCGCGCTGAAAGAAATACTGTAAAAGAACTAGGTCTAGTTTAATTATATTAAGGTGCCTGCTTGAGATCTTGCGGGCACCTTATATCCTAAATCCTTATCCCCAATTTTAATTTCGCTAATAATTGAATAATTATAAGTGGCGCTAAAGAAGAGTAAGCGACAATAGTCCATTCTTTTGAACCAATCACTTTTAAGTTCAAGATACTTCTTAATCCTGGAATATAAATTGTAGCTAACAATAGTATGATACAAAGAAGTACAGCTCCCCATACGTGAATATTCTTCGTTATTTCATTAATTAATATATTTGAACTCTCAAGTCTCATGTTGAATACATGAAAGACTTGACCAAGACCTAGGCTTAGAAAGGAGACTGATAAGGCGCTTTGACTATCTTGAGTTGTTGATAGGGTATAGAAGAATCCTGTAAGGACACTCGTTGTTAAAATGAATCCGTATAGTGATATTAGGGCCCATTTTCTCTTTGTTATAATTTGTTCGTCTCTTGGCCTTGGAGCTGCTTTTAGATAATTTTGATCTCCTTCTCCCATTCCCAAGGCAAGGGCCGGGAAAACATCTGTTACTAGATTTAAAAAGAGAATCTGTAGTGGTAGTAGAGGTAATGGCATATTCATAAGTGATGCAATTGATACAATAAGAATTTCACTTATATTACATGAGAGTAGATACACAACAAAACGCTGAATATTACTATAGATGATACGTCCTTGCTTGATGGCCAAGATAATTGTATTAAACTGATCGTCTTGTAGGATCATATCTGAAGCCTCTTTTGCAATTTGAGTTCCTCTTTTTCCCATTGCAATTCCAATATCAGCATGATTTAAGGCCGCGGCATCATTAACACCATCACCCGTCATAGCAACAACAGCATTCTTTTCTTGAAAGTGTTTAATGAGATCAAGTTTTTGTAATGGCCCAACTCGACTAAAAACCTGTCCACGATTTATCTTCTCTTCGATTTCTTTGTTCCAATCTTTTCTTTGCCCCAAAATTTTTCCATTAATTGAAAAGAAATTATCACTTTCAATTAGGCCAATATCCTTTGCAATTTTTAGGGCCGTACCTTCTTGATCTCCAGTAACCATAATTGTTCTAATTCCGGCCTGTTTCGATTTTTCGATAGCATCTTTAACATCCGAGCGTGCTGGGTCAAGTAAAGCAACAAGTCCTAAGAAGGTGAGTTGATCGTAAGGAAACTTATCTATATTCTCAACATCCTTTGTCGCAAGTGCTAAGATTCGAAGACCTTCACTGGCAAGCTTATGATTTTCTTGATTCCATTCTTTTTTTAATTCTTCATTAAACTCAATTACTCCATCAATATTTCGAATAGACGTACACGCCTTTAAAACTGCTTCAGGGGCACCCTTAACTGCCACGAGTATTGAATTGGCCACTTGATGATATGTGGCCATCATAAGAGTTGAGCTATCAAAGGGGACCTCTTTTAGTTCAGGCATCTGCTGGATCATTTCAGCTCTTTTAATTTTAAACTTGGCCGCTACTTCAAGTAGAGCGATCTCCATTGGGTCTCCAATATTATGGCCCTTCTGCTTGCGATTAATTTCTGAGTTGTTACAAAGAACTCCAATTTGGAGAAGTCGTTTTAATTCATCATCAATGAATTGATTTTCCACTCCGTTCATATCATAGCTCTTGTTTTGAGACTTATAGAGCTGCACAGTCATTTTATTTTCAGTTAGAGTTCCGGTTTTATCGGTGAAGATAATTGAGGTGGCTCCTAGTGTTTCAACAGCAGCAAGCTTGTTAATAAGAGCATTGTTATTTGCCATTCTCCACATACCTTTTGCCAGGGCAAGAGTTGCAACAATAGGAAGTCCTTCAGGTATTGTTGCGATGGCAAGTGCTATGGCCGTCTCAAGCATCAGAATAGGCGGCTTTCCTGCTGTAATACCACTAATTGCAATGACGGCGGCAATGACTAATGAGAACCAAACAATTTGACCTGCTAGTTTATTTAGTCGTTTCTCAAGTGGCGTGGTCTCATCATTATCTTTTCTATCTTTTTCTACTTCTTTTGCAATTATACCAACTTCAGTATCCATTGCCGTAGCTATAACAATACCGCGACCTGACCCTCTTGTTATGGAGGTTCCTTTAAAGAGAATATTTTTTCTCTCGGCAATAATCATGTCGTCTTGGAGAGCTTCGCTTATTTTATCTACTGGTACGGACTCACCCGTTAAAAGAGACTCATTTACATTTAAGTTATTTGCTTGAACTATTCTAAGGTCTGCTCCCAGAATATCTCCTGCTTCAAACAAGACAATATCACCTGGTACCAACTCTTTCGTATTAAGATGTAACGATTGTGCTTCTCGTATTACTCCACATCTCGTTACACCAATCTTCTTTAAGGCTTCCATTGAGCGTATGGCCTTAAGTTCTGTGAAGAATCCCAAAGCTGTATTGATAATTAAGACTGCAACGACAGTGAAGCCTTCTACAATATGACCAATAAAGAAAGATATTAGGGCCGCAATTAGTAGTAATAAAACGATGATACTTTTTAATTGGCGAATGAGTATTGTAATTTTGGATGTACTTACTTTTACAGAGAGTTCATTTGGTCCATAGAGACGTTGTCTCTTTTGGGCCTCTTGATGTGTGAGACCTTTTTCAATATCAGTTTCAAGTAAAGTTGAAACATCGATGTCACTGCATTTAGAATAGAATAGGCTATTGTATTTTTTCATATACTCGCCCTTCTTGAAATTATTTTATGAGAGTTAGAATCTCTCTTTGTTCTTCAATACTAAGTGGTTTAATCGTGTCAGCTTTTTTTCTTTTGATTCCACTTTTAGCAATAACTTTATCGAGATGATGAATACGATCAACCACATTCTTTGTCATCTTAAATAGCCAATCAGGTAGTTGTTCTTTGATCGTTTCACTATCGATTTCCATAAGGGTTACCTTTGACTTTGCCATGACATAAGCTGCGCGGTGAGTGCCTGCAAAAAAGGCCATCTCTCCAATCATCTCCCCTGGGCCAACTAGTGCAACTGGACTTACCTTATTGCCATCAACAACAAAGACAAGTAATTCTCCTTCCTCCACTAGATAGATTGTGTCCGAAGAGTCTCCTTGTTTAATGATGATAGTATTTTCATTATGAACAATTCTCATATGGCCTCTTATTTTAATTGAGTAATCTGCTTGAGCTTAATGACTAATTCACTTACAAGCTTAGGGTAATAGATAGATTGTGGGGCTTTATTAGAAATAAATAAAGGGTTTCTTGTATAATTTTGCTTAAGAACTTCGTTAAAATCTACGATGTCGACATTTTGATGGGCCGCTATCTTTTCTAACTGTTTTATAAAAAGAGGATGTGATGACTTTACTTCACATGCAAAGGCAACCTTTTGTAATGCCTGATCATATGCCTTTGTAATTTCACCTTGCTTCTCAAAAAATTCTTGTTTCAGTTGATGAAACTTTGTGTTGGCCAAAATATTCTTATCAAGTGATTGTACAAGGACATGGGCCTCTTTTGTTTTTGACTCTGACAGTAATGTCTCAAGCTTACTTAGGGCATCTTCAAATAGAACACTTGTTGTATCCTGACAAATTTTTAAATCGTTAATTTCCATATTAATTGGAGGGATTATTGTCAGGATGTTGATTCCTTGTGATTTTAAGTTTCTGAAGAATTTTTCTAGGCGAATATCATAGAGTAGTAGCTCTTTTTCTAGAATACTTCTAAATCTCTCAGGTGAAAGGTTCTCGAAATCAATTTGTTCAATCTCTGAGGTTAACTGCTTAAGATTTTCGTTTAAAAATATTAATCGTGAAAGATTAGGGTGTAATTTTATTAAACTTTGGATGTACAGATTTCTAAATAATTTAAAATTCTGATTATTTACTTTTATGGCATCTTTTTTAGTCGGATAAATATCTTCTTGTAATTCAGAATATCCAGAAGCAAGAATGAGAATTTTTGGAACTTTTTTTAAAGCAGCAACTCGCTCAATCGTGCGATAAAGTGATTCACCTTTAGTGGAAATATTATAAATTGATAACGGACGAGCAAGCTTCTTTGAAAGCTGAGTCGTAATATCGTTAATAAATGGACCTATTGAGACACCCATCTCGTCGCCAACAATAAGTACATCTGCATTTGATGCAACTTCATCTGGGCCAAAGACTCCAGGGGCCATGACATAAGGTGCTGGCGTTTCACGCAGAGGTGCTTCGTGATAATGGTAACTTAGAAGTCCCAAAATTGTGATAATGAACGCACAGGCCAAATAAAATATGATGTTAAATATTTTTTTCATAAAAACTAATCAAGATTTCCCTATGACTTTATTATATACGTAATTTCTGGTACATAGAAGACCTTATGAAAGATGCAAAAAACACCAGATGGGTACCCGAGCTTTTAGCTCCAGCAGGTAGCCTAGAAAAATTGAAAGTGGCCATTAGTTACGGTGCAAATGCCGTTTATCTTGGTGGTCAAAAATATGGACTTCGCCAAGCGGCCGATAACTTCACTATTGATGAGATACGTGAAGGGGTTGAGTTTGCTCACGAGCGTGGCGCTCTTGTCTACGTCGTCTTAAACTCATTCTTCCATGATAAGGATTTTGACGGCCTACTTGATTTTATCAAAGAGCTCGATGATGTTGGCGTTGATGCGGTAATCGTTTCTGATCCTGGCGTTATTAATTATATCGCGGAAAATACTAATCTCGAGGTTCACTTATCAACACAAGCAAGCTGTTTAAACGTTGAAAGTGCAAAGCTTTGGAAAAAACTTGGCGTAACTAGGATTGTTCTTGGCCGTGAAGTTTCAATTGCGGATGCCAAGAAGATCAAAGAAGAAGCCGGTGTTGAAATCGAGATGTTCGTGCACGGTTCAATGTGTATGGCCTATTCCGGAAATTGTGTCATTTCAAATTATACGCAAGGACGTGACTCTAATCGTGGTGGTTGTGCTCACAGTTGTCGCTTTGAATACAAGATCGAAGACGGTAAAAAAGAGCTTAATAGTTATTTCATGAGTTCTAAAGATCTTGAAGGTATTAGACTTTTACAAGACTTTATTGATGCAGGAATCGATTCGCTAAAGGTAGAAGGACGTATGAAGTCTCCTATGTATGCTGGAACGATTTCTATGGTTTATTCAGGGGCCCTTGCTTATTACAAAGAGCATGGAAACTTCTTAAGTGATGATCTTTTAAAATGGGAAGAGGAACTTACGAAAGTTACTCACCGTGCTTATACGCAAGCTTCTTTAGTTGATGAAGCTGATGAAACATCAATATATAACGATCGTGAACACGAGGACAAAACATACAGGGCAATTGGTAAAGTTGCTCAAGTTGTCGATAACGAATTTATCGTCGTTGATGTTAGAAGTGCATTTGAACTAGGAGAGTCTCTTGAGATTATGCCTTTTTCTAATGCTCATGTTGATGTAAGAGTTGATCATATTTCAAATCTTGCGGGGGAGAATTTTGAACGTACACGTCCTGGTGCACTTTTTAAAATCCCTTATGTTGCAGGTGTTGAGGTAAACAACCTTGTACGTGCAAAGGTTGTTAGCTAATGAAGACAACAACATACCTAAATAATTTAAATGATCTTCCTAATATAATTGCTAATAAGGCAACAATTAGTGAAGTTATTCTAGCGACTCGTCTGTTTTCTCAAGTTGGGAAACTAACAATTGAAGAGATGTCCCAGGCCATCGATTCTTTAAAGTCTGAAGGAATCTCTTATTGTCTTGAGTGGGATATTCTAATGACTGAATCTCGCTTTAGCATGTATAAAGAACAATTTAGAAAATATGCTGATCTTGAATTTAAAAGTATTCGCTTAAGAGATCCTGGAGCAATCAATTTTTGTCTAAATGAATATCCAGAACTTGATATTGATCTTCTTCTCGATACGGGGGGACATCATAACCTACATTCAATCAAGGTTTGGAAGAAACTAATTGGTGAGCGTTTAAGAAAGATTGTTTTATCAATTGAGTTATCAAGTAGTGTGGTTAAAGAGTTTTGCTCAGAAATTAAATCTTGGGGCGTAGAAACTGAGCTTCTTGTATTTGGTCGCATTTTACTTTTCTATACACCTCGTAATCTTGTCTCTCCTTTGTATTCAGATGAAAAACTAGAAGACGACTATATTGAAGTGAGTGGCTCTAGTGAAGAATCTCCGCATAAAGGTTTTCCAATTGTTGAAAATCAACATGGAACATTTATGTTTAATACGAAGGATCAATTTCTATTAGAATATATTGATGAACTAAAAGAGTGTGGAGTTAATGATTTAAGAGTGGATACGCGCCATCTTGAAAATAATAACCTTCTTTCTGATGTTATCTCTTTAGTAAATGACTTCGATAAGCATAAAGCAAAAGAAATTAAAGAACAATTTGGCAACTCTACTACTCGTGGTTTCTTTCACGTAAATAAGTCTGATGTACTTTTTAAGAAGCTAAAAAATAAGCGCACTCAACGTCAAGACGAAGGCTTTTTAGGTGAAGTCGTTGATGTTGTGAAAAAGTCTCATATGGCCATTCTTATTAAGGGAATGCGTGGGCAGGATCGCGCCCTAAGTGTAGGAGATGAGCTTCGTTTAACAACGCCTGATGGAAAAGTTAAAACAACTAGAGTTCATAAAATTACACATACTAATGGAACAGAAACAGAGTTTGCTAAGACTGGAGACTTAATTCTTGTTGCGCACGTTAGTGGTGTAAGTGTTAAGACAATGGCCTATAAAAATTAAATAAAGCTAGCTCTTACAAATTGAATCCAGATTCCGCCATTGTTGATCCTTTGTGATCTTAGAATCTTAAATTTTTTATCAATGATAAATGTCTCTGGGATAACAGCATAGGCGCTTTTGGCGCCAATTTGTTGTGCTTTTGAGAAAAAGTCATTCACAAAGTCGTGGATATTTTTTTGTGTTTTAATTCTTTTTCCGTACGGAAGATTACAAGCAATAATGATATTGTCATGATTAAGTTCTTTCATCTTAAAGAAATCGCCATGAGTAACCTCTAGATTATATTGCTCTAGATTCTTTTTGATCGCCTTGATATTGTCTTGGTTTATATCATTTGCAAAGGCCTTCCTGGCAATTTCAATAGGTGCCATCTCTATCTTCTTTGCTGGAAGTTTTCTAAAGATTGGAAAGTTCTCAAAATTATAAGCTCTCTTATTATTAAGCTCGTCTTGTAAAAGGTATTCACTGACAATTGTGCCAGAGCCGGCCATTGGATCAAGCAGGGGATAGTCACTGTCTTCATTTTCGTTGATAAAACGGATTAAAGCGGCCCCAAGAGATTCTCTCATCGGTGCTTTGGCACTTAGGATTTTATGTCCTCTCTTATCTAATCTTTCACCAGAACAATCGATTGATAATTGGCACATATCTTCTTCAAAGCGTAAAAAGATTATCGGTGGATGACTCCATTCTAATTGTGAGTACTTCGCTTTAAAAGGCTGGGCCTTTTGATAGTCACTTATTGCATCTTTTGTGGCCTTAATGATTTTGCGATCATCAAATAAACGCGAGTTATGAGAGCTAACTTTAAATTCAATCTCAGTTGTCGGTATATAATCATTCCAATTTATTTTAGTAAGTTTCTTATAAAGTTTAGGAAGATCTCTTGCTTTAAATTCTTCAATTCTAAGAAGTACTCTCGTTGGAATTTTTAAAAATTTAATAATGGTAAGAAGCACGAACAAGTCGCTGGATTTGAGTGTTAATCCATCTTCTAAATCAAGCTCAACTTCACTGAAGAATACGCTACTTAGTAAGTCTTTTATCTCTTCTTTGGCAAAGACTTCTAGTCCTGGAGTAACAGAGAGAAATAATTCGTAAATTTTTGAAGCTTTTTGCATATTATTTATATACACGATCTTGAGTTTATAACCAATTGATCATATATAAATGATATGGCCAAACAAAGTAAATACGGAACTCTATATTTAATTGCAACTCCTATTGATGAGCAAAACCCGCTTGAGACTACAGCTTTAAATTTATTAAAGTCTGCTATTGAAAAGCGTGAGCAAAGTCTTTTTCTAATCGAGGACTTAAAGCCTTGTCGTAGACGTTGGATAAGATTTGGACTTGAGCGAGAGATTATTGAAGACTTTATTCTCTTCAATGAGCACACTCAAGTTGAGATAGAAAACGATCTCATCTCAAAGATCCAAAGCGGTAAAGACGCTTATTTAATGAGCGATGGAGGCCTTCCGGCCTTTTGTGATCCAGGTCAAAAACTAGTTAAAAGGTGTCATGAACTTGGTATTCGTGTCACTTGTACGCCTCATAGTAATTCTATTTCACTAGCTGTAGCGCTATCTGGTATTGATTGTGCAAATTTCACCTTTGCTGGTTTCCCTCCTCGAAGACCAGAGGAGCGCAAAGAATTTCTAAAGAAATTAGCAAAAGTCGATATGCCTAAGATACTAATGGATACTCCCTATCGCTTAACAAGACTTCTTGAAGAGTCTGTTGAAGTATTTGGTGAGCGTCTTGGCTTTGTTGGGATGGAACTTAACGGTGAGGAAGAAGAATTAAAATATGGTAAGTTGTCGAAATTACTCAAAGAAGTTTCTGGTTTAAAGAAAGAGTTCATTCTTATCATAAAGTAATTGTTTAGAGGCCAAGCAAATCAGATAGATTTTTCCAAAGCATAAATGGAATGTTGTTGCTTCGAATAAAATCTGCTAAATTGCCTAAATCATTAGGTATGTACATGAAAAAAGACAATTTAGACGCTCAGGCAACAAGCGATCGTAAGCTTGAGCATATCAAATTAACAGATGCTGCACAGACAGCTCACATCTTAGCTGATAAGCGCTTTTACTATGAACCTCTTTTTAGTGGAAATAGAGAAGTGCCCGATCTTAGTCTAGACTTTGCAGGTCATAAGTTAGATCTACCTATTTGGGTTTCTTCTATGACTGGAGGAACGGGCATCGCTGCAAAAATTAATGAAAATTTAGCACGTGCTTGTGGAGAGTTTGGAATTGGTATCGGACTTGGCTCTTGTCGAAAGCTTCTTTCAAAAGACAGTCGTAGTCAGTTCTTCAGTGATTTTGATATTGCAAAACACTGTGGAAATTCTCCTTTCTATGCAAATCTTGGTGTGGCACAACTAGAAGAGTTGATTGATGAAGGTGCTCTTAATAAAGCAAGTGATGTGGTCTCATCTCTTGGTGCAAATGGTTTAATTATTCACGTTAATCCTGCACAAGAATGGTTCCAGCCGGAAGGCGATATCATCAAGCGCTCGCCGTTAGAAATTATAAAAATATGTTTAGAAGAGTTTGATTTTCCTATCATTGTTAAAGAAGTTGGACAGGGAATGGGACCAAAATCTTTGGCCGCCCTTATGCAAATGGATCTGGCCGCAATAGAATTTGCTGCCTTTGGTGGAACAAATTTTTCTAAACTTGAATATATTAGAAATTCCAATGACTTATCTATTCATGAACCTCTGTGTCATGTTGGCCATACTGCCCTAGAAATGGTAAAAATGAGCAATCAGATTATCGATCAATTAGGAGAGCAAGTAAGGTGTAAGAACTTTATTATCTCAGGTGGAATTAAGTCATATCTTGATGGTTTCTACCTTTGTAAACTCTCAAAAGGAAATGCCATTTTTGGTATGGCCAGTGAATTTTTAAAGACGGCCATGGTTGACTATGAAAGTGTAAGTCGTCAAGTTACACAAATTAAAGCAGGTCTAGCATTTGCTAATTCATACCTTAGTGTAAGGAGTGAAAATTGAAATTGATTCAAGGTTTTTCAAAACTAACAAAAGAGCAGAAAGTTGATTTTATCTCCAAAAATCTCGAGACAGGTTCAAAGGAACAAATTCTCTCTTTCTGGCATCAGGATCAAAAATTACAAAATACTTTTGATGAATTCTCTGAGAATACCATCTCAAATTTCTACCTACCATATGGTGTGGTTCCAAATTTTGTATTAAATCAAAAAGTTTATAACGTTCCAATGGTTATTGAGGAAAGCTCTGTTGTTGCTGCTCTTTCAAAAGCTGCAAAATTTTGGAGTTCTCGTGGTGGTTTCAAGGCCGAAATTATTGGAAGTGAAAAGATAGGACAAGTGCACTTTGTTTACGAAGGTGAGAAGGCGCAACTTAAAGAGTTCTTTGAAAACGGAAAAATCGATATTTTAAACTCTCTGACTCCATTAACAATTAATATGGATAAGAGAGGTGGTGGAATTCGCTCGATTGAATTAGTTGATCTAACTGATAAAGAAGAGAATTACTACCAAATCAAAATGGCATTTGAAACTTGTGATGCAATGGGGGCAAACTTCATTAATTCTGTTTTAGAAGCTGTTGGTAAATATTTAGAAGAAAAGCTAGGAGAGCATGTACAAGTTATTATGTGTATCCTTTCTAATTATACGCCTAATTGTAAGGCCCGTGCATGGGTAGAGTGTCCGATTGAAGACTTAAATGAAAAGAGTCTTGGAATGGATGCAAAGACTTTTGTACAAAAATTTTCACGTGCAGTTCGCATCGCTCATATTGATCCGCATCGTGCAACAACTCATAACAAAGGTATCTTCAATGGTATTGACGGAGTTGTTATTGCGACAGGAAATGATTTTAGAGCAGTTGAAGCCTGTGGGCACACATATGCTGCAAGAGATGGACAGTATCGCTCATTAACTAATTGTAAGGTTGAAGGGGATAAGTTCTTATTTGAAATTGAAATTCCATTAGCATTGGGAACTGTTGGTGGATTAACAAAGCTACATCCTCTAGCGAAGATGTCTCTTGATATATTAGAGCGTCCAAGTGCAAATGAGCTAATGATGATTACAGCAAGTGTAGGACTTGCTCAAAACTTTGCAGCTCTAAAGAGTTTAGTGACAAGTGGTATTCAAAAAGGACACATGAAAATGCACCTAATGAATATATTGGGACAACTTGAAGCTAATAATGAAGAGAAAGAAAAGATTGCTGAATACTTTGCGGACAAGGTTGTTTCGTTTAGTGCAGTAAGAGAACAACTAGAGAGTTTAAGAAACTAAATTATGAACACAACACACACAAGCAACACAATTTTAAAGTATTTGGAAGGAGAGCAATTTCTTGAACTTCCAAAGAATGGCCAATTATATTTTGGACATGGAAAACTACTTCTATCTGGAGAGTATTTTGTTTTAGATGGTGCTCAAGCACTTGGTCTACCAACAACTGTTGGACAATCTCTTCGCGTACAATATTCGGCTTCTTTTGACCCAAAGTTATATTGGAAGTCATATGATCCGGCCGGAAAATTATGGTTTGAAGTTATCTTTGAGTTTTGGCACTTCAATATCTTAAATGAAAACCCAACGAAAGAGATGATGGTTCTACAGCAAATGCTTAGACAGGCCAGAAGACAGAATAAGCACTTTCTAAGAGATGGTGTTGATGTTCATGTTGTAACACAACTTGGATTCCCTCTAGAATGGGGACTTGGGTCTTCATCGACATTAATTCATAATATCGCTGATTGGGCGATGGTTTCACCATTTGAGTTAGCATTTAATACTTTAGGTGGATCAGGTTATGACATTGCTTGTGCGCAAAGTGATGATCCAATTATCTATCAAAAAAGTGGTGATGGGCCAAAGTGGTCACCTGTAGAATTTAATCCATCATTTAAAAATAATTTATACTTTATTTATCTAGGTCATAAGAAAAATTCTCGTGACGCTATTGAATATTATAATCAATTACGTCCGCATTCACCGGAAGTAATTAATACAATTAGTGAACTTTCAAATCAGATTGCTGCGGCAAAGACACAAGAAGAGTTTAATTTCTTAATTCGTGCTCACGAAGAAATCATTGGAAAGCAGTTAAAGCTTAAACCTATTAAGCAAGAGGCGTTTAGTGACTTTGATGGAGAAATCAAATCACTTGGTGCATGGGGTGGAGATTTCATTCTTGCTTCAACAATGAATAATAGAAAGTACGTTTCAAATTACTTTGAGGAAAAAGGCCTAAAGGTTATCATTCCTTACCGTGATTTAATTGTCGATAATGATCCAAAAGTTGAAGCTAATAATGTCCACTAATTTCAAGTTAACGAATTATAATATAGAAAAATTAAATGAAGGCCGCTCTTTCACAGTAAAGAGCCCTTCAAATATTGCATTAATCAAGTACTGGGGGAAATATGGGGAGCAACTGCCTTCTAATCCTTCACTGAGTGTGACACTTGATAATGCTCACACTTTAACAACTTATAAGATTTCTAAATCTAATAAATTTGAATTAGATTTTAAATTTGAATCTCTTAAGAATGAAAAGTTTCAGGCACGTGTTGAGAAATTCTTTAATCGCGCCATCGAATTCTTCCCATTCATTAATGAGTGCAATATTGAAATGGATTCAATGAACTCATTTCCTCATTCTTCAGGGATTGCTTCTTCCGCTGCTTCAATGTCTAACTTTGCAAGTGCACTATGTGAAATCGAGAAGCTTGTTACTGAAGAAGATCACGACGAAGAGTACTATCTAAAGAAAGCTTCTTTTATGGCCAGATTAGGATCAGGGAGTGCTTCTCGCTCGCTTTTTCCAAAAATGTCGATTTGGGGAAAATCTGTTCAAGGTAGTTCTCAAGACTATGCAATTGGGCTTGATAGCTTTGATAAGTCTTTTGAAGGTATCTGTGATTCTATTGCTATTGTAAGTGCAAGTGAAAAGGCCGTTAGTTCAACAGCTGGTCACGCTCTTATGAATACTCATCCATTTGCAAAGACGCGTTTTTTAAATGCATGTAATAACTTTAATTCACTTTGCTTTGCTTTAAGTAGTGGTGATTTTAATTCTTTTGCTGAAATTGTTGAAGCCGAGGCGCTAGAACTACATGGCCTGATGATGAATTCAAAACCATCATTTATTCTTATGGAACCGAATACTTTGGCCATTATTGCAAAGATTAGAAACTTCAGAGCACAATCAGGCGCAAAGATATGTTTCACTCTTGATGCTGGTCCAAATGTTCACATTCTTTATTTGAAAGAAGATGAAGCGAAGGTACGTCAATTCATCGAAGAAGAAGTAACTAAGCTGTGTCATAATGAGATTGTTATCCATGATCACATGGGTAATGGTGTTGAGGTTGAGTTTCTAAATCGAGAATCATAATGGAAAATATCGGAAGCTTCAGTGCTAAAATTCTTCTTTTTGGTGAGTATTCAATTATTCGTTCTTCAAAAGCATTAGCAATGCCATATGCTCTTTTTGATGGGAAATTAAATTTTCCAGAAGATCAAAATACTGGAATTGATTCTGAGCTTTCTGCATTTTCTCAATACTTAAAAAAACAAAATGAGAAAGGGAAGCTAAGCTTTAACTTTGATCATCAATCTTTTTCTTTTGATATTTCTAGCGGTATTAGATTTAAGTCGACTATCCCTCAAGGTTATGGTGTTGGGAGCTCTGGTGCTCTTTGTGCAGCCGTTTTCGATCGCTATGCTCGTATATGTGATGAACAAAGAAATGATATCGCATTCTTAAAAGATTGTTTTAAAGAAATGGAGTCGCATTTTCATGGCTCTTCATCTGGAGTTGATCCGCTTATAAGCTATCTAAATGTTCCACTATTAATTGATAGTAAGAAGCAACTAACTGAAGTTGTTCTTAAAAATGATTCCAAAGGGCCAGGGCTTTTCCTTTTAAATACTGGCCGTGCAAGAAGAACTGAGCCATTGGTAAATCTTTTTATGGAAAAGTGTTCATCTAAGGATTTTGCCTATCTTTGTGATCGTGTTTTAACACCTATTTCAGATGAGTGCATTAAGTACTATATTGCTGATGATCGCGAACAACTTTGGAAGAAGTTTAAAGAGCTGTCATCTTTTCAGTTTGAACATTTTAATCCGATGATTCCTGCTCTCTATCGTGATCTTTGGAGCGAGGGGCTTGAGTCAGATGATTTTTATTTAAAGCTTTGTGGCGCCGGAGGGGGAGGATTCCTTCTAGGCTTGGCCCGAGATATCTCTAAGCTTCCTACACAGCTAGCTAATTTTGAATTAAGACCAGTATAATAAAGGCCCACTTAAAATGGGCCTAGTTTTTAATTATTTTAATCCATACATTTTTCTAATATCAGCGAGTTTGTGAGTAGGAGTCGCTTTTCTTTTTTCATTACAAATTTTCATCGTTCTCATTGCATAGACTCCAGAGAATACTGATTGTTTTGTAATATAGTTATATCTAATATCTGAAACTACTTCATTCTTGTCATTTACTTCAAACTCTTGAAATACTTCGACGGCCATTGCTTTTGCACTATATTCAACATCTCCATTTGGCCATGGAAAGGGAGAACATTG
Organism: Halobacteriovorax sp. RT-1-1; assembly: GCF_047085455.1. Classification (NCBI taxonomy): domain Bacteria; kingdom Pseudomonadati; phylum Bdellovibrionota; class Bacteriovoracia; order Bacteriovoracales; family Halobacteriovoraceae; genus Halobacteriovorax; species Halobacteriovorax sp. RT-1-1. Next base: position 1,683,203 of record NZ_JBKIXZ010000001.1, read on the forward strand.
TCCTACAGATAATGCATATTCATTTATAGAAACACGACACTTGTAGTTCTCATCATGCTTACCTTTTTCACACCATGTGCTTGCAAGGATATTTGTAGTTGCTAGTATAGATAGTAGTAAAATAATATTCTTCATAATTTTCTCCGTTTACTTTTTTATTTTTTAATTTAATTTGATTTGTTACTGTTCAATTCCATAAAGATCTTTAACTTCTACTAGAGTGTAAGTTTCAAGATTATTCATGGCCTTACGACAATCCCAGTATGAGTCCATGGCCTGCACTCCGGCACTTGTTCCACTTGTCGTGCTAAGAACAGTTCTTCTTTCAGTAAGCAGATTATGATTCTCATCTTTTAAATATACTTCCTCCACAAAAGCTACACCTGCAAAGGCATTATATGATTCGATATACATATTATCGTTGTACCAACATTTACCTTTTTTAAGTACGTGCTTGGCAATTACATCTCTACATTCATAAATTTTAACGTGTTTCGAAATCTGCTTACAGTTTGCAAAAGAGCTCGCTGCTGTAAGTAGTGAAAGTGCAATCATTAACTTTTTCATATTCTCTCCTCATTCAATATTTTTGTTTTCTTGTTCGAGGAAGTTATAACACGAAAAAAGTGTATTACGTGGTTTTGTGTAAATATTTTATGGTGAGCTATATTTTAGAGAGAAATTCACGTGAAATCAGTTGTTTGGCCCACCTATTTGAAGAGGAGGTGGGCCGTTCTTAGGCTAGATGGCCTCTGCAACAGTAGGAGTTTGCTTTAAAACACGGGCAAAGTCGCGTGGATTAATGAAGTCCTTCCCATTTGCGTAGTTTTTAAAGTCACCTGTGGCCAACGTTGAGTTAGCAAAAGTAATTTCCTCTAAAAGGTCATCTTCCATTGCTTTAATAAGAGCGTTGTTAAATGATCTCTTTGTTTGAATTCTTGCAGTAGGAGACTGTTTAGAAATACGAGTTACAATATCTTCAAGTTCATTTTCGCTGTAAAGGATTTTACCGATGAGGCCTGCGCTTATAAGAGCATCGGCACCTACGCTTTGAGAAGATAGTAGGTATTGCATAAGCTTTGCACTATTTGCTTTTTCATTAGTAAGGGTATTCATACCGGCCATTGGTGTGATTCCCTTATCAAGTTGGTTAAATGTCACACTAAAAGAAGGAGCACAGTAGCGAATATCACCACCCATAGCTAATTCAAGACTAAATGGGCAAGCTGATTTTTGAAATGACCAAAGGATCGTCTGTGGTAATAATAGTTGTCCCCAACTTAACCTTGCGAGTTGCTGTAGGGTATTACCAAGGTTTACTTCATCGAAGAATCTTAATTCTTCTTTCTTGAATAATTCAATATCATCACTAGCAAATTTAAAAACTACCGAATGAATTTCAATTTTATTAGTTAACCAATCAAAGAAGTGTTCGAGTTCATTTAAGTACGTTGAAGTATTGAAAAACTGCTCATTGTTAGCAACAACAACGTTACAAGTGCGAGTTTGTCTAGATAGTGAAATATTGAGTGTATTGTACTTAAAGAAATTACTCATTGATACCTTCCCTGGTCTTTTTAAAATTGCTATCCGATGCAATTTTTAGTTACTAAATGTAAACTCTCAGATCGATCCGTGATCTGTTAATAAAATTATTTCAATTTTGGTCTGGGTCTGTCAAATCTAAGAAGCTTTTTTTCTCATTAAATTTTCTACAAAAATACTTTCAGTATTCTTATAAGAGATGGACTTATCACATGAATTTAAGGTGTTAAGGATGTACTCTTGTAGTTGAGCGTTTTTGTCGCTATTGACGATTTTTTTGGAATCCCTTGTTTTAAGCATAAGATGAATTACTTGCTCGTTTGACTCGGTCTTTAGAATGGCCTTTACAATTAAAGAATGAAGTGTACTGTTGTTAAAGTCCCAGTTTGCGGCCTCTAATTCATTTATCGATTCTTGAGATAGTTTTTTTATCGGTATTGCTCTTTTGCTACATTCGTATTTGATATAGTGCTTGGCTATTTCAACAATTTCAGCTCGACGAAGTCGTAGCGGCGGTACATTGAGTTTAACTGTTGTTATTAGATTATAAAGATCAGTAAGGATAATATCATTCTTTTCAAGCGCCTTAAGATCATTAGTGGCAATTGTAACAATTCTAATCTTTAGGGATCTAATAATATTATAGAAAGTCGCTTGATCCTCATAGCCTAGCATCTCAATATTTTTAACAATGAGGTCTTTGATTCCCTTGTTTGTAAGATCACTTATTTGCTCTAACTTCTTATGGTTGGCCACTTCTTCATCATTAAAATCGATAATATTTTCTTTATTGTCTCCGCAAATATATCGAGCATAGGCGCTTTTTCCCAGTCCAACTTCACCGTGAATATAGAGATTCTCTCTTGTGTTTTTTATGGTGTTTAATGTGTTGATAATCGACTGTCCAGTTTGTGATTTATCGCTGAATATGAAGTGATCAGGAAGTTTATTTTCTACTTTTTCACTACTTATTGTATGCTTCTTACCTTCATAGAAATAAGAGATAAGACTTGCGATGATCTTTATATTCTCAATCATAGTGAAATTAAACTTTCCGCCAGAGACACTATTTGACATGCAAATGATACCAATGCTTTCTCCATTATGATTCACGATAGGAGACATAAGAATGTTTTTTATTTCAAGGTCAACACCCGTTGCCTTCTTTTCATGAAAGCTCTTGTTGATAATGACTTTGTTGAAATAGGCTTCTTTTAAAATGCTATTAAAGCTGTGATCCCTTGGAGTCACGTCACTATTTGTTCGCTCTATTTCAAATTCACCAGTTTTGGCATCAAAAAGAAAGATGTGATAATTCTCACAACGAAAGATGCTAGGAAGTTCATTTAAAATATCAATGATTTTTCCACTATAAGTCTTTTGAATCAAACTTTGAAAAAGTGAAAATAGTTCAACACCGTCATCTCGGTTGATCTTAATTTTGTTTTGGCAGATTTGAAAGAGCTTATCTTTGAGTTTTGCGGTTCTGTAATGTGATAAAAAGTCTTTTAAGAAGTACTTTAATACTGTTGTCTGAGAATTTGGTTCAATAGAGATACCATAGATTGTCTTTGTTACATCCTCACAGTAAATGAAAGATCGAATAATTATGCCTGTTAGCTCGAAGTCCCAGTTATTAAATAGTCTTTTCGTTTGAATTTTGATTTTTACTTTCTCTCCCAATGTGTATTTTTGAGAGCAGATGAAATTTAATCCAGATAAGTTGATTGAGTCGATTCTAACACTGTTATGCTTTATGTTTTCACGCTCAATTGTGCTAACTTCTGCACTAACTTTGTCGTCTTCATGTATTGGAAAACGATATGATTTGAAAAATTTGTAATTTTGAATATTAAACTTCAATTATTCCTCAATTTTTAGCTCGATTGGAGATACTCCCTTATCGACGATTTCTTTAGAATTTTTATATGTCTTGTAGTTAAAGTTAGTAATTTTACTAGTCGATAACTATTCATATGAAGAAGCTAAGAAACTATCGTATCAAACTAAAAGAGTCAGATAATATTGAGTGTATTCTCTATGAAATGATTGGAGACTCTACTTCAAATTCTTTTAATGTCATTGTCGATAATATTTCAACAACTGGTATTGGTGTTCTCATAGGAGAGTATGTTGATAGTCAGATTTTCAAAATCGAAATTCGTTTCAAAAAAATTCGTCTTTTTCAAACAGTAAAGCTTAGACGTTATAGGCCAAATTTTAACAATATTGGCGATAACTACCTTGGCCTTGAGTTTATTGATTATGAAGTCGAAAATATTATGAATCTTATGACTGAGCTCGTTTCATCAATGGGTAAAAGACGCTTAAGAAATCTCATGTATGACATGGTCTTAAATGAAGCTGTTGCTGGAAATTATGATTCTGATAATAACTTTGATAAGGATATTGATGATAATGTTTCTGTTTCTATGATCCTTGATTTGTTTCATATTTTTAAAAATTATCGTAACAAAGTCGAATTAATAAAATTATTTATCATAGAAGTTCAAAGAATAGTAAAGGCCCGCGATGCACGAGCATTTATTGTGGGACACGATGAGCATACATTCAGTGAATTTGATTTTCAGACAAATCAATTGAAAGAAATTGAATATCCAATCGTTGGTATTCTAGAAGAGCTTTATAATCATCCTCGTGGAATCAAATCAAAATTTTCTCAATCTCTTTCTAGTGATGAATTTTTTAATATGTATGAAGTCGTTAATAATACGACTATTTCAACATATATGATGTGTCCGATCTTTGATCACAATGAAAATATCTTTGGTATTTTAAATTTCTCGAATAAAGAAAAGAATGAGCTATTTACGGATAATGACCTTAAGCAGGCTATGTTTTTGGCCCGAGTAATTGGACTTCTTTACTTTTATAAGAGTGATGAAATTGAGGAATATGAAGAATATCACAGCGATGACTATGAGGCGGATGTTGCCTTCAACACATCTATGGGGATTAGTGTTTTTGCAAAGGGTGCCCAATCTTTTCTTGAGCAATATAGTGCTCCAAATGAGAGAGGCCCTGTCTATATTTATGGTGGTGAAGGAAGTGGAAAGTATTTTCTATGTGAAAGAATTGCAAGGCAATCAAGTACCGCTAACACGCATATTGAAATTGTTAATTGCTATGCCAAAATGACCAAAAAAGATATTGATGATATCGTTGACAAGATCAGGGATCGCGTTATTAATGGCCACGTTATATTTAAGGGCCTTGATAAGCTATCAACTAGTGTTGCCAATTATATTATTAATACAGTTGATAAGAGAGAGTCTTATCGAACTATGTTTACAGGTACTGACTATATTCCAGAGTTGGCCATACCAAGTTTTAAAACAATTTCATTAGTTGAAAGAAAGGAAGATATTCTCTTCTTCGCAAATTACTTCATATCGCAATATAGTTTAAAGAATCATACTGCAAAGAAGCGACTTTCTCATCGTGTTCAAAAAATGCTGCTTGATTATGATTGGCCAGGAAATATTTCAGAGCTTAAGGCCTGTATTGCACGACTTATGATCTTTAATAAAGGTAGCGGAAATCTTACTATTCGTACGAGTGAGATCACTCCATTATTTGAAAAAGATTTTCAACCTCAAATCTCAATTGAGGCCAATGACTTAAAAATTAATGCTTTTGATGAGCATGATTTAAACGAAAAAGAGTGTGCTGATCTTTATCTATATTTTTTCGTGGCAAAACAATTAAAAGAAGGCGCTGTTGGCCTAAAGTCTGTTGCGAAGGGATCGCTAATTGAATATGAAGATATGGTTGAGCGACTTAAAAATGGTAGTAAGGTTGTAAAGCGACTTTTTAATGAAACAGTTGAAAGGGTAGAGTTGTATATTTCAGATAATGTGGCCTAGTTAATAGACTAGGCCACAATTTATTTTTAAGATTATTCGTTTTCTTCGATGAATCTTTCTGCTCTGATCGCCGCCTGACAACCAGAACCAGCAGCAGAGATTGCTTGACGATAGTAAGAGTCCTGAACGTCACCACAAGCAAAAACACCTGGAACGCTTGTATCAGGGTGCTTTCCTTGAGTCACGATAAACCCATGATCATCAAGTTCAATTTTTCCTTTTAGGAAATCAGTATTTGGCTTATGTCCGATACCCATAAATAGGCCATCAGTTTTTCTTTCAGATACTTCACCAGTTTTTAAGTTTTCAACTTTGATTGAAGTAACACCAGTTGCATCAGCAATGATTTCTGTTACAGCACTATCCCATACGAATTCAATCTTTTCGTTATTGAAAGCGCGCTCTTGCATTGGCTTAGATGCACGTAGCTCATCTCTTCTGTGAACAACATAAACTTTCGAAGCAAACTTTGTAAGGAAAGTTGCTTCTTCCATTGCAGTATCTCCACCACCAACAACGTGAACGACACGGTCGCGGTAGAAGAATCCGTCACAAGTTGCACAAGCACTTACGCCTTTACCAATAAGTTCTTTCTCATTTGGAAGGCCTAGGTATTTCGCTGAGGCACCTGTTGCTAGGATTACTGCATCAGCAGTATAAGTTTTGTCACCATCAACTGTTAAAGTAAATGGTCTCTTTGTTGTATCAATATCAGTGACGAAACCACTCAGGTATTCAGTACCAAATCTCTGAGTTTGTTTCTTCATATTGGCCATAAGCTCTGGCCCCATAATTCCCTCTGGGAATCCTGGAAAGTTATCAACGTCAGTTGTTGTCGTTAATTGTCCCCCTGGCTCATGTCCTTCAATAACTAGAGGTCCAAGGTTTGCACGAGATGCATATAGGGCCGCTGTGTAACCAGCAGGACCTGATCCGATAATAATGACTTTGTGGTGTGCCATTTAAAAACTCCGTTTTATTAAATTTTACTCAATTCCTAATTCTTTCTTAATTTCCTCAGGGCGATCATCTTCTTCTGGATGCATATCGTAGTATGCATTTACGCTAACTAGGTCATCTGGATTAGCTGCTTTCTTTGTTGTTTTGTAAACTTCGCCAGTCATTTGGCATTCGTATCGAAAAATTTGAATATTCTTCTTTCTTTTGGCCATATCTTCCTCCGTTCACTCATGGTGCACCGTGGCATAATTTTGTAAAAATATACATACCTTACCATATTGTTTCAAATACTTCCATTCGTTATAATTAAATATATGGATAAATATAAACAATTCGTAATGATACTTTTGCTAAATTTATTGATGGCAAATACTTATGCCATGATGCAGGCAAAAGTTGTGGCCCTTTCTCAATCTGGACGCACCTTAAAGCTTTCTGTCGGTAAGCTTACCGGACTTAAAACTGGTGACGTGGCCGATGTGTCAATGCGCATTGGTGACTACCAAAAGCCTAAGTATCTTTATCTAGGTAGCATTGAACTCTTAAAAGTGTCTGATCGCGAATCTTACTGGTACTTCAAGGATATTTCTGGAGATAAGATAAATCGTGCAAACTTCGCGCCTGATGCGACACTTGCTCTACAAATTCGCTCTCAAACTGCAAGTGGCCGCTATAAGAAAAAGCCTGTTTATGAAATTAAGGCATATGAGTCGAAAAAAACTGAATTTAATAATCAGCATGCAATTGATGGACAGGTTCCTACGGACTTAATTCAAGATAAAGAAACGCCAAGTGATAAGAATTATGCTCAGGATATTGATGACTCGACGATCTATAAAGTGACAAAAGAGACGCAACTAAGAAACGGTGATGAAATTATCGTAAGGGATGGCAGACTTCGCTATAAGTATGTGGACTCCCAGCTAGAGCCTGTTGATACTTCAAAATTATCTGCACAAGAATTTGATGCTCAAATGGGAGCACAAAATAAAGATCAATTAATTAAAATTTCTGCTGCACAAGATGGATATAAGGAAATGCTTTATAGTGGAAAGCCAGATCTAACCGGTGCAAATTCAAATTTATCAATTCCAAATGCTATGGAAGAAAGTCTTGCACGAGAAAGAGCAAAGAATCGAGTGACGAAGTCAGCTAAGGCCGTCTTAGATAAAGAAGGCCCCCTGTGGTCTGCCGATATGGATAGTGAACAACTTAGTCGCTACTTAAAATCTTCTGGAATTGCTCGCGAAAAATTTAGGCGAGAAAATGTACTTTCAATTGAAAGTGGTAATGAAGTGCAATTAAGTTTTATCTCTAACCTTATGCCAAATTATACAGACTCTGATAGCAATCATCAGAATCTTGGATATGGCCTTGCCGCTTCATATGAGTTTCATCTTATTAGAGCACATGATTCATTAAAAAAATGGAGCGTTGACTTTGGGCTTGATCTTTCGAATCTAAATGTTGATTTAGGTGGGATCAATGGCCGCATGACTTATATGAATTTTGGCGCCCACGTGAATTACTATTTTTACAATGCACCTTATGTTCGAAATAAACTGCTTGCTTATGTTGGCCTAGGGATAAAGCGTGGTACAGGTGAGACAACTTCGCCAAGACTCACTAATTATAGCTATGACTATGAATTAGTGGCCTTACCCTCAATTTCACTAGGTATCAAAACTCGTATTTCAACTTTTAGAGATTATGAAAAGGGTAATATGTTTGGCTATGGAATAGGTGCCAAATTAAATTATGAGCTTCTTAGTTTAAGCCCGATTAGTGAGGTTAATGCGACAGATGCTTCTAACTTTGAACTTAATCAAACAATTAATAATTTAAAATTTATAGCTAGTTTAAGTATATTTTTTTAAGGAAATGATATGACAGGACGTTTATTAAAAATTCTCTCTATTTCACTCATTACTCTGTTGAGTTCGAGTGTTCTCGCTCTCGATATTGATGAGAAGTTAACTTTCAGAATTCTTCAAACATCATCTTCAAAGAAGACGATTCTAATGAATCGAGGATTAGAAGATGGATTAGTCATTGGAGATCACGCTAAGTTCTTTATCACAACTGGTGTCTTTGCAAGGGCCGTCTGTATTAAAGCGACACCGTCTCGCTCTGTTTGGAGTATTTACCGCATTGTTAAGCCTAGTGAAATTCAAAGAGATAAGGTTGCAAATTTAAAAATTTCATCACCTGTTAAATTGACAAGTGATCGCTCTAAATCTCTACAAGCAACTTTTCCTGCAGGAAGACAAATGGGCGAGCCTGTTGATATAAATCGTCAAGCTCCTGAGCAAAGAAGTGCCTATTCACAACCTTCTAAATCAATGTCAGAAAGCTTTGATGAAGAAAGTGAGCTTGATGCAATTAAAACAACTTCTTTTTCTAGTAATCAAACGATGTCAAAGCCGACACCAAGTAAGATTCTAGATAAAAATATGGCCCTAAATGTATCGGCCGGCTTTAATATGCTAAGTGGTACTTATGATAACGTTGGAGTTAGCTCTGATGCTGAGTTAAGTACACTGGGCTTTGCTGGAGAGTTTGAGTTGTTCTTTCCTAAGTCGCAAAGTTTTTTACAAAAGTTTTCTTTAAAGGCCAGTGTTGGTTACTATTCAGGAAGCAATGGAATTTCAGATTCAACGTCTTCTTCAATTGACTTTGGTGGAGCAGTTAACTTCCACATTTTCAACCCTCTTGCGACGAATCGTTTTATCCCATACGTAGAAGTAGGATTTGGTTTATCGATGACTTCTCTTAACGAAATTCCACAAAATGCTGGATCATCGACAACTGAGAGTTTATCAGGTTCAGGTACTTATATGAATGTTGGTGGTGGGATTAAGTATACACTAGATTCAGGATTTGGTTTTTATGCAAAAGGTGACTACTTCAGTAGCTCATCAACTTTTAGCATCGAAACCGGCGGTTCAACAGTTGAGAATACAATTTCTTTAAGTGGATTTAGAGCAATCGCAGGTGCTTATTTACGTTTCTAATTACTTCTCTAACAGACGCAGCTAAGAAATTAGAGGCGTCTGTTAAAGTCTTCTTCACAACGAATAAATTCATACTTTCTCACTTGCGCTTCTTGCTCAGGAGTAAAACCTTTTTGCTTAAATGGGTTGTAGCGCATTTTGAAGCGAAATTCAGCGAGGGTCTTATCTTGAATATAGGCCTTCTTATGTTTGTGTACTATCGATCTTGCAACATCTTGGGCCATCGTTCTAAATGTTGTGTACTTGCCGCCAACTAGAACATGGCAATTCTTTAGTGGTTGAAAGTATTTGTGTACGCGTGCTGTTTTTCCAAGAGTTGCTGTCGAGTCATCTTTAACAAGAGGTCTTATTCCTGCAAATGATGAGAGAATATCATCTTCTTGAATTTTAGCTTTTGGAAAATATTGGTTTAAATTTGCTAATAGGTAAGTGATCTCTTCTGCAGTCGGCTGTAAATCAAAGTACTCTTCTTCTACTTTAGACTCTGTCGTTCCTACAAGTATACGATCAGCTTGCGGAATGACAAAGATTACTCTTCCATCATTTGGTGTTAGTAGAATTGCTGTTTTAATCTTAAGGCGCTCTTTTGAGATCCAAATATGACTTCCACGTGATGGTAGAAGTTGTGGATTCCAATGTATTTGCGCAGACTTTGCTAGAACTTTATCCGTAAAAGGCCCTGTTGCAAAAACGATGTCATTGCAGAAAACTTCCTTAGTCACACCTTCGATCTCATCTTTCAAAATGACACGAATTCTACCATCATTAAGAAATTCATAATTTTCAAGTCCTATATGATTAAGAGCATGACAGCGTGGATTGATTGCAGCGTCTCTTAAAACTTCAATGGTTAGGCGTCCGTCATGTACAACAGCATCGTGGTAGACACCGCTTCCTTTTAGATCCTCTTCTTTAAGATCTGCATTTATTTCAAGCGTTTCAATCTTGTTTTTCATCTCATAAGGAGAATTTTGAAAGCTTGATAGTAAATCATATAAGAATAATCCAATTCTAATCATCCATTTTGGACGAATCGAATCAGAGTATATGGGTAGATAGAATTTTTCTTCAAAGCAAAGGTGCGGTGCAAGTTTTAACCAAAGATTCTTCTCATGTAGTGCCTCCCAGACGAGAGGGAAGTCAAAGTTTTCAAGATAACGAATTCCTCCGTGAAGCATCTTCGAGCTTTTTGAACTTGTTTGAGAGGCAAAGTCCTTCTTATCGATAAGAAGAGTATCAATATCGTGGAGACTTAAATCTCTAAAAACTCCCGCTCCAACGATGCCACCACCAATAATAATAGTGCTATAAAAATCTTTTGTTTCGCTTAAATTGCTAATCATAATTGTCTATTTAGCTATGCTTTGTTCTCTTCTAGAACGACATAGTCCCCATGGGCCATGATAATGATATTATTTGATGTCGAATCACTGCGTTGGTGATTAACTGTAAAGTGAATTGAGATAATTGCATTAGCACCCTTTTTAAACGCACTTTCCCTAAACAATTCGCTGAAATATTCAATTAGGTTAATGGATTTAATATCATTAAACTCATTGCCATCAATAACTTCATTGATTTGCATTGGTCCAAGGCTATGTGTTATCAAATATCCCGGGACGAAGTGTGAAGAGCTTAATAAGACATCTTCTTGCGTAAAATCCCTGTCATTTCTTATAAAGTGCTTCGTTTGATTCTGATTAATTGAGCGTGGCCCTGTTAATCCTCTTTGATCGCTATGGTCATAGTTTGGACTAGCATGAATTTCATGAGCAAGACCTAGTTTTATCACACGACAAAAGCGACGTAATTTTCCTGCTAAGTAAATTGCACTAAACTCACCAATTTGGGCGATGAGAAGTTGTCCACTCTCTAAGCTTGTTCGATAAAGTTCTTCATTGTCACCTAAGAGTCCGTGCTCATTCAAAATAGCAAGAATACTCTCGTCGTATTCTCCAGGAACTATTCCTTGCATAAGAATTGAAAATGGAGGATTGCCTCCAATCGCTACCTTTCCATATGTTGAATTGGCCGCAAAATCTCTAACTTCTCTAAAGTCTTGGGCCGGCCTTATTTCAGGTGCGACTGTTTCAGGAGTCGCCGTAAGAGGTGTTTCAACTTGTTCATAGGACTCAATTTGTGGTGCTACAAACTCTTCTTGTTCAACTTCACTCTCAGCTTCGTATTCTGGTTGGTCTTCTTCAAGAGGTGAGAGCTCGATTTCAGCTTCTTCGTCTGCTTCTTGGTCTTCTTCTTGATCTTCTTGATCTTCTTGATCTTCTTGAAAAGTCGGGAAGTTTTCAAAGCTTGAATCTTCATCGTCACTTTGCTCTTCTTCAACACTATCTAAGTCATCAGACTCTTCAAAGTCGTCGACCTCGTCGAAGTTGTCAGACTCTTCAAAATTGTCAAAGTTGTCAAAGTTGTCAAAGCTTTGCTCTTCATCACTTTTTTGGCCACTTTCTTCATCTTCAAGCTCTGGCCCGTCAAACGCGTAATCGGCTTCGTCATACGATTCTTCTTCTGAGAAGTTTTCGTAATTTTCGGCTTCATCGTCAAACTCGTTTTCGGAGTCATTTGAATTATTAGAATACTCAAATGGCGCTAACTCGATTTCCGCCTCATCTTCTTGTTCATCTTCCTGTTCATTTGATTGGCCATCATCTGACTCATCGAGATCAGCAAGAAGCTTGTCGAGTTCATCATCACCTTGATGAAGAAACTCTGACAAGTCTTCAATACGTGTTAAATCGTTTTTGTTATCGCCATCTGACATATTAATTATGATCCGTGACAGTGTTTAAATTTCTTTCCAGAACCACATGGACAAGCATCGTTTCTTCCAACTTTAACTTGGCCACGAGAGCGTGGAGCTTGTTGTTGTTGTACAGGCTCATCTAGACCTTCTTCTTCAGCAATTCTTTGTGCTTTTAGAAGTTCTAATTGTCTTTGTAGTGCTTCTTCTTGCTCACGTCTTAGTTCCTCAATTTCTTCTTGAGTGTAAAGACGAACAGTAAACATGTTGCGTACAACACTTGCTTTTACATCAACACGCATTTGTTCAAAAAGGTTAAATGCTTCTCTCTTATATTCTGTAAGAGGGTCTTTTTGTGCGTAGGCCTTAAGATTGATCCCTTCTTTAAGGTGATCCATATTTCTTAAGTGATCCTTCCAGTGTTGATCAAAAGTTGATAGTAGAATTTCTCTAAGAGCTAAAGTTACTTGTCTATCATCGTATCCAGCTAATTTGCTTTCTAGGATTTCCTTAGCTCTTTCTTCAAAGTACTTACTAACATTTCCTTCAAATTTTTCTGAACATTCTACAGCGCTTACTTCATATTCAGTGTTAAAAGTTGCACTAAAGCCAGACTTCATATCTTCCCAAGGAAGGTCTTCTAATGGAACTTTCTTTTGCGGACGATAATTTTCATATAAGTTATCTGCAACATCTTCTGTCATCTCTTTTACGAATCCAAGGTTGTCTTCATCTGAAAGGATGTCACGACGGATACGGTAGATAACACGACGTTGTTCATTCATAACGTTATCAAAGTCAAGAAGGTGCTTTCTGATTTCAAAGTTATGAGTTTCAACTTTCTTTTGAGCTTTAGCAATCGCATTAGTGATCATCTTGTGCTCAATAGGCTCATCCTCTTCCATCCCAAGAGTGTTCATAACCTTTGCGATACGATCACTTCCGAAAATTCTCATTAAATCATCTTCAAGCGATAGGAAGAATTTTGAACGTCCTGGGTCTCCTTGACGTCCAGAACGACCACGAAGTTGGTTGTCAATTCGACGTGACTCGTGTCTTTCTGTACAAAGGATATATAGACCGCCAAGGGCCTTCACTTCGTCATTAATTTTAATGTCGGTACCACGACCTGCCATATTTGTTGCAATAGTAACGGCACCTTTTTGACCAGCATTTTCAATGATGGCCGCTTCTCTACCGTGTTGCTTAGCATTTAGTACATTGTGTGGAATACCAGCTTTTTCAAGTTCTTGAGAAAGTAGGTTAGAAGAATCAACTGTAATTGTTCCAACTAGAACCGGTTGTCCTTTCTCATTTAATTCTCTTAGAAGCTTAATAATTGCTCTATACTTTGCTTGCTTATTCTTATAGATAACATCAGCTTCATCAACACGAGCAATTGGAAGATTTGTAGGAATAACAATTACATCGAGATCATAGATCTTTTTAAATTCTTCCGCTTCCGTATCTGCTGTACCTGTCATACCTGCTAGGTTTGAGTACATTTTGAAGTAGTTTTGGAAAGTGATTGATGCAAGAGTTTGGTTTTCTTGCTTAATCTCTACGCCTTCTTTCGCCTCGATCGCTTGGTGAAGTCCATCTGACCAACGAGAACCTGTTTTAAGACGCCCTGTGAATTCATCAACGATAATGACTTCACCATCTTTAATGATGTAATTAGCATCTCTTTTAAATAAGTGGTGAGCACGAAGGGCCTGATTTAAGTGGTGAAGCAGAGCTGAGTTTTCGATATCGTAAAGATTATCAACTTTCATTAGCTCTTGAACTTTCAAAATCCCTTCTTCTGTGAAAACAGCCGACATTGATTTTTCATCAATCGTGAAATGTTTTTCGACAGTAAGCTGTGGAATAACTTTATTTGCAACACCATAAAGTGTTGAGTCACCTTCACTTGGACCTGAAATTAATAGGGGAGTTCTGGCCTCATCGATTAGAATCGAGTCAACCTCATCCACGATACAGTAGTGAAAATCTCTTTGAACATATTCTTCAAGTGAGAATTTCATATTGTCTCTTAGATAATCGAAAGCAAATTCGTTATTTGTTCCGTATGTAATGTCTGAAGCGTAAGCCGCTTGGCGCTCTTCATCTTCCATGTCTGCAATGATGCAACCAGTAGTTAATCCAAGCCAGTTATAAAGAACACCCATCTCTTTAGCATCACGGCTAGCAAGGTAGTCGTTAACTGTTACAAGGTGAGCACCTTTTCCTTCAAGAGCTTTTAGATAAAGAGGCAGAGTCGCAGTAAGAGTCTTACCTTCCCCTGTTTTCATCTCCGCAATAATCCCTTTAAAAAGAACAATACCACCAATGATCTGAACATCGTATGGACGCATACCAAGAACACGCTTTGCAGCTTCTCTTACTGTCGCAAATGCTTCAGGAAGAAGTTGTTCTAGAGTTGCTCCTTCACTTAGGCGTTGCTTAAACTTAGTCGTTTGGGCCTTTAGTTCCTCATCACTAAGCTTTTCCATCTGTGCTTCAAGTGAGTTGATTTCATTAACAATTGGCATGATTTTCTTGATGTCACGATCGTGTTTCGTGCCAAAAAAAGACTTAAGCGGATTAAACATTTAAATTTCTCCTAATTAATCCAGTACATAATAGAGAGGGTCCACCGGCGTTCCATTTACACGAATTTCGTAGTGTAAGTGGGGGCCTGTCGATAAACCGGAGTTTCCAACTTTTGCAATTGGTTGCCCCCGTTTGACCTTTTGGCCTTTTACAACGATGTTTTCTGAATTATGTCCGTAAACTGTAGTTATACCGTATCCATGATCTATTTCAACGTGGTTTCCAAAACCGTAATTTTTCTTTGATACTTTAACGATACCATCCGCTGGCGCTAAGATGATTGTTCCAATTGGTGCACCGACGTCTAGGCCTTCGTGCATCTTTACACGTTTTGAGTAGTGACTCATACGTGGACCGTAGTACGAAGTTATCCAGCCTCGGGCCGGAAGTAGAGTTGGCGTTGATCTTAAAAAAGATTCGCGATCAAGTAAGAATTGATCGAGCTCATTAACACGAATCTCTAAGTCACCTGAAATCTTGCGTAGAATTGAATATCGATAATCAAAAAACGCGAAGTTTTCAGCTAACTTAAAACTTTGTTTAATTAAGCTACTCCATTCCTTTGTGAAGCTATAACCAGAAGTTAGACCAAAATTAGTAGCGATCTTTCTTTCATACAGATCATTGATGTCACTAAATTCCTCAACTGTTTTGAGTTCCTTTAGTTCCGACTTAACTTTGTCCATTAACTCCTGGTCTCTTTGCGGAATGAGAACAGATTGTGGGTTACGAGATGGATTTGATGGTGCCGAATGATTATGGCCGTGATCACCTTCTTGGGCCTCTTGTTCATCAGAGTTCTGCATTACAGGCTTTGTCAGATCAAAATCTTTAAAACCAGAGATGACTCTTAATTTACTTTCGATTTTTTGAATACGTTCAATATCATCGGTTAAAGTATTGAGCTTCATATTAAAGAGCTGGATTTGCTCTTTAAGCTGACGGTTTTCAATACTCAAGTGACGATTTTCGTATACCTGCTTAAGGATCTTTATATAGTCAAAAGTGAGAATTCCAATAACTGCTACAATGATAACTATGAAGAATAATACAGAGTTGAAGATCACGCGCGGTATGCGAAATGACTTAACTCCTTTTTCTTTTTCAGGAATTACCATAATTGTGTAAAAACGACTCAAAATTACTTCCTTGAATTTTCAATAATTTCTGATGTTTATTGTAGGTTTCTTGATAACAGTTTGCAAGACATTAATCTATGACACATTGAGACGAAATATTTCTCTCAAGTAGTGAAAGTTAAGATTAATTAACTACAGCTAAGATTACAGATATATTGTCCTGACCACCGTGTTCGTTGGCCTGTCTAACAAGTGTCTGTGCACAGTCGTGAATGAGCTGATGACTTAGATCGTCGTTCTTTTTGATCATGTCATTAATGATGAAAAGAATATCTTCATCGCTTAGCTTTCCATGAAGTCCGTCAGAGCAGAGTAGAAAAATATCACCTTTACTAGGTTTGTAATCATAAAGGTCGACTTCAATTCCTGATTCAAAACCAACCGTTCGAGACAAGTAATTCTTATTCGGATCATTTGCTGCTTGATCGCGGGTATAAATTCCAAAATTTATTTTTTCTTGAATAACTGAATGATCTTTTGTTAGTTGAAAAATTTGACCTTGAGTAATGACATAAGCACGAGAGTCTCCAACATTTGCAATACTTGCTTTATCTTTTCCAAAAAGAATTCCAACAACAGTTGTTCCCATTCCTTTTAGCGATGGTTCTTCATCCGCATAGTTTTTGATTTTTTCATTTGCAAAGTGAACAGAATCTTTAAGTACTTCTGAGATATCAGTGCTGGCAGCTTTTAGTTCTTTAACTTTCTCTGCAATATATTTAATTGCCATTGTAGAAGCGAGTTCACCTCCAGAGTGTCCACCCATGCCATCTGCTACAATATAGAGTTTACTTGAATTTCCAACGTAAATAGAGTCCTGATTGGTTTCTCTCTTGCGGCCAATATCTGATACGCCGGCACAAATAATTTCCATGTTCACCCTTGTAATCCCTCAACAATTCTTAATCTGTAATTCTTATATTTTCAAATGGATACAGATTTTAGTCAAATGCTTTTGTTTGACTTCAATTTTGCCAAGAATTTGCCTAGTAAATTTAGTGATTACTTGATTGTTTTACGGTGTCAAAAAGTCACTACATATTTTTTTTATACTTACCTTTGATCTTACTTAGTTTTTCACGTTATAATATATTTAGGAATTTAGCTTGCAGAGAATGCAAATCATGGATGGAGAAAATATGACTAAAATGAATATGAAAGACTTTATGAGTGAGAACTACAAAGTTGAAGACTTTGCTCACTTACACTGGACAGGAAGTTTTCAAGAATATGTAGATCTTGTATCTGAAGATCCTCGAATCGCACGCAATTCATTCCAAAGAATTTTTGATATGATCATGACTTTTGGAACGAGCACATACCTAGAATATAAAAAAGAAATTACTAGATATCACTTCTTTGATGATCCAATTGGAAATGGTAAAGATGCCGTTTTTGGGATTGATGTACACTTAATGAAATTAGTAAACTTTTTCAAGGCCGCTGCTCTTGGTTACGGTACTGAAAAAAGGGTATTACTACTTCACGGTCCAGTAGGTTCTGCTAAATCATCAATTGCAAGAAATCTTAAAAAAGGTCTTGAACACTACTCAAGAACAGATGAGGGAGCTCTTTATACTTTCGAATGGTATGACGAAGAAGAATCAGACATTCTTGGTGGTCAAAAAGTTTTTCCATCTCCAATGCATGAAGACCCATTAAAGCTAATTCCACATGAAGTAAGAAAAGAATTCATTGAAGCAATGAATAAGGGTAATAAAGAACAAAAAATTAAAATTCGCGGAGAAGTTTGTCCTGCTGACCGTTATATCTTAAATGAGTACATGATTAAATATGACGGTGACTTCATGAAAGTTATGGAAAATCACATCCGTGTTAAGAGACTTATTCTTTCTGAAAAGGATCGTCTAGGTATTGGTACTTTCCAACCTAAAGATGAGAAAAACCAAGATTCAACTGAACTAACAGGTGATATCAACTATAGAAAAATCGCTCAATACGGATCTGATTCAGATCCTCGCGCCTTTAACTTCGATGGGGAATTCAATATCGCTAACCGTGGTATTATCGAATTCATCGAAATGTTAAAGCTTGATGTTGCTTTCCTTTATGACTTACTAGGAGCGTCTCAGGAACAGTCAATTAAGCCAAAGAAATTTGCTCAAACAGATATTGACCTTGTCATTCTTGGT
This sequence comes from Halobacteriovorax sp. RT-1-1, assembly GCF_047085455.1. NCBI lineage: Bacteria > Pseudomonadati > Bdellovibrionota > Bacteriovoracia > Bacteriovoracales > Halobacteriovoraceae > Halobacteriovorax > Halobacteriovorax sp. RT-1-1. The sequence continues at coordinate 1,701,251 of NZ_JBKIXZ010000001.1, forward strand.
CACACAAATGAGCCTGAATTTAGAAAGCTTCAAAATAACGAATTTATGGAAGCTCTACGTGACCGTACTGTAAAAATTGATATTCCTTATATTACTCGTCTTGATAATGAAGTGAGAATTTATCAGCGTGATTTTAATGCTGAAAAAATCCCTCATGTTCACATCGCTCCACATACTTTAGATATGGCAGCAATGTGGGCAGTTTTAACAAGAATGGAAGAGCCAAAGAAAGCAGACCTTACTCTTGTTCAAAAACTTAAGCTTTATAACGGTAAGACTCTTACTGGGTATAATGAAGATAACGTCAAAGAGCTTCGTAAAGAAGCGGTAAGAGAAGGTTTAGAAGGTATTTCTCCTCGTTATATCCAAGATAAAATTTCTAACGCTCTTGTTAAGTATGGACACACTGGTTCACTAAACCCATTTATGGTTTTCAACGAACTTGAGTCTGGACTTAAAAATTCTATGGCAAATAATCCAGAGGCAGTAGATAAGTATCGTGAGATGCTAGCAATCGTTCGCCAAGAGTATACAGACATTGTTAAAAATGATGTTCAAAAAGCTATCTCTCTTGATGAAACTGCAATTGAGACTCTATGTGCAAATTATATTGATAACGTTAAGGCCTACACTCAAAAAGAGAAGGTTCGCAACAAGTACACAGGTAAACTTGAAGAAGCGGATGAGCGTTTCATGAGAAGCATTGAAGAGAAGATCGACATTGCTGAATCTCGCAAGGATGACTTCAGACGTGAGATCATGAACTACATCGGTGCTCTTGCAATCGAAGGTAAACAATTCGATTACAAAATGAATGAAAGACTACACCGTGCACTTGAGCTTAAGCTTTTTGAAGATCAAAAAGATGCGATTAAACTTACAACAATCATCTCTAATGTTGTTGATAAAGAAACACAAGAGAAGATTGATGTTATCAAGTCTCGTCTAATTAAGAACTATGGTTACTGTGAAATTTCAGCAACTGACGCTCTTAATTACGTCGCTAGTATATTTGCAAAAGGAGACAGTGCTAAGTCTTAGGACTTAGCACCTCCACAACTGGAGAGTTAATGGATCACCCGATTAAAAGAGACCACGCACGTTTTCGAAAAATTATTAAAGGAAAGGTGCGTGATAATCTAAGAAAGTATATTGCTGGCGGTGAGATGCCAATTCCAAAGGGCAATGGGCAATTTAAAGTACCAATGCCTTCAATCAACACTCCTCAATTTCGCTTTGGTGATAAAAGCCAAGGAGGAACAGGACAGGGTGATGGCCAGCCAGGTGATCCAGTCGATGGACAAGGTGAACCGCAAGAAGGTCAAGGGGAGCCAGGTGAAGCTGGTGAGCAGGAAGGTGATAAGGCCCTCGATGTTGAAATGAGCTTAGATGAGCTTGCTTCAATTCTTGGAAATGAGCTAGCACTTCCTAAGATCGAGCCTAAAGGTAAGAAGAATATGCAGTCAACTGTTGATCGCTACACAAGTATCGGTACAGTTGGACCAGATTCACTTAAGCACTACAAGAGATCTTTTAAAGAGGCCCTAAAGCGACAAATCGCAATGGGGACATATGATCCAAAGAATCCTGTCGTTGTTCCAATCAAAAGTGATATGCGCTACCGCGCAAGTGATTCAAAGATAGAATTTGAAAACTCTGCAGTTGTAATCTACATGATGGATGTTTCAGGATCAATGGGGGATGAACAAAAAGAAATTGTTCGCACTGAATCTTTTTGGATCAATCTCTGGCTTAAGTCGCAGTATAAAGATATTGAAATTCGCTATATCATTCATGATGCAACGGCAAAAGAAGTTGATGAAGAAACATTCTTTAGAACTCGTGAAAGTGGTGGGACTCTTATTTCATCGGCACTTAAACTTTGTAAGGATATGATTGCTAGCGATTATAATTCAGATGAGTGGAATATTTATCCTTTCCATTTTTCGGATGGTGATAACTGGTCTGCAGAGGACACTAAGGTTTGTCTTGATATTTTAAAGAATTCAATTATTCCAAACTCAAATGCATTCTTCTACGGACAAGTAGAGTCTCGTTATGGTTCAGGTCAGTTTTATAAGGACCTCGCCAAAGAATTCGGTGAAAAACACGAAGATGTTATTTTGAGTAAAATTAAAAATAAAGAAGCAATCCTAGATTCAATTAAAGACTTTCTAGGAAAAGGTAAGTAAGGCGTGACTCCAGTAATAAGTAGTATGGAAAGAACTAAACCACTAAGTGGAGAACTTGCAAGATTAAGAGATGAGGTTCATAGCTATGCAGTAGAATATGGCCTTGATTTCTATCCTGTTGTTTTTGAAGTTTGTGACTACGATACAGTTTGTATTTTAGCAGCAAATGGAGGTTTTCCTTCTCGCTACCCGCACTGGAGATTCGGGCTCGAGTATGATCGTCTTGCTAAAGGAAACCGTTATGGTTTTCAAAAAATATACGAACTTGTAATCAATACTGACCCTTGCTATGCATATCTTTTAAGCTCTAATCGCTATGTTGATCAGAAACTTGTTATGGCCCACGTTTATGGGCATGCTGACTTCTTTAAGAATAATGCTTGGTTTAGAGGAACAGATCGTCGCATGATGGATGTTATGGCCAATCATGGAACGAAAGTTCGTCGTTATATGGATAAATATGGCCAAGACCGTGTCGAAGAATTTATTGATACAGTCTTATCATTTGAAAACCTACTTGATGTTAATGTGCTTTTCCAAAGTGAAGAGAAACAAAGAACATCTGCTGATGATGAATTTGAATTTAAGGATGACCGCTCGCAAGTTCTTAAGTCATTTATGAATTCTAAAATGGCGCGCTCAGGCCTTGATAGCGATAAGGTGGAAGTTAAGAAAACACCACTTGAGCTTCTTGATGAAGAAATTCGTGGAACACGTGATATTATGAAATTTCTAATTGATCACGCTCCAATTGAAGACTGGCAAGCGGATATCATTGGAATTCTAAGAGAGGAAGCTTATTACTTTCTTCCACAGAGAATGACTAAAATTATGAATGAGGGGTGGGCATCTTACTGGCACTCTAAGATTCTTACTAAGAAGGCCTTAAATAGTTCTGAAATTATCGACTTTGCTGATATTCATTCTGGTGTAATGGCCATGAGTAAGCAAAATATCAATCCATATAAGATCGGCATTGAGCTTATGCGTGATATTGAATACCGTTGGGATACTGGAAAATTTGGAAAAGAGTATCAAGATTGCACAGACCTTCATAAAAAAGAAAATTGGCATATTGAAACAAATATGGGACGTGAGAAAATCTTCGAAGTAAGACGCACTCATAATGATATTACTTTCATTGATGAGTTCTTTACTGAAGAATTCTGTAATCGTATGCAGCTTTTTACGTATAAGTATAACTCGCGTACAGGACGCAATGAAATTGAAACGCGTGACTTCAAAGAAATTAAGTCAAAGCTTCTTAATCAATTAACAAATTTTGGTACACCAATTATTGAAGTGGAATCGGCAAATTATAAGAATCGTGGTGAGCTTCTTCTTCGTCATGTACACCAGGGAGTAGACCTTGACGTTGGGCAGGCCCAGGATACAATGGCCAATATCTACAAGGTTTGGAAGAGACCTGTCTCAATCACTACTATCGTTGAAGATAAGTCCATTGTTTATCTTTTTGATGGGATTGAGTTTAAAGAAGATAACTAACGAGTAATCTATATTGCTTATTGACCTAAAATTACTTTCAAGTAAAATTGAAGTATCTTTAGATATAAGAATTTAAGTCAATTTAGGAATATTCATGCTTTCAAAAAGTACCCTCTTCGTTTTATCGTTAATCTTTTCAATTCAAACCTTTGCAGCGATAAAGTTAAATTCTGGACGTGGTGATATTTCACTCGTTAGCAAGAATGGCTCACGCCAAATTGACGCAACAAAAATTTCCCAAGAGATAGGACTTTCTCAAGACACTCTTATCATTACTGAAGATAATTCATATGCCCGCCTTGTTAATGATCGCGGTGATACTATTTTTATAGGGCCAAATTCGAAGGTTACTATTGAACTAATTAATGCGACAGAAGGTGACTTTATTTCGCTTCATGCAGGCCTTGTTAGAATCATGGCAAAAAAGCAGCGAAAAGTAAGAGAGGGGCGATTTGATCGCGTCTTTGTGCGCACTAATAGCGCTCTTGTAGGACTTGAAAACTCTGACTCTCTTATCCTCTACAATATCTATAATAACGTAACAGGTGCTCTTACTTTTACAGGTAAGGCCAATATGAAAAGAGTTAATCGTTCTCATAAATTTAGTGCAGGTGAAAGACTTGTTTTTAGAAGAAGCGTTAAAGAGCAAAAGATCAAGTTTAAGTTTCGCACAAATAATGAACTCCAAAACTTTAGCATGGAAATTAATGAAGTCCTCTTTGGGGATAACTTAAAGGACGTCTCAACTGTTGCTAGAGGACAGTATAGTGCTACTTTTCACGATTCTAGACCAGTGTCTATGCCTGTAAAAATCAATCCTCTGCAATTATCAAGATTATACAGTAATAGACTTCTTGATATGACAGTTTATTCTGAAGATACTGATAGTGATGATTTTAATATTGCACCATATCCTTTAGTTTCTAACTTAATGAAGCCTGCAGAACAAGTTAGTTCATACCGCGGGCAGTACTCTGCTAATCAAAGAAGATACGCGCCAAAGGCAGGTGGCCTTATTGATTTAGTTTCTGGAATTTATATTCCACCTGAAAAAGATGCCACTTTTAACGAAGAATACCGAGTATATGAGGCCCGTGAAATCGGCCGCATTAATGGTTCAAATGGAAACTTTATTGCACCTAAAAATCTGACTCTTGATCCAAATCGTGGCTTTGTTGTGGTCAACAATACTCATGAGTCAATTGAGAAGCAAAATCAATTAAATAATCTTTTAAAGTCAAATCTCTTATTGGCCAGTTATAAAAATGTAAGTGGAAAGAAAATGACTACGGCAGAAAGATTTTCTTCAAATATCATTGGCCTTTCACTCGTTAACCAAGGTTATACTTACGGTTATGGTTCAGGTGATTTTGAACTGAGTAAGCGTGGTATTGAGCTAAGTTTAGCGTTGATTGGTAATGGAAGTTTTAGGCCATTTGCAAAATTTAGACTATTAAATGAAAATTTTGAAACCTCTGCTTTTTCAAATAATATCGAACGTTTTTATCAAATGAATTTAGGTCTTGATTATCAATTCGGCCATATTTTCTATCTTAGCGGACAACTGTCAATTGATGAGGAGCCTATCGTACTTAGTGCTAGTTCAAGTATCGTAAGTGCAACTCTAACTAATTTTATCGGGGAGTTTGGTCTAAAAGTAATTAATCTAGATAAATTAGATCTTTTTGCACGCGCCGGTGCTAAGTATAATCTTGCTAATGCTGATGATGGATTTGATGTTGATAGTGGGATTGGTTTCTATTTTGGAGCTAAGGCCGATTACTGGCTAAATCGTGCTAGTTTCATTTTTGCGGAATTTGATTATCTGGCCCATTCATATTCAATTTCTGGTGGTGGAAATGATAGTGATGTTGATATGAGTGGAGCGGTATTAAATATTGGCTATCGCTATTCTTTTTAAGAAAAGATTTTTATCAGTGCCCAAGTTTTGGGTACTGAGCTAGATCAAGCTCGTAAATATCTTTTTGATAAATTAAGACAGGCTCTTCGAATTTCTTATCTGAGACAGGTGCTATCATCGCCTCAAGTCGGTCCTGTATTGTTTTAGATTCCATTTTTTGGTCTTTTCTTATGACTTCAGTTGTAAAGTTATTCCAAAGCTTCGATTGCATGTGTAACCAACAACTGATGATATTCTTATTCAGACACGATTTATCACTCAATTGTACCCAATTTTGATCGTTATTTAACAGTTTTAAATATGTACTTAAAATAGCTGCTTCATAAGGAAGTCTTTTGTTGTAACGAATATCAAGATTATTCATCAGATAGACGGCCTCCTTAAATTTACCTTCTTTAATAAGAATATTTATTCTCAATAACTCTTTCTCTCTCGATAAAGAGTCTGATACGGGTATCTTTGATAGGGCAACCCTTGCGTTTCTAAAGTTACCACTAAGCCATGCGGCAGCTAGTAATAACTTGTTATTCACAATTGATTCAGGTTTTAAAATCAAGTTAGAGATATAGTGTGAATAGGCCGTTTTAATGTCACCTTTATGAACTTCCATATGGCCTTTAATCTTGTTTGTATTCGTATTATCTATTGATTGCGCAAGTTTTAAAGCCTGATCATATTTTCCTGCATTATAAAGGTTTACTGCAACTAAAGTTCTAAGCATTGGATCAGCATAGAAATCAACAGGGATTTTTCCATAATGCTTTAACACTCTCTCATGTTCTTTAAAAAAGATTCCATATCTTAGAACTGTCTTAATGATATCTAAGTTATTGCTGGCCATGAGATCTCGTATTTGTGTTGATCTCACATATCCTTTCAAGCGTTTTTCTAAAACCAAGTTAAGCCATGTATTATCTTGATAAGGGTTTTTATTATGTACTCTAATAATGCAATTATTGTATATTTCTTCAACCTTTGAATCCATTTCCTTTGGCATAGAAAGGGCACTAACCATTCTTAGTGTACAGTTTTGATAAAACCATGATGCATTATCTTGAAGAGAGGCAAGCGTATCTCTTGTCTCCTTTGCTCTAGCATCTGAAAAGTATGCTAGAACAAGGAAGCGTTTAATAAGGAGTTCTTTCTTATAACTATTAGTCTTTGCAAGTAACTTTTCTAATACCAATATGGCATCGTTGGAATGGCCGTCTATTAAAAGTGACTTGGCCACGCGTAATTGATCGAGAAAGTCTTTACGATCATCAAGTTGTAGGCCTTCGTTAAAGTAGGCGGCCTCAATCTCATGATAAATATTGTATGGAGGATCAAGTTCTCTTTTTGCTTGTCTGGAAATAATCGAAGAATACGATTGGGCACGAATCATTTCACTTAGTAATGATAAGCTAATGAGTATAAGAATGGCCTTTAGTGAAATTATTTTCATATTTTAATTCTTTTAAATTTCCTATTAAACCTTTCGGGAATAATTCCGATAACTTAAGGGAAACTTTAAATGGATTTTACATGGATGTTTTCGCAAAATTCTTAAATTATATGCGCATTGTTTTTGTGAGCTTATTTGGTCTGCTGTCTCTTTATTCACAAGCTGCCGATAGCCTTGTTTTAAACAAACAAGGGGATATGATTTTTGATAATCTGAGTAAATCAATCGAACAATCTCGCGTTAAAAATTCAAAAGAAAACTTTGATCTCTTAAATGATTATAGAAAATTTTATCTTGAAGATGAGAAACTTGATTATTTTTGTCGTGAAAATAGCGCAAAATTATACTTTAAAAATGGCCTTGAAAGAGACGAGTTTTATCGCACTATCATGGCAACTCTTCAGTATAAGATGATGACGTATTCGATGCATGCAATAGCGACTTATGCCAAGAAACTTCAATTTGATAGCGAGCAATATGATAATTTAGTAAGATCTCTCATCTCAAAGTGTTCGCAAAATATAACTTTAATGGGACATCGTCTTATAAAGTATCATTTCGATAATTACTTCAAAGACGAAGGCGAAATATTCTTGCCAATAGATCAAAGAAAGAAATTATTTACAGATAAACTTAATAAGCTACAAAGTGAAAATGAAATTCTTGTTAATGAACTTTATTATACGACAGGGATTTTTTCACACGCATGCTCTTGGGGAGGTCAAGTTGAGTATCCTAGAGAGCTTTCAAAATTTCTTTCTTCTTCCGCTGTTATGAGTTTTATCATCCGTGAATTAAGTGGCCTAGATACTTATAGCTATGATGATAAATTGTCTGACAAAAAAGGGGCGCTTTGTCGCAATCAAATTTGTCGTCCAAAAGAAATCACAAAAATTCAAAATGGAATCATCCGACCAGTTGGTTCTGCCAATTTAAATTTTGATTTCAAACTAGCGTATTGTGAAAAATTTCGTTTCTCTTCTCCTAAATATTCGACAGAAGTTAGTCCTGAGTTGGTGAGTGCTCTTGATGAGTTTAAAGAAGAGAGGCCGCGCCTAATTGGTCAGTTCTTGGCCCTTGTTACTCGCATACCTGATTTTAATGTATGGACTCATGATTCAAAAACAATTAAGGACTATATTTCATTGTCAAATGATGGCCTATGGGATTTTTGGGCATCAGATTATCTGAAATCAAATTCTAAAAAGCTCTCTTACGAAGAGGCCCTAGTTATGCAAGTTGATAAAGAAGTAAATAACTACTTTGTTTATCATAAAAGCTTTCCTCAGATTAATTTCAATGTTCTTCATGGAGAGTTTGATAAGGCAAGTGACATCAATAATATGTTAGGCCTACATTTTGATATTAATATTCCTCGTACTGATATCAAATGGATTTATGAGCAATACAAAATCGCTCATGTTGGAAACGATGATAAGTCGATCAAGAAGTTAAAGGAGCGTTTGGCCCTTTATGTCGAAAATGATTACAAGGATATTAAAGATACGCTGATGCAGTTTTCAGTAAATGCTGATTTAACGCAAATAATAACAGATGAGCTTTTTAGACAATTTGATATAATTGATATGATTGAGCTACCAAAGGGTGAAGATAATAGACAACTAAAGATTGGCGTAAATATTAGAATTGCACCATTTGCTCTTGTTGCAATACGAAATAAAAGAATTGTATCTGATCTATCAAGTAGAGATTTAAGTGAAATTAAGTCTTTAGAAACTCTAAATAATATCGATTCTATGGCCTCGGAAGCCAAAAAATGATAAATAGCCTTAATGGCAAAAATTAATAACAATAATAAGAATAACAATCAGTCAGATCCTAATTATGATGTTGAGGTTCTCCCATCAGTTGAGGATTCTGATCTTTTTGATAATGATGTCGAAGTAATCGAGGATGATCTCGAGTATGTTGATATCAGTCCTAAAAAACTTACGATAGATGAAGAAGTTGAGCTCATTCAAGAGACTCTTCCGGCCCTGGCCTCAAATCTTCCTGTTCCTTCAAAACTAGATAATAAATTAAACCAATATCTAAAAGATATCTCACGTTATGAGCTACTTTCTCCTGAACAAGAGAAGCTACTGGTAAAGCAATTTCGTGAATCAGGTGATATTGATTTGGCAAAGAAACTCGTTGTTTCTAATCTTCGCCTAGTTGTCAAAATCGCTATGGAGTACCGAAGTGCTCACGCTAATGTGATGGATTTGATTCAAGAAGGGAATATTGGCCTTATGAAGGCCGTCTCATTATTTGAACCAGATAAAGGCGCAAAGCTTTCATATTATGCTTCTTGGTGGATTAAATCTTACATTCTAAAATTTATTCTCGATAACTTTAAGTTAGTTAAACTTGGTTCAACAAATGAACAAAAGAAGTTGTTCTATAACCTGATGCGTGAAAAAGAGCGTCTCGAGGCCCAAGGGATTAAGCCTGATCATAAGACTATTGCCCAGAACCTTGATGTTAGTGAAAAGGCCGTGGCCCTGATGGATATGCGCCTGGGTGAAGGTGGCTCTGAAGTTAGTATTGATACTCCGGTTGGAGAGTCGTCTTCGACCATGGGAGACCTACTGCCTGATTCTGGTGATTTTGCCGAAGATATCGAGTTCCAACAATCCTTGAAATTATTACAAGATAATCTGGATCATTTTATCCAAGGCCTAAAGCCTCGTGACCAGGAAATCTTTCGCGAAAGGCTTCTAAATGATGCTCCGCGCTCTCTACAGGCCATCGCAGATGATTATGGGGTTTCTCGTGAGCGAATTCGCCAAATTGAGGCCCGTTTGCTCGAGAATTTAAAGGTTTACATGAGTGAAATAATACGTTAGTATGCTCAAAATTATAGCGCCCCTTTCTTGGCCTGGAAAATAACTTCCTTGCTCGGTTTTGGGTAAGTTTTAGGAGAAAAATATGATTTCAAATGCAGAAACAGCAAGCATCGTAGCAGAATTTGGTAAAGAATTTGGTGCAGGTGAAAAAGACAGTGGTTGTGCAGCGGTTCAAGTTGCAATTCTTACAACAAGAATCAACAACCTTAAGACACACTTTGGTGCACACATTCACGACTATTCTTCAAACCGTGGTCTTCTTAAGATGATTGGACGTCGTCGTCGTCTTCTTAAGTATGTTGCTACAAACAACGAAGAAAACTACAAAGCACTAATTAAGAAACTTGGTCTAAGAAAGTAAGCTTTATATATCAAGGCAAAAGAAAGGAAGCTTTATGCTTCCTTTTTTTTATTTAAGCAGTTAAAATTTTAGTACGGAAATGGTTAAGAGGAGAGTTTGAGATTTAAGGGATATTAAAATTTAAAAACACGCTGATCTCAGTGGTTTTAGATTTTCATATTCTTTGGATTTCTTCTCACATACATTCCAACTAACACATTTCTAAATATAGACATTCAAAAATATAAATGGAGTTATTTATGTTAAACAACAAACGAGAGTTTACTTACAACTTTGGTGGTAAGGAAGTTACAATTGAAACTGGTCGTATGGCAAAACAAGCTGACGCATCAGTTATCGTATCTAGTGGTGGTACACAAGTTCTAGTTACTGCTACATCTGCAACAGAAGTAAAAGACGGACAAGACTTTTTCCCACTTCTAGTTGAATACACAGAAAAATTCTATTCAGCAGGGAAGTTCCTTGGTGGATTCTTAAAAAGAGAAGGTCGTCCTTCAGTTGGTGAGACTTTAAATGCTCGTCTAATTGATAGGCCACTAAGACCTCTTTTCCCACACGGATATATGTTTGATACAGTTATTTCTGCAACTGTAATCTCTTACTCACCAGAAGGTGACCCAGAGGTTCTTGCTGCACTTGGTGCATCAGCAGCTCTAACTATTTCTGATATCCCATTTGAAGGTCCAATTGGTACTTGTAAAGTTGGTCGTATCGGTGGTGAATTTGTTATTAACCCTGACCATGACAAGTGGGCAGAGTCTGATATGGAAATCGTTGTTGCAGCAAGTGACAATGCAATCCTTATGGTTGAAGGGGAAGCGAAAGTCGCTCCTGAGCAAGATGTTCTAGATGCAATCTTTTTTGGTCAAAAAGAAATCGAAGGCTTTGTTGCATTCCTTAAAGATATTCAAAAAGAAGTTGGTAGAGCTAAGCGTGAATTCGTATCAGCAGCTGCAAACAATACGATGCTTGAAAAAATCAGAGCAGACTACACAGCAACAGCTCGTGAGGCGCTTAAGATTACTGATAAGCTAGAAAGACAAAAAGCTGTTAAAGCTATTGAGGCTCAAGTTAAAGCTGCAATGGCAGACGCACCAGAAGCTTTTGGTCTAACTGAAAACGATGCATTCGGAAAAGAAGCATACAAAGGTGTAGATGAACTAATGTATGAAATGCTTCGTGGAGATATCTTAAATGAAGATAAGCGTATTGCTGGTCGTGGACTTGCTGAAGTACGTGAAATCGAAACTGAGATTGATGTACTTAAAGTTCCACACGGATCATCTCTATTCACACGTGGAGAGACTCAGGTTATGGCCGCTGTTACTCTAGGTGGTAGCAAAGGTGCTCAAATGAGTGACCGTATTATTGGTACTTCAGAAGATCAATTCTATCTACACTATAACTTCCCTCCATATTCAGTAGGTGAGGCACGTGGTGTACGTGGTGTTGGACGTCGTGAGCAAGGTCACGGAAACCTAGCTGAGCGTGCTCTTAAAGCAGTTATCCCAACAGACTTCCCATATACAACTCGTCTTGTATGTGAGGTTTTAGAGTCTAACGGTTCTTCTTCAATGGGTTCTGTATGTTCAGGTTCAATGGCACTTATGGATGCTGGTGTTCCTCTAACTGCTCCTGTTGCAGGGATCGCTATGGGTCTAGTAACTGATGGTGAAAGATTCAAGATTCTTACAGATATCCTTGGTGACGAAGATCACCTAGGTGATATGGACTTTAAAGTTGCTGGTACTACTGAAGGTATTACTGCAATTCAAATGGATATCAAAATTACAGGTCTTACTAAAGAGATCGTTGAAAGTGCAATGGCACAAGCAAGAGAAGGACGTCTTCACATCCTAGAAGAGATGGCAAAGACTATTTCTGTTGAAAGAAAGACTCTTAAAGAGGGTGTTCCTGTAATGAAGTCTATGCAAATTAAGCAAGACCAAATCGGTGGCCTTATTGGTCCTGGTGGGAAGAATATTAAGAAGCTTCAAGAAGATTTCGAACTTACTATCGAGATTGATGAAGATGGAACAACTAAATTCATCTCAACTAATCAAGAGATGATTGATGAGTGTATGGCACTTGTTGGCCTACAACTTAATGGACCAGAAGTTGGTAAAGTTTACGAAGCAAAAGTTGCTTCTCTTAAAGACTACGGTGCATTTGTTGATATCGCTGCTGGTGTTGGTGGACTTGTTCACATCTCTGAAATCGCTGAAGATAGAATCACTGATGCAGCTGACTACCTAGAAGAAGGTCAAGAAGTTAAGATCAAGGTTCTTGAAATTGATAAAATGGGACGTGCAAAGCTTTCAATCAAAGCTGTTGAAGCACTAACTCGTCGTGATGGTAAAACTGAAGCAGAAGCTCAAAAAGATGCACCAAAGCGCGAGCCACGTGAATCAAGAGATGGTGATAGAGGTGATCGTCGCCCTCGTCGTGATGACAGAAAGCCAAGAGGTGACAGAAAGCCTCGTGGTGAGAAAAAAGACTAGTTAGTTAGATCAGGATTTTTATGATCGATAGAGTAGTTGATTTAAAAGTAAAGAAGCTAGAGCATTACGACTCTAGCTTCGATCTTCCACAATATGAAACAACTGGAGCTGCAGGTGCGGATCTTCGTGCTCATCTTGAGAACAAAGATAGCCTTGTGATTGCTCCAGGTGCTCGTGTCTTAGTTCCAACAGGACTTAGTTTTGAGATCCCTCACGGGTATGAAGTTCAAATTAGGCCACGTTCGGGACTATCATTTAAGACTGACCTACTTGTTGTTAACTCACCTGGGACAATCGATTGTGATTACCGCGGAGAAGTTAAGATCATTCTTGGAAATTTTGGAAAAGAGGATTTCATCATTAAGCATGGTGAGCGAATTGCTCAGATGGTTATGGCCCCGGTTTGGCAGGCCAGAATTTCGGCCGTGGATGAGTTATCTGATACTGAAAGAGGAGCTGGAGGTTTCGGCTCAACAGGGACAAAGTAGTAAAATAAGGATTATTGTAATGAGTTTAAAAGTAAACTATAGCCAAGCTTCATCTCAAGAAGAAGCCTACAATCTAGGTAAGCAGGCCGTAACACCTGAATACGTCGCAAAATTCAATGTAAAAGCTGATGTGACGACTGATGATGGTAATTTTTCCATGCAAGCTAAAGGAAAAGGCTTTGAATTGAAGCTAAAGTTTGAAGAATCTTACTGTCTGGTTGATCTTGACCTATCTTTTATGCTAAAGCCTCTTAAAGGAAAAATTTTAGAAACCATTGAGAATAAGATTAAGAAGACGGTTTAATCCTTCTTTATCTAACTCAATAAAAATAATGAAGGCTTAAAATGTTCAAAGTTACTCTTACTCCATCAAATGAGACAATCTATGTTGATGATGAGATGTCTCTATTAGAGCATCTAAAAAAGAATGGAGTTTATGTTAACTCTAGTTGTGGCGGACACGGAACTTGTACAGATTGTATCGTTCGTGTAATGGCCGGTGCAGATAATCTTAATGAACCAACAGAAGTTGAAAAAAAGCTTATCGGTAATGTTTTTCACATCACTAAAGAGCGTATGTCATGTCAGACAATCGTAAATGGTGAAGTTACTGTGGATATGTCTGGACACTCTAAAGCTGGTGTTGAGGCAAAGCGCGAAGCTAAGAATAAAAAAGTTGTTAATGATAAACTTTCAAAGCTTAAGCAATCTGGAAACTTTAAAGTTAGAAAGAAAGATGAAGTTGAGAAAGTAATGACTGAGCGTCAAGCTAAGTGGGAAGAAAAGAACTCTAAGAAAGAGGAATGGAAAAACCACTGGGAGCGTGATGGACGCGACAACTCTAAAGAAAAGCGCCTAGGTGGCGGACGCCGTCCTAAAACAATTCGTCAAAACTACAAAGAAGAAGACGATAAAAATTCTAAAGACGATTAAAAATTAAAATTCCGACAGCAGGGCCTGAATCTTTTTCAGGTCTGCTTTTCTATTTGAGCGATCAACAAAAATATACTTTCCATCTTCAAGCTTTGCAAAAAGCTGGAAGTAACCTTTGTTTTCAAATCCACGCATTGTAGGATCTTGCTTCATTTTTGCCACATTTGGAGAGTCCATAAAGTGATCGATTGAAAAGGCATCCTTTGATTCTAGTTTATAAGTCTTCTTATAAATTGGAATAAAGAACAGTCTATGCTTTAGTACAAGCTTATCATCTTGCTTAACGATGAATTTCTCATACATATAAAAACATAGCGTAATAAATGGGATTAGAAATAGAGTGGCCGCAACTGCAATTACAAGTGCCTGATTGATACTATCACCTGTGTTGTAAAGCTTAACCATTGGACCTTTAACACCAATGAACATTGCAAAGACAACTGTTGCCGCTGCTAGAAGATAGCCCCAGAAAACCATTGGTAGTCCATAGGTTTTAAGAGTTAAACCCTCTTCATTGATTGTGATACGATCTTTTTCTTCTTTTGATACTGGAAATATAAACATTAGGCCCATGTGGCGTATTTTAGTCACAGGCCTGCGATTAGTCTACAGATAATTACCTTGTTCGCATTAACTTTTGTTCATAGTTTTTGCAAAAGCTGGAGAGTCGCTAGAAAGACGATAGCGCCGATGGTGGAAATAACGATACTTCCAATAAGGCCATAGCCTGCAAAGCCAACCAGATGGAATGTGAAGCTTCCTACGAAGGAGCCCATGATACCCACGATGATATTGCCCACAAGGCCAAAGGTTTCTCCGCGATAGAGACTTCCGGCCAGCCAGCCTGAGATAGCACCAATAAATAAAATTATGATAAATTGTTCGATGGCCACGAAACACCTCCTAAATTAATTCATTTTAGGAGATGTATCGTATTGATTGTTAGTTAAGATAACTTAAATAAGTAAAACTTTTAAGCTCTAAGTACTGGGCCTAAAGCCAAGTACTTAGTGAGAAGTTAATTGCGTATCCGTTCGTCTCGTCCGCGTTACCATCTGTTGATGTATTTGTTTCTTCTCTTAGTTGGCGCTCAACAAGGAAACCACCATTAAGTTGTACTTTCTTTGATAGCTTGTACTGAGCACCGATATCAAGTTTGTAGATCGTTGTTCTACTTACATTTCCATCGTTATATCTCGACTGTCCAAACCCATCAGTTCCCGTAGGGTAGTCTGAAGCATCGTGTGCTAGATCGTAAACAAATGAGTACTCAGCGTTAATCCCCGCGGCCCACTTGTCATCGATCTTATAAAGGAAGCCAGCTTGAGCATTGTAAGTCTCTTGCTTAAGAGTTGCGTAGCGATCGTTTGGATGCTTTGAGAAGTAACCAAAAAGACCTTCTGTCCAAAATGCCCAGCTATTATTTTCATATTGGTATGCTACAGAATAACCGTGATCTGCTTCTGGATCGATATCGCGCCAGTAAGTGAAAGCACCTACGATGATCTCATGATTTTGAGAAGGGATATAGCGACCTTTATAAGCAAAACCTCTTTGAAAGTTTGTGTTAAAAGTTCTTTCTGTATCATAAGAAAGCTCAGACGTCGGATCTCCACCAAGGTATGGAATTGATTGATTGTCTCTGTCACGTCTTACTTGTTGGTTTGAACCAAAGAAAGTCACATCGTGAATTTGACCTTGTCTCCATCCACCGTAGCGTAGAGTTAGAAGATACTTTCTTTTAAAGTATCCAGCTCTCATCCCAGAGTATGTTTGCGTAAGGTATCCACCGTCCATTAGGTTTCTTTCAGTGATACCAAAGTGCATTGTATAGAAAGGAACTTTACCCTTACCACCTGTTAGTTTCCAATTACTATTGAAACGGTAAGTAAGTAGGGCCTCTTCCATTAGATCAACAGTTGTCCCAGCTTCTTCAGTTGCATCAATATCAAGTTTGAACTTTGCACTCCACTGCTCGTGGTTAAAGTAAACTTTAATATCAGCAGTACCATAACCCATTTCAGCACGAGTGCTGTTGCCACCGATCTTCTCAAGTGTCATTAGGTCTAAAACCATGAAGGCACGAACATTGAAGTCGTAGGCTTGGGCAGTAATACTACTAAGTAGTAATAGTGAAACTAGTAGGGATTTTTTAAACATTGTCTACTCTCTCTTATCAAAATGACATATAAATTGGCGATTTAATAAGAGAGATGTATCAATTAAGTGACAAACTGTAAAAACAGAATTGTGTTAAGTGTGAATTACTTACAATATAATTTTGCCTTTGCTGTTTTTTAAAGCTTATTGCAGTCTTCGTAATTCTCGTAATATTGTTCGTAGTCAGGAACTGATGTTTCCTTACAGTCTTTTCGCTCAGAAGCGACATCACGAGTTGAGTTCGAAGAGCACGAGGCGCTAAATAAAACTAGTGTAGACAGGGCAAGTAGAGAGATAATTTTTTTCATGAAAAACTCCTTTTTCCTGCAAATATTATAACTCGAATTAGGATAAAAAAAAGGCCTGCAAAATGTGCAGGCCCTCTATTACATGATCGATAGAATCGATTATTAAGAGTGTGACTTATGGGCCTTTTTGCCCTTCTTGTCTTTGCGATCACATGATTTTCCATCACATTTTTTCGAGTCTTTGCAGTCTTTTTTCTTCTTAGCGCAACAACTCTTTTGTGAGCGATCACATGACTCACCAGTTTTGAATGATGAACAAGATCCCATAACTAACAATGCAGTTAGACCAAGTACTTTAAACATAACTTCTCCTTAAAATTTGTTAATAATCTTCAACACAAAGATTAAAGAGGCCTTGCAATTAGCAAACTCTTTTGAGGTTGAAATTCTTTGAATAATTTTAACCCATTTTCGTAGAAGTTGAACGTAGAAAGGCCTGCGGCATTATTTTCTAAAGCTGCAAGATGAATAATAAAGTTAAATAATTTAGGACACTCAAAGCCACTTGTGACGATAATTTGCCAATTTCTTTTATCACGTCTTAACTGGAAGAATTCAAAGACACTTATGTTGACACCAAACTTTAGAACTAAATGACTTACTTCCTCTGGTATAGAGTCCCTAAATTGAAATTCAAAGCTTTCATCAAGAGCTAGAGTGATCTTATCACTCCATAAACTTTGGGCCCAAAGCCCAAGGTCACTAAATGGTTCTTCAATATATTCGATGGCATCAATTGTATTTGAATCGAGGTTATAGAGAATACTTTCTAAGACTGAGCTATCAAGGGATCTATTGCCATCAAGGCGTAACTTAACTCCTTTTGCTGCAAGTGAATTAAGGTCTGTGATAACTTCATGGGTATTAGAGTTAGTCGAGATTTTATATTTTAAAATATCAGAGGTGCCAAACTTTAAGTCTAATCCTTTCTGAAATAGTAAATTGATTTTGACGCTATTATTTTTACTAAAGTAATCTTCGTGATTGTCTTGCTTGAAGTTTTTCTTACGATAATATTTTATGAGGGCATACTCAAAAGCAAGAATAACGTTATTTGGAATATCTTTGGCATCAATAAGAGGTGCTTCAAATAAGTCCCCATTTAGAAATTGCTCGAGAGGATAGTCAATTTCGTACTCATGCTCAAGTTCTTGATTTTCGTAAAAGAAAGCAAACTGTGTAATATAAGAAGTGAATACTTCCTCTTTAATATATACTTCAACTTCAAAGTAATCGATTTTCTTATACTCTTTTGCTCGCGCCTTAAGTGCTAAGCGCATATTGTGAACTTCTTTGTATATAGGTCTAAGAATTAGCTTAGCCACAAGATTCCACTATAGATAAGTGATGTAATAAATAGGTACTTACCTGTACGAGCAAGACTATCGTTATAAGCTGGAGATGGCCCATTTTTAATTAAGAAAGTCCATGTCTTTAAAAAAATGAGAGTTATAATTAGAAACACCATCATAAAAGCAAGTGATTGTCCTTGATTTAGAACTAGGTATGAGTGGGCACATAGAATGAAAAAGGCTTGAGCAACAAAAAATAATGGAAGCCAGCTAGACGCTTGCTTTTTGAGTGCACGATTCAGTAGAACACCAAGAGTCATCTTTTTTGCAATAGCATCACTTTCAATATCACGT
Source organism: Halobacteriovorax sp. RT-1-1 (assembly GCF_047085455.1). Lineage (NCBI taxonomy): Bacteria > Pseudomonadati > Bdellovibrionota > Bacteriovoracia > Bacteriovoracales > Halobacteriovoraceae > Halobacteriovorax > Halobacteriovorax sp. RT-1-1. Next base: position 1,719,560 of record NZ_JBKIXZ010000001.1, read on the forward strand.
GCATTATTAATGGCCATGATAGCAGCACTTAAAAGGCCAGGAAAAAGACTTAGCAGTATGACTGCGTCGTTAATCGTTGAGGTCTGAAGGTAGTAAGTTCCACAAACTGCAATATTTCCGAAGAAGATAAGAGCAAGTAGTTCTCCCATTCCATAGTGTGACAGAGGAAATGGCCCTCCTGTGTAATGATATGCACCAGCGATTGAGGCCAGACCTAGAATAACAATGGGCATACCCCCAACATTCATCAGGAAGATTCCGAGAAGAAATGCTAAGGCCAACGTTCCAATAAAGAATTTTTTAACTGTTTGCGGCTCTATTAGGCCGGTGTTTGTGACACGTTCTGGACCGAGGCGCTCTTGCGTATCAACACCAGTCTGAGTGTCATAGTAGTCATTGATTAGATTTGATGAGATTTGTAAAAGTAATGTACAAAGCAGAGTAATAACAAAAATAATCCAGCTAATCTCGCCTTGGTCAAAAAAGGCATGTGCTGTCGCTAGTATTACTGGTGAAGCTCCCGCTGGTAATGTCTTTGGCCTTGCTGCAATGATAAAGCCTTTTACAAGTTGACTCATTCTTTTACCTTTTTACTGTTTTTAATTTTTTAAAGAGTGCCATATTTGACTCATTATTTGTTATGGCCTCTATAATATTGACCCCTTTAGAACTTAGGGCCTTTGCCACAAGTTTATTGAAGTCATCTTTCGTTTCACAGCACTCATATGATAGGCCATCAAATGCTTTTATTAAGCGATCAAAGCGATCGTTGTGTGGAGTCGTTAAAAGAGGAAGAAACTCCTTCTCTTTAGCAATAGGTAGAAGATTAAAAATATCGCCTTGAAAGTTATTAATAATAATAACACTTAGGTTTTTTCCGGCCTTGGCAGCTTCTTCTAGCATATATAGAGAGTTTAGATCATGCTTGAATGAAATGTCGCCAAGAACTAGTAGCTTTGGTTTATCATTCTCATCACTTAGTCCAACTAATGTTGCAACAAACCCTTCAATCCCACTAACGCCACGGTTAGTGAAAACATTTACATTTGATCTGTAATTACTTGATACAAAGTTATCAAAGCTTCTGACAATTGTTGAATTACCTACAAGAAGATCATAGTTTTCATCAATATTTTCAATAATATTCTTAGAGATAAAAGGTTGAGTCAGCTCTTCTTCTTCGATAACGGCCCTCTTTCTTTCCACGAAATCATGCCACATAACTGGTGGTGCTTGATTCAGTTCAAGTTTTACGAGTCCATTTAAAAACGAAAGTGGATCACAAATAATTTTATATGTGTTTGAAAATCCTGGGTCGTGATCAAAATCCACATTTGTTACATGGATAAGTTCACATTTATTTCTTTCTAAGAAATTATAATAATGCTTTGAAACTAAGCGGCCACCGATATGAATGATAATCTCCGGTGGACTTTGTTCATAAACATCCAAAACCTCTGGATGATCAAAGTTTGGTGTCAGATAGTCTTCGAGACAGAACTGGTACTTTAGTCCACTTGTGATATCAAGATACTTTGGCACCTTGATTTTCATTAGCGCGTCTTGGTAATGCTCAAGATCTTTTTTTCCATCAAGTTTTCCAATAACGAGTAAGACATTCTTTGCCTCAACTAGTTTTTGTCCTAGTTCAAACTCCATTTGGTAAGTTTGATAAGCGCTTGAGATCACCTTGGCACCGTTATTATTAAAACTCTCTAGCGCTTTTTCAAGATACTCTTTTGAAATAGGCATTGGTGTTGAGTCAAGTGGCTCTCTAAGAGGAAGGTTAATGTGTACAGGCCTCTTATTGATTTTTGCGCGTCCTATGGCCGTTGAAATTAGCGTTCTAAGTCTCGTAGCACTTAGCGCTTCATTTGGTGCCTCAAGACTTAAATTATAACAAGTGTGATCAGCAATAACACTTAATTGATCTATTGTTTGGTTTGAATCCGTTTTAACTAATTCACTAGGTCTATCAGCTGTTAATATTATTAATGGTAGCCCTGATTTATTTGCCTCGATAATTGCCGGCGCAAAATTGGCCATGGCCGTTCCCGATGTACATGTAAGCAGGGGAATTGAGTCTGAGACTTTAGATCGCCCTAGTGCCCTGTAGCTAAGTGCTCTTTCATCAAAGTATGAATATGTGTCAACAAGCTCATGATAGTGAGCAGCGGCAAGAACTGGTGCATTTCTCATTCCTGGAGCCGCGTAGAATTGCGTGATTGAATTCTTTGCTAATTCATCAACAATGATTGATGCCCAAAGTCTTGAAAGATTTTCAGTTACTGGAAATTTGTCCATGATTTGGCCTTGATAACTTCAGTGAAGTTTTTCATTTTGTTTGTGGTTTCATTCCATTCTTTTTCCGCCGAAGAATCTTTAACGATTCCACAACCAGCATAAATATGTAGGTCTGTTTTATCCACAAGTGCACACCTTAGACCAACTGCAAGCTCAGTTTTGTCTTTTGAAAAATAACCAATTGGGGCAGCGTAGAGCCCGCGAGAATTAGTTTCTAGTTCACTAATAAGATTAATTGCAAGTGGCTTTGGAAGCCCCGCAACTGCAGGTGTAGGGTGCAGTTTAGTGATTAGATCACTGCGTTTAGCACTATCATTTAAAGTCGCTTCGTACTTCGTATGAATATGCTGAATATATTTAAGTTTTAGAATTTGTTCTTTTTTAGTAATTTCAATATCACTCGCCAAATTAGCTAGCGTCTCTTCAATATAACTTGAAACATGTCTGTGTTCTTCAAGCTCTTTTGTATTAGATAGTAGATTTGCCTCTAGCGTGTCATCTTCTTGCTTATTGGCGCCTCTTTTCGTCGTTCCTGCAATACTGTCGATCAGAACTTTTCTGCCATCAAGCTTAAATAGAGTCTCTGGTGTTACACTGTAGAAGCATTGGTGTGCTGAAAATTGAAATAAGATATTATAGCTATTGTAGCTATTGTTTTCTTTTAGTGTCTTAAATTGTTCATATGAACTGATAGGGTTCTTAAATGAAACCTTAAGTTTTCTAGAAAGAACTATCTTAGAAATTTGTGAACGATTAATCTTAGAAACTGCGGCTTCAACTATTTTACTCCACTGATTCTTACTCGTCTCAGAAATATTCTTTGTTATATGATTGTAATCACTATGCATATGCCTAGGATTTGGATCAAGGGTAATGGCCAATTCATGAAGGGCCTCTTTCTTATTTTGCTCATCCGCAAAGAATGAGTTTGGAAGAATTACATTGATATCAACACCCTGAGGTGTCGTCTCGATTAAGACCTTAGGAACAAAGTACGAGCAGTCTTCAAGTCCATGCCACTCAAGCGAATCTGCTTCAGCTTTAAATCTTTGAGCACCACAAATTTTAAGAAAATCATGGGATTCAATTAGTCTCTCAATATCTTCGTAGTGGTAAAGAGAGCTAAAGTCACGCCAAGAACCAAGGGCCAGAAACTCTGTATCTTTGTCTTTGTTTAGAAAGTAAAACTTTTTTGAAGTTTGAAAGAGGTCAATAATAGATGAGATATTATTAAACCCGGCCTCAAACTTTACAAGACTATATTCACTACCCTTGATTAAATCTTCACTTGAACAATCAAGTTTAATCAGGGCGTTGATGATATCAATTTGGAGGTTGTTAGCAGATAAACGCAATTACTTCTCTCCAATGTAAAGAGTGGCTATCCCAAATGTAAGAGTAATAAATCTAACGTTTTTAAAACCTGCTTTTGTCATCTCGTCTGCAAACTCTTGTCCATATGGAAAATCTTCTACTGTTTGATTTAGATAGGTATAAGCATCTTTATGCTTAGAGATTAGGTTTCCAACAAATGGAAGTAAGTATCTAAAGTAGAAGAAGTAGATTCCACGAAAAAGAAAGTTCTTTGGAATAGAAAATTCTAAAACAAAGCTTCTTCCACCTGGACGAATCACTCTGTACATATTTTGTAATGATTTTTTGAAGTCTGGGAAATTTCTAATACCAAAGCTTACACTTGTTACATCAAATGTTTCATCGGCCGCTGGGATTTCAACACCGTCGCCAATATGCATTTTGGCTTTTTTATCTAATTTCTTAGCAACAATTTTCTTCTTTCCAATTTCGATCATACCTTTTGATAAGTCGATACCTGTTACGCTTTCAACATTTTTTGCACGAGCAAGTGCAATTGTTAAATCTCCAGTTCCACAAGCAAGATCTAGACACTGAAGTTTTTCTCTCTTTGGAAGGTTGGCAATAACCACCTTGCGCCAGTAGATATCGATACCAAATGAAAGGATGTGATTTAGTAAATCGTATGTTCCGGCAATTTTATCAAAGATTTCAAATGACTTTGTTTTTCTTGTCGCAAGCTCTTTATTGCTCATATTTAATCAGTCCTTCTGCAGTGCAGTGTTTATCAATAGTATTTGCGTTATATTAATCATTTACGGCCCCTTTCGACAAGTGGTATTACTATTAAAACGGAAAAAACTATGAACGAATTTTTTGAAAGCATCCCTCCACAAATTTTAGAGAAAGCGGTCAATATTGACCTAGAAATTAAGTCCGAAAACTGCCTTAAAGCAATTAAGGAAGTTCTTGCTAAAACTGTTTTATCTGGTGGAAAACGCCTGCGTCCTATGCTGACATATCTAATGGCAGATTTTTTTAATGCGCACGAAAAAGAGGATGTCGCAATATGTGCTCGTGCAATTGAAATGGTTCATGCTGCTTCACTTGCTCATGATGATGTTATTGATGGCGCAACGCAAAGGCGTGGGAATCCTTCAATTAATGTTGAGGCATCAAATAAGAAGGCCGTTCTTGCTGGAGATTATCTGCTAGCAGACGTTATCTTAAGCCTTTCTAAAATTGGCTCAATCAAAGTTCTTCAAAGCATGTCTCAGGTAATTCAAGATCTTGCAATTGGTGAATGGGTTCAGTCTGATGCTCTCGATTCTCGTAAGTACTCGAAAGAAATTATTGAAAAAATTGCTTTTCATAAAACGGCCTCTGTTATGGGGTGGTGCTGTTGGTCTGGAGCTTACCTTGGTGTAGAGGATGAAGAGCTTGCATCTAAAGCTGCACGTTTTGGCCACCTAATCGGAATTGCTTTCCAGATGGTAGATGACACACTTGATTTCAGTGATGGAGAAAGCCTAAAGGATGCTCACCTTGATCTAGAGCAGAATTTAGTTAACTCAGTTGTCTATGACTATCTTGCGGCAAATCCTCTTAAGATGGATGAGTATCAAAAAGGTGGCGAGCTTAAGGATATCGTTAATCTCGAAGAAATCTCAGAAAATGTTTCTAATATTAAAAATGAAGCAACAGCACTTGTTGATGAAGCTAATGATATCCTTCACGAAATTCGCACAGAATTAATTTCTCGTGGGTTCAATGAAGAGCGCTTAGCTGAAACGATCAAGCCTCTTGAGCTTATTGGTGGGTTTATTCTAAACCGCCAGGTTTAAGATACTTTACTGTCTAATGTTTGATAATTATATTACTCACAAAATATTTAAGGCCAAGCTTTAGCTTGGCCTTTCTTTTAAAGTCTAAACGTTGCCCAGATAGGGAAGTGGTCGCTTGCCTTCTTAAGCTCAATTGCATCGTCATCGATACAACTTACACGCTTATCTAATCCTTTAATCATATACTTTGGCAGCTGACTTGGTGGCGTGCAAAATACATTGCCTTTATTCACAAGTGTTTCAGGATTATAAATACCTGAATCGATAAGCTTTAAGCCTCTGTAAGCAATATAGTCTAGTGTTAGAGGGTTGCGGTTAGCTGCAAATGTTTGTCTTTCATTTGTTGGCCCTGGGTTTTTAAGCCAAGGATTTAGGTGATTAAATAATCTTCTAAGAACAACAGAACCTGGATTATTCATATAGATTGAAGTGTTGAAATCACCCATGATGATGACTCGATCTTCTTTATGAATTGGTTTTAAGTGTGCATACTTCTTTGGAAGTTTTACATTGAAGTTTGTTGCTCCCGTTACATACCACTCTAGAAATCGCAGTTGATCGCGATTTCTTTCATAGTTTGGAGTTTGGCGGTTTCCAAAGTGATAACTTGGAACAGTGTGAAGAAGAATGATGTGTACATCTTGATCGGCCACTTCAACAACTAGGTGAGTGAAGCTCTTATCAAAAAGCTCCATTTCTTTAGGCAGTTTTTTTCCTGCACCATCACGAAATTTTGAAAAGTCAGCGGCCGGGTTAAACTCTTTCCACTGAAGATCTTTTACAATAATTTCCTCTTTGATTGGATGCTTTGAGGCAAAACCAGTGGAGTACTGTCCAGGAAATAGGCCGTAGTTAACTTGATCGGCATTCTTTCTATCTTTTGAATACTTGCCATTAACTTTCTTTGCTTTATTTCCTGTGTTGGCCTGAGTGAAGCTAAAGGCAAATTCACTCGTATCTTCTTTTAATTGTCCTAAAAGTTTTTCTAGGTTTTTTCCATTTGGTAGATCGTATTGGATCTCATTTACACTAATGGCATCAAAGTCTAGCTTTTCCAGAATATTCTTAACACTTGTTAGCTGATCATTTTTTTTACTAAGTTTTGTATTGTCTAGTTCTTTAATATTCCAATGAACGAGATGAATTTCATCATCTCGTCTATTATTGGTAGCACATGAAGCACCTAAGAAAATAAATAGTGTAACTAAAAGAAGATTTGTCGTTTTCATTACAGTAGGAAGTCCTTTACATCTTTTGCACAAGCTTCTTCAACTTCTTCAACAGTTTTAGGGATCATGTGAGATAGGTTCTCATGTCCATTATCTGTAATTAGAATATTGTCTTCAATTCTAATTCCAATTCCTTTTAGTTCTTCTGGAATATTTGTGAATTCATTTGAGAAGTAAAGTCCTGGCTCAATAGTGAAGATACAGCCTTTAGTAAATGGCATCGGATCACTTGTTCCATCAACTAGGTATGGGTTTTGATCGTGAACATCGAGACCTAACCAGTGTCCTGTTCCGTGTGGGAAGAACTTTCTGTGATTCGATTGTTCAATATTTGAACTCACACTTCCTTCAAGAACCTTAAGATCAATTAGTCCTTGAGTTAGAATCTCACTAACTTTGTTATGAAGAATTGTAGCGTTATTGCCTGGCTTTGATAATTCAATGGCCGCTAATTGCGATTCTAAAACAATATTATAAACTTCTTTTTGAATTCCAGTATATTTTCCACTTACAGGGAAAGTTCTAGTGATATCCGTCGCATAACCATTTAACTCACTACCGGCATCAATTAAAAGCAGATCTCCTGCATTTAGAATTTCATCGTTTTTAATATAGTGAAGGCAGTTAGCATTATTTCCACCTGCAATAATATTATCGTAAGCACTTCCTTGAGTTGGTCCTTTCATGAAAAGGTAAGTCATCAGGGCGTTTACTTCCTGCTCTGAAACACCTGGGTTTGCAAGGGCCATTGCCGCACGATGGGCGCGATCTGTAACAATCATGGCCTCTCTCATTTGTGCGATTTCAGTTTCATCTTTGATGAATCTCATTTTCTCAATTAAATGCCCAACATTCTTAAATGTCTCTGGTGGCAATTCTTGTTGTGCTCTTTTCTTGCTAAATAAAGAGGCCGCAATTTTTCTCGCTTTGTCAGCGATATCTGTGCGCTCACTTAGGTGAACATATAAGCTTTTGTGTCCTGGAAGAAGTTCTTCTAATTTCTTATCTAGATCTTCAATTGAGTGACCTTCATCTGTTCCTAAAAGTTCACTTGCTTTATGTGGCCCAAGTCTTTTTCCGGCCCACATTTCTGCAATTTCATCTTTTGGACGAACGAAGATAATTTGTTTTTCAACACCATTCTTTTTAGAAAGAATTAGTGCACTATCTGCTTCCGTTAATCCAGTTAGGTAACGAAAGTTTGAGTTTTGGCGAAATGGAAATTCCGTATCATTACTTTTATGTGCATATTTAGCTGAAGCGATAATGGCAATTCCATCATCCATCATATTTAGAAGTTGTTTACGACGATTACTATAGACATTATTTGTCATTTGATACCTCACTTTTATGATTGGCATCATATCAAATTACGCCCAAAACGCAAAGAGGGCGCCCTGGAAAAGGCGCCCTCTGCTACAACCAAAATCTAATGGAGTATTAGATTTTCTATAAAAATTGGGTAATTAGTATCTTCTCATACAAGTATCACGACGTTGGCTATATCTGGCATCCATTGCACAGTCACTTGTTGCTTTTTGACAAGCACGGCTTTCTGCTTCGTATGCTGACATTGCAGTTGCACTTGACGTATAAGTTTGTACGACACGTCCTGAGATTGATCCATTTGCGATTCTATCTACTGTACAAAACCTTGTTACAGTTGGGTTTGGTCTTGGTGTTGGTCTTGAACCTCCACGGATTTTTTCACATGAGAATTTCCATGGGTTTTGCTTTGTGTATCTTGCATCAAAACACTTATCATCTGCTTTACGACAAGCTTGGTGCTCGTTATTTGCTTGAGCTGTAAATGTATCAACAACTCTTCCGTTTTGTGTGTTAACTAAGTTGAATGAACAAACTTCTTTTCTCTGGTGTGGTGGTGGAACTGGCCTTCTTGAAGTTACATTACAAGTCGCTCTTGAAACAACTGGATCATATGATCTTCTATCTTGTTCGCGTGTACATTGCCTAAGGGCCTGGCGGCAAGCGGCTTCAAAATCATAATCATAAGATGAGAATTTATCGATTGAGCGGCCATTTCTGGCAACCATATCAACATGACAAGTTTCGGCCATGGCCATTGCAGATGTAACGAATAAAGCAGCAGCAACTAAAAATTTTTTCATAAATAAAACCCCTCTCGTTTTTTTTTATTTTGTTAATTATGTTTTATGAACAAAGAAGAAGTGTGACAATTTCAATAATTTAGAGGCGCAATATTTAGGCCCATTGTAAGAAATTCTGAGATTTTTCACAAAAAATGACATTTAAATCGAGGAGTTTTTACAAAAAATCAAGATTTTTGGGCCCCTAATGCCACTATTTTTCCCATTGTGACCAATATTTAAGATTTATTCACATTGATTTATAACTTCACCGAAAACTTATTTATGGAAATGAGCTTCTTTGAAAGAGTTAAAATTCACGCCTTAAGTAATGAGTACGTCAACCTAAAAACTGTGGGGCAGCAGGTATACTGCAATGATCAAATGGTTTGTGGCCCTACTCGTTGGGACAAGAAATTATTAAGACACTCATATGCACTATACGGAGTAATTAAAAGGGAAGTGATGCAGATTCGCTTTCATCTGGAAGGAAATATCATTCTCGAGTCAAAGATATTTAAAGGCTCTTCTCGTAGTGTCTCTGACTATAAAACGATAATGAATACAATGCTTGAACTTGAAAGTGAGGCCAGAAAGTGTGGCCTTGCGATTATAAAGGCCGAAATAGCACATACTCATTTAAGCTCATGCTATATTGATCGCAAAAAGTTTAAACTATGCTTATTATCAAAGAATGACCTTGAAGTGGCCAAAAGATTAAAACAATTTAGAGAGTACCCAATTGAAATAAAGGCCATCGCTAAGGATGGCCTAGTATTTAAAAAGATTTTTTAAGTATTCTTACTTAAGAAGTTTAATTACACGCTCTTTCCCGATTGTACGGATGAAACCAGCAAGCTTAGGGCCTTTTTCACGTGAAATTAGTTTTTGATAGATCGGTGCAAAGATATCTGCTGGCTTAAGTTCTAGCTCGTGCATAATCTCATACATTTTATCATTGAATTCTTTATCGTCTGCAATAGAATCCCATTCAGATTCACATAGTGAAACAAGTTTATCTAAGTATGAACGAACATTACTTTCTAGCTCCATTTCAACTGCTTCTTTATTGATAGCAAATTTAAATTCTTCTGGAGCATTCTCTTGTAGCCAATGAAGAGCACAAGTACTTCTTTCTCTAAAGCGTCTCTCGTCTCTTTCAGTTTTGATTTGATCAGCATAGTAGGCACGTGCAGCTTCAATATTTCCATCATTAATTTGAAGAACGTTACAAAGGTGTCTAAAAGATGGTTGGAATGGGCACTCTGTTGGATGCTCTCCAATTTGAGAAAGTTCAATAACTCTCTTTGCCATTGCAACTTTCTTCTCATTTCCTGGCTCAAGCCCATAAGCTAGACGCTCTTGACGATCAAAGTCCTCATAAGTCTTTAGTACATCTAAATCAAATGAGATCGCAAAATCTACATTGGTCTTATAAGAAGCAAAAATCCAACGAACCATTTCTGGCTCATATACTTTTAGAATATCATTAACTGTAACAAGGTTACCTTTTGATGAACTCATTTTGCCACCAAGACCTTTAATTGATACGAAATCGTATTGAAGGTAAATTGGTGCTTCCCAATCAAAGATTTTTACAATGTCTTTGGCCGTTGTGAAAGATCCACCTTGAGAAGAGTGGTCCTTACCACCTGGTTCAAAGTCAACTTTTTCAAATGCCCATCTCATTGGCCAGTCGACACGCCATGGTAGTTTCACTAGACTTGTTGTGTTGATATCGATTTCACCTTCATAGTCGTGCTCATTGTGCTTATAACGCAACTTACTCTCACCATCCCATGAAAGGATTGTCGTCTTATCTGTTTTATATTTTTCACAGTAGACAGATACTGGATAGTAATCATCACCATACGGCTCTTTTCTGTGTTGGTTTAAAATATCACGAATTTCAAACCTCTTATTAAGTGCAAGTTTGATTTGGTCTTTATAATCACCAGCGCGGTATTTCTTTGCTTGATAGATTGGTTCTACTTCAACTCCAACTTTCTTAAGTTGCTCTTCGAAATTATGCTCGTGGTGAGCGGCATAACTTTCGTGCTCTCCAAATGGGTCTGGAGTATCAACGATTGGTTGGAATAAGTACTGAGCTAATTCGTCTTGTTTTGGTAGATTTGCTGGGATCTTTCTAAATGTATCGTAATCATCCCATGAGAAAATAAAGCGAACATTCTTGCCGCGAGCACGAAGGCCTCGAGCAACAAGGTCAGTTGTGATTACTTCTCTAAAGTTACCAAAGTGAACAACACCAGATGGTGTGATCCCACTTGCGACTACATAGTCGTTTTTGTCGCCGTGTTGACGAATGATGCGGTCTGCCGTCATGTCGGCCCAGTGAACTAGATTCAGTTTTTCTGTCATATGATACCTACTGCTTAAATAATAATTTCGAAATCGCTCACACTATAACAAAATAATTTCACGTAGTTAAGATTTTTAATGATATTTTTGCTACTTTTATGCTAGATTTTAAGCATGTTTGCAGCATTAATTAAGGCCGCCATTTTTTATTTTATCTTTATTCAGATAAGAAAGATTCTTAGAAACACTGGCGTTTTGTCTGGTTCTAAGCCGACGACTCAAAAATACCAACAACATGAGCATACCTCTTATCGCTCAGGTCAAAATCAATCTGGTACAGGCCCAGCTAGTGATAAAGATGTGATTGAAGCCGACTATCGCATTATCGATTGATTAATTGTAAGAAATTAACAGAACTCAATTTCTTTTTATTCGTTAGAATAATATAACGATCTATTTTATTGGAGAATTTGATGTTTAAGAGCCTTTTTGTCGTTTTACTATGGCCTATATTTTTTGTTTTAACTTTATCTTCTTGTGAAGATTATGGAAAGGATGAACAAAATGATCGTGGTGTAATCCGTGCGGGTGAGGCGTTGCAGATATCGAATGTGGCCTTAAGTGAAGTTAGTTTAACTCGATTAACTAGAATGTGTGAAGGACTTGAAGAGTATCACGATAATATTTTACGTGGTGTATTTTCAGAAGACTTTATATTTTCTCGTCGTCAAAAAGTTTATGGGGACCCAACGATAAGAGATATTTCAAATATCGGTGTTTATATTGAAGTGCCTAATGACTACAATACAACTCCAACTTTCAAGGGGACGAAGGGTGTTGTTAAGAATTTTATCACTAAAATTCCAACAGAAAATAATCTCTATATGGCGTCACTATGTGATTACACGCTCAATAATGTCGGTGCGCCACCGAAAGTTCAGCAATTAGTTGGATCTCAGTATTACGTTTATAATGTCATTTCTGATGATCGATTTGATGTAGGTATCTATACAAAGCACAACGACTCTAAATACTACCTTTATCGTTCTTATCAGTATCGTTTCGATATCAATAAGGACTCTCGTTATTACGGGATGGCCATCGAACAAAGTGAAATCTTCATTAGTGATCACTCTGGTAAAGACTATCGATTAATTTATCAAAAATTTTTAAGAGCTGATTAAAAAAAAGACCGAATTAATTCGGTCTTTTTTTGTCTTATTATTTCTTTGGGGGGAGGGGTTATCTCATCTCGATTAAATCTTGATGGATATATTCAATATCTTCTTCTAATGCTTTTAAATACTCTGGTGAAAGCTCACTTGTGTGGTCATTTAAATGAGTTAACTCAGATGCAATATTATTTAACTCTAAAGCGTAGTCCTGATCAGCTAGGTCTCTAACTTTTGCATATTCAAAAATTGCTAGATTTAGCTTTTTTGTCATCTCTTTAAGCTGCACATTCTGCATGGCCATCTTAGAGATATTGTTAATTGATCTCTCATCATCTCCACTTAGTGGAATGGCCGCTAGTGTATGAGTTGAAATGAATAGAGCTAGTAGTAGTGCTTTCATAGGTTTATTTTAGCACTTAAGCGGTTGGGATTCTTTGTTTGGTGTAAGGCTTACAAGGGTGTATAGAAAATAAGCGAGTGGGTTCAGTTTCGCAGATTCCTGTAGGTCTTTCTCATGACTTAGACAAGAATCTGCACTGATTTGAAGATTAAAGCCCTAGGCGAGCGTTCACTTCTTTTTCATCTGCTTGGCCTGCTTCGATTGAAGTCTTAATAACCATTAGCGCCTGTTGGCTAATAAATCTCTTATCGGCCGTAGCAACTGTTAGATCGATATGTTTTTGATTATCAATTGTTGAATACTTAACAAGTGGTTTTACGATTTCAATCGCTTCTTCAAGCGTTGGTAACTTACTCACTTTTTACTCCTTTTAAATCTTTATAAGAAATAAGAATACACGATTTTAATGGGCCCGAAAATAAAAAAGGTGACAAGATCAATAAAGTTTCTATAAAATTTACTGTGACACAATAAAAAACGCATACGAATTTTGAAAGAGTAAACTAAAACAAAGGATTGTTTAATGATTAAAATCGCAATGTCTCGCACGTTGATGGGGATTATTTTTTCTATCATCACCCTAAGTACCTACGCCCAAGACTACGCTCAAAGCGAGCTTGATCTACAAGATAAAGTGAATAATATTTTTGGTGTCATAAATGGAAAATACTATCCATTTCTTTTTTGGAATATTCCAATTATTGATATGCCATTAATCTTGTTCGTCATGGTCTTTGGTGGTGTTTTCTTCACGCTAAGACTTGGATTTATTAATATTCGACTTTTTAAGCACGCCATTGATGTAATTCGTGGAAAGTATGACAACCCTGAGGATGAAGGGGATATTACTCACTTCCAAGCGCTAACATCCGCACTTTCAGCAACTGTTGGTCTTGGTAATATTGCAGGTGTTGCTCTTGCCATTGGTAAAGGTGGTCCAGGAGTTGTGCTTTGGCTATGGATTATCGCCTTTTTTGGGATGTCGATGAAATTTGCTTCTTCTACATTTGGTCAAATGTTTAAGCATAAGACTTCAAATGGAGATATGTTAGGTGGGCCAATGGTTTACTTAACTGAAATGTTTAAGAAAACTAAGCTCATTTGGGTAGGGAAGTTCCTAGGTATCTTTTATGCCATAATGACTATTGGAGCATCATTTGGTGGTGGTAACTTATTTCAAGCAAACCAAACTTTCAAAATTATTGCCGATCAGCACCCTGGTACTTCACCGTGGATCGTAGGGATTATCCTTGCATTCTTAGCAGGTGTTGTTCTTATTGGTGGGATCAAAAAAATCGGAACGGTTACTTCAAAGCTAGTTCCAATAATGTGCGCATTCTATGTTTTTACTTGTCTCGCAATTATTCTTTCAAATTATAGTAATATTCCTCATATGTTTTCGATGATCTTTAGAGAGGCAATGACACCTGACGCTGTTTTTGGCGGTGCTTTCGCTGTTATGCTTGTAGGGATTCAAAGAGCATCTTTTTCAAATGAGGCGGGGCTTGGATCAGCTGCCATTGCCCACTCTGCGGCCAAAACAAGTGAGCCTGTTAGAGAAGGTGTTGTTGCGATGATTGGGCCAGTTATTGATACTCATATTGTTTGTACAATTACTGCCCTGACTCTTCTTGTTACTAACGCTCACATTGAACCTAGTGTTGCAGGTAAAGGTGTAGAGATGACGGCATATGCTTTTGCGACTCTTGGTGATTGGGCACCTTATTGTTTATTAATGGCCATTTGTGTTTTTGCTTACTCGACAGTTATCTCTTGGTCTTATTATGGTGAGAGAGCAACTTTATTTCTATTTGAAAAATGGATTGGTTTTAAAAGTGTGAAGTTCTATCGTCTTTGTTACGTATTTATTATTATATTAGGTCCTGTTCTTGAAATTGGTCACGTACTAGACTTTGCAGACTTAATGCTTCTTTCAATCGCGTTTCCTAATATTATCGGAATGGTTTGTTTCTCAAATCTTCTTAAAGCGAAAGCGGATGATTATATTACACGTTTTAAGTCTGGTCAGATGAAAACTTATAATTAATAAAAAAGGCCTCGAAAGAGGCCATTTTTATTTATAAATTTTTATTGATTCAATTTCTTCTAAGTACTCTTTATGATTTTTAATTTCAAACTCACGAAGTTCATTCATGCTACCTAGACGCTCTACCCAGTCTTTGACAAATTCACTTCCGTTAATAAGATCAATGGCCAGCTTGCCAAACGCATATTCATAGTCTTTAGCATCCCACTGGAATTTGTCTCCTAGGGCGCGCTTAAACTCACGACAAAGATATTGAGAAACTTGCCATGAATTGAATTCTTTTTCATTCGTCACGTGAATGTGAACTCCGCCACATGCATTTCCTGCATGTTTATTAAAAGTCGGCATGAAGTTTACCGGACGTAGAATAAAGCTTCCGTTATCAATTTCATTAAGTGTCTCTTTAAGTGAGTCTACAAAAGAGTAGGCTTCTATTGCTGGGTGGCCAACAACTTCAAGGGAGCGAGTTGTACCTCGTCCTTCACTTAAGTTTGTTCCTTCATAAAGAACGGTTCCGCAAAATGTAAGTGATCCTTCAGGTGTTGGTAGGTTTGGAGATGGATTAACCCAGGCAAGTCCTGTGTCTTTCCAAAACATTGCTCTTGTTAGCCCTTCAACTTCGATAATATCAAGTTCAACGTTAATACCTAGCTTCTTTTTGGCCAAGAGTGCGTATTCTCCCATTGAAAGTCCATGGCGTTGTGGAATTTCTAGTGCACCTACAAATGACTTATACTCAGTTTCTAATATATTTCCTTCTATCTTTTCAAGTCCCACAGGATTAGGACGATCAAGGATAACGACCTTAATACCGTGCTTTGAACATTCTTCAAGTAGATATGTAACTGTTGTAATATAAGTGTAGACACGTGTTCCAACGTCTTGAAGATCAACAACAAAAGTATCAATACCTTCAAGCATCTCAGAAGTCGGCTTTCTTGTTTCACTATAAAGTGAGTAAACTGGCACACCAAAGAATGGGTGAGTGTAGTGATCAGTCTCAACCATATTGTCTTGTACGTCACTAACGAAGCCGTGTTGAGGGCCAAATAATTTTTTGAATCGATCTCCAAAAATTTCCTTGAAAATAATTGGGGCGACCTTGAAGTTTGTATCGACGCTTGCGCTGTGACAAAGTAATGCAATATTTCCTGTAATTTTATTTTGTAAACTTGCGTCATCTCTTAGACGCTCTAATCCTATTTTTATCATAATATATTTCCTTATTTGTAATATTTTATGGGCCTTTTTGACGAGTTGCAAGCTATTAAAATCGTGCTTATTTCGTTATAATTGAGTTTAGAGAAAACACACACAACCTTGGGAGACACACGGATGAGACAATACTTAGATCTTATGAAACACGTGCTTGAAAACGGTCAAAAGAAAGAAGATCGCACAGGTACGGGAACAATTTCAGTTTTTGGTTATCAAGCTCGTTATAATTTAGAAGAAGGATTTCCTTTAGTTACTACTAAGAAATGTCACCTTCGTTCAATCATTCATGAACTTCTTTGGTTTCTAAAAGGTGATACAAATATTGCATATCTTAAAGAAAATAAAGTTCGCATCTGGGATGAATGGGCAGATGAAAACGGTGATCTTGGACCTGTTTATGGATACCAATGGCGTCACTGGAAAACTCCAAATGGAGACGAAGTTGACCAAGTTGCAAATCTTGTAAAAGGTTTACGTGAAAATCCATTTTCTCGTCGTCATATTTTAACTGCATGGAATCCGGCCGATGTTGATAATATGGCACTTCCACCGTGTCACTCATTTATTCAATTCTATGTTTCACCTGATATGAAATTATCTTGTCAGCTTTATCAAAGATCTGCAGATATCTTCTTAGGTGTTCCATTTAATATCGCTTCATACGCATTATTCACAATGATGCTAGCGCAAGTTACAGGTCTTAAGCTTGGTGATTTTGTTCACACAATGGGTGACGCTCACCTTTACTTAAATCACCTGGATCAAGCAAAGCTTCAGCTAACGCGTGAGCCACATCCACTTCCAAAGATGTGGGTAAATCCAGAGATCACATCAATCTTTGAATTTACTTATGAAGACTTCAAGCTTGAAGGCTATGAGGCCCATCCACATATTGCAGGAGAGGTTTCAGTTTGATCCTTTCGTTAATTGTTGGAATAGGGAAGAATCGTGAAATAGGCAAGGGCAATGATCTGCTTTGGCATATTAGCGAGGACCTGAAAAATTTTAAAAAAATAACAAGTGGCAAGCCGATTATTATGGGAAGAAAAACCTATGATTCAATCGGCAGGCCTCTGCCAAAGAGACGCAATATTGTCGTCTCTCGTGATCCTTCTTTAACGATAGAAGGTTGCGAAGTTTTTTCTAATCCACTAGAAGTCTTAGATAATTTAAAAGCTGCAGGAGTAGAAGAGGCCGTGGTTATTGGTGGCTCATTCATTTACGAATATTACCTACCAATGGTTGATAGAATCTATTTAACTGAAGTTGATTTTGAAGGAGAAGCCGATGTGTTCTTTCCTGAGTTTGACCGAAGTGAATTTAGTGTAAGTGAAGAGGTATTCTTTGAAAAAACAGAGAATTCCCCAGCTTGGAAATTCTCTGTTTTAAATCGATTGTAATCTATTTAATTAAAGTACTATCTTTCATAAGTTGAGCAAAGTTTCCATTGAGATCCTTTGCTACTTCTTTTCCGTCGTGAATCAGTAGAACTGTTGTAAATGATTTATCATCTCCAACTTTTTCACCAACGTTATCAGGTGAGATTGTATAGCGCCCAGCGGCCTTGGCCACAGGCCATTCCATATCATCAAAAGTGACGTAAGCAAGTTCTGAACAAACAATTCTCTCATCAGTCTCAACATCAAAGTTAAAGTCATAGACCTTACCAACTTGTTTGAAAGCATTGATTAAGTAATCCTGTTTTTGCTCACGAGTTAACTCTCTTTGGTAGCGAACAGCTGCTAGGTCATCAATGTCCATAAAGTGATGAAGAGTATTGTACTGAACACCTGGTCTAAGTGCTTCAATAATTCGCTTTCCTTTATTTTCGATCTCATCGTGGAAAGGGACGACCTCAGGATGATCCCATATTCCTAATTCTTGAAGCTGGGCCTTATTTCCAGTCCAAATGGCAACGTGTCCCCAGTGACCAGGAATGAATTTATCTGTAAGTCTAAATGGTGTCTTTTCTAGTAAAACATCAAGAGGTTGTAGTTGTGCCTCAAGCTCCTGAATTTTTTCTGGAGATGGATCATAAAGCTTTCCACGTCTTGTTTGAACAAGACCTGCAGTGTTTCCAAAACCTTTTGAAATAACATGGGTGGCATTATTTTTACTCTCTTTAAAGTAGTCGCCAATATAACGCCAGATCATCGAAATCTTTCTGCCAAGAATTCCTTTTTTAAATTCCTTATTTAATTTATCAAAACTAATAGATGATTGAATGAGAGAATCTAGGTAGTAATTAGCACGGTCTGTTGCAATATTATTTTCAGCATAGAACTTTAGAAGATTTTGGTATTGTTCTAAGCCTCGTTCAACGCGATTGTAATTGTCATATTTGTTGTAGCTAAAAGTAATCTTTGCTAGTTGATTTTTTAATTCAGCATTATCGTAGTTAATGAGGTGGCGAATCTTTTTCATCTCTTGTATTTGTGAAAGTACAATCATGTAATTATCGTACATAACAAGAGCTGTAGCGATAGACATCTTCATGTCATAGATAAGGGCCTTACCTAATTCATCAGTTGGGTTAATTGTAATCTCTTTGTATTTCTGCCAACGATAATTTTCGTGGGCATCTCTTTTTTGATTATGATTCGTTCTTACTTTCTTTTTCTTCTTTAAAATTTCTGATGGACGATCTGTTGTGATAATTACTTCGTTATAGCGATCAACAATCCATTTTGTTTCATCAATTTTTGGCCATACCGAATCTCTAAATCGTTTGTAGGTTTCAGTTCCTTCTTCGTGCATTGTAGTGATTTGACTACTCTTTAAGACTTTCTGTTCTTGTATGTCGATAATGAAATCAATAGCGTTGTGGCGCCAGACTAGAATTTCTTCGATTCTATTTTGATAATTTTCTAATTCTTCATGATCATAATAGGTTTCGACCTCTGGGCCGTAGAGACTTACTGATGATATTTTTCTATTTATATCTGCATAGTCTTTCGTACAACTCGAAACGAATAAGCTGGTTGCCATAATAGCAACTATTGCACTCTTTCTCATCATGATAACTCCCTCATATTTATCAATACCAATTATTCATCGGTAATATTGAGGGAGTTGTTTAGTCAGATATTTGTTTTATTAGTTTTTTCAGTTATTTATAGAACCTTGATACCGAAATCTTCTAAGATTTTTGAGAGTGATATAAGTGGTAGCCCGATTATTGAAGAGTGATCTGGACATTCGACTTCATCAAAAAGCGCGATCCCAAGTGTTTCAAGTTTATAAGCACCACAGCTCCATAGAGGCTCATCAATTTCGATATAGCGCTTGATCTGTTCATCTGTTAATGGTTTCATCTTCATTTTAGAGACGACAGTCTCAATCACTTGCTTTTCTTTTGAGATGACAGCAATGCTTGTAATGAGCTCATGCGTACTACCCTGTAGGCGCTTTAAGTGATTAAAAGCATTTTCTGGTGTTTCTGGCTTATTAAAAATCTCTCCATTGAAGTTTAGGACTTGGTCTCCACCGATGATAATTGATTCAGGATTAGTTTTGAGAACCTCTTGTGCTTTTTGTAGAGATAATTCACGAGAAACCTCAAGTGGAGTAAGGCCTTGTGTTTTTATGGCCTCTTCATCAATATTTGGTGAAATACATGTGAATTCTAGGCCTAGCTGTTTTAATTGTGCTTGGCGAAACTGTGATGAACTTCCTAATATTAACTGCATAATTTACTCCGAAAACGATTTCTCATAACTTAGCAAATCTATCACGCTTGGGCCATTCATGATATAATAACCCAAACTTTATTGAGGTAATCTATGTCTGATAATAATGAAAATAATAATGTAAATCCTAGCGAGTTTCCATATCTTCATGGTTTTGACCAAACTGAACAGGATCGCTTACGTGCTCAGGCCCGTTTTGCAGAACAAACTGTTTATAAGGATGTAAATCTTTCGAGGGTAAAGGAATTAATTGAGATTGGATGTGGCGTTGGTGCTCAAACGGAAATACTTTTAAGAAGATTTCCTGATATGCACATTACTTGCGTCGACCGCAGTGAACATCAGCTTGCCTCTGCAAAGGAATTTCTCGGGAGCACTCTTAATGGTGCTTTTAAGGATCGTTTTGAACTGCATCAGATGGATGCAACAAATTTAACTTTTGATTCACGTAAGTTTGATGGAGCATTTCTGTGTTGGATTCTTGAGCATGTGCCTGAACCAGCAAAGGTTCTCTCAGAAGCAAGAAGAGTTCTTAGACCTGGCGGGCGTATTTATATTACTGAAGTTATGAATTCTAGTTTTCTTCTTGATCCATATTCTCCAAATACTTGGAAGTATTGGCAGGCCTTTAATGACTATCAATACGATATGGGCGGTGACCCGTTTATTGGTGCAAAGCTTGGAAACCTTCTTATGCAACAAGGTTTTAGAAATATTAAGGTGGAATCAAAGACGTGGCACCTTGATAATCGACGTCCCGATAAGAGAAAGGAATTCATCGATTATTGGTGTGAGCTTCTCTTGTCTGCGGCCCCTCAACTTGTAAAAGAAGGACGTGTGGATCAAGAGACAGTTGATGAGATGAGAATTGAGCTAAAGAAAGTCTCTAATGATCCAAACGCGGTTTTCTACTATAGCTTTGTTCAAGCAAGCGCTAACGCGAACTAAAAATTCTATAATTTCATATATTTAATGGCCGTCTAGAGAGTAGACGGCCTCTAACATTCTTTCATTTCTTAACTGAATGGCCTTAATTTAGCGTAATTATAGTAATTATGAAATTACGTCTAACTTCCAAATTATTTACGACACTCATCATGTGCCTAATGATAGTGCCAGCTATTGCTGGAGAACTAGAGTTTCGTAAGTTAAGTGAGGCCCATAGGGATCAATTCCTTTCACTGACAAATTGGAAAAGAAGTATACGTACGATTCATCATGGGGGCGTAAGAAAGAGGCAAGTTATTTACAAGTCTCTTAATCTAGAATCAGATTTCAAATCACCAGCTAAAGAGTTTTCTTCAGTCTTAGAAAGTTTTTATCTCGATGAAAATTTTAAATGTGAGCGTTTTGCTATTTATGAATTCATGGCCGATGTTACAGGTATAAGGCCCACATCAAGTAAGTGTGATAATCATTTTTCAACATTTATTTTTAATCAAATGGGCCTTGTTGAAATTAGTTTTTATACGAATCGTATAACTAAGATTTCATACCTTATGGCCTCTAATGGAAAGAGTGCAATGAGCCGCTTTGGCCACAGTATGTTCTATGTTTCTGCATGTAAGCTAGATATAGAGAATTGTCCAACAAGAGATCAGGTCGAATTTGTTCTTGGTGTTGCGGCCGATGTTGATGATTTATCTCCTGGTTTTTTCAAAGGTATCTTTGGTGGTTATGCTGCAAAGATTGATTTCATGTCACTTGCCCAAGTTAAACAAAAATATAATTATGAAGAATTTAGAGACCTCTACCAATACGACTTGAATGTAACAGGACGTGATAAGAGACGATTTATCTCTCATGCGCTTAATCTATATAAGAACAAAGATATGGGACGCTACAAGTTCTTTTCTGCAAATTGTGCGACAGAATCATACAAGCTCATAAGAGCAGCTTTTGGCCACACTAAATTGCGCTCAAATATTTCTACTCCAAAGGGTCTTTTAGAAGAATTACAAGAGAGTGGATATGTAAGTACTAAAAAGAGTCGTACTTTAAAAGAGAAATCGAAAAAGGTTTTAGAGAGTCTTGCATTACTTGATGTTAAAAGCTTTGAAGATTATCTCTTACTTGAACCTAGTTTAAGGGCCGCTAAAGCGCAGATGTTTCATCATCGTCATTCTCGTCAAGATTCTAATGATACCTCAGTTTTACATGCATTTGTGTTTCTAGAAACAATGGCCTTTTCGACAGAAAATATGAATTTACTCGAGCTTGCTTCAAAAAATGAAAATGCATCTATTGCCAATGAATTTGAAGCTCTTGCTAGCGAGTATAAGGATTGGTATCGACAGAGCAATTTACTCTTAAGACAAGGAAAGAAGCCTAAGGCAAATGATGTCACAAATAGAATTGATCAATTCTATCGTATTCACTTTATGCAAAGAATTGAGCGAATTAAAGAAGTCGCTTTGAATATAAAAACAACGAAAGAATTAATTAAAGATATCAACAAACGAAAACGTTTATAAAGGAGAGTTTATGAAAAATATCGCACTAATCGTTATGACACTTTTAAGTCTAAATGCTCATTCAGATGGTGTTTCTGAGAGAGAGCTTTCAACTATTTTAACTATTTCACCATTTGTTACGACGACTGAATCAATTAATGATGCATTAACAACTGATGAGTTTGAAGAAGCTGGACACATTATTGCAGATGGTGTTGTGACAGAAGAAGAACGTCAAGAGATGTCGATTGAACTTAAAGGAAGGCTAGAAGAGTGTATTGAGTCAGACGGAGCTGAGTTTGAATCTCCAGAAACTGAGTGTCTAAAACTTCTTGCAAGCTACGATTACTAATTTAGCTTATACTTTGGGCCCGCTTTTTTAGTTGGCCCAAATATAGCGTCTTACTTTCTTGATTCCTTCTTCTTGGAATCGCTCCATTGCCTTAGAACTATCTTCATTAGTCAGCTCAATCAATGGGTAGTGCTCTTTTGTTTCTTCTTTATTTATTGCATAAGGAGGACCAAAGTCACGAGATCCATCGTGATCCATTGTAATCAATAGAATTTTGGTCTCTTCTTGGATTAGTCTCTTGATTGTAGGGTAGTACTTCTCTTCTCTCATGCACTTTGGAAGTGCTACATTTGAAGCTCGGTCGTAGAGAAAATCAATTTTACCTAAGTCTTCGATCTTGAAGAAATCCTTGTTATGAATTTCGATCTTTCCATCTTTAGAAGAATAGACTTGATCATTATTTTTAAACTCAATTTCATTCTCGTTAAAAAACTGTTCAACAGGATCTTTAACGACTTCAACGCCAATTACTTTTGCCCCCTTATTTGCAAGATAGATCATATCTAGTGATTTACCACATAAGGGGATGAGTACAGTTTTTCCATTTAGATCAAGATCGCCGAAGTAATCAATCATGGCCTGATTGTATTCACTCTGATGAAAGCCTGTGAAGCCTTTATCCCATCCCTCTTGCCAAAATTTTGCGTTATCTTGTTTTTGATTTGTTTCAATTTTCATATTATCGCTCTAAATGTAGTGAGGGGCCAAATCCCTTGGCCCCTCTTTCTAGCACTTCGATTCAACCGGAGTTGGATCAAATTTAATTTAAATGTAACTACTAGCTTCCACACATTTGGCAATCTTCTGGATTGTCGATTGAACAAACCATTGCTGCCGCTTCTTGCTCAAGTTGCTCAGGAGTTTTCTTACCTTCATTCTTTACTGTGAACTGAACAGCGTTAACTGCAGCACGTGAACGTAGGTAGTACATACCTGTCTTAAGCCCTTTCTTCCAAGCGTAAAAGTGCATTGAAGAAAGTTTCCCGAAGTTAGGGTTTTCAAGGTGGATATTAAGTGACTGACCTTGGTCAATGTAAGGCCCACGTCCAGCAGACATATCAATAACTGCTTTTTGCTTAACTTCCCAAACAGTTTTGTATAGAGCTTTTAAATCCTCTGGGATTCTTTCAATTGATTGAATTGAACCATTGTTAGCAATGATTTCATTTCTTAAAGTATCATCCCATAGGCCACGATCAATTAGGTCGCGAACTAAGAATTTATTAACAACTGCAAATTCTCCAGAAAGAACACGTCTTACGTAGATATTTGAAGTGATTGGCTCAAAACACTCGTTGTTACCAAGGATTTGTGAAGTTGATGCCGTTGGCATTGGAGCAACTAGAAGAGAGTTTCTTACACCGTGCTTTGCAACTTCTGCTTTTAGACCATCCCAGTCCCAGTTTCCTGAGTGAGCAGTATGTCCCCACATGTCAAATTGGAATTGACCTTGTGACATTGGAGAACCTTCGTAAGTTGAGTATGGCCCATCAATGATTGCATCATCTTTTGAAGCAGTTACAGCTGCAAAGTAGATTGTCTCAAAGATGTCATTATTAAGCTTAAGTGCTGCTTCAGACTCAAATGGTAGTCTCATCATAAAGAAAGTATCTTGAAGACCTTGAACACCAAGACCGATTGGACGGTGTCTCATGTTAGAATTCTTCGCTTCAATTACTGGGTAGTAGTTGATGTCGATGATTCTGTTAAGGTTCTTCGTCATACGGTAAACAACTTCATAAAGGTGTTTGTGGTCGTATGTTACATTTCCATCTTTGTCAGTCTTAACGAATTTGTTAAGAGCAACTGAAGCAAGGTTACAAACAGCAACTTCATCAGGTGCTGTATATTCAAGAATTTCAGTACAAAGGTTTGACGACTTGATTGTACCTAGGTTCTTTTGGTTTGATTTTTCGTTAGCTGCATCTTTGTAAAGCATGTACGGAGAACCAGTCTCTGTTTGTGATTCAAGTACTGCAAACCAAAGGTCTTGTGCACGGATTGTTTTCTTAGCTTTACCTTCTGCCTCGTAGCGAGTGTAAAGAGCTTCAAATTCTGCACCATAACATTCAGCTAGACCTGGACACTCATGTGGGCAAAATAGTGACCACTGTCCATCTTCTTCAACACGCTTCATGAATAAGTCTGGCGTCCAAAGTGCGTAGAAAAGGTCACGCGCTCTTTGCTCATCCTTACCAGTGTTCTTCTTCATTTCTAGGAATTCGAAGATGTCTGCGTGCCATGGCTCAAGGTAAATTGCAAATGAACCTTTACGCTTTCCACCACCTTGATCAACGTAGCGAGCAGTATCATTGAAAACTTTTAGCATTGGAACGATTCCGTTCGACGTACCATTAGTTCCCTTGATGAATGAACCTTTTGCGCGGATATTGTGGATTGATAGACCGATACCACCAGCAGACTGAGAAATCAGTGCAGTTTGCTTAAGAGTGTCGTAGATTCCATCAATTGAATCATCTTTCATTGTTAGTAGGAAACAAGAAGAAAGCTGTGGCTTAGTTGTTCCCGAGTTAAATAGAGTCGGAGTTGCGTGAGTAAAGAACTTCTGGCTCATTAGGTTATATGTTTCAATTGCAGCATCCATGTCATTCATATGGATACCAACAGAAACTCTAAGTAGCATTTGGCCTGGTCTTTCAACAATTTTACCATCCATTCTAAGAAGGTAAGACTTCTCAAGAGTTTTGAATCCAAAGTAGTCGTAGTTGAAGTCACGCTTATCAACGATTGTCTTATCTAGTAATTCAGCATTTGCCATTACTGTTTCATATAGTTCTTTTGAAACAAGAGGAGCGTGCTCACCAGTTGCCTTGTTAACATAGTGGTACATTTCCTTAACGTTCTCAGAGAAACAACCTTTTGTTTCTTTGTGAAGGTTAGAAACTGCAACACGTCCAGCAAGTACGTTATAGTCTGGGTGCTTTGTTGCAAGGTATGCAGCTGTTTCGGCCGCAAGTCCATCTAGTTCAGTTGTTGTAATACCGTCGTAGATACCTTCGATTACTTTTTGAGTAATCATTGTTGCATCAACATTACCTTCTAGTCCAAAGGCAAGTGTATTGATTCTGTCTGTAATTTTATCGAATTTAATTGGCTCTCTCTCGCCACTTCTTGTCTGTACGTACATTTCTTAAAACTCCGCGTCTAGTGTGAATGTGTTTTCTGATTTTTCAGAAAGAATACCTGGTCTTTGGTATTCAGAAACTCTCTTCTCAAAGAAGTTTGTTTTACCTTCAAGAGAAATTAGCTCCATCCAGTCAAATGGGTTCGCTGCACCATAGTGAGTCTCTAGACCAAATTGTTGCATCCAGAAGTCAGCTACAAATTCAATATATTGCTTCATCAGGTCTGCATTCATACCAATTAGAGAAACTGGAATTGCATCAGTGATGAATTCTTTTTCAATTTCAACTGCTTCAGTAAGGATCTCTTTGATCTTTTCTTTGCTACATTGTTCTTCTTTATCAAGTAGTGAGTGTAGAAGAACTGCAAATTCACAGTGTAGACCTTCGTCACGAGAAATAAACTCGTTAGAAGTACATAGACCTGGCATTAGGCCTCTCTTCTTTAGCCAGAAGATTGCACAAAATGAACCAGAGAAGAAGATTCCTTCGATGGCAGCAAATGCAACTAATCTTTCAGCAAATGTATTTTTTGAGTATAACCACTTCATTGCCCAGTCAGCTTTTTTCTTAACTGGCTCAAAGTGATCAACAGCGTGGAAAAGACGATCTTTTTCTTTAGCGTCTTTTACATATGTATCAATTAGTAGAGAGTAAGTTTCAGAGTGAATGTTTTCCATTGCAATTTGAAAACCATAGAAACATCTAGCTTCAGGGTTTTGTACATCATTGTAGAAACGTACAGCTAGGTTTTCATTAACAATCCCATCACTTGCTGCAAAAAATGCAAGAACGTGAGTAATGAAGTGTCTCTCATTGTCATTTAACTTTTCCCAGTCAGTAATATCTTGGGCCAAGTCGATTTCTTCAGCAGTCCAGAAAACTGCCATGTGTCTTTTGTACATTTCCCAGATTGAATTGTATTCGATTGGGAAAAGGACGAATCTATCGTCATTCTGTGCTAGAATTGGTGAAGTCACAAGTTCCTCCTTAACTTTTGCAATAGCGTGTGTGTGCTAAATACATGCAACTTATATTTAGTAAAAAAAATATAAAATCTCTTAAATGTTATTTAATAAGATCGTGTTGTGTTGTTCTTATTCAGTGTATGACTGCCTACTTTCTATTTCAATACACAAGACTCAATAGATATTTCTTTTTTTTTAAGGGCCGCTAATTTTTATACTTGATCAGGTTGATGTGTCTTTCTAGACCCATTAAACAAGGGGTTTCGGCACTTTTTCAAGTCTTATTTTTAGAAAAAAAATACTGTCTTAAAAATTCTGTCATCTAATTTTTATTAGCAAGGGGAGTCTTTGACACGATGTGCTTATACCATATATTGTGGCCGTAATATTTTTGACACTACTATATCTTGTTAAAATATACGAACAATGGGGTGCGAAATAAAAAAACTAACTTATTCCCAGTTTAATTTTAGTGTAGGAGATTCTTTAATTTTGTTTCTTCTCTTATCGTATTCACCAGTTGTTTTCACTGATGCGTGACCTACTTCAATTGCAATTGTGTAGATATCGACACCAATTTCTAGGAGCTCTCCGATAAAAGTGGCCCTGGCCGAATGGGGAGTAATTTTAAATCCGATACCTGCTTTAAGAGCATACTTGTCTAAAAGCTCATTAATTGTTCTCGGGTTTATAGGTTTGTTTAAATTTGTTGGATCACTTGGATTTCTAGTTGGTTGAAAAAGCCAGTCATTTTCTGCTGTGTCTCGTTCATTCTCATTCATCCATTCAATATATTCATCAAGGGCCTTTATCGCGATAGGATTCAAAACTTTCTTACCAAGCTTTCCACCTTTTGCACGATATTGAAGAATCTTATTAGCGCCTTGTATTTGATAATCTTTAAAACGTAGATTTAAAATTTCACTCTTTCTAAGTCCCGTTGTAAAGAACGTTGTAAAGAGTGCTAAGTGAAGATACTTGCTCTTTTCATTTTGTCCCATATGATAAAATAGCTCTAAAACCTGTTGCTTGTTAAGGGCATTAGTAGGGGATTTAACTTCACTTCTTGGTCTTCTAACACTTGAGACAGGATTGGCCTTAAGTAGATTTTTCTCGACGAGATACTTAAAGAATGCGCTTAAACTCGCAAGCTTTCGATTGATCGTCTTTGGTGTTGAAGGGTTTTGATTATGACCTCCAAATTCAGAGAGGTAATTTCTAAATTTGATGATATGTATACGCTCAATTGAATTGTAGTCATTAAGCTTATAGTAATCACTAATCCAGCATAAGAATTGGTTAATATCATTTAGATAAGATTTTCTTGTATGAGATGAAGTAAAGTTTTCAAAAAACTCTTCATCGAGAATAAAGTCATGACCAATATCTTCTTGCTTTAAATCGAACATATATCAATTTTAGCAAGGTTTTTATCTGGGGTATGGTGGAGGAAAAAAAAGGCACACCGTTTCTATTCTGGTGTGCCTTTAACAGGTATATAAGCTTCGTTTAGGCCTGAATTTTGGCTTGAATTAACTCAGGACGTGTCCTCTTAAGATTCCACGTAAGCCCTACGAAGTTTAAAGATCGAATGAGCCACTTTGTTGGATCAAAGTGATACCATTTAATTCCATTTCTGTAGTCAGTTTGAAATGTGTGGTGGAAATTATGATAACCTTCACCATATGTGAAAAGCGCCATAATCCAGCTATCACGTGCTGTTTGTCCTTTATCGTAAGGGCGAGTCCCAACAACGTGACATAGTGAATTGATAAAGAATGTACAGTGGTGAACAAAAACAATTCTAGCAACACCGGCCACAAATAGGCCACCTAGCCAAGATCCTACCCATAGGTATCCAATGAGTGCTGGCAGGGCAAAGCTAAAAAGTGCAACGAAGCCAAGATAGAATTTATGTTGAAACATAACCATTGGATCCTTTAGTAGGTCCTTAGAGTACTTGTACTCATTTTGATCTTCTAAAAGTAGAATCCAGCCCATATGAGCGTAGAAAAATCCTTCATTGATATTGTATGGATCAAGTT
The DNA here is from genome assembly GCF_047085455.1 of Halobacteriovorax sp. RT-1-1. NCBI lineage: Bacteria > Pseudomonadati > Bdellovibrionota > Bacteriovoracia > Bacteriovoracales > Halobacteriovoraceae > Halobacteriovorax > Halobacteriovorax sp. RT-1-1. The sequence goes on from NZ_JBKIXZ010000001.1 coordinate 1,748,168, forward strand.
CGGTATCTACTTTTCCATGGTGAACTCTGTGGTCATTACACCATTTAAGTGCAGAGTTTTGTACTGCCGCAGCTCCAAATATCAGTAGTAAAAGTCTTACTGGCCAACTCGCTTGGTAGGACCTGTGAGCAAATAGTCGGTGATATCCGGCCGTTATTCCTAGCCCCGTTGCGATATAGAAAATTAACGATAATGCTAAAATTCTCCAATCAAAACCATCAATTTTAAGCCATGCAATTGTTCCTGCAATAGCAATTAGTGGTGTGATTAAAAGAAAGAGTGTATTTGTTTTATTTAGATTTTTTAATGAATAAGTCTTTTTGCACATAGGTGTCTCTCGTGTTTGTGTTTAACTAATCTTAACAATTCACGAGCAATTTCATTGTAAAACAAATGTAAATGTTGACGATAAGTAAGTCATAAATAGTATAAAACTGACAAATTAAAACATAATTTGTTCACTACGAATGAGGTATCTATGGCCTATCTTGGTCGCGGGGTTAGTCCACGTAAATTATTTTGGTTGTTTTTTCTTATTACAAACGTGGCAACGATATTTGCTGGAGTCTTTTTTAATGAGTTCTTCTACTATCAGTACTTAATCTTAGTCCCAATCTATTTACTGGGTTTTTACGATTTAGTGCAAAGTGAGCATACACTAAAGAGCAACTATCCTGTTGTTGGACGCTTTCGTTATGTTATGGAAGATCTAAGACCTAAGATCTATCAATACTTTATTGAATCAGATGAAGATGGAACACCCATCCCACGAACAACTAGAAACGTTATCTATCAAAGAGCAAAGCTAGCACTTAGTACAAAACCTTTTGGAACTCAAAAAGACGTTTATGAAACAGGTTATGAATGGATCAATCATTCAATGTATCCTAAAGAATTTTATGAAGTCCAAAAAGATCTCAGAGTCGTGGTTGGGAGCAAGCATTGTGATCAGAAATACAATCTTTCAATATTCAATATTTCTGCAATGAGTTTTGGTTCTCTAAGTTCGCGTGCAGTTGAAGCATTAAACCTTGGTGCAAAGCTTAATAACTTTGCTCACAATACAGGAGAAGGTGGAATTAGTGACTATCATCTAAAGGGTGGAGGTGATCTTATTTGGCAAATTGGAACAGGCTACTTCGGGGCACGAACTCCAGAAGGTGGCTTTTGTGATAAGAGCTTTAAAGAGAAGGCCACATTGGATCAGGTGAAGATGATTGAGTTAAAACTTTCTCAAGGTGCAAAGCCTGGGCATGGAGGGATTTTACCGGCCAGAAAGAATACTGCTGAAATTGCACGTATTCGTGGAGTTAAACAGGGCACTGAGGTTGACTCACCTCCATCTCACAAAGAGTTTAGAGATGCGACAGAGATGGTTGCTTTCATTCAGCGCTTAAGGGAGTTAAGTGGAGGCAAGCCAGTAGGTATTAAATTATGTTTTGGGCGTAGAGACGAGTTTGTCGAAATGGTTGAGGCCTTTAAAGAGCTTGGAAACTATCCTGATTATATAGCAGTTGATGGTGCCGAGGGAGGAACAGGTGCTGCCCCTTTAGAGTTTTCTGACTCAATTGGAACACCTTTAATTGAAGGTCTAACAGCTGTCGTTAATATTTTAACTGAATACGGCCTAAAGGATGAAATCAAAGTCATTGCCGCTGGAAAGATTTTTACAGCTTTTGACATTGTAAAGGCCATCGCACTTGGTGCCGATGCATGTTATGGCGCGCGCTCAATGATGCTTGCAATTGGCTGCATTCAAGCTCTTACTTGTAATTCAAATAAGTGTCCAGTTGGTATCACAACGCAAAACCCTGATCTCGTTAAAGGTCTTAATGTGGATCAAAAAGGTAAGCGTGTTGCAAACTTTCACCACGCAACAGTTGAGGCCGTTAGAGAAATTGTCGCAGCTGCTGGCTATGAAAATGTTAAGGATCTAAAGCGTAAGGATATCTTTAAACGCGATAGTAATCACGGTGTAAACTCTTACGAAGATATCTATCCTTCATATAAGACGTTATAAAGGAAATGCTAGAGCTTAGGCCCTAGCATTTTTTTATCCAATATTTCACTTAAATATGAATGAAATTTGTCGATAAGAGATTATGAGTATTACGACAGATTTTGATTTTGATGAATTATCACAACAGTTAATAAGATCAATTCGTGGTGACAAAAGCCAAGAATGGGTTAATCAGAAATTAGGCGCCAGCTCTAATATTGTCCATCGTTGGGAAAAAGGTCATTCAAAGACTTCATGGGAAGACTTTTTATCTTTGTGTGACATATTTAAGATTGATCTTAAAAATATTCTTTTGTCCTATTTACGCTATCAAGATACCTTACAAGAGCCATCTAAATTACTTGATTTTATTTTTAGTAATAAATCCTTAAATGACATCTCTAGCTCATGTGGCATTACTACATCAAAATTAAGACGTTTAAAAAGTGGCGAGACAGGACTGTGTTTAAATGATTTCTTACAAATCGTATTTGGACTTGATGAGATGGAATCGATGGCCCTTGTCTTCGAATTAACTTCACAGAAGTCAATTCCACTCCTCGATAATTATAATAAGATGCGCCTTGAGATTACTAAGCACTATTTTGATAACCCAAATATTGGAATTGTTCTTATTTGTTTGGATTTACCTGCATATAAAAAACTTAGCTTTCATCAGGATTCGTTTCTAGCAAAGGCCACAGGCCTTAGTATAAAAGAAGTTAATGATATTCTAGTTATTTGTGAAAATAATAAATTGATTGAAAAAGTCGATGGAATCTATCGTGCTGGAAAAATTAAAATTAGTGATCGAGGTAGCCGTCAGCAAATGAATGATATTCGTAAGTTCTGGCTTGAAAAGGCCATCGCAAATATAAAGGATAAGTCAGAAAAAGATGCTTACGGTTCTATGGTTTTTAATGCAAGCCAATCTGCAAGACAACAAATCATTGCTCTTTACTTGAGATTTTTTGAAGATTTTAAAAAGATAGTTTCTGAAGATACTGATGAAGATGTTGTTACTTTAGTGCTCAATTTCAATCTATTTAATCCTGGTAGTGATGATATAAATGACTGATTTTATTTAATTGTGTCTAAATTTGTTACTCGTGTGACAAAATCGGGGAGAGTTTTTCCAACTTTCATATCCTGAATATATTCTATTCATTTCAAAATTTATAACCTATCTTTAAATTTTCATTAGGGAGTTTTTATGAATAGAATAATTTTGACGCTACTTTTATCATTTATTTTTATTAGTTCGAATGCAAGTGCCAAGTCTACGGCAAGATTTCAATTTGACTTTGAAATTACAAATATGCTGACAAATGAAATTGTTATTTCAGCTGAATGTGAAGTTACACAAGTTCTTGAATGGAACAATAGTTTGAATGTTTTCAATTGCAATGTTGGAGAAGGTGATAACTTTCTTATTAAGAATGTTTCTCATGATCTAGGCTACGACTATACAAGATCATCTGCGTATACAAATTATTACTTAAGTGGATCTGGTGGACTTGTAACTCAACTTTTTAAATATTCAAAACTTGATTATGCGATTACAAACGCTGGTATGATTGATGTGTACTATAAGGGCCGTAGGCCTTCAATTTCCTCAGTAGAGACAATGGTCGAAACTGAAGAGGACGTCTTTTTATTTTCAGTAACTAAAATCGAATATCTATAATTGAAAAGGGAGCCTGCGCTCCCTTCTTTCATTTGATTATGCTGCTAATTCAAATTGCATTTTTTCTTTTGTAAGGCCCGTTAGCTTGTCAAAGTCATAAGTATACCTTTCTCTTAATAACTTATTCTCCTTAATGGTATTTACGAGCGCCATTAAGTGGTGTCCTTTGCGATAGTCGACTTCTTCTTTATTCGACTTTTCACGGTTACAACTTGGACAAAGAACCTGAAGGTTATCAATCATAAACTCTAAGTGTGGGTGAATCGATTTAGGTTTTATATGATCAATGTGCATATTGTCGTGCTCGATTCCACACTTTAGACACTTCGTGCCTTGGATACGAAAGACTTGCTTACGTAGATACTTCCAGTTTTTTTCATTCCCAAATGCTACTTGGGACTTTCTTGTGTGAATAAATTTTGCAATCTCCATCTGTGTTCTAAATTCAGCTTGCTGCGCTTGCGCTAGACCAAATTTTGGTCTGATAACAAAAACAAATAGCGATAACATCAACGAGAGTGAGCCAATATACCATACTAGTGTCATGGCCAATTCACGATAGAAACCAAACGATAATCCATTCATCGCGATTGCATTCATTGCGTTTTCCTCCGTCAAAATGTCTGTGTAATGTGCGTGTGTTGTGTGTGCCTAGTGTTAGGACTTTTTTTCACCTCCTTGCTTTATATAAAGCAAGGGCCATGCCAAAAAACATAACAATATTAGATGGTTATTATCTAAAAAAAAGATTGAACAGGTGACACAAAGTAACTGTTAAAAATAGTCAGGATCAGAGCGGCGCCACAAAATTATGAAAAAACTGTGATAAGTTTTTTCATAACTTCACTAACACTTGGAAGATCGTCAATGGCCCCCGAGGCCTGGCCAACTTCTAATTCACCTTCATCAATATCGCCATCAAGCATTCCAAGCTTGGCGCGGCCTTTTCCTAAATGTTCAACGAGCTTTTCAACTGATGCACATTCGAGTTCTAGTTTAAGTGACTCCATGGCAAATTTATTTTTTAAAAGTCTTACGGGAACGTATGGTTTCATCTGAAGGCGAGTGTCTCCAGGGCCTGCTTTTAAAATAAGATCTTTATAATTTTGGTGGGCGCTACTTTCTTTGGTCATAAGAAAGCGAGTTCCAAGTTGGACACCGCTTGCTCCAAGACAAAGGCCTGCGGCCATTGTGCGTTCATCAAAGATGCCACCGGCCGCAATAACAGGAATATTAACTGTGTCACAAACTTGTGGGATAAGACACATTGTTGTAATTTCGTCTCGTCCATTGTGGCCACCGGCCTCAAAGCCTTCTGCGACAACTGCATCAACGCCCGCATCTTCACATTTTTTTGCAAGGGCAGGACTTGAAGTGACATGGACAACTGTACATCCCTGATCTTTTAAAAACTTTGTATATTTCTTTGGTGAGCCTGCTGATGTAAAAAAGATTTTAATGCCTTCATCAAGACAAGTTTGGATTTGTTCCTCTGCAAGACGATAGAGAAGAGGGACATTGACTCCAATATGCTTACCATCATCTAAAAGTGATTTAGCTTTTCTTAAATGCTCCCTTAAAAGATCCGGCTTCATTGAACCTGCACCAATAAGGCCTAAGCCTCCGGCATTGCTTACTGCTGCCGCTAATTTTGAGCCAGAGACCCAAACCATCCCACCTTGAATGATAGGGTATTCAATGTTGAAGAGCTTACAAATCACATTATCTTTTAAGTTAAACATATCAAATTTCATTTAAATCCTTATCTGAAAAAGGGGGAGTCTTTGATCGACTGAGCTCTCCCTCTAATTTCTCGTCTTTGAATTGGCCGTCAGTAAAAGCACGAGTGGCCGTTCGTTTATTGCCAAAACCTTTCATATTGGTAACGTGAAAATCTGCTTCGAGCATGGCCTTTCTAATTTTGACTGATGCGCTATACGTTGTCATTACGGAATTATTATTACATAAACTACGCAGATTCCTGAACCATTCTTTTGTCCATAAAGAAGGATTTTTTGTAGGCGAAAAAGCATCTTGAAAAATACAATCCACTTTAATTTCTTCTAGGATAAGTTTCTTTATAGTTTCTCTGGCATCACCAATTAGAATTTCAACTTCAAAATTATCGTCTATGTTAAATTTGATTTTATCATTTGAAATTTCGCCATTTGAAAAACCATGTTGTCGACAAACCCATTGAGCTAGTTCAGGGTCAATTTCTGTTGAGATAAATTTGATCTTATTTTGACAGTTTTTTGCTTCATTGAATGTTGCAAGAACTCCTAGGCCTACCCCAAGGCCAATCTCTAAAATTGTTATAGGTGAGTTGTTTGCTCGGTCAATGACGCTGCAGCCATAGACGTAGTTATGGAGGGTTTCTTCATAGGCACCAGCAGTTGAATGACAATTCTCATCATAGAGGCCACTGTGTAGTGTTAGATGTCCATCAGCGGTTTCTACTGCTTGGTATTCGCCTAATTTTGTTTTGAATTTCATAGGTAAAATTTAACACTTGAGCTATTTCACGGCCATGGAAATTTAAGTTTAGTTAACCGAATCCGAATAGTTAGTTGATGAATACGGTTTTAAAATCTAAATTCTTTCATATTTTATTGGCCATCACCTGCACATTTGTGATGTCGTCATGTGGTGAGTACGGTGGTGGTCCTGCACCTATTTCTAGTTCTCAAGTTGGTAGTATAGTTGAAGTTCAGCCGTCTTTAGATGAACTTTCTTTATCTAATGCTCGCTCTGCTTGTTCTCGTTTAAGAGCAATGCGTATGAATTTAGCAAGTACTGATGATATCGAGACTGTTAAGTTTGAAGTTAGAAAAGGTTCTTGTAGTGCTAACCCGAGTGTTAGAAATGTAAGGGCAAGTATTGATGCTGTTTATAATAATAAAATAAGCCTACAAGTTGTATCTGGTGCCTTCGATGTACCTGGTGAGCTCTTAGAGACTCAAGTGCAAACAGATGAAGATGGATTTATGCAATTATTTTGTCAGGCCTTCTTCAATAATGGAAATCCTAATCAGGTTTACGCAAATTTTGCAGGAATTGGAATTGTTTATTCATTTCCAAACTCAAATATCTTTGTAAGAAGTATCGTTACTGATCGATCTGCAAACGAAAAGGTCTTGTCGCAAAAGTATACTTATACAATTGAAGCCAATTCAGCTGCTTCTCGAAATGCAATGATCGAAAAAATTGAATATGAAACACAATGCTCAAATAACAATGTTAAGTATGATTATCAAAATATTGAAGAATATACTTTAAAATAAGAAGCCTCTCACTTTTAATAAGAGGCTTCATTCATTATCTTAAATCCCAATCATTATAAATTGCTGTTAGTCTTGGTGTAACAAGTCTTAAGTAGCGAGAGAATAAATCATATCTCTGTTTATCGATTGAAGCGTGATTTGCAAGAACTCTTAATGTTTCAAGATATGAAAGTCCTTGGCAGATCGTTTCAGCGTGGATCATTAGTTTGTCGACATTTTCTTCATTCATCCATGCCTTTGGGTTTGCAAGATCTGAAAGGCTATCTGGCTTGAGACATTTGATGATTAATTTCACAAGACTTTTCTTAAAAGTATATTGTGTTGAAGTAAGCTCTTTTTGTTCTTTGCTTTCCGCACTAACCCAACTAAATGCAGGGTGCTTAATAAAGAGATTCTTAAAGTATTTGTCAGGGTTCTTTGCAATATATTTAATCATGTCTTTAAGGGCCATGAGCGCTTGAATTTGACTTGTTCCTTCGTATAGAAGTGGACCAAACGAATCACGGTGATAGCGACTCATAGGATACTCTTCCATAAATCCATAACCACCAAGAACTTGAATGGCCTTAGTTGAGAGGTATGTATAAGCTTCACATGAATAGTACTTAACAAGAGGAGTGCGTTTTCTTGTCCAAATTGAAGCATTCTTAAATTGAGCTTCTTCTTCGCTTGTAAGCTCTCCTGTTATTTTCTTTTTTAGATCTAACTTTTGAAAAATATCATATGAAGAAATCGTATCAACAAGTAGTGCTCTAATTGCATCTCTTTCAGTTTCAAAGTCTTCAAGATTTCTTTTCATAAGTGGTAGTTCTGAAATCGGCTTATCAAATTGCATACGTTCATCAGCATATTTTCTAGCATAGCCAATACAGCCTTCAATTCCACCAAGTGCCTGCATACCTACAGCGATACGTGCTTCATTCATGAGGTGAAGCATATACTTGAATCCTTGACCTTCTTCACCAATTAGGCGAGCAATAGAATTTTCATAAACGATTTCACAAGTAAATGATCCATGCATTCCCATCTTATGTTCGTTTTTGGCAACGATAAAATTAGGGCCTTCAACACCTGGCTCATCTTGCTCACATAGAAAGAGTGATAAACCTGAAAGTCCTTCTGGTGCACCTTTTACTCTGGCCAATACAAAGCCAATACCGCCACCACCATTAGTGATAAATATCTTCGAACCATTTAGCTTATATGTGCCATCTCCAACTGGAGTTGCGGAAGTTTTAATCATACCAAGATCTGAACCACAGCCAGGCTCTGTTAAATTCATTGATCCTGAAAGTTCTCCTGAGATAATTTTAGGAACAATTCTTTGTGCTGTTTCGTGGTCACAAAAACGGTGAACCATATCTGCGATTGAAGTAAAGAAAGCAAGCTGTGTACATTGAGAGTTACACGCTCGTGATAGTTGTTCTAGTAAAACCATTAGTGCAACAGCAGGAAGTCCCATTCCTCCAAAATCAGTAGGAAGACTTACTCCAAATGCTCCCAGCTCAGTTGCCTCTTGATAGAATGCATTTAATTCTGGGCCAGGAATCGTTCTACCATCTTTAACTTCTCCAGCACCATTTTGATCAATGGCCTCTGCTCTGGCATAGACTGCATCAGCTGCCCAGCTACCTGTTTGAGTAAGAAGCTCTTCCATAAAGCTTAGGATTTCTTCTTCATTATTAAAGCCGTCTTCAGTAGGGAAGTTAGGATAGTACATTGGAATAATAGTTTTCCAATCAATTGCGTTTCTAAGCATCCACTTCCATTCACTTTCATCACTAAAATAATTCATTTTTTACCTTTCCTTTATTTTAAAATCGAATAAATGCACTAATTATGATAAATCAAACCTATGTCAAAGTCACGCCGAGATACAAGAGATTCCCGCTGTCCAAATTGTCGCATCAATACTCATTGGTGCTTTTGTGACGTGCTTAAACCGTTTGCTAACCAAACTAAAGTCATCATCCCTATGCATTATACTGAGAGATGGCTGACGAGTAATACGGCCTATTTCGCGACCAAGGTACTTAAGAAATGTGAAATTTTCGAAAGAGGAAATGTTCATGAGCCTTTTGGGCCCCAGCTTTTCGACTTTGATACCTTTGATTATATCTATCTTTTTCCAACACAAGACTCACTTCCTTTGCAGGATTATAAGGCCGAAGAAGGTAAGCAGACTTGTCTTGTTGTGCCTGACGGTTCTTGGTCAAAGGCCAAGAAATTTCACAAGCGTGAAGAAGTACTTGGGCGTATGCCTAAATATCACTTAATTGATGTGGGACACAGTATCTACGAATTAAGAAAGTCTCCTGGTGAGAATTTTCTGTGTACATATGAGGCCATAGCACACGCTCTAGAGGTTCTCGAGGGATCTGAGGTTAAGGATCATATGATTGAAGCTTTTAAGGTGATAGTGGAAAGAATAAAAAAAAGCCGAAAGGGTGACTTTCGGCTTTAGTGGATATTTTAGACTATTCTAGCATTGCTCTTAATTGCCAATTTTCTTTCTCTAGCCAAGCAACTTTTTCGTCTGCATAAGCGACTGTTGTAGCATCGTTTTCATCACCAGCTGTTGCCGATAACTCTTTGAAGGCTTCTAGGAAGTATTGATTGTCTTTTAGTATTAGCTCTAGCGCTTGCGTACTTGTAAAAGATGACTCATTCGTCTCTTTTATGCGGCTTATTTCGAGTGCGCCTGACATCGTTAAAACAGGTTTCTGATGAAGTTGTAATTGTCTTTCTGCAAGGTCATCAAAAACGATCGCAAATTCGTTGTATAGAGCTTCAGTTAGCGCGTGAATTGGTTGAAACATCATTCCTGTTACATTCCAGTGAATGTTGTGAAGTTTCATAAAGTATACTTGTGCATCAGCTTGAATTAGTTTTAATTGGTTAATCGTGTTCATACGTTCTCCTTTATTTTCTAAAGTATAACAATAATAATTATACGAATCCAATAAAGAATCTATGTCAGCTCATAGTAAAAATCTATTGAAGTTTATGAAAGATTAGACGTATGCATACACTGCGTAAAAGTGAGAAGTAGTGCCTAAAAGGACACAAATATGCCAAATTGCATGACCCAAGTATAGACTTTCACGCAGGTAGAAGAGAACTCCTGTCATATAGCAGGCGCCACCAATGACAATCCATTTGAGGCAATCAAAGCTTAGATTTGCGATCATTTCTGTGCGAATAGCAAGAACCATCCAACCCATAATCAGACACAGAATTATCGTAAGAACTTCAGAACGATTAAAGGCAAAAAGCTTAATCAGAATCCCAATAAAGGCCAAGGCCCAAATATTGATCATCATCCACATTCCTGTTTCACCTTTAATGGCCAGCATAAGAAATGGCGTATATGAGCCGGCAATCAAAAGATAGATGCCAATATGATCCATTTTACGAAAAATATTCTTAAGCTTCTTATGGGCCGTCCCATGATAGAGAGTGGACATTGTATAAAGGAAAGTGATTGAAAGTCCAAATACAGTATAGGCGAAAGTGTGAATGCCAGACTTGGCCTTCAAAACCATCATAATTGTTCCAACTATTCCTAGGATGATACCCAAGCTGTGTGTTGTTGAGTTGATGATTTCTTCAAACTTAGAATAGAGTTCGCCGTTACGTTCGTGCATATTGAAATTATATCAGAAGTTAAGAAATTATATAGATACGGCAAACTTTCTCTTAACTCGTTAGAGCTATTTTATGTCAATGGATATGGGAAGTAGCTGAATTTGCAAACCAACATGGCAAGCGCGATTCGAGGTTTTTTATTGATATTTCGTCCCCGCTAAATTCAAGAAGTGCCCCGTTTTTGATGATATCCATACGGCACTGTAATGTTGGATAGCTATCAAGGGTCTTGGTAACAGTCGTAGGATCTGAGTTCGTTATTTTAGCGTGCTTATTTGGGTCAGAACTCATATGAGCAATGGCCTTAGGGAAGTCTTGAGCAACCTGCATTGTCTCAAAACAAAGCTCTTGGTTAAAATTATCAGAAGAAAACTTCTCTAGACACAATGAGGCCGCATATGGGTCAAGCTCTATTGGAGAGTCAAAGTAGTTTGGATTATTAATGACAAATTTCTTATAACAACTTGCTGCTGCAAAGAAGTCCGATTGTCCTTCTGTACTCATTTGTGAAAAATGCTTATTTTCCATACGCGGTGCTTTTCCAAGAACATGTCCTATCTCATGACAGGCAGTAAAGGCGTATGCTCTTTTTGTCATATTAGGCATGCGAGCAAAGCCTCCCCAGAAATTAATATTAAAGTGATTTGCCTTGTCATCGTATAAGGCCCAAGCACTAAAATACGGAGTTTGCCAGTCGAGGGTTTTCACTGAAATACCACGCTTTTGTTTTATCGCTTCGTCTTGATACAGCCTCAAGGCTTCAACAACGACAAAGTAAAAATCTTGTTCTTTTACTTCTGAACCAAGGTCTTCATGAGCAAGAATCTGATACTCATGAGGATTTCTCTCACTAGTTGTAGCAAGGGCCGAAAAAGTTAATAGTGCACATAGCAAGGTAAGCAAGATTTTCATATGCCCAATTTATAGTACAAAAGGGGATTTTGAGGTATATTGTTGAAAATAATACAACCATTTCTTAAAGGTAATCTAGCGAAATTATTTATTATGAATAAAGAATCTATCATCTCTACACTTATTGAAAATTTAGAAACAGAACTGACAAAGGCCAAAGCTGCATTTGAGACGACTCGAGTGATGTCTCAAGAGCCTGATATGGCCCAAGAAGGTAAGTACGATACTCGCGCTATTGAAGCAGGCTATCTTGCAGGGGCTCAAAAGAAGCGTGTTGATGAGCTAGAAATCGATATCAACATGATTAAAGAGCTTTCTGAAGATCTTCCTAAGGGAGATAAAATCGCACTAGGCTCACTTGTTGAACTTAAATTCAATGATCAGACAAGGCATTACTTCATCACACCAACTGCAGGTGGAACAATGCTAAATCTTGATGGAACACCACTTCTTGTTATTTCAGTTTTCTCTCCCATTGGAAATGAGGCCTTAGGGATGGAAGTTGGAGATTTCTTTGATGTTGAAACGGGTGATATTACTCGTGAATACGAAGTTATTTCAATTTCTTAAAATAAAATCATTAGGCCCATTCGTAATCATAATGCTCTTGGTACGGATGGGTAAGAATCTCATATGTATCATTTTTGCTTAAGCCTTTTGGGTTAAGCCAGTCGTTTAAATACTCTTCTTTTAAAAAGATAGGGCAGCGATCATGTCCCATCTCCTCAATTTCCTTTGGTGGATCAGTTGTTATGATAGCAAATGATTTAAAGCTTATTTGCTTATCATTTGATGTCCACTCATCCCACAAACAAGGTGCAAGAATGAGCTTTCCATCTTGTGGAAGAAATTTAATAAGAGTTTTCTTGCCGTTTCTTTCAACCCATTCGTAAAATGCTTCAAAGGCAATGACTCCATGGTTTTTCATAAAAAGTGGTGCCCATGTTTGTCTCTTTTCGAGTGAATCAAGTCTGGCATTAAAGACATTGAATTTGGTCGGAATTTCTTCTTGCGATCCTCTTGGGCGAACACGGTAGCGCATTGGTGAAATGCTTCTCTCTTCGTATTCTTGCGTCATAACATTTGCAAAATAATTTGGAAAAATTCGCCCTTCTTTATCAGCTGACTTAAAGATATCACTACTTGGTTTTCTCTTTAGGCCCAGTATTTTCTTTAATTCTTGCGGATCAAGAGAAGCTTCTAATTCTTGCAACAGACGAAATGACTCATAAGCCTTCGTGTTTAAAGGAGTATTAAGCTTTTGTGAAAGCACTTTCAAGTTTGTTTGCGCTTGTATCGAAAAACACATGGTAATATCTTAACATATAAATTAAGAAAAATTACATCTTCAAGATGTATGAACATGCTAGGATGGATTTATGATTAACAGAAGATACCGCGTTGAAGGCGTCGTTCAGGGTGTTTGGTTTCGAAGAAGTACATACGAGTATGTTCTTAAACATACACCTACAATTACTGGTTATGTAAAAAATCTCAAAGATGGAAGCGTTGAGGTTATGGCCAGTGGCGAATTAGACGATATAACCAATCTCGAAGAATTTTTAAAGGTCGGCCCAGAGACGGCCAAGGTTACGAATGTGACAATTATTGAAGAGCTGCCAGTCTCAAATTTTACAGAATTTCAGATTGGTTAGTCCTTTCTGATAATTGTACAAAGTTGATCAATTTTTTCATCAATCAGTTTCGTATCTTGTGATTGGATCGCTTTTGCAACACAACCTCTTAAGTGATTTTCCATGACTGAACTTTCAAAACCTCGAAGGGCGCCGCGAATTGTTTTTGAGCGGTGAACGATATTGATACAATACTTTCCATCTTCAACCAGATTTATGAGGGATTCAAGTTGTCCCTGAATTCTTTTAAGACGATTAAGGTGCGAGCGGTGATCTGCCCCTGGTGTATTGATAAATTTCTCTAACTCTATTTCGTTCATGAGCGCCATACTAGCGAAGAGGCCAGAATCCGTCCATATAAAGTGATCAGAAATATAGGTGATGGGGTATTAAAAAGACATTTAACTCATTGAAACTATATGGTCTTAAAAATTTTTCATGTAATCTATTCAAGCATTGTTTGCGGTGCGTCTATGTGTGGTAAAAACCGTGGCATGAAATATATCACAACAGCAACAACTCTTATTTTATCTCAACTTTCACTTATGGCCGCTCCTTGTCCAACGAATAAAATCGTAATCGATGGAAATTGGAAAACGACCTACCAATGTGAAAATAATAAACTGACGTCTTCTTTTGAAACATATTTAAAGACGGGCTCAAAAACGGGAGCTAGCACATACGATGAACAAGGGCGTATGCTAACAAATGACTCCTGGAGTTCTGATGGTATCTATACATATCATGCTGAGTTTGAATATTTTGACAATGGAGAGCGCTTAAAAAGTGTTTACGTTATTGATGAAAATGGCATTGTCTCAGACAAAATAAAAGAAAAGATTCTTATGAAAGGTGATGCCGAAGATCCTACAATTTTAAAACAATGGGTAATCTCACAAAGCTCATATAAGCAAATTGGAATTAAACATTACCGTTACGATGAAACTAATGATGATGACTTCTTTGTTGTAAAGCCTTATCGAATTGATGTTCTTGGTAAAGATGGCGAGGTCTCAAAATACTACGAAGTTGTTTATAATATGAAAGCGCCTCTTGCTAATCTCGTTTCAGAGTTTAAGGCATTCACACCATCTGGGGAATTGATCGGCCAGTATAATGAAGTTGCACCTTTTAATGTTAGTGATCAGCTTAAAAAATTTAATCTTTCAAATGAAGAATACGAGCGTAGATTAAGTATCTTTGAAGACAAGACTCGTGAGCCTGTTGTTATTATTGATACAGGCTTTGATATTATGCACCCTTCATTAACTCATAAATTATATAACTCGCCATTTGATTTAGTAGGTGATGGTATTGATAATGATGGAAATGGGAGAGTCGATGATTCTTGGGGTTGGCAAAGACAAGATGATGCTGGCCTAAGCCTCCTGTTAGACAATAACAATATTCGTGAAACGCATTCCCTTATTCATACTCCATATCCTGTTTCTCATGGAACCCACGTAGCGGCCCTTGCTTTAAAAGATTTAGATATGTACGGCCTTGTTGGTTTTGCTGGAGATGTGGCCATCTCTGATCACTTAGAGAAAGCTGCAGAATATATTAAAGAGAAGAATGTTAAATTTGTTAATATGAGCTTTGCTATTGGTTATCCTGGTGCGCCAATGTCGGCACCACGTGAATCATTCTATTATCTAGAAAATACATTCGTTGAAAATCCAGAGACTATCTTTGTTGTGGCAGCAGGGAACGCTCGTGGAAATCTTGATCTCGATTTAAAAGGAAACGACAATTACCCAGCAAGCTATGATTACAATAATATGATTAAAGTTGGAGCACTAAATACGGCAACACTTGAAAAGGAGAAGATGGACACATATAAACCTGCTAGCTTTTCAAAGTTTGGAAACAAGAAAGTACAAATCTTCGCCCCGGGGCAAGGTGTTGTCTCTGCTCAGTCAGGTGGTGGAACAATTCCATTAAATGGAACTTCTATGGCCGCTCCTTTTGTGACAAACGTACTGTTAAAAGGACACAAAATTAATCCAGAGCTTTCTCCTTTAAAATTAAAAGAGCTGCTTCTATCAACTGCCTATATTCCAAAAGGCGGAAGGCTTCCATGTGAAAGTGGTGGGATCGTTGATCCTGAAGCCTTTTACAAGGCCGTGTTAAAAACAAAGTCTAATTAACACGACCTTTTGTAGCTTGCGAGAGCTGGCGTGACAGCTCTCTAATTTCTTCTAAGCTTTTGTTAGAGTAATCAGTATTTTTAACTGCTTCTTTTAATGCCTTTGCTCTTGGCTCAATTGACCGAATGAGATTTCTTCTTTCATTGTTTTTAGCAACCACATCTCTTAGAACAGTTTTTAACTCACTCGCAATAGTATTCATATCATTTGTTTGAGCTGCATTATCTGCATTTCTGATGAAGTTTCTAAGCACATTTTTTGAGTTTTCTGATGTCATTGGTACCGTGTGTTCGACATCATCATCTTTTAAAACAATCGAGAAATAGTTATTATTATCTTTTATTATTTTAACATAACTATCACTCCCAACATTTATCTTATACGTGCCCTGATCTCTAATAGGCCTACTAAGTTGCGAGGGAAGAATTCTCGACATTAAGTTCAAGTTAAGAGAGTCGTTTTGTACTTTGAATCCTTTCGCAATATTGATTATCGTATCTGCCTTTGCAGCGACCTTTTCTAGTGTGAAACCTATTTGAGGGTCTTTCTGAATCTTTCTTGTCACACTTTGAATATCTTGTGCGTGGTTATAAAGCTCTTCCATTGAAAAATAATTTGTATAAGTTCTTCCATCATGAAGCTTGCCGTCTGGTTTTAAGTGTTGAACACGTAGATCGTAAGCTGATTCTTTTCCGATTGAGCGATTATATTCAAACTTAGCATGTCTAAACTCATGAGGTAGAGTATTAGCATGGCCTCCATTAATTAGCTCTCTTAAGTTTGAAAAATTAAATGAGACAGTTCTAGTTCCTCTATTTGAAGAGCCTTGCGCTTTCTTTAGGTCATCTGGATAAAAGACTATCTTTTGTCTGAAATCTTCATTTCTGAATCTATTTAGTCTAATTACTGCTGGGTTGTCTTGATCTGCAGCAAATTTATTAAATTGTAGGGCCTTTTTAGTTACATTCTGATTCGTCTCTTTATTAACGGCCTTTCTTTCTATAACACGAACTGAGAAGCCTTGATCATTTAACTCTTTTGCAAGTCTAATTATGTTTTCATCTGATGAATCAATCATCGTTGCCTCAATTGCTGCAGAGGCCCTGTTCTGATTCAGACTATTCTTCTCATTAAGGCGTAGGATATTTGCAAGACCAGTACCTGAGACGAAAGTTGTTTTATCTGATGCAAGAAGAGCACTACTTCTTTGATACATCTCTTGAGGTGAGATAACGATCTGACTTCTTCCCGTTTGTTTCATGTATGCAAGTAGTTCTTTGGCCGCATCTGATTTTGCTGCTACAAGATCACCTTCATAAAGAACAATTCGTTTTGTTTTCTTTCCTTGAATTTCAATAATATCTATTCGATGTGGAAGCTCAATTTTATTGATTACCTTTAATATTCCTTCTGTCTGCGCATTTGAAATCTCTGTGATCTGATCAGGTTTTTCAAACGCTCTTTTGGCCAGTGATAAATCGAGTCTTGCTAAAAAGCTTGATTCTTCTGAATAAGGCCCTTTTGTTTCAACGACATCTTCATCATCAATATCTTTTTTCTCGTGAATATTATTTTCGAGTTCTTCTTTTGCAAAGTCTTCGCGAGTATAGCGACTTATACCAGTTTTTGACTTTAATAGAAATTTCGCAACCTTTGCTATCACAATTGTTGGTGGAATAACATAAGAACCCGCAAATTGACATATTGCTTTTGTTCTTGCCGCTGGTGAAAGACAAGCGTAGTTTGCTTGCGTCGAATAATAAGCATCTTGGAGCATATTAAAAATAATTGTTCCCATTGTTTTTGAGAAGTGCTTTGCTGCATTGATATAATGCAAAGGCCCTATACCATCAGTTTCACTTAGTGAGCGCGACCATTCCATAGCGAGCATGTGTTTGGCGCTTTGAAGGGTATTAAGGAGCTCTTCATTCTTTTCTCCACGATACTCATCATCAATAATATAATCGATGACTGAACCAATGAACTTCATAAACTCAACCGCAGAACCCCAAAGACCCTGTAGGCAAGAGATAAAATCAACAGCAACATTGCTCTCGACTATAAGGCCCGGATCACATTTTCTTTTATCTATTGCTTCAACATCTTCGCAGGCAGGTGAGTTTACAACAATTTCACATAATTGTTGTGAATTTGCCTCATCAAGAATATTAAGGTTTCCAATTTCTAAGCATTGAGTCTGTGCAACACTAAGATCCAATTCATAATTACTCATTGGGACAAATGCGTGAATTGACATATTTATAATTAGAGTAAGTACGGTACAAAGTTTTCTCATTATCTTTGCTCCGTAACAAATTTGAATTTTTCATTTAAGTCTTTTATATCTGATTTTGATATCTTTTTTTCAGAGCTTAGCATTGTGATAATCGTGCGATTTTTATAAAGACGATGTATCTCAGCTAAGTAGATTGTTTTGGATCTTGAGTTTTTATAGCTACCAAGCTTATAGACTTGAATATAGTTTTTCTTTTTCGTGAAGTCTAAGGACTCTGTTTTAAATTGTGAGAAATCGCTATACTTGAGTATTTTGTTTCTTTGATCTAAGTATTTTCTTATTTTTTCTTTATTATAATTCTCAATTTTATTCGATGAATTCTTATCCTCGACTGTTAGTCTCTTATGAGAATTCTTCCAGACCTGAATGTTGTCAAAACTGAAGTCATGTTCCCATTCTAAATCTTGATTTTTATTAGCTTGGCCCGTGAAATTAAATAGTAGTAAAAGTGTAATTATAATAGCTCTTCTCATACCTTATATTATCGGTTGGTTAATGAAGTGCTTTACGTCTTTTAGCGCTTTTTTAGCACGTAGACAGATATTTTGACCCAAGTTATTCTATTGTCATGAGACAAGTCTTATCAAAACTAAATCATTCTTTTAGTAGTGTTTATAGTGCTATCACTTTAGTAATCATTTTTGTCCTTTATTTGGTCATAGGTGCGGTTGTCGATTATTTATATGGCCCGAAGATTTCAAATTCCCTAATTTTTAATGGCCCATTTTTTATCTTCTTACTTTCACTTGTAACATTATCATTAGTCGTAAGTTTTCTTAAAAAGTTTCCAATAAGAACTAGGTTACTAGGTATTCATTTAACACATATTGGTTTAATTACTATTTGTGTCTCGACGATAGTCTCAACTTTCACATCAGTTAAGGGTCATATAGAACTCTTAGAGAAGTCGGAAGTTAAAACTGCTATGCTCGATCAGTATCAAGCTCAATTAAGAGAGCGATCTAGCGGAAAAACTTTATATATTGATCTAAATTTTTCAGTAAGACCTCAAGGCCTTAATCTCGATTTTGGTCCGGTTTATCTAATTTCATACCTACCTTATAGCGAAAAATTTCACGCAAATTTTAAAAGTACAGGAGATAATAGTGCTGTCGTTTTGAAGGAGTCTCGCTACCTTTCGGGAGTTAATAGTGAGTTGATTTATCTTTCTTCAAGTCGTCTTGATCATCCAACTAGTATAAAGGATGGTAATTTGGAGATTGTTCTCTTTAATCAATCAATGCTCAATTGCTTGGAAAATTTATCAAATGTGAACCCTGCTTGTTCAGTGTACACAAGAAGAAAGTCAATATCATTGCTCAAAAAAGAATACTGTTTAACTAATAAATATGCTCTTAAAGAAGATGGTTTTTATTCTTTAGGTAATGAATGTAAAATGCAAAAAGTTAAGTTAGAAGTTGTTGGTGATAGTTATAAGTACCGCTTAAATAACTTTCTAGAGGATACTGGCCTAAAACTAGAATATCGCTATAGCAGTAATTTTAAAAAGCATGATAGTGACATTCTTAAGTTTTATGAGAAGGGAAATACTCAAAAAATTTATCAAATGAAATTAGGTGAAACGAGAGAGATTATTGATAGTGAAGGAAGATTCTATGATCTTAAATTTCATAATAAGGAATTTAAACTTCCTTTTGATATTCGTTTAGACAAAATCTCAAAACAAAATAATGAAAGTAGTTATGAACTTTCAATTTCAGATCAAAAATACATTTTAAACTCGAAGAATTCAAAAGCTAATATAAGTGGCTGGTTAATTTCTCTAGATCCACTAAGCCCACATACACCCAAGAAGGTTAAGTTAAATGTCTCTTTTGATCCAACTCGTATTTTTAAAGTTATGGGGCTTGTCATCTTCGGTTTTTCCCTTGTGGTACTAGGTTTTCAACGACGAATTAGCTAAATATCCGAAATTACCAACAAAATTCCAGAGATAATGTAAAGTTAAGAGAGTTTATACATTTTCACTTTTAACTTTACCTTTCTTAAACTGACCTGAGTAGTCTCATTGGCTATAAGTTTCTCAAGAAAAAACATTATTTTTTAACAATTGAAAAACAGAGGGGAAACTTATGAAACACCTACTTTTAATTTTATGTGCAGTATTTTCTTTATCATCTTTTGCAAAGCTTCAATCATCAAGCATCGAAATAGATCGTTATGACACAGAGGAGCAAGCCAAGAAAGCATGTCTTGACGCAGAAGTTGAGTATGATGAAATCAAAGATATCAAAGTTGAAGGTATTGAATTTGAATTTATCACTAGAAAAAGTGGTAGCCATCACATTTGTGAAATCAGAACAACTCTTGATAGTTACGAGCAAGTACTATCTAAGAAGCAAATTAAACAGAAAATCACTAATAACTACGATAAGTCATATACTGAGTGTATGAAAATGAGAAACAGAATCATCAATACAACTATCGGATATGTTTTTGGAGATGTTGATTTCTACAAAAAAGGTATGTTCGGTGGCGGAAAATACGTATGTGAATTCAACTTTATTGTTGTGGAATAATCAAGAATTCTTAGGGGTTTGCTGATTGTTCTAGCATAATTGGGGGCTTTGTGAGGAGGCCCCCCTTTACTTATTTCATGCTCATTTAAATTCGATAGATTTTGTTCTATAAAGCAAAAATGAAAATAATCTTAGCTATTTATATAATCTTAGTTTCAAATGTATTCGCTCTTAACCTGAGTGAGAAAATTACTGTATCAGGGATCTCCTCAGGAGGCTTCTTTGCTCATCAGTTTCACATTGCCAATAGCAACCTAGTAGAAGGTGCAGCTATATTTGCAGCAGGCCCTTATTACTGCGCAAAGGGCTCTGTGGCCTTGGCGACAAATACATGTATGAAGGGAAATGGTGCCTGGGGCAGTGCTTATCAGTCGTATGTATTTGCCAGTGGATTGGCCATGATGGGCCTTATTGATCCTACGACAAATTTAAAGGATGATAAGGTTTATATTTTCTCTGGGCAAAACGATAAAACAGTCGTTTCTAGCGTAAGTGAAGAACTTAGAGACTTGTATGCTTTCTTTGGTGTTAAAAATCTCGAGTACGAGGGTACATTAGCAGCTGGCCATACTTATCCTACTGAAAATAAAGGAGTTGAGTGTGAGCTTTCAGAAGTTCCTTATATTGGAAATTGTAATTACAATGGTGCTTTGAAGTCGCTTAGTGCGCTCTATCCTGAAAAGAAGCAAAGGCGTTTTACTTTCAAAGGAAAAACAGTTGAAGTTGATCAGGCCAAGCACTTTACAGCTTTTGATGTTGGAGCATTCACGCCACTATTACAAGACAAGGCATATCTCTATATTCCTTCGCGTTGTAAAGGTGACAGAAAGTGTGACCTGCATGTAGCTTTTCATGGCTGTAAGCAAACTGTAGATCATATTGGCATGAGTTATATTAATGATACTGGAATAAAAGAAGCTGCTGATAAGCTTGATGTTGTTGTTCTTTTTCCTCAAGCAAAGAAATCAGTAATTCCTGGAAGAAATCCACACGGTTGTTGGGACTGGTGGGGACATTCAGGAGCAAATTATCACCTGAAAGATGGCCAACAAATGCGTATAATCAAGGCCATGGTCTTAGATATTTTACAAAAACCTTAAGTGTTTATTGAAACACTATATTTTTATGGTAAACAAACAGTATTGTGAGATATTTTGCTAAGTTAATATTTATTTTGATAACTATTTCGACTCCTGTAATAGCAGGCGAAGTCGTTGTCGATTTCTATGAATATTCAACTTATTCCAACGATCACATTGTTGACCAGGTCTATGAAGTAAGGTCTCAACTTGCTGCTACAACCAGAGGTAGCTTCTTTAACAAAGAATGCTTTAAAGAATATTATTCTAACTATCCAGATACCCCGACTACAGTTTCTTATCTACTTAAAGAGAATATCGCTTTTCCTATGATTGGTAAGAAGCGCTTAAACTTGGGGGACTTGCGCAAAACCTATTACAACGCAAAAAGCGAGCTTCTATATCGTCTTGATAAGAAATGTAAAACAAGTGATTATCTCCTCGTACTCCTAAAGGGAAAGACATTAAAGGGACATTTATTCCAATCTGATTTTTATATTGAATTCGATAAAGAAAAAATGTTTCTCATCTCTGGCCTTGAGAAAATCGAGCTCAAAGAAGATACACCTAATCAAGCAAGACTTACGCCGTCAACTCTACTTAAGGATGACTGGAAAAGTGTATGGCGTGAATTAGAGTTTAAAGAAAGCGGTTACGAAACAAATTTCTAAATTGGCCCATCCCTTGCAACTTATTACCTTGAATACTTAATTTGTTAAAGAATTTAGCACTTTAGAGGACTATGCCTGTTTCATTTTTGGACAGCTGGCCTATAGGTGTACAATTTTTAAAGGTAATGACTTATGAAAAAAACACTATCACTACTTGCATTCTTCTTGCTAAATTCTATGGCCCATGGAGCGATCTCAATTGCTGATCAGGCAATGGATAGTGTTGAGTACCAAGAGATTCGCCTGCATGAATATGGTGATCGTGCAGACCTAAGTCTTCGCTCACAAGGTGAATCAAAAGTTGAAGGAAAACTTTTTGCTGAAACTAAGGCAAAACTGGCGGCAACGAAACAAGCAAAGGCCAATGCTACTTTCAGTATAAAAAGAATTTGTGATAATAATGAAAAAATAGATTTTAGTAATTCAGACTGTTATATCGCAGGTGAAATGGCCTATTGTTCTGTTGATGCAGATGTTGAGTGTATAGGTGTCAATAAGAAGGAACTTATTATTCAAAAAGTAAAGGCCGGACTACTTGATGCTTCGCCTGCTTGTGTGGATTACTTAAAAGAAGACTTTAATATTGATGATAAAGTCGTTGAATATTGTAATCAAATTTCTTCAAAGCAACAGTTTACTTGTGTTAGCTACTCAACAAGTTATTCGTCTTTTAAGGTTGCTAGTATTGCTGCCTGTTCTGCTTATGAATCAAATGATGAAGAGGGGGCCAATTACGGATTATCTGTTCTTAGAAACTATGTTGGAAAAGGTGAGCTTGATATGAAATATCCTGCACCAACAGTTTCAGCTGTTCTTCTTACTGCTGCAATTAATACGAAAGAAGAGAAAAATTGTGTTGAGAATTACTTAAAAACAGGCACACTTAAAATAGATGAAGTTGAAAAATCTTGTATTAAAGACTCTCTTGTTGAACTAGATGCAAGAGAATATGAGGCACTTGGATTTGTTACTTCTCCAAGAACAGTTGAATACGGCCTAAAGAAGCCTGTTGCTGATACTGCAAGAGGAATCTTTGATCGAATTGGCGATATTTTAGGACTATAAAAGAAGGTTAATATGAGTACAATTCCAAGCTTAAAAACATTACCTGTAATCGGCAGTATTGGAGAGTTAGACTTCAAAAAGTGTCTATTTGATCAGCTTAATGAGAAAAGCAAGGTGCTTGGAGATTCATATCGTTTTAAAATTTTTCATAAAGATATTGTGGTAATCGGAAATTATGATCTCTATAAAGAAGTAATTGTTAAAAAAAGAAATACTTTTTTAAAAGGAAGTACCCTTAATGAGATTAAACACATCAATAAAGGGAGGCCCTCAATTCTTGATGCCGATGGGAAAACGTGGCAGGATTTAAGAGGGGAGTTAGTCCATTTCTTTACACCTAAGGTATTAGAAAACCTATATGATATTACAAGCAAGCGACTTGAAAAGTCACTTCCACTATTTGATGATCATTCAATTGTTGATGATGTTGAAGTATTGATGGGGAAAATTGCTTTGGCCATCACAAGTGAGTTCTTTATTGAACATAATTTTCAAATTAATAAAGAGGAAATTACAAATTCAAATGCAGATAGCGATAGTTTCTATTACTTTCAAAAATTTCTTATTGCTGAACTTACTAAGCGAATGAACTATGGCCCAATGTGGAAATACTTACCAACGCTTAGCAACCTACGATTTTCTAAATTTATTAAGGAAGGAAAACAATTTGTTCGTGAAAAAGTTGAGAAAGGAACAACTAGTTATACATTAATTACTCACTTAAAAAATCAAGGCCTAGATACTGAAGCAATTATCGGTCAAATATATGGCCTAGTAGGAGCTTCTTTTGAATCAACAGCGGTCTCTTTAACATGGGCCCTTTACTTTCTAGCTCAAAATCAAGAATTACAAAATGAATTATATCAAGAGTTAGCTACACTAGATCTTAACGATTCAAATTCAATAATTAAAAATGAATTCTTGGAAAATTATGTTGCAGAAACCCTTCGCTTAAGGCCGGCCTTCCCTATCTTGTTTAGAGAAGCAGCAGAAGATGAAGAGTTAACAAGCGAAGATATTACATTCAAAGTTAAGAAGGGGACAATCGTCTTTTCACTTCTGGGTAAAATCCTCAATAATCAAGAAATTTGGGGTGAAGATCACGATAAATTTAATCCAAAGCGTTTTAATCATTTAACAAGTGAGCAGAAGAAAGCATATATTCCTTACTCAACAGGAACACGTACTTGTCTAGGGCGTGAAATGGCAAGTATTGAAGTAAAGCTCATTCTTGCCCATATATTAAGAAGTTATCATATCAGGCCAGCATGTGATTTAGCGCAAGTAAAACCAAAGCAAAAATTTGTTTTCAGTAGTGATCGTGAAATTTCTTTAGAATTTATACGTCGATAAATCCAATTTATGTTAAAATTTAGGAATGAGATTTATTATAGTCCTTTCCTTATTTTTTAATACTTATGCAGCTCAAAAATTACGCCATAAGAAAATTGATATCAATAAAGATGGTAAGATCGATCGCATCGAAATAAGTCTTGGAAAGAAAATTGTTGAAATTCAAGAAGATCGAAATGGCGATGGAAAATTTGAGTTTATCACGAAGTTCAACCTAAAAGAGATATACAAACAAACATTACAAGATACCAACGGTGATGGGAAAATTGATCGTAGGGTTAGTTATCGAAAACTAAATGATTCTCAATTTCAGGCAACAATTGAGGTTGATAAGGATTTTGATGGCGTCTTTGAAATAAATTATAAAAACACCCAAAGCTTAATTCAGAAACAAGAATGCCATTTACCACAATCGAAGTCTGTAATTGGCGAGCTATCTGCTCTTGTTAATAAAGTCAGTGCAAGCTTTGATGATGGATTCCTACCTACTGATTTTGGTTATCGCATTGAAAATGCTTGTCTTTCTAAATGGGGACAGGATTTTCCAAATTTCTTAAAGAGCTCTATTCATGACGGTATTGCATGCTTAAAGGAGCTAGGAAAAGATATTAAAAATCCCGTGGGTTCAACTCGCATTGCATATGATTTAGAACAACTTCTTAGTAAAAATGAAGTTACTGTAATGTGTACAGATCGTGCCGATGACATGAAGTACTGGGAAGGAACTCTGGCCTATGCTTCTGTTTCAGAAAAAACACAGGACGCATATGGTGGGAAAGTTAAACACCCTTATATGGCCATCAATCCTGGTCAACCCACATCTCTAGAGTTTACTCCTGAAGGTGATGCAGAAAGAAATGAACTTAGAAAAACTCTCTTCCATGAGCAACTTCATAACCTAGGCTATTCTCATGGCGAGGGATTTGAGTTTTCTTACGCTTGTGAGGACTGTTGCTTGTCTTATAATAGTGACGATGAAAAGGCACGAGTTGAAGCTGCTTGTCGAGTATGTAAGGGAGATTATAATAATGAAGGTGACGTTCGTTATGTAAGAGATTTCTTAGATTATTCAAAACATGCTTACCTATCAAGTAATGGAATGCGTGCCACAATAAACTATATAAAGGAAAATCCAGGAAGCATTGAAGCACAAGCGCTTCTTGCTCGTGCTCAAGGTGAATATTTTAATCCGATAGGATTGCACTTATCGACTTTAATTGTCTCTGATTGGGGGCCAAAAATGTATGATAATGAAATGGCCAATGAACTGATTGATAAAATTGAAGCAGAGAGTTCTGCTGATTATGCGGCCTACCCTTCAGCTCGAATTGTTGCTTCAGTATTTCATGAAGCCTATATTAAGCAAGACCCTGTAAAAACCTTAGAGCTACTTAAAAATAATATATCTGCGATAAAGGATAATTTAAATAAGAGAATGAAAGATACTGATATGTATAACGACTATTATGCATCTAGTGTTAAAGATTCGTTAAGTATTGTGATTGATGATCTCTACTTAAATGATCACCTCGGTCTCGGGACAGGACACACTCTTGAGCTACAGGAAATACGAAATAGCTTAAAAGAGGATGATTTTTACTAATGTCACAAAAGAAAGTTCTGGTAATTTTAATACTAATATTTGTCACGACAATTATCGCGGCCATTGGCTTTGGAAAGTATAAAGAATATGTTGATTCTCAATTACTTGATAAGAGTCTCTTTGATGGATATGCACAAAGGCCAATTGCTGATCTTAATAAGGCCATATCAACATTACAAATTTCTGCTGAAGCTAAGAAAACGATGACTGATTCACTTCATAAGGTTGTTGCCGCAATTGAGAACCTATACACTAGCGATGATGAGCAAAGTAATATCATGTCAGTCAAGATTTTACGCTGTTTCTATAGAGAGTTAATGTACACGCAAAAAGAATTTCAGTTAGATATTTACAAACTTATGCCGTTAAAGAAATCTTGGGATGAAATTCAATATCCAAAAAATACCTCAAAGACTTTCTTACAAAAGAAGATTGGAAAAATTGGTGTTGCGGCAAAGATCAATAATCAGTTTTGTTTTGAACAAGGCCTAGCTTCTAAGCAACGAGCGGAACCTAGTAGGAATACCGATAGCTTTAAGGGCCTATTTCATAAGTTAAATATTCTTAAAAAAGTACTTTGATGGTTGTTTAAATACACTTATGCCCGATGAGCTTCTTATGATTAAGTATCTCACTCTCCTTATATTTATAATTTGCTTTATCTTAGTCTCGGCTTTCTCTTGTTCTAGTAATAAGAAAGATGATGAGCGAAAGCCTAGTTCAGAGGAACTAAGTGATTATGAACGCCTCGATCAGAATTGGCGTGATAGGGGAATTGAGGCCCGAGATAACCTTGGTATGATTGAAAATCGTTTTGGCCAACAAGATATGTGTATCAAGGATTTTGAGCGAGCTTTTTATTACTTTGCAATACCTGAGCATGCCTATGTGCTAAAGGCCAAGCAATCTTCTGGTATGGTTTATACATTTAATATCTTACACGGTAGTGAGCTTAGAGATGACCCATCTTTTTTAAAAATGACTATGGTTAATTTCTACTATGACACTAAAGGTGCGCTGATAAAGGTGGATGTACCAATTCTTGCTAGAGGTTGGCGTATGCAAATGTCTTCTAAAACACCTAATGGTTTCATGATAGATAATTCGAAATGCTATTACTTTATTAATATAAATGATCCTTTTGAGTCAGGAGTACTTTCAGTTACGACAGAGGGTAAGGACATTTAATAATATACGCAGTTAGAAAATTAAGATTTTTTAAATATTTTGATTGTTACCTGTGGGCTAGCATCGTTTCATGAAATTTCTTATTGTATTTATTTGTTTCAATTTTAGTTCATATGCCTTGGAAGTTGATAGCTTCACACATCGCGATAAGGCCCTTGTTAAGGATGATGCTTTAGATGAAGTTAATAAGTACGTTAATGGAAAAATTAGATCGGCGGTTGCTGAAGCAAATCATGCGGATGAGATATTTGGACAATCATGTAGCGAATATACAATACGTCGAAAAGTAAAAAAGAAATTAGTTGCAAGTTTTAAAGGTTTCTTTGTCAGCGCTCCACTTCAACGCTATATCGACAAGGGAAGAATTGGAAAAGAATATCTGGTAAAGACAAAAAAGAGTGAGTCCATCTTTCGCTATATTCCACTTATCTATAAACCAATTTTGAATCTAACACCTTACTCTCCATTACTAAAAGTAAATGATGCTCTAGTTGGAAGTGACAAATTTAGCCATCTATTTAATGTCGGCTACCTCTATTATCGAAAGTTAGAACATGGCCTATCAATTAAAGAGATAATTCACTATGGTAAGAATGCAGAAAATATCATGTGGGGAGGATTCTTTAATGGCATTGTTTCAAATGGTGATCTTGTCGCTAACTTTCAAGGGATGCGCTTTTATCAGAAACTCTTTGGTAAAGGAATTGATCCTCTTACTAATGAAGACCTCACTGGAACCGGTGTGATAAAATGTATAGACGGGAAATTTAAAGCAACTCGTGATATCGATATGGCCGATTTTGTTGATGAAGGAATGGATGAAGGGATAAATTGTAATTCCTATACATCGAAATTTATGCGTAAAAATATCAAGAAGGCCATGGACCAAATACCCATGTCTTGTCCAGTTGCAGTTGATCGCTGCTTAGCTATGGGAGAAAAGTATGCGGCCTTTAGTAAGTATCTTATTTATGGTGAGTGTCGCTAAAATCATGAACTTATCTAGTTTTTCTATTGTTTCCCTAAATATAAAATATTTTTAATAATTATTGTTGTTTCACCGATAAGTAGTAGTAATTACAGAGAGGTGACGGTTTGAAACTCAGAGTTTACATAGTTATTATTGTATTTATATCATGTTTTGGGTTTAGCTCATTTGCTAGATATGCCATAAAAAAAGATTTAAGTTATCAGATCCTTGATAGTCACTCAGATTACAATATTAAAAGCTCAGGTCATCAAAAAGAGAAACATACTCTTGTTTATGAGATCTTAAATACTCATGGGATCGAAAATTTTAAAATATTTAAACTTCCATATAATAAACTAAGTGTAAATCTTGATGTTCATTCTATTACTGTTACGAACAAGGGCAAAGAGGTTTCAGTAGACCTCTCTAAGGCACAAAGAACACCTGCATCACAATCAAATGATGGCCTAAATTCTAATTTCTACTATGCTATTCCTATTCCTAATCTTCAGGTGAATTCAAAGCTAAAGGTTGTTTATACAAAACAAACAAAAATTCCTCGTAACTTTTTCGATAATGTATTTACCTATGGAATGAATATATTAGAACAAAACTCAGTTGTTGAAATAAGCTCACAGGTTCCCATTCACATTAAAGAAAATGATCCTTCAGACTCTGTATTAGTTGAAACGACTGAATTAGACGGGATCTACAAAGTAAAGATTGTTCAGTTGAAACCATTACTTACAGTTCCAGTTAACGAGTATGGTGCAATTATGGAATATAAGGATGTTCATTGGGTGGTCTTAAGCTCTATTGATAATTGGTCTAAGTATTCTCAAATTTATTATAAAAAGTATGAGGATCGTTTAAAAGATGAGTTACCAAAAAATCTAAAATTAATAAAGGATAACGCAAGTAAGATTAATGGACTGGAAAAACAAGTTGATTATATTCTTGCCGAAATTGCTAAGAAATTCAATTACATTGGTGATTGGCGTGCTATTGGGAGTGGATATGTACCACGATCACTCAAAGATATCGCTTCTTCTGGCTACGGTGACTGTAAAGACTTCTCAATTAGTGTCATTAAAATATTACGAGAATTAGGTTACGAAGCACATACAGCTTTTGTAAAGCGTGGTGCCAGCGGTCACAGTGAATATATAGACATGACTCTTCCAAGAAGTAGTGCATTTAACCATGCAATAGTTCACATAAAGCATAAAGGTCAATCTTATTGGGTTGATCCAACTAACCCTAGCTCTTTCGGCCTATCTATTCGTGATGATATCGCAGACAGAAAAGCACTAGTTCTTTGGGACAAAAAAGATGTTATTCACAGTATTCCTGAGATTAATGGCAAGGATAATCTTATTA
The DNA here is from genome assembly GCF_047085455.1 of Halobacteriovorax sp. RT-1-1. Taxonomy (NCBI): domain Bacteria; kingdom Pseudomonadati; phylum Bdellovibrionota; class Bacteriovoracia; order Bacteriovoracales; family Halobacteriovoraceae; genus Halobacteriovorax; species Halobacteriovorax sp. RT-1-1. Next base: position 1,777,627 of record NZ_JBKIXZ010000001.1, read on the forward strand.
GTATTGATAAGAACTACGACCTTTTTGATGACCTAAACTTTGCTGTAAATGGAAAAGTTAAGTTTACTGGTTCAAATAAACTTCTACTTAGTGAGATAAAAAAACAAGGTGGAGACACTTTGGTGAATAAATTTCTTGTCGGTATTATGCGTGATATCGATACAGTAAATGAGATTGATTTTAAAGGCCTAGATGTCGATAAGTATAGTTTCAATAAAGATGTAGAAGCAAGTTTTTCATATAAAGATGTGTTAACTGATAGTGATAAGGATGGTGTCCCTATTAGCACTAAGGAAGCGAAGCCACTGACGACATTATCTAAGGCATTTTGGAGTAAGCATAGTTTTGCACGGTATCTTGGGCCAAAAATTTCATTTGAAAGAAATATTACAATAAATAATGCAAAACTCGGAGAATTCAACAAGTCTAACTGTTTAATTAGATCGAAATGGATCGATTACGAAAGCAAGATTAATTATAAAAACAATACTCTTAGTCTTTTTGAAAGTTATACAGTTAAAAAAAATGTGATCAGCAGAGCTGATATTAAAAGTGAAGAACACAATAAGCTCAATACTGAAATAGATAATTGCTTCTTTGGAGATATTGCCAAGTTTACATCAATGAATAGAGAAATTAAAAAAAGTGATCTCGTTGAAGTTGCAAAAATGAATGTCGATGAACGTTTAAAATACGTTAAAAGTAAAATAGCTGAAAAAGATGGTGGTGGGTTTAAGGAATTAGAATTGTTAATGGGTATTATAAATGATGATCCAAATAATAAGGAGGCCTTTTATCATGCAGCTAAAATAAATGAATCATTTTCTGTTGTTCGAGGGCCAGCTGATGTAGCAAAAATTAGATATGCCGACGCCCTTATTAGCAAGGCCATTAAGATTGATCCTGATTATACTGATGCAATTGTTGAGAAGATTTGGTTAACACATCGTTTAACACCAAAAGCAGATATGATACCTGTTGCTAAACAGATGATTGAAAAGTATCCGAAAGATAGGAATAAGTTCTATGCACTCATCGGAAAGATTTATAAGGATAAGAAGGATTATCAGAAGTCGATTGACTACTTCGAAAAGAGCATTGTCGATGAAGTTCGATATGAAAAGCTTTATAAAGCCTATAGTGATATTGGTATTAATTACGTTTACTTGAAAAAGTTTGAACTTGCTAGAGAGAAGCTTAAACAATGTTTAAGCCTAAGACCCAACTACCAGAGATGCGCTATAAGTATGAAGTATAGCTATGCTGATGAAAAGGACTTTGAAAATGCTATAAAGTGGGGAAAGAAGGCCTATGAGATAAAACAGAACGGATATGGAGTTGATGCGTATACTTATGCTCACATTGACTATGGAGCGCATCTAAGAAGAGAGAAGAAGTATGAATTGGCAATTACTCAGTACAAAAAAAGCTTGAAAATTAGGCAAACTGGTAAAGCATACCTTGGTCTGATCAAGTCATTAAATAAACTTAAAAGATATAATGAGGCATATGAGAATTTAAACCTCGCTTTCAAGAACCCTGAATATACTTACTATGTAAATGCTTTTAATAAACAGATGGTAGATACTTTAATAGCTCTAAAGAAGGATAAGGAGTTATTAGAGTTTTCACAAGAGATGAATCCAGAAGAGAATGATCCTGTTTATCAAACATATTTGATGGCCACTGCTGCTCATTACTTCGCTAAAAATAATCAAAAAGAAGAAATCTCGGTTTTCTACAAAAAAATGAAAATGCTCTTTAAAGTTAAGGAAGTTAAGGAGGATTACGAGTCAGTAAACTTTATTCTAAGTGTTGTTTATAACTATGCCTTCATGAGCTTTGATAAAGCCGCAATTCAATATGGAAATAATGTACTAGGTACACTATCAAAGTTATCAAAATCTGATGCACAAAAAAGTCTTACACAACAATATCGTGATCGATTTGCTATGTTTACTCCAGAACGTATAGAGCAAGAAAAGCAAAGACGAAATATCGCATCAGTTCTCGGTGATGGTGATAATCAAAATCTAAATTTGGTAATAAATATTATTTTACATTACAAAAAAGAATTTTCTTTGATTTGCGTTTTACTTTTAATTCTAGTGTTACATAAAAGACACAAAAGGATCATGGCCGAAAAAGAAAGGCGTAGAAAAAGAAGGAAGAAAAAAAGAAAAGCACTAACTAAATCGACTAAAGACAAGATTGCATCGTAACAATAGTGTCTATTGCTATAATTTTAATGTCGCTTAAAAATATTTACCGTGACAAATTTTGATCCCAAAAACATGACATGTTTCTAGGTTTAAAGTAACATGTAATATATGTAGGCATAATTGGAGTTATGCCTAGATATAAAAAAATAGAAATCGACGTGGGGAAAAATTGATATATGACCCATGTGAATGATAAAATTATAATAAGCAAGGAGCGCTTATGAAACAGCTTAGATCTCTGTCTGGAAGGACGTCTCAAGCATCGACACCTTTAATCGATAATACAAAACCGACATATGATGAATACGATATGATTGTTCTATCTAGTGGAAGCAATCAGAGTGAATTTGCCCAAAAGCATAATAATGATGAAGTTATCCATAAGACTCTCATGATTAAGTCTAAGTATATTTCTTGGGCCTACGATCTTGTGGCCTCAAAGATTACAAGAAAGAAACCAGGACTTGGGACAATTCTAAAGGCATTAGTTGAGCAATATGATAAGGAGCTTATTCGTAAGAAGAGACTCCTAACAAAGCTTAGAAACCTTTTTGATCTAATCATTGATGATACAGAGCTTTTAATCTCTAATAAGAAACATGGCCGTATCTCACAGGCCCAGCACTACCAAGAGCGTGTCCTTAAAGGACGCCATATTTTTAAGAGACTTCACTTCGAATATATGTTTGATGAAGATGACCTTTTAGAGGCCTTTACAAAGAAAGAATTGGCCCAAATTAATACATGGGTTATCTCGCCTAAGGAAAACCTTCTAGAAGCACTAGAGTCATGGTCTAAGAGTTATAAGCATACAGTTGATAAAGGATCGTTTCAGTAATGGTTGGAGTAAGCTATTCTAGGTCAAGGGCCATAAGGCCTGCTAGATCGAATGCAAAAATTAACGATATCTTTGAAGACTTTCTAACCAAGTCTAATTCTGCTCATACTAGAGATGCCTATAGACGAGACTTAAAAAAGTTTCTAACGTTTCTAAAAGGATTTGAGACCTTTTCAAGCCTATCTGATGTTTCCCAGAGGCATATCTCGGCCTACCGAGACCATCTTCTAAAAAACGAAGAACTAAAAGATGCCACGGTGGCAAGACATCTGTCGTCCATAAAGCGCTTCTTTGACTTCTTAGTTGAAAAAGAGCTTTGCTATAAGAATCCAGCAACTGGAGTCTTTCGCCCTAAAGTTGTCATGGAAGTTAAAACCAATGATCTTAGTGCACCTGAGGTTATGGACCTCTTTGAGAGTGTTAATCAAAACAACCGCGATGGTAGCTATAATCTAAGTGGTGTCCTTCACTATACGATTCTACGTGTGATGTTCTATACTCTACTGAGAAAGTCGGAATTAATTGCGCTTAAAGTAGGGGACTTTGCTAGTGATAATATTGGCAATTACCTTCATGTACGAAGTAAGGGTGGCAAGAAACAAAAGGTCTACATCTCTGATGAAACCTTCAGTGACATTAAACACTATATGGAAGTCTTTAGCGCTCGCCGTGAATTTCTTGAAAATGAGCCTTTGTTTACCTCTGGCCGTAAGTCTCAGGAACTTAAACCTCTTAATCGAAATACCATCGATCAGATCTTTCAAAAATACGCAAAGCTTGCTGGGATTAAGCATAAGATATCTCCGCACTCATCACGTGCTACAGGCATTGGTAATCTCTATGAGAACGGAGCAAGCCTTGAGGATCAGGCAACGTATGCGAGGCACTCAGACCCGCGTATGACTTTTTTGTATAATAAGCGTCGAAAAGAAAAGATTAATGAAATTGCAAATATTGTGAATTACTTAGAAAAGGATAGTTGATGAGATTAGTTTTAATTGCACTACTTCTAGTGTGTGCTTCTTGCTCTCTACCGCCAAAGAGAGGGGCCAGTGAAGAAGAGATTAGTTATAATAGAGTTTTAGATTTAAAAAAGTCAGGACGATTAAATATTTCTACGGCCTTTGCTCAAATATACAAAATAGAAAATCCTGATAGCGCTCGCCTAGAAGAAATTGATTATCTTATATGTGAAAATCAGCAAAACACCAGAAAAATATATTATCAAAATAATTACCTGTGCTGGTCGGAACTTTCAAGGAAATATCCTAATTATAGGACCTCAGATGTAAAAAGACACTTAGATGAAAATAGAGGAAAAATAAATCCTAAGAAAAAAATTGGTTTATATGAATTTTCATTTGGACAATCCTTTCTAAGAAGTAGCTCATACAAAGCTATAAGTAACAGCGATAAAACTCAGCATTATTCTTTTTTCTATACTTCACATGAAAATGCTAAGTACTCTCATGCCTTATTGATTGGATTATCTTTTTTAAAAACTAAAAAATTAAAATTTAATCAAGAATACGACTTACATCAGAATGTACTATCATATGGGTATTCATTTAGAGCTCAATTCTTAGAATCTAAACTGAATGCGAATGTTGAAATTTCCCCGACATTTGTATCAAACTTTATATCTAAGGAGGAGTCCGATAAATCTACAACAAAAGTAGGTGGGCTAATCAAAATTTCTATCGACTATTTATTATATAAAGCAGATTACTCTATCTTTAATCCGTATTACTATTTAACCTTTGGGGTTTCACACTATCAAAACCCAGGTTTTGATCTCGATGGTGTTGGCTTTAAAGGCGGAGGTGATACAAATTGGTTTATTGGTATAAAGCTCTAATTAGGTACGTCGATACTTTTTGTATAATTTGTAAAGAGCCTCGAACTAAATTCGAGGCCATTTAATTTATTAATTATTTTTCGTAACCGCGAGCTTCAATTTCTGCTCTTACGATCTTTTTAAAATCATATGCATCAATTACTCCGCCGTAAACAACTGTGAAGTATCTTGGATTTGATTGTAATTCTCTAAATGTTACAGGATCTCTTTTTCCGTTTAGAGCTGCTTGAAGAAATGTCTTATAGCCTCTTGACTCAAGGTACGCTATACCTTCTTCTGTTAAAACTGTATTTCTCTTATACCCTTCACAAAGTGACCTGCTGTCATTTAGATCCTTTAATACATCAAGGAATTCTTCATTCGAAATTTTAAAACGTTTTGCAACTGAGCGTTTAAACTTTTTAAAATCTTTCTTATGATCTTCACTATTTTCGTTCATCGTCGACACAAATCTCTTATAGAATTTATACGTCCCTTTGTAATGAATCGACTTATAAAGAACAATTGGTGATACCAATACTGCAGCAAGTGGCGATACAATAATTGAGTATGCATCTCCACTTGCCAATAGAAATTCGAACATATCTTTATACTCACTGCCCATAACTGCTAAGACATTTTTAGAAGCTTTCTCATTGTGCTGGATTGTAGTGTTTTCATAAATTCCTACACAATTAGCTGAAACAGATGCTGAAAGTGTTGATACTAATGCTAGTGCTAATAATAATTTTCTCATGTTTTTCTCCTCGTTTTTATAATCATGTTTTGTTTGTTTGATTGTTTTTCTGTGAGGACAAGATAATCGATAGCTGAATTTCTCTCATTTACATCAGGTGACGTTTTCAAAAAGTGTGTAAGCTTTACAATAAATTAAGATTTTTTAAGTACTTGTGAGTTAAGGATGTTCCGATGATACTTTCATGTCATATCTCGATCTATGTAGTGAATACAAGAAATCACGTGAACTATTCTTTAAAACCCACGATGACGCCGCTGGTTTCGCAATAAATTTATATAAAGGCTTTAAAAGTCATTTGAGCATTGCTGAGAGTGAGTACGATCTTATTAAGTTAGTTCCAACCATTCAGTTTAGTGAGGAAGATGAAGGAGAATACTACTCTCCAATTAATGAAGATGTTTCTTACACTCCACATGGGGCCGTAAGATTAGATGAAAATGGTTATTGGAAATTTTCAATCTTATTAAGGCTTCACATGGATGGTAATAAGAATATACAACCAGCAGAGAATATTAAATTCGATATCAGCTACAAGAAAGTGCAAGATATAATTTACTTTAAGTACGTTCAGGACAAGCCTGATATGCAAGTGAATGCACAAGAGCTAATTAGCTACTTAAAGGAGAGTGTTTATCCTGAGATGGAAAACACAGTCGTTGAATTTTACCGATGCCAAGTGAAATTCTTTCAAAATGATAGAAGCCTAGAGCGAAAGATTGGGCTTATCCCATGAGCGCACCCCTAAAGTAAAAACTTACCGATCAAGACTTGTCCGTAAACCTGGCCATTAATTCGAAGTTGTTGAATCTGAAGGCTGATGGTTTCAGTTTTGCTGACATACTTTTCTTGATTCTGTTTTTGAGTTTTATTTGTCAGTTGAAATTCCTGCTTTAGCTGAATGACTCTATTATTAATAAGGCGACATTCATCACTAGTAAGTGAAACATCTTCGACATAGTCGAAGCTAAAGTTTTCTACACTTATTTCACATGCGTAAAGAGCTTGCTGAATAAGTAGTGATATTAAAATAGGTAATAGTAATTGTCTCATAAATCTTGTGTAATTGTGTTGTTCTAATTCTCTATAGTTAGTTGAACTATGTAAAGAGTAAGCAAGGGTACAAATCACAAAATAATAAATTCGTATGCTTACCAAGTAATTCTCGAATAATTCTCAAGGTGTTGAAATCGTTCACTAATTGGTGACTTTACACCGATATAAAACAAAAGAATTCAATAGGGAGAGTTATGAAAAAGATCGTTCTATTTTTTCTGCTTACAAGCTGTGCAAATATGTCGACTGAACCAGAGCATGTAAAAGCAAGTTATGTTTCACCACAAAAATACGCAAACTTTGATTGCAAGATGCTTGTAAGTGAGTATGGCGGATTAAAGCAGCATGAGAAGGTTCTTGTTGATGCTCAACGAAGAAGGGTTGATGATAGCTATAGCCAGGCACTCATGTTTGGAGGCATAGGAAAAGGCGATGGCGTTGAAGCCTTTGAACTTGCTAGTGTTAGAGGTCAGATTATAGCCGTTAAAAAGAATTATGAAAGTAAGAACTGTATGAAGGTTTCTTCGAAATAAAAAAGGGCCACATCAGTGGCCATATTTCATTTATTAAATAACCGGCTTAAACCTTACCTCATCAAGAACTTTGTTTAACTCTCCAGTAATGAAATCTTGATTTAGTGTACTTTCAAAAAGGATGTAATCCTTAGGTTTAAATTCAACTTTATTGTTAATCTTAACTTCTTTCGTCTCCACAGCGCCGCCTTCGTATGACATCTTCTTCACTTTAAAAGCGAAATCGAGTGAAAGAATATTATCAATACAAGACATTCCTAGATTCATGGTCTGAATACTTGTCCAGTCTTTGATGTCAGGCGGAGTGATTTTTGCTTGAATCATTCCGGCCTTATTTTTAAGGGGCTTAAATTTGAATTTTAGAAAGTTTTCAAAGATTTCAATGAAGCTCAAAATATTCTTATTTGGAAGGATATCAAGTTGAAGATGCCCACACTCAAATGGTGTATCAATATCTCCACAGATAACATAAAGGGAAGTGGCCTTCTCAGTAATAAGGCAGTTTTCAGCTAGTTTAAAACTAAAGCTTGTCTGCTCACCGCTTGCTTTAACAGTTTCAATAACTTTAAATGCCGCTTCGTCCTTGGCCTTAAACTTCTTTATATTCACTTCACACAGGTGAATGCCTATTTTTGATAGATCGGCTTCACCATGGGCCTTAATCGTAAGCTCTCCATTAATCTGATCGCCCTGGGGCCAGCTCTCGCCAGCAAGCTCTAAATTCAACTCTAATGGTTTTAAGAAGAAAGTCCCTCTCATAATATATGCCTTTTCTTTATGTAGGTTAAAAATACTATTCTACTGTAAATAGAAGGTAGACGCCACCTGAATACAAATTGTTATATCCAATTAAGTTTGTTGTAAATTTTAATGTGAATGGTTATAGTAAGATTGAATTTATCAGGGTGGTGCTTTTATGAATATAAAAAGAATAAATAATGAAAACTTTGAATCTGTTGTATCTAGTGAAAGAGGCGTTTTCGTTATCAAGTTTTATTCTGACACTTGTGGCCCATGTAAAACAATGGCACCTGTCTTTGATGCCTTAAATGAGAATAATCCAGACGTGAATGTCTATGAAGTAAATACCATGGAGAGTCCTGAGATTGCGGATCACTTTGGTGTTCGTGGAGTTCCATACACGGCCATTTGTGAAAACCGAGAAGTTCTTTATGACTTCACAGGACTTACTCCTCTAGGGGAAATTCAATACGTGATAAACAATATCAACGACTCACACTTTCGTTTAACAGGTGAGTTTAAGGCACCGGAGACAAAGAAGAACTACTTCTTTGAAGCAATCGTCATTAGTTTGCTAGTTGCCTTTGCTCTAGCTATCTTTTTTGCATAGGCCATCTTGTATAGAGAATATAAACTTTTCATTAAGTTTACTAAGCGATGATTAATTTGCTACTTACTAATGATGAAAACAATTATTTTCACCTTTTTCTCCATTCTTTTGGCCACGCATTCGTTTGCTGCAAATGATTGTGCTGATCTAAGTGACGACTGTGCGTATTACAGCTGTATAGAAAAAGAGCGAGTATGTGGAAAGCGCGGTTATCCCTTGGCCTTTGGGCAAAAATATTGCAATAAATTCGATTCTAGGGTTGAGAAGTTTTCTGAAGACGGTCGGAATTGGATTCAGGATGTTAAGGCCTGCCTAATCTCGGGCATGAATGACATTTCTTCTGAGTCTAGTTGTAAAGAGTTCAAGAAAACGGCCATCTCTCACCACGTTCCTTGTTATCTGAGTGCAGGCTACTGTGAACTTAGCAAGGAAGATAAGAAGCAGGTTATAAAGATTGTCAGAGCATCGGCCTGGAGACTTGATATCATTCTTGCTGGCTACCAAGTTATTTCAAGCTGTTTAAATGATTGATAATTGCTCTTTTAAGCACTTAATCCACGCCTGTGCATTTCGTGAAAGAAAGTGATTCTTCTTTGTGACAAGCTTAAGAGGGAAGTGAAATGTCCCCTTTGGATATAATCTTTTAAGCTCTTTTGCCTTGATTTCTTTTTCAACCATAATTGACGGAAGGATTGAAACCCCAAGGCCTTGTAAGACCATTTCCTTGTGTGACGTTAAGCTATTTGATGAGATAGTAATCTTAACGTTCTTATAGTCCTTATTCATCTTAGAAATAGTCGGGTATTTCTTCGTCGTCACATCATCTACTTCACGTGAGCCAATGAATGATCGTATAACGTCCAAATTCTTGTGCTCAGAGGCCTTAATAACTAAATCATAGGGGATTGATGCAATTTCCTCCAATTCAAGTTTGTGGGCGTATTTGGCCATCTCTGGCGTATGAAAAAAGAGTCCAAATTCAAACTCTCCGTCTTCAATCTTATTAAATAAATCAGATGAGAAACTTGTAAAACACGCTGGTTGTACCTGCGGATATTCACTAAGGAATTCTTTTAAGATTCCTGGGACAAAATGTGCAGAAATCGGCTCACTAGCACAAAACTTTAAAGGGCCTGAGCATTCAAATTTTCCGTCACTTACGATATTTTCGATATCTTCAACTGTTTTAAAAATAAGGTCACATTTGGCATAGATCTCTTGGCCAATATCAGTCAGGGTCGTCTTTCTCTTTTCACGGTTTAAGAGTTTCACACCAAGCTGATCTTCTAATAGGGCCACTGTTTTACTAATCGATGGTTGCTGGACGTAGAGCTTCTTAGACGCCTTTGTGAAGCCTCCGTACTTTGCGACGTAGTAGAAATGCTTTAAATGACCTAATTCCATAAGACTTCCTATTATTCATATTAAGAATGATAATTATGTTTATTATATATTATATCTATTGAGTGGTTTCAACTATAAATACTTCAACTTATAATTAATAGGAGAGTTTATGAAGGTTTTGGCCGCTTTATTTATTGTAAATTTAATAACTTTTACGAATGCATATGCATCAGGCTGTTTTGGTTATAATGAGTATATAGTTTCAATTAGACCAGGGTATCTCACAACGGCCAAAGTCTATCGTGAAAGCCTGCAGATCAAGAGCGTCTACACTAATGTTTCAAATATCGTATTTTGGGCACAAGTTAATGATGAAAAGGTCTTCTTTCAGTCGAAATTTATGGAGCCTTCGCTAGCGCAAAAAGCTTATGATTTCATCACTAACAGATTAAATGAATCACTGAAGTTGATTGCACAATTAAATGAAGTAGAATTTGAAATCTATGATGACTGTGATGATTACCGCGAATATGTCACACGAAACCAATACGTAATGAATATAGACTTCAATGGATATACTGCCATTGAATTTAAGAATTTGTAGGGGAGACAAGCCGTTAACTTTATGGACATAGCTAAAAACATTACAAATAAGACCTTTGGGATGAGAATTTCTGGCATAGTAAATAAAATATTGTAATTTTAGTTAATAGGAGTCCCACTTGAAAAAATTATTAGTCTTAATTTCGACATTTTGTGCACTTAACGTTGTTGCAAGTCAGGCGCTTAACCAATTTCCATTAAATTGTGGAATTTTTGAAGGTAATGATATGAATGCCGTTGAAGGTAAATACACTTGTGATGAGTACCGAATTATTGCTTTTACATTATCGGCCGATGGTTCAATCAAGAAGAATGCGCTAAACGCAAAATGCTACTCGAGTTATGGCGATGCTTATTCAGACTACGAGAAATATCGTTCGATTGATGTGTGTAAATAGTAAGAAATAAAATTTAAAAAGATATAGTTAAGGCAGAGATTTTTCTCTGCTTTTTTTATCACTAATAAAGCGCTCTTGGTAAGGGGAGTGGTCGTATATTAATTTAACAGTACCAGTAAAAGCTTCAATAGATATCATTGTAATCAAGTAATACGCTATTATTTAACAAAATTGGGAAGTTATATGTCTAAGTTGTTAAAAATTCTACCATTACTCATGCTTGCTATTCTAAGTACTAGCTGTGGAAAAGATAGCATTAACACTAATAATCAAATTATTGCAGGTAATAGTGTTATAGGTAAGGATGACAGAAGAATAAGTGCAAATAATCTCCCCCGCAGTTTAAGCAATAGAGTTGGCCAGTTAGTTTCAACAATTCCCTTAAGGAATTCTATTAGTACTTCTACTTGTACAGGTTCTCTCATTGCAGATGATTATGTTATTACGGCCGCTCATTGTATTATGAGTCTGAAAATATACATTAAGACTGATACTATTTTTTATCCTGGGCAGCTAACGAGTGAAAGTACGCCCGAAGGTGGCTTCATTGTTACTCAAGCCTATATTCTAAAGGAATATTTCGAAGAAGATTTAGAAACAGTAGATCCTAATACTGATATTGCGATCTTAAAAATCAAAAAGAATTCTCGGGGTGAATCTGCTGGTAGGCTACTTGGTGAATTTCAGATGACAGCTGATGGACCCACAAAAAAGACTGATGAAATTCTGACAATTGGTTATCCTGGTGATCTAATAATAGGAACTCAGTACTTTCAAAAAGATTGTAAGGTTAAAAATCGTTTCTTTAATAGAAGTAGTATTAAGTTTGAGTGTGATACTTATTTAGGTCAATCTGGAGGGCCACTTCTTAGATACAACCAAAATTCTCATGATTATGAAGTATTTGGTATCGTTAGCTCAGAATTGCCTTCGATTAATCTTGGTGCAAAGATCACAAACTCTAGACTCGAAGACTTTCAAACAATCATAAATGGTGGAGTTCCTGATAAAAAATGGATGAAATTCACTATCAAAGGAAAGTAATTATTATAGGTCGTATTTATCTACTTCAATAAAAATAGTATCACTCTCTAAATGTTTATCATTAGGAGAGTTTTTCATGAAAATTATGCAATTTTCTATAGTTACAATTTCATTACTGTTTTCGATGCGTATCGTAGCACAAGACAGTTGTTCAAGTGTAAACGAGGTAACACAGGAACAATTTGATTGCTCAATTGAGATCCTTAAAAACACAGCAAGTAACACGAAACTTTCCCAAGTAAAGGCGCTTAATCTTTGCCGAGAATATTCACTAGATATTGAAAATATAATGTGTGGGGTAGATCTATCACCACGAGATATTAAAGCGGGTATTGAATTATGCTTAAATTACACACGTGATCAACTAGAGTGCGGGAAAGACCTGAATAAAAAAGTTTCAAATTTAAATATCAAAGAAGCTGTAAGCTACTGCGCAAACGAGCGCCAAGAAGATATAAACTGCTCATTAGATTTATCTGATAATAACTCAATGTGGATACCTAATTCATTTAAGGACAACTTAACGACTTGTAAGAAGTATTCAGGTGAAACTATTGAATGTGCAGTTACGACGAGCTCACTTCTTTCGACTTACGGTTTTAATTACAATCTAATGTTATGCCATGAGTATGATTATGAAACAGTGAAGTGTGTCGGAAATATCTCTAACGAATCATCATTTGGAAAACTTATTACTCAATTTTTTGATACTGCAGCTCTTTGTAAATCACAAGGTGAGAAAGTTACCCGCTGTGCAGTTAAATATGCTGAAGATAATTCTTCAGTAACAGATTTAGTTAGTACAACAAGATTGAAAGAGAATCTGAAGAAAGGGTTTGTTCGATGCAATATGGTTACTCAGGTTCTATGATTAAAGATAAGAAGCTTTTTAAATTTTTGTTAATTACTTTTATTAGTGGTTTTCTTTGTCAGGGATTATTTCTTTATTATAAGAATAGTTTATTCCTAATTATAGCGATGTGGACTCCTGCGATTGGCCTACTGGGACTTGGTGAAGAAGCTAAAGACGTTATTAAAAATCTAAGAGTTTTTTCTTTTAAATATATGGCACTCACGCCTATCGTTGCACTGACGCCATACATCCTGTCACAGTTAAGTTTTTATATGCTTGATTTAGGGGCATGGAATAGCGAAAGCTTTGTTTTGAGTCCCGATTTTTCCAGAATAGCTGAAGTTAAAAAAATTGGTTTAATGCTAGGGACAGGTGAGCAGTCATATTCATTCCTTGCTTTGAATCTATTTATAACAATTCTAATTGGAACTATTCCAACAACAATTATGGCCACTCTTGGAGAAGAGATTGGATGGAGAGGGTATTTACAAGATACTTTAACTACTAAGTACGGCTTTTTAAAGGGAACGCTTCTCGTTGGATTGATTTGGGCATATTGGCATATTCCTGCAAACCTAGGAGGTGTAAATGGTGCAGAGAACGTTTTTCTGACTACCTTTATTACTTTCCCTTTAATTATTATTTTTATGAGCTTTGCCCTGGGGTGGTTTAAAATAAAGTCTAATTCAATTTGGGTTTGTGCTGTTTTACACGGAATAAACAATACGGTCTCAGGTATTTATCTAATAAGGCCATCTAATCCAAAAACTGGTGAGTACATTGAAATGATATTTAGCATTTTGGTTGGGCTAACATTTATAGTTATAACAATTATGCAAAATAAGAAGTCAAGCAAACAACATAGGCAAGGCCAAAGAGTTCAGTTATAGAGATTCTGTGGTAAGGGTTGTTGTATTTTTTTATGCCAAAATTAAGGCGTAATTTTAGATCTTATTAGATAGGTATAGTGATAAAAGGGGAAAATGTTTTACCCCACATAATATTCGTTATATGGGGTAAGACCATATTGTAACTTATAATAATGATTATAACCCCAATTTTTGCTGTGTTCACCTAGGCAATTTTTAGCACAAAAAACGCGACAACTTGGTCGCGTAATTTATTTGAATCTCTTAGAATCCATTAACGTCACTTTTTTCGTATTATTTCTAGCGACAGAAATTTGTCAGTTGATATAGCTTCTCACATGCTCTGGCCGCTGAGAAACAATCTGACATATCACGTGAGATAAACATCTGTGATCCACATGAAACTTGGCCTAGGTCTTCAACGAAGATTTCGTGTGTTTTTTCTTCAACTAAACGGCCTTTGAAATATGCGCTCATTTTTATGATATTTTTGCCCGTGTGTAGCACAGGTTTTTTTCGAAGGTTTTTGGCCCATAGATTGACTGAAGTTTTCGTGCGCTGACTAGTCATATCGTAACGGAGAGTTTTCGATTTATTTCGGCCTTTTTCGTCCGTGTATGACACGACGATTTTATCGGCCTCTAGATTTTGCCCCACAATGAAGTCTTCAAATCTTACGGGATATAGATGTCGCGTTTTACATCCAAACGCCTTTACGGCCTGATTTGAGCCGTTGTCGCACTTGATGCCAACACCACCAATTAAAGTCGCAGCTTCATAGGTATTTTGCTGTGTATTTTGAAAATTTAAGCCGTATGAGTAACAGCTAAAAATAGCTGCTAAAATGACCAGGGAAAGTTTCATGAAAAATCCTTCTTTTATAAAACAATAAGTAAGCAAAAATTATTTCATAAAAGAAGGGGATTTTTCAATCACTATTTTAGACACCAATAACGATATCGTCGTCACCAGGTGCTTGTTTTACTTCAAAACATTCAACGCGATAGAGATGGTCGTTTGACTCTCCTATTGCTTTTCCATTTTTGGCACGATCAAAGTGTCTCGGACTGTATAGAACACGGGCCGAAATAGGCCATTTTGCATCTAATATATCAATTGCATGATCATCGGTTTCCACAACAGACCATTTGAAATAGCCATTTCCACCAATAATTACATTAGAAAAAAGTGCGCGCCCATTGCCATAATCCATAAGCATTTTTAGGTCTGGGCCTGTGATATTATTGTACTGTTCGTGAAATACTGAATTAATAAGTCTTCCGGCATATGCACGGTATGAGACTGGATTAACAACCTTCTCAAAGATATCTACTTGGCAACGGAATGCAATGTGATTCGTTGTCCCAAAGTCTACGGTTGCTGCGATTGTTGATACTGCTGAAATTAATGTTAATGCAATAGAGATTTTAGTTAAAATCTTCATTTGTCCCCCAACTGTAAATAATATTTAACAATTATTATGCAAATGGGGGCGATCTTAATAGTTAAGAAAACTTAAGATTTACTTATCCGTTGGATTTAGATTTAGGTATAAATTCCCACGAAATAGGGTCATGGCACCACTAAGTGTATCCCCTACTTGATACTTGCAATTAGTACCTACGTAGCGCACGCCTCTAAGTAATAATTCGCTTTCTGACAGCGGGTTTAAGTAACTTCCCATCCATACATCGGGGTATTTCGTACGAATATGACAACCGAAATCTGTTGCTGTTACTTCAGTAATCTCTGCGACACCTTGGGCCTCTTCATATTCATAGTCATACTGATATTCATAGCGCTCAGCTTGATAAGACTTAAACCAACAATTTGGCCTTGGTTGATTTAAAAGGCCTGCTTTTAGCGTGTCCACACGGCACTGACTTTGTGGGTAATCATTAAAGATTGTCACTTTTGAGACATGATCTGACTTAGCGTTGATATTACTTCCAGGATAAATGACTGAAGCATCTCTAATGGCACCAAGGCCTCTTAGGCATGATTTATCTTGCTTGCACTCTAAAAGATTCTCAGCGCTAATACCATTTAGCTCAAAGCTATCAGAGTTATTTAAAGCAAAGTATTTCTTTAAACATTCATTAGTAGCAAAGTAATCAGACTGCGCCTCACTTGAATACTTTTGGGTCGGCATAACCTTCGGATAACCACCAATGATATGGCCAACTTCATGACAAGCAACAAGAGCAAAAGCATCTTTTGTTAATTGGTTTTTTCGAACAAACTCTCCGTGAAAGCTAAAGCGCACAGATTCTGAATTTCTCTTGTAACCAACTGACGCATTTAATGTTTTAGATTCCCAGTTAATATCAACTTGGCGCTGATTGCCTTGTGGTAACTTCTGGTCGTAGATACTTAGGACGCTCTCAATGACTTCACGAAACTCACTTTCCGTCGTGATCGCACTAGAGGCCATGATATTAGTTGATATTAGAGAAATAATAGCTAATGAGATTGTTTTCATTTTATTTATATAACAGATAATCTGAACGCAATGAGTGATGTTGAAATCTATATATAGTGGTGTATAGATTTTGTTGATTAAAGTTGGGCCGTAAGGCCTTGAAAATTCAGCTTGAAATCGCCTTTGAAATCCCCTATTTTTGACCCAAATTTAACAATATTCGCTATTCCTAAGTCATATTCTTTCCCCTATAATGTTTGTAATTACTTAAAAATGCGAGGAAATATGTCAGTTAACGGCGTACCATTTATTACATTAAATCGCTTTGAAGACGGGTTTCGTGATGAATTCCTTTCAGGCGTTGAAACACTTTTTGATAACACACAATTTATTGGTGGACCTCAGGTTAATATGCTTGAGGAGAAGCTAGCAGCTAAGACTGGTGCAAAATACGCAGTTGGTTGTGCCAACGGTACAGATGCAATCCAGATTGCTCTAAGAGCAAGTGGCGTTGAAAAAAACGACGTTGTATTAGTTCCAGATATGACTTTCTGGGCGACTTTTGAGGCAGTTGTTAACGTAGGTGCAAACCCTGCAACTGTTGATGTTAGCCGTGAAACTCTACACTGGGATAAAGATACTTTTAAAGAGGCCGTTGAAAAATTCAATCCTAAGGCAGCTATTCTTGTTCACCTATATGGTTGGGCATGTCCAGATACAATGGAAATCAGAAAGATCGCTGAAGATAATGGCGTAATGCTTATTGAAGACGGTGCTCAGTGTTTTGGAACGACAATCAATGGAGAGTCGATTCTAGGAACAGCTAAGATCTCAACGACAAGCTTTTACCCAGCAAAAGTTCTTGGAGCTTCTGGGGATGCAGGTGCAATCTTCTCAAACGATGAAACGCTAATTAACACTTGTAAGACTCTAATTAACCACGGACGTACAAGTCACTATAGCCACGGCCTAATTGGTTGGAACTCAAGAATTGGTGCTTATGAATCACTATTTCTAAACCTATCTCTTGAGCATATCGATGCAAGACTTGATTCTCGTCGCGCGGCTGTTGAATACTACCGCAAGAATCTTCAGGGTCTTCCTCTTAAGATTCAAGATGTTCCAGCTCACGTAGGAGAAAATGGATACTGTAGTGTTGCTTTAATTGAGCCAGAGCTTAGAGAAGGGCTTTCAGCTGCTTTAAAAGAAGCAAATGTAGGTTTCGGAACAATTTATCCAGGTGCAATGAGCAAGCAAGAAGGTGCTCCTGCCCATAGTGTTGGATCAATTGATCACGGAAATGCTGATTATATTAGTAAAGCAGTTTTAAACCTGCCATGTTTCGCCTATATCACGGAAGAAGAATGCGAGTACGTTTGCCAAGTCGTAAAAAATTATTTTTCAAAATAATCACATTAGGGGCCGTTATTATTTCGGCCCCTGTTTTTTCTAATGGTAGAACCGAGAGGATCAACGAGTTAGAAAGACAAAGAGATAAGAGACCGCCGCCAACAAATCAAGTTGGTTTAGGAACAAGTTTCTCGTCTTCTCTCTATAAAGTTGGGGATCAATTCGATATCCCAGTTGTTCCCTCAATTAACTACAATTATAAGAGATTTTCATTTCGTGGGATTGCAGCAAGCTTTCGCTTGTTTCCTCTCACAAGCCTAACTCTTACTCCAGACTTTAACAAAGTCGAGGCCGAAGCTGGTACATATAATGACGGACTTCGTGAGCGAGATCGCTCCCTTGATTTAGGGCTAACCTTTATTCTGCCATCTAAGTGGTTTATGACGAGATTTAGTTATACGCACGATATTAGTGGCCGCTCTGAAGCTAGCAAATACTATGTTTCAGTCTCTAAGGCATTCCCAATTGAGCCTTGGAAGGGTGAAAAGATCGTTCTTATTCCAGGTATCACATACTCTCAGTATAGCGACAATTGGAGTCGCTACTATTTTGGTGTCTCAAGTGCTGAAGCTCGTGCAGATCGTCCTGAATACACTCCAGGGGCCTCTCATCAGCTAAGTGCTAGGCTTATTGTTAATTACCCTATTGGAAAGAAATACGTTTTAAATAGCTTCTATTCGTATACGAAGTATTCCGGAGCAGTAGAAGATAGCCCCTTAACTAAAAGAGGCTATCGCGAAAGTATTTTTCTCGGTCTAAATTATATTCTTGGAGAGTCAACTCGCTAGATTTTTGTGAAATCTAGTCAAGAAACTCAAAGGCCTTCTGTGCAAAGAGTGCATCAGGAAGGATGTAAAGCGTCCAATCCGTAATCTGTGCATTTATGATTTTAAGATTGTTCTCTTTGTAGCGCTTATTATAAAGTCGATAATAAGGCCCAATAAATCTTTCATCAAGCTCAGCTAAAACTCTATGTGCATTATTAGCATATGTGCTAATACCTTTTGGTTGCTTAAGATCACTTACTCTTGTTAAGGCATCTCTTAAAACCTTTGCCGCTGTGGCAATTTGCATAAGCTCTGCTCCAGTTGTTGAGTAATTATCAGCATGAGTCTCTTCTTCATTCAAAACAGAAAGCGCATTGTAGCTATCAATTACTTTAATCAGTCGATGCTTAAGTGAAAGCTTTGTGATGTCACTATTATAGAAAAGACGATCATAAACTTTTAAGAAGTCTGCAGTCGATTCAATCTTACCATCTTTTACTGATTGGGAAATCTCACTTGCTTCCTTCATAATTAAATAAAGCTCATGCTTATCAACTGTCGATGGGTTAAAGACCATCTTAAAGTCAAAGTTAATTGTCTCACTTGGATAATCCACACCAATTCCAATCTTGCGTCCCTTAAAGTCCTGGTCTTGGACAAGTAGTAGATCCCATACTGGGCCTGCAAGACGTGGATTAAGCTGTAATAAGATATCTTTTTTAGTCGTAAATACTTTTAAGTAATTATTGAGTGCAAATCCCGCTAGAGTTGCATTACCATTTCTCTCATCTGTAGGGTTTAGCATTGGCCCTGCAATCTTAAGGACTAGCTTTTTAAGGTTAGATCCTACGATGCCATTTTTAAGGTTAACATCCCCTATCATGGCGTTTAAAACCGATCCGAATAGTCCAGGATTCTTTGCCGTGCGACCAATTGATTCTAATTCAATCTTTAGAAGAGTATTTCCTAAAAAGATTTCATCCTGATTCTTTGCAATTAGATCACTCTTATAGTCTTTTAAAGGCACAGCATGCAGCTTAATTCTTGCACTTATTGATGAGCGATTATTCTCAATAACATAATTCTTGTCTTCGTTGCCAAAGATATTGTTAACAATTCTTGCTCCAAACCAGCGCTTCTTCTTTTCAACTTGATTTAGGGCAATTGATAAGTATAGCTGATTATCACCTTGTGACCTTACAGTAAGATCCTCAAGGATATTAACACTTCCTTCTTCAAGAGATGCAAGCTGGGCCTTGGCCTCTTTTACTTGTGGAGCAATTGAGGCAGTAAGAATCGAGTTTACCATTGATTCGAATTCTCTAAGATTTATCTTAAATGAGTAATCAGTAGGTCCTTCGTTATTAAAATCACCAGAAGTACCTACAAAATTTAGGCTATCTTTCTTTTCTGGACGATTATAAATATTTGATAAGAAGTCTTTTGTTCTTACACCGTGACCAATTGCTAGATCGATATAGGTCTTATCCATTAATTTATCGAAGATTGGCTCTATATTCCAAACTTGTACATTATTTTGAGCATAGAGAATCTTTTCACTTAAAATAGTCGGATCAAGATTGATCTGAAGTCTACCTGTACGGCGATCAATTCCAAGGATATTATTGAAGAACTCAACTAAGTTTTCTTCTGTCATCTCTTCAGGGATCGAATTAAATGGACTTTGAAGATCAAGCTTTTTAACCGCTATGATTTCTTCTTCTGTCTTAACAGTTTGTGCAAGTTGAAAGTTATTTTTGAAGTTTTCAAGTTTTTCGATAAGCTTTCTTTTTACTTCTGCCTCATCAACTACAACTTCATCTTCTTTTGTCGCAAGAGGATCACTAATTAGGTACGTCTTTAAAATATTTGCTGTTGCAAGCTTTGTGAACTCTTCAAGAAAGTATCCTTTGTCAGTTTTAGGAGTAAGAAGAACGCTATTTTTTCCACTACCAAGTGTCGCATCTTTAATATCTAGCTCTAAAACACCCTTATCTCTCATATATGTATATAAAGAAATTTCAAATGGAACAGAGTTACCATAAGTCTTACTATCAAGGCGAATATCTGGATTGTTAAAATCAATTCCTTCACCTTCAAGGCCCATCTCAAATAGCGAGTTTAGCTCAAGATTTACACGTCCTCTTAAGATGATTCCAGGAAGATGTGGAGCTAGCACAACATTCAATTCTTTAAATAGTGGCTCCTTATCAATTAGTTTGAAGTCACGAAAGAAATTTGTGAATTGTGAAACCGCATTTTGTGAGATGCGAGAGCTTACAAAAGGCATCTCTGAGCCTTTACGGCCTCCATTTCGAGTTTCCCAATCAACTGCATGTCTAAGCTTTAAATCAGCAATAGAGACTCTTAAAAACTCGCCTGCTTGCTCAAAGAATTTGATATTTGCCAGTTGTGGCTCATCAATAAAATATAGGTCTTTTAGGCTTAGGGCCTTTCTTGCTTTTGTAATAGACGTTTTTAGAATTTCGTTAATAATCATTCTTTCGCGATCATTCCAATTATAAATACCTGTCTCTTCTAGGAGTCTTGAGTGCATTTTGGAGAGTCTTAGCTCAGTATCAGCGCTAAAAGCATATGTCTTATATTCTGCTTCACGAAGTTTTTTAAGCTCATCAGCAGCAACCTTTCCTTCTTCTTTCATCCCTTTGATATAACTAAGAGAAGGATTTCCAATTCCACCTTCAATTAGAAATGAAGCTCCTTGCTTTGTTCCTTTTAATTTCTTTGGGCCAATATACCAAACTTGAAGATTTTCGAGATCACGGTAACGTGTTAGGCCGGAGAGTTTCATAAAGTTGAAACGCAGACGAACTCGGTTGTCCTTTAAAACGATATCTTCATTATCAAATAAATCTTTAATTGTTTTAGAAAGGTCTTCATCAGAATAATCTGTAGGGGCCTTATCATCGGCCATGAAGTAATTGAGTAAGCTTCGATTTCTTAAAAGCGCCGCAGTTACATTAGTTACAATATGCATACCATTTGTATAATCAACGTCATCTAAGACAAATTTCTCTATTGTTAACTCAACATATTGTCCACGCACATATGGAGGAAAGCCAAGTACAAGAGAGATTGAGTGTTCATTTAAGAGTTTATCGCCGGCCTTATCTTCCATCGATAAAAGCATCGAGTCTGGAATATTTACGGTGGCATCAAGGTGAAAAGTTCTATTGATTGGATCAAGGTCAATCTTGGAGATCTCTTTAAAGCTACCTTTACCATCTCCAACGAGTAAGTCCTGAAGATCATAGCGAAGAAATTTAAGAGGCCATTTAAGTGAAACTAATGCTTCTTCATTACCCCATTCTTCATCGGCGCGAGAATTAATTGGACCACTGTGCATAGGTTTGGCCTGCACTTGTGTCGAAAAAATAGTCACTGTCAAAAGAATAACTAGTAAAAACTTAGATTTTAACACCATATACCTCTCTCAATGATTTCTTAGAGATATATGATGCAACTAGAGTGCCAACTTTATTAATTTAGATCATTAAGAAAGTAAGATGGTATTTCACGAATAGGCATACCTCCTGCAAGGCCACCTGTGCCAGTACATGAGGGATGCAGATCCAAATGTATGGACTCCAATAACAGCTTGTTGCTCAATACTATAAATCGCTGATCCTGAGTTGCCTCCAAATACATCGAGGTTGTATTCCATTGTCTGGCCATTTACGTTATTGTGTGGAAAAATTTTAAATAAGTTTTATTACCCGCATTTTAAAGGACCTTTATGAATATTTCTGCATTTCTTGCGCAAACCGTCGATATTGTCTGGGGACTACCTTTGGTAATCTTACTCGTTGGCGGAGGTCTCTATCTTGTGGCCGTTTCACGTTTCAAAATGCTAGCAGGTTTCTTTCACGCCATAAAGCTTATCGTAGGTAAATTTCACCATGAACACGATGATGAGAGTAAGGGGCAAATTTCCCATTTTAAGGCACTAACAAATGCTTTGGCCTCAACTGTTGGAATGGGAAATGTTGCTGGTGTTGCCGTTGCTATTTCGCAAGGTGGCCCAGGTGCTATTTTTTGGATGTGGGTTGGTGCTCTAATTGGGATGAATACAAAATTCTTTGAATGTACGCTTGCGGTTATGTATCGAAAGAATGACCACCATGGAGAAATTCAAGGGGGCCCAATGTATACAATCTTAGAGGCCCTACCTAAGTATATGCACTTCCTAGCTTATTTCTTTGCTGTAGCAGGCTTAATCGGTTCACTCGGTGTATTCAATACAAATCAAATGGCAACCTTCATCGAATCAAATTACAGTATACCTACATACATTTCTGGTTTTATCACTGCATCCTTGATGGTTTATATTCTCATGGGTGGAGTTAGAAGAATTGGAGAAGCAACTTCAAAAATTGTTCCAACAATGTGCCTTTTATATGTTGGCTGTGCCATTGCTATTATTTTTATGAATCTATCAAGTGTTCTTGATGTTTTTGTTCTTATTTTTAATGAGGCCATTAATGGACGAGCTGCAGTTGGTGGAGCATCTGGACTGGCCGTTGTTCACATTTTTAAGACTGGGATTAAAAGAGCGACTTACTCTAATGAGGCAGGTGTCGGATCTGCTCCAATGGCCCACGGAAATGCTAAGACAAGTGAGCCCGTTGCGGAAGGTCTTGTTGCGATGATTGGCCCTTTTATTGATACAATCATTGTATGTACGATGACTTCAATTGTAATTCTAAGTTCTCTGACACCACAAGAGCTTCAAGAGTCCAATGGAGTTCTAATGACTCAAATGGCCTTTGTTAAAAACTTTGGAGTTGCAGGATCACATTTACTAGGACTTTCAATCATTCTCTTTTCACTTTCAACAGTAATAGGTGCATCAAACTATTGTGAGAAATGTTGGGATTTTCTTTTTGGGGGTATCCCCATTCTTGGGGCAAGATTAACTTTTGCACTTTTCTATTCATCAACGGTTCTTATGGGAGCGATCTCGGCACCTGATGATATGGTAAATGCGATGGATATTGGTTTTGCTCTAATGGCCATTCCAAATATGGTTGCGACAATTTGGTTGGCACCAAAAGTTAAGCATAAATTAGATGAGTATTTCGCAAAGTATATTGTTAAGAAAGCATAATTCGATACTATTAATTTCTTAAAGAGTGCTGGGTTCCATAAATCTCAGCACACTCTCCAGTTGCCTCAAGTGAACGTACCGTTCTTTCCCATTTGTTTTCATAAGGAATATCTCGACAGTCATTATGATCAACACCATGTCTCATAATTGCTCTTAAGGTACCTTTACAGTTATTTGCTTCAATGAAGAATCCTTTCGAAAAGAATGTATCAATTTCTTCGATAACTTTAATATCAACTTTTGCTTTAATGCGTTTCTCAAGAAAGTCATTAATTTCTTCTAAGCAGATATTGTCATTTTTTAAAGGAATTGTTTCTTTATCAAAACCTAGCTCGACGATTTCTTGATTTAAAGGATCTTGTGGCATTTTTTTAGAAATCTCGTAGCGATCAGAACTCGATAATTCATGATAGCCTCGAATATGATTCCAACCATAGCCCCAAGCATAACCTGTATGAAAAGTTGGGTTCCCACCAATATAGACAGCAACTTGCATCGCCTTGCCAAAAATACTTGAAAATACATCAGATACACAGCTTTTTAAATCTTCATCGGCCTTAATTTTATCCATTAATGGGCCACCCATCCAATAGCTTATATCGTGTTCAATACAGCAATGTTGCCATAATTTAGGAGCATTAAAAGTACCTTGTGGGGAGATCGATGAGCAGCCATCTGTTTGAAATGGCCTTAAATAATTGTCGACATTTCTTTTTGAATAAATTGATCCTTTCACATCAAGAAGTCCATAGTCCTGAGAATATGAATAATTCACACTGAAAATTGAAAAAAGAATGAGAAGTAATAGGAATCGCATAGCTAAAATATAGCAAAAGCATGGCCCTATTTTCATTGTCTTCAAAAAATCTACATAGGTGTCAAAAACTAAGTCAGCTAATTGCGATAGAGCCGATGAGGTCTTTGTTTTGAGTCATTATCTTTCATTGAAGCAGGAATACGGCTACGATTTTCATGCTCAATATAAAGATATGAAATCATGGCCACCCATAAAATGACGGCCATGACTGAGAGAATTATATTTCGAAATTTGGAAAAATCATTTTTTGCCACATTTTCACCTATTTCATTGAAATTACCTTCGGCTCAATTTGCTCGATCCCTGGAACCTTCCACTTTAAGTCTAAAATCTCTTGAGACGGAATATATAAACGCATAATAACGTAGAAGTTTCCTTTCGGTGTGGCCAGCCAGTTCGCTTTCTTCTTTTCATCTTTTGGAACTTGGTTAGAAAAGTATAGCTCAAAACTACCATCAGAATTCTTTGTTAAATTACTACTATTGTTTAATGAGTAGCGTTTGAGATCATTTTCGATAAGCATTTTACTTACACTATCGTAAACAGTGACAGACCAAAATGCTCCAACCTTTGGCTCACGATCAAAACGAATACGATACATCTTAGAACCGCTTAGCTTATTTCCTTTAGAGTCTACTTCGGCCAAAGGATATAGAGCTTCCTTGGCCCCTTGCCCGCCTAGGTACGGATGAGAGACCATTGATCTTAAAGCATAGTCATCACCAAAATTATCTAGATCAAAGACATAGCTCCATCCATTAATGAATTTTGTATTTGCTGGATTTCTTATTTGCGCAGCAACCACTTGGGGCCCATCATTTAAAGCTTGTATTAGAACATCTTGTACTTGCTGAGAGAGCATCTCTTTTTTAAATCCTTCTTTAGTTAGACCAATTTTCTTAAATTGCCCAAATAATGCCTTCTCCTTTTCACTAACAGGATTAGTTTTTAAATACTCTCCTAATTCTTCAAAAAAACGTAAAGGGTCACTATCACTTCCAACACGTTTTGACAGAGGATAAATGCGGACACGATTTTTCTTACCAAGATATTCATCTAATTCTGTTAGTTTGTATTGGTCTTGGATTTTGTGTACATCATTTAATTCTTTTTCCATATCATCTGACTTCAGTATCTGGGTTCTTCCCCATAACCAAACCTTAGAAGTTGGAGATTCAATAATTGTTAGACCTTCCACTCCTTTTTGCTTCTGGTACATTTCTTTAGAGTTTGGTGGGACGATTAAATACTTTTGAGCACTCGTACCTGTCTGCCTAGTTCCAACATATTTGATAAGGTTGTGCCACATATCGAAAACATCAATAACATAGTATCGATCTTTTACTTCAGGTGTCGATAGGACTATCGCTGATTGATTAAGGTCCAAAATTGCGCTGGAATAAAGAGTGTCTTGATTGGCCGTTGGCATATCAGTATCAGTAGGGCCAGGTAAGCGTCTTGAGTGACCAAATTCATTTAAGGGTGCGCGATAACTTGTCTCAGATTGTTTTTGGACGACATCAGTATATGTACGAGCAATATTCTCCATTCTTACAAGAGTTGATCCCCAGAGGTAAGCATTTAGTCCTAAGGAATAGGCCTCTTTTAATAACGGATCATCTTTAACTGGAACTGATGCAATCGAGCGCTCTGCTTCTGTTGATTGCCCATAATAAATCTTATCAAGTTCTGATCGCGTTAAATGTGTTTGAGAACTCTCAGGTGTATTAGATTGAATAAGATAGGTAACGGTGAAAATCCATGTAATGGCAAGAGTCACCCCTAAGCTAGGAAGAAGATACTTCTTATAACTTGATTTGCTCATAGCTATTTCCTTGTTTTATTGTGTGCTTAGTCACAATATAGCGCAAGGAAAATAGCAATGGACTTAAGAATCGTGAATTAAAGTTAAATATTTAAAGAGTCAAATGTCTGCCGTATCCAGCACCTGGATACTCTCTCTTATTAGCTCCCGGCTGTGCATATCCGTTGATGAGAACTCTTCTTGGTGAATCTGTTTTATTAAGAGATGACGAGTGAAAAGTATACGGGCCAAAGAAGGCAACATCTCCAGCTTTAAGCTGTAAGTCGATAGACGGAAGCTTATCTAGCAATTCGTCGATAATACTTGGATCTTCTTTATAATTAAGATGACCTTGTAAGTGTGACTTAGGTATAAACTTAAGTGGTCCATTTAAAGAATTCATATCATCAATGGCCATTACAGTTTGTACATAACTTCCTCGCCCATCAACATCTTCCCAGAGTTCAGTGCCGTAGCGACGGTGTTCACTATCTTGATGCCACTTAAACTCTACAATTTGTCCTGGTAACTTGAAGTGGGCCTGATTAATGAGTTGAACCATTTCATTTGATTCTAGAATCTTACTAACAATATTTAAAATTCTTTTATCAGCACCAATATCAAGTAAGTGCTCATCATATCCACCACACCAGACAATGCGATTAAGAGCGCTCTTATCAAAAACAAATTGAGCAAGCTTTAGCATTTGCGTCTCATTGATCGTTTGTGACGCCTCATAAAGGTTATCAAATGAGCGTTTGATGCGTTTTATTTCTTTATAGTCAAAAAGGCCTTCAACAATGCAAAAACCATTTTCATAAAAATCATTAACTAATTTATCAAAATCTAATTCCATATAATTACTATAGCACGATATTAAGCATTCTTCTTAATGGCTCTGCTGCTCCCCAAAGAAGTTGATCACCACTTGTAAAAATATTCAAGTAATCATCACCCATTTTCATCTTACGTACACGTCCTACTGTTGTTTTAAGAGTTCCTGAAACATAGCGTGGATTTAGTTTTTCACGTGTTGCTTCAGGTGTATTTTCAACAAACTCAGTGTATTCAGAAAAGTTTTTAATCATTTCTTCAATCGTTTTAAGATCAACAGACTTATTTAATTTTACAGTTAATGCTTGAGAGTGTGAGCGGAGAGCTCCAACTCTTACACACGTTCCATCAATTGGTATAGGGTTTTGTGTACGACCTAAAATTTTATTTGTTTCACTAAATGCTTTCCATTCTTCACGTGTTTGGCCATCTTCAACAGCGCTATCAATCCAAGGGATTAGATTTAGCGCTAATGGAACACCAAAGCAGTCACTATCAAGCTCATTACTTTTCAAAAGATTTGAAATATCTTGATCAAGTTGTAGAATCGGTCCATCCATCAATGGCGTTGCCATATTTCCGATAACTCCCATCTGTGTTAAAAGTTCTTTCATATGACGAGCACCACCACCAGAAGCCGCTTGATAAGACATTGTACTCATCCACTCAACAAGACCTTCTTGAAAAAGGCTACCAATTCCCATAAGCATTAGACTTACTGTACAGTTACCACCTACGAAATTTTTAATCCCATCATTCAGGGCCTTATCAATAATGTCGCGATTTACTGGATCAAGAATAATTAAAGAATCATCATCCATTCTCTTTGCTGAAGCAGCATCAATCCAAAATCCTGGCCAATTAACTTTTTCAAGCTCTGGGCGCACTTGCTTTGTGTAGTCTCCACCTTGGCAAGAAATGATGATATCCATATCTGCAAGTTCTGAAATATTATTTGCATCTTTTAAAGTATGAGTCGCATTGTAAATAAGTGGACCACTTTGTCCTGCTTGAGAAGTTGAAAAGAAGTACGGATCGATCTTAGCAAAGTCACCTTCGCTTTCCATTCTCTCTAAAAGAACAGATCCTACCATTCCACGCCAACCAATAATTCCAACTTTTTTCATTTTGATCTCCACAGGCAAAGGCCTTTTCATATAATTACGCCTAAAATTATAAAAGTATAGACATCAATGTGTCTATCCACTACAATTAATTTCAATTGAAGAGGCGCAGTGTTCAGAGCGTGTTGATAAGGATGCACAACTATATTAGTCCGTTATCAGTCAACACAATGGGTTCATTGCCGAAATAAGATCAGAGTGTGCAACTTATCTTATTGGTTACTAAGGGAGAAGCCTTAGGACTGTCATATAGTAAATTTTAATTAACGAAATTAGGATTTAGTTATGTGGAGAGCTTCAAATGCAAATGTTAGCTTATTCTTTTGGCTAGATGTTTTTTTGCATTTCTTTATTCTCCTACATACAATTAACTTAATTTTAAAACTTTAAACGTTTTTACTTTGGAGACTTATGTCAACTCAAACAAATGAAGTTATTGTAGCGAAATTTGGTGGCTCGTCGATGGCAAATCTCGAGGCCATGACTCGTAGTGCTCAAATTAGTGTTAATAAAGGCGCTAATATGGTCGTTGTCTCAGCTGTCTATGGTGTCACAAACCTACTTGTCGAAATTTCTAAAAAGGCACCTGCTGGTGACGAAGAACGAGTTAATGAGCTTATTCATGAAATCGAAGACAAGCACCGCCAAATCCTTCAAGAAATGCAGGCTTCTGAAAGTTTAAAAGATGATGTAACAGTACTTCTATCTGAAGTAACGATGATTGCCAAAGGAATGCTACTGCTAAGAGAGTGTTCGGATCGCGCCTATGATTCACTTGTAAGCCTTGGTGAGCGACTTTCTTCCCTTGTCTTCAGTGAAGTTCTAGCACGCATCAATGAACAGTTAGCATCAAATAAGAAAGTTGAATTATTCGATATCAGACAAGTTCTTGTAACGGATGATAATTTTACAAAGGCAGCTCCGGATATTGAAGCGACAAAAGCTCGTGCTGACCAGTTTCTTGTGAATGCAAAATATGGCGATATTGTCTATGTATCGCAAGGATTCATTGGTGCAACGAGTGATGGGCTTACGACAACTTTAGGTCGTGGTGGTTCTGATTATTCAGCGGCCCTTGTTGCTGAGGCCATGGGTGCTGACACATTACAGATCTGGACAGATGTTGCTGGTATTGCCACAACAGATCCAAGAATAGTGAAAGAAGCAAAGCTTCTTAATGAAATAACGTTTTCTGAAGCGGCCGAGTTGGCAACTTTTGGTGCAAAAATACTTCATCCAACGACCTTAACTCCGGCATTACGTGCTGGAATTAAGGTCTTTGTTGGATCGAGCTATGAGCCAAATGAGCCTGGAACGTGGATTAAGAATGATACTGAGTCAGCGCCACTAATTCGTGCGATGGCGCTAAGACGTGAACAAAGCCTTGTCACATTATCAACACCTAAAATGCTTCAAGCACACGGATTTCTATTTGAAATTTTTAAGATCTTTAATGAATTTAAAGTCAGTATTGATTCCATTACGACATCAGAGATTTCTGTAGCACTGACATTAGACGATAGTGCTTTATTAAATAAGAAGATTATTGATCGTTTATCTGAGCTTTGTAGCGTAAAAGTGGAAAAGGACTTAACATTAGTAAGTCTAATTGGAAATGAAATCAATCACACACCAAATTTAGCAGCACGAATTTTTAATGCTGTTGAAGGAATTAATGTTCGTATGATTTGCTTGGGTGCAAGTAAGCATAATTTTTGTTTCTTAGTAGGTAAGAATGATGCTGATCAAACGATTCAAAGATTACATAAGGAATTCATTTAATGAAAATTGCACTTTTAGGAAAAGGAAAAACTGGCTCAAAAGTAATTGAGCTTTGTGAATCACCAGAATATTCACATATTCAATTAGAAGTTTTTGATTCAAAAAATCCTTTAAAGAAAGATGATCTTAATAGATTTGATATAGTCCTTTCTTTTTTGAATGGTGATGTATTTTTAGAGCACTATTTCGATTTATTAAGCGAATCAGGAATCTGCGTAGTAACTGGTTCTACTGGTTTCACTTGGACTGCGCAATTAATTAGTCAAATTAAGTCACCATGGATTAAAGCAACTAATTTTAGTCTTGGGATGAATCTAGCAAAAGAAATGATCCGTATTGCGGCCAAGGCCCAAGCACTCTTTCCTGCCAGTGATCTAAAATATGAAATCCATGAAGTTCATCATACAAAAAAAATGGACGCTCCAAGTGGCACTGCCCTTTCATGGCAAGAATGGTTAGAAAAAGACTCAACTATTACAAGTGAGCGCATTGGAGATGTTATTGGAATTCATGAATTAAAGATTGATACTCCGAATGAATATATTACAATTAAACACGAAGCTAAGGATCGAAAAATTTTTGCAGCAGGTGCTCTTTGGGCCTGTGAACGCGTAAGTAATCTTGCGCCTGGTTTACACGACTTTAGCGATATTGCACTACAAGTAATTAGAAATAGCTAAGAAAGAAACTAATTTAAGGAGCTATATAAATGGCAAATCACGACTATATAAATTCAACGCCCCTTTGGACGGCAGTAATTACTCCCCTTAACGCAGATTTAACGATTGATCTGGACTCACTTGAGTCTATTTTAAGAGAACAAGAAAAAGCAGGAAATGGGATTCTAATCTTAGGCTCTACAGGTGAGGCCTTAAATCTAAATCTTGAAGAAAGAAAAAATATTCTAAACTTCGTTATTGATCTTGGTTTAAAAGTTCCATTAATGTGTGGGGTTGGCGGTATCAACTTAACTGAAACATGTGAATGGGTATCATACCTTGATGGCCTAGCAATCGATGCTTATTTGATGGTTACTCCTTTATATGCAAAGCCAGGAGCAGAAGGACAGTATGAATGGTTTAAGGCCCTAATGGATGTTTCAAACAAACCTGTAATGCTTTACAATGTTCCTTCTCGTGCTGGAATTGAGCTCTCATTTGAGGCCGTAAAACGCCTTAATAAGCATAAGCAATTTTGGGCAATTAAAGAAGCAAGTGGAAGCCCTGAGAAATTTGCAAAATATGTCGAAGCAGCTGGTGAGTTAGGTCGAGTCTATAGTGGTGATGATGGAATGCTTCCAGAATTTACACCTCTAGGAGCCAAAGGTCTCGTTTCAGTCGCTTCAAATCCATGGCCGGCCCAAACTCATGCATACACGGTTGCTTGCTTAGGTGGCGAATTAAGTGAAGAAGAGACTAAAATGTGGGTCGAATCGAGCAACGCAATGTTTGTTGCTTCAAATCCAGTTCCTGCAAAATGGCTTATGAAAGAGAATGGGCAAATTAAAGATGCAAGTCTTCGACCGCCACTTTCAATCAAAGATATGAAATTAGAAGCTAATGTTTTAAATGCAAATAAGAAAATTAATGAATGGAGAAAAGCATAATGACAATGACTGTAGATGAAATCCTTTTAGGACTTGAGAGTGGAACTTTAAGATCAGCTTCTAAAGTTGATGGTAAGTGGGTTGCGAACACTGAAGTAAAACAAATGATCCTTGAGGTTTTTAAAGCTGGAAAAAATGTTGAACAATCTGAATTTGGCTGGCCAGGCTTTGTCGACAAACACAATATTCCAGCACAAAAATTTAGTGTAGACCGTGGTGTTCGTATGGTTCCAGGTGGATCAAGTGTACGTCGTGGAGCGTATGTTTCTAGTGGTGTTATTATCATGCCTCCTGCATATATAAATATCGGAGCTTATGTTGATGAAGGAACAATGGTCGATTCTCACGCTCTTGTCGGCTCATGTGCACAGATTGGTAAAAATGTTCACCTAAGTGCAGGAGTACAAATTGGTGGCGTTCTTGAGCCAATTGGCCTTGCTCCTGTAATCATTGAAGATGATGCTTTTATCGGTGCCGGTGCAGTTATCGTTGAAGGAATTCAAGTTTTAAAACGCGCTGTTATTGCTCCAGGGGTTATCTTATCAAAAGGTGTTCCGGTATATGATTGTGTTAATGAAAGAAGACTTGAACCAGGTGAGCCAATTCCAGAAGGCGCAATTGTCGTTCCAGGAACAAGACCTGTTAACGAGAAGCTTTCATGGGCAAGAGATATGGGCCTTTCAATGAACTGTGCCATGATTGTTAAATACCGTGATGAAAAATCAGATGCCTCACTTGAGCTAGAAGCATTTTTAAGATAAGGCAAATTTTTAATGGAAAAAGTTTTAACGAAGTTAACAAAGAGATTAGATTCATCATTTTATTTCTATGATTTAGATGCCCTTGAAGAGCATCTGCGCTATATCACAGACAATAAGGATGAAAGTATAAAGCTTTACTATGCTTGTAAGGCCAATCCCCTGTCTTCGATTTTAAAACTTATCAGAAACCTTGGAATCGGCGTCGATGTTGCTTCCAAGGGAGAGCTTACCCAAGTTGTGGCCAGTGGTGTGAAGTCTTGTGACATTATCTCTACTGGCCCAAGTAAGTCTCGTGGCTATATTAGAACTCTACTCGAGCATGAAATTAACTGTGTCGTTGTTGAAAGTATCTATCAACTAAAGTGGTTAAATGAACAAGCTAAGGAGCTAGGGATTAAGGCCCGTGCCCTTTTAAGGGTACAACTTGAATGGGACACTCAAGAAAAGTCTGTTCTTGGTGGAGATGAAATTACGGCCTTTGGACTTGATGAGGACACGTGGTCATCAATCGATTTAAATGAATACGAAAATATAGAGGCCATTGGCTTTCATGTTTTTCAATGGGGAAATATTCTTGATCCCAAAAGACTTGAAGAGGTTTGGGATAAAACCTGTGAGCGCATCAATACTCTTGCTAGCAAGATGAATATCACTCCAGAGGTCATTGATCTTGGTGGTGGCCTTGGTATTCCATATCAAAATCAAGACGCGCGAATAGATTTTAAAGATATTAATGCTGCCCTTATGCGCTTGAAAGCGAAGCATAATCTTAAGAAAATTTGGATGGAACTAGGACGCTTTGCCGTTGGTGAATGCGGGTTATATTTAAGCCAAGTCATTGATCGAAAAAATGTACGTGGCCAAGAGATTCTTGTACTTGACGGCGGTATCAATCATATCGCACGACCGGCCCTTACGGATCAGGCCTTTCCTTGCCGTGTTTTAAATGAAGATAAAAAGGCCAAAGAAACTAAGGAATTTCACGTTCACGGTCCTTTGTGCACATCTCTGGACAAGCTTGGGGTCTTTGAATTACCACAAGATTGTGACTACGGAGATTGGCTAGTTTTCACTCAATGTGGCGCTTATGGCTTTACTGAGAGTATGCCATTTTTTCTTTGTCATAATCTACCGGCGGAAGTTGTTTCATACAAAGGAGACGTTATGATTCCTAGAACAATTAAAACAAGTGCCGATTGGGTTGAATAATCTACCAAATTATAAAGTATTTAAAATTGGAATATTTTCCAGTTGAATATTAGGCGGGGCCATTTGTCTAAGCTGCGCAGGAGTAAGTCTTGGAACTGCTCTACCTGGGCCATTAGAGCTTTCAGAAGCACAACTTTCGCCATCACACTCATTTACGACATACTCTGCCTTACCTTCATTTAACCCTGTAATAAATAGTTTTGGATCACTGAAGTTTTCAGTTGTAACTAATTTAAAGTCACCTTCTGTGGCCTTACACTCAACAGAGACAATGTAGGCATAATCATAAGAAGATAACTCGTATTCCTTACCACTTTCAAGTGAAGAGTTTAAGGTACTTACTTTTTCTTTACGGTTTCCATCGTCATCTTCTTCAAAATATGTCTTTTTAATCTTACAAGCACTAACCTTTGTCGCTTCAAAAGTTACAGTAATAGCAGGTTTCGAACCATTGAAATCAATATTAATATCTGCATCTGTACTTGCCGGTGCTGCTGGAGGTTCAGGTTGAGCTTCATCAGTAGGCTCTGTTGCTGCTGGTGGATCTGGCTCATTAATATCTAGCTCGTGCTGAGTATCCTCACCGCCACCTAAATATTCCTCAACTACTGTAGCAATAGTCGCTTCAATCGCACTTGAGCCTTGAGCAGCGTGAACACCGGCCAGTCTAACACCTGGGTTTGCAAGTAATCCAGGTCTCACTGATCCATTAGAACCAGAAGTTAATCTAGGTGCATTTACCTGATTCGTAATATCTGTAAACTCACCTTCAATTGTAATTCCATCATTAACAGCTGTCTTTGTGTCACTAGCTGTCTTTGCATCACTTGCTTTTTTATTAGCTGCCTTAATTAGCTCTATCTTATCATCTGTTCTGGCAATTGTATGGGCCAATTGTCTGGCCTTATCAACAATACGTTGTCCTGTTTCCTTTATTAGGCTTCCCGGATTTGTTGGAACAGGAAGATTAGCTTGAGTCGGAGCAGGAAGTCCGAGGGCCTTCTCTCCAGCAATTGCTCCTTGCGGAGTCCCATGTGGAGCGCGAGCTGGTCTTGTAATAAGAGCATTTGAGGTAGTTGATGCTATTTGCGGCGTCGTAGGCTTACCTGAGCTTACCGCCTGTCTTAGAACTTCACGACGAGCAGTTGAAGCAGCACTTGGGCCACTAATTAACTTATCAATGATAGATGGATCTCTTGATGTAACAAGGTCAAGAATCCCCTGTGCTCTTTGCTCACCACCTTTAGCAACATCTTTACGATAGGCCAAAGCAAGTAAGTCCATATCACTTAGGCGCTCGCCTCGAGTAATTTTACTTTCAATATTTTGGTAAGTCGTGGCCTTTTGAAGGTCACTTAAACCAGAAAAATCATAGATTCTATCCTTAACATCATCAAGGCTACGAACAGCTCCATTCATTTGCGGAAGTTGAGTTTCTTTAAAAACAAAGTGTCTCTCTGCTCTCATTGCCTGACCTTGAGCAGTCTTAGCATCAGAAAGAATTTTAATATTATCAATATCAATACCAAACTTAAGGACAACACCTTTATCAGTTACTGTTCCTAGTCCTGAATCAATGATGGCCTGATAATTATCAGAACCTTTATTGATAATTAGACCACTTCCATCCTCAAGTAGCTTTCCTTCTTTTAATGTTTCCATACGCTTTCCTAAACGCGTATAGAAAACAACATTTGGGTTAGCGGCTTCATCAAATCCATTAATATAGCTTCTCACCTCTGGAATGAGCTTATCAGATAAGAATCTTGCATTAGTTAACTTACCACCAGATTGGTTTTCAAGTCTTCTTAGCATCGCTGGAACTTGTGACTGATCATCAACAACAGCAACGGCCTTACTCGTCGTCGTTGGTGCCGGAAGTCCAAGAACCTTAGGTGGAGGTAGTGCAATAACAGATTGAGACTTTGGTGCGTTCAGCAATGTTTTAGTATTTAAGATTCCAATTGGTGCAGGAGATACATTTGTCGTTGTTGTCGCGACCTGTGTACCTTTAGCTGTTTTAGCGACAGCTGCACCAGTCGTAGAACCTGCACTTCGGCCAGCTCTTGTTGCACTCAGGGCCTCAGCACCATATCTTGCTACAGCTACACCATCGGTTGCAACACTAACAAGTGATAAACCAACGGCAATCTGACCACTAAGTTTTTGAGACTCAGCAGCTGCAATGGCCTCAATATTTTCTTCAGTTGAAGAAAGGCCAAGAGAGTGTTTTGTATCAGTTGTATCAAGCTGTTTATTAGCATCATTAATTTCTCTTACACCTACGGCCGCCTCACCAACAATTAGTGCAGAACTCGCTGAAGCAAGTGCAATCCCCACTGGGCTTCCGATTCCTGTCATGACAAGGGCGCCAGATAGTGCCATCCCTGCCCCGGCCATTGTGATATTTGCTAGCTTCCAAGTTTCATCATTGGCATAAATATCGCGCATCTGACTGCATAGGAATGATGCTTGCATATCTTGTAGGCCTGGAATTGCACGATTGTTCTTGAATGCTTGCGCAACAAGATATGGCCTATACTTTAGAAGATCCTTTAAATCGTCATCCATATCGTTAATATCTTTTGACGAAGATGGAATCTTGTCTTCAAGATCTTCTAAGTCTTCAAGCATATTTTCACTTACAGTCTTATCTAGATCTGCAAAATCACTTGTAGAAATTGCACTTGCTGGCTTACTTGTCCCAAATAAAGAAGTTTTCTCCGCACAGTCCTTTGCAAAGTCATTTGATGGTGCATGAAATTTCGAACGAAATTCATTTGTTGCGTAATACTTTCTAAAATCAGGGTTTTCATTAGAAAAACTCATTAAATTAGAAACATAATTATTCTGTTCCGTCGCGATAAAGTCTTTATACGCTCGAGAACTTCTTACAGTTGTACAATATGGTGTATCACCCATGTAGTAGTTTCCTACCTGAGATGAAGTTACACATGGAAATTTTGTCTTAATTTTATCACATTGATTATTGATTCCATCAAGTAGATCATTAACTTTTGATCTTAACTCTCCCTTATTAGTCTTTTTGATTTTTCCATCAGCGATGGCCTTTTTAAATTCATCTTTTGCACTATTTAGAATACCTAAAAAAGGCTCCTGTGCGAAACTTGGAGATTCCTTTAAAATTTTATCAATTGCACGATCAAGATTATTCTCACTAGCACCATCAGACTTAAGTTTATGAAGAATATAATTCTTCATTGAAAGTTCACTTCCAATTTTTAAACTATCATCTAGAAGAGATTTAATAGAAGAGTGTCTCTTAATTCGTCCAAAATCCTCAGAAAGAGTATTTAATTCAGAACTACTCACACTTTGTACTACTTGGTCATTACTACAAGCAACTTGAACAAGAGTATCACCAATATTTCTTGAACTCATAAAGAAAGTTCCAAGAGTATTATCTTCAG
This sequence comes from Halobacteriovorax sp. RT-1-1, assembly GCF_047085455.1. NCBI lineage: Bacteria > Pseudomonadati > Bdellovibrionota > Bacteriovoracia > Bacteriovoracales > Halobacteriovoraceae > Halobacteriovorax > Halobacteriovorax sp. RT-1-1. The sequence goes on from NZ_JBKIXZ010000001.1 coordinate 1,814,427, forward strand.
CTTGTGCACGGTAATCTTTTTCACAACGTGAAAGGATACCGACGCCTTTAGAAAGCCCTAGGCCAACACCCTTTTCAATACCTTCTTGATTCTCTTTTGCCTTAGCAACACTTTCTTTAATCTTAGCAATTCTATCTTTTTGTTCTAAACAAGAAGCATCGGCCATATTATCACGACAAAACTCTTCAACTTGTGAAGCAAGATCATCAAAGGCCTGCATCTTCTTTTCATCGTCTAATAATTCTTTCACAATTTGAGGAGTGGTATATTCGCTTGCAGAATTCTTACATGCTCTTGTACCAAAGTTAGAGCTACTACTTCCCTTTTGACGAGCATTAACACAAGCGCCACGCCCATCTTGACCTGGGCCAAATAGTAGAGGATTACATCTAAGCTTTAAAATTTTATTACCAAAGAAACTGGTCTCACATGAGATACTTTTTGGGATCTGACACTTACCATTTACTAGTGTAGACTTGTGTCCCGCAAGGAAGCACTCACTTGAAGCGGCGTATGCTTCTTCAATTAAGAATTGGAATGTATAACGATTTTTATACTTTCTTGCATTTTCAATTTTTTCATGAAAATCAACAATTGAATTATGATAGTACTGAAGCGTGATAAAGTTCTTATACTCTGGTTTAGTTAAATCAAGCGTATAAATACGTTGACCTACCTTAGCACTTGCAGTTGTTGATAGAACTACTGCTAGAACTAGAAAAGCTGAATATAAAAGTCGACTTATTTTTATCATCGCTACCTTATCGTCTGGCCATCAGAAATTACTTAATTATTATTTAAATTTTGATTAATTCAAACAACTTACGGGTTTTCATGTATAATTAGATGGTTATCTGTCAAATTTCGAAAATTTAGTGACTTATAAATGAGGCACTAGGGAGTTGAGCATGTCTAATTGGAAACTAGAAAAAAGCACAATTGCAATTGATGAAACAAACCACGCCCAGTACCAAATTCATATCTACGATTTAATACCTGATAAAATTGATGAGAATGTGCCAACAATCTATATCCAAGCAAATGTTCATGGAGCTGAGCTACAAGGGAATATGGCAATATTCAAACTCTTAAACCTTTTAGAAGACGAAGAGATAAATGCAAGAATTAGGATGATTCCTAATGCAAACCCATATGCGACATCGGTAAAGATGGGAACATATACTTATGGACGCTTTAACCCTATTACAGGAGATAATTGGAATCGAATGTATCTAAACCTCTTTGCTCAAAAAGAGGGACAAGGATTCATAAGTGAAGAAGAAATTAAGGCCTGTGAAAATAAGCAGGCTTATAAGGAACTTCTTAAAAGTAAATTTTCTGAATATAGAAGTTATCACAAGGCCTATGGAATCGATGAAAATAAGCAGCTCTTTATTACTCTTCAAGAATTAGCAAGTGATGCGGATATAGTCCTCGATCTTCACACAGCAGGTGTTGGTTGTCGCTATATCTACGGGCCAGATTATCTTAAAGAGAAAATGGCCGACTTTAATTTCCCTTTCCATCTCGTTATACCTCCTGAGTTTGGAGGAGCAATGGATGAGGCGTGCTTTTTTCCATGGGTAAAGTTTCATGAGGTTCATCAAAGTCAAAATGCTTTTGAATCCTACACACTAGAGTTAGGCAGTGAGGAAGTTATAGATTCTAAGGCCGGCCAAATAGATGCAATCAATATTTACAATTACCTTGTAAAGAGAGGTGTTATTGCTTCTGAGCAAATCAACACAAAAGAGAATACACAATACTTCTGCGAATTAAAGAATTACAAGGGCTTCTTTTCACCAAGTGCAGGCTTTATTGAGTATCACAAAGCTCCTGGAGAAAAGTTTAAGAAGGGTGAAAAGATCATGAGTGTCTATCACTTTGATAAACTTGAAAGCTTAGAAGAAGTTATCTCCCCTATCATTGCACCATGTGATGGTATTGTCATTAATCATGCCCCAAGTTCAAATGTGAAAAGGGGCATGAGTATATTAGAAGCTTTTACGAATTTTACGTTAAAGGAATCTTAAAGGCCTGTCTGTAGTGCGCGAATACGCTTATCAAGGCTTGGGTGAGAGCTAAAAAGCTCAGCAAAAGATGGCCCACTCGAAATCTTAAAAGCTGTAAGATTTGGATCTGAGTTATCAACCATTTTTGTACTCTGCTGAAGTTTTTGAAGAGCTGCAACCATTTTCTCACGGCCAGCTAATTTCGCGCTTCCTGCATCTGCTCTATATTCACGAAAGCGTGAAAACCACATCGTAATAGGCATAGCAAGTAGGCCAAAAATAATATCGAGAACAAAGACAAGCGCCATATGGGCAAAAGGCCCAAGTCCTGGTCCCTCTTCGTCATCAGAGCGAAGTGCATTTGAGATAACCATGGCCCCAATTCGCGATAAGATCATGACAAAAGCGTTTACCACACCTTGAACAAGTGCCATTGTCACCATATCACCATTTGCAATGTGAGCGACTTCGTGACCAATGACACCTTCTGCCTCATCACGACTCATTGTATGAAGCAGACCTGCAGAAACCGCAACCATTGAATTATTACGGCTTGGCCCTGTAGCAAAAGCATTTACTTCATTTGAGTTATAAATATAAACTTCTGGATTCTTAATTCCACTAGCGCGTGCATATTGATGAACTGCTTGAGCAACCCATCCATAATTAGGATCATTTGGAGAGATCTCTGTCATGCGATAGGCCATTTTTGCCATGAATTTAGAGAGGGCCAAAGATATAAAAGACCCACCAAGTCCCCAAACAGCACAGATGATGATCAGGGAATTATAATTCATCCCCGCTTCAGTCATATAGCCGCGGATACCAAGTAAATTAAGAACGATACCGATTGTGGCAACGACCAGTATGTTTGTAAGTAAAAATAAACCAATTCTTAGCATTTTAGATTAACTCCTAAAAAATAATATTCTCAATATGATAGAGATTAATCGTAAATTTGGTCAATAAGACGAATTATTGTTTACAAAAAATTAACAATTCAAAGTAATAAACCAGAAAGGCCTAAAGAAATATAATAAATAACCGACTATTTAATAAGGAACTGTTAACGATTTTCATTTAAAAAGAGCAAAATGATCAACAATAAACACATTACAAGAAAAGAAATTTTATGGAATGCGATCATTTTTGCAGCAGTTATCTTTACGGCCATCGAAGCGCCGTTTTCATTTATCTTTCAAACTAAAATTCAACAGTGGCAACTCTTTTGTGACTTTGCAGTATCCTCGCTATTTGTTTGTGACTTGATTATTAGAATTCGTAAGAAGAGATCGCAGAATATGAGCTTTACGTCTAAGGCCCATAAGAATAAGTGGTATGCACTAATAGGGATCGATTTAATCGCCTCTATACCCTATGATATTTTAAGTTACGCATTTGGCTTTCATGCCTTTACTTATTTTAGGCTCTTTCGCCTAGTGCGAATTGCACGTCTCTTTGAGATGGTTTCAAATCTGGCCTTTGTTCCTAAGATGATTAAATTCACAGCTGTACTTACACTCTTTATGGTTGCTGTACACTGGATTAGTCTGTGCTGGATTATGATCACTCCTATTGACCAGTCTCTTGTACAAGATCGTGCAACTCACTATATCACTGCCATGTATTGGACAGTAACGACACTGACAACGATTGGGTATGGAGATATTACGCCAACAACTAATGAAGGGCGCCTCTTTACCATGGTTATTATGATCTTAGGCGTTGGTGTCTACGGTTTTGTTATTGGTACAGTCAACAAGATGGTCCAAGATGGTGAGCGCTATAAGCAGCAAAACCGTGAAAAAATGCATGATCTAGTTAGTTTTATGAAGCATTACAACGTTCCTGAACGTCTTCAGCAAAATGTTTATAGTTACTACAATCACCTTGTCACAAAAAGATTAACTGAAAATGACAATAAGATTATTAATGAACTGCCTCAAGCACTTCAAGGAGAGCTTACAGTTTATATGAATATAAAACTTATTCGTAATCTACCTATCTTTAAAACACTAAGTTCAAGTTGCTTAAAAGAAGTGGCCGCGGCCCTTGAGCAAAAATACTATGGCCCAGGCCAAACAATAATCAATATTGGTGAAACTGGACACGAAATGTACCTTATTGGTCACGGAAGTGTTGAGGTTATCCTGAGTGATGGAAATGTTGTTGCAACTCTTCACGAAGGCCAGTTCTTTGGAGAGAGTGCTCTTTTACACGACACCAAGCGAAACGCTAATGTTCGCGCCATTGGTTATTGTGAGCTTTATAGACTTGATAAAGATCAATTTGATGAAATCACAACTCGTCATAATGACCTACTCGTTAGTATCACAAGTTTAACAACTCGCCGTTCCACAGATCGTTCAGAGCGTCACAGCCCAAGCGTGAAACGTGTTCAGCAAAAGCTTAAGGATCAGGAAAAAAACGAACCAGAAGCAGCTTAAATTCAACTCAAAAACGCTTGTTGCCTTTTAATCACCCCCATTCTTTGTTAAGATATTCTAATATTTTGGAGGAAACACAATGATGTTAGATAGTACAATTGCAAAGGAAGTTATCGACTACGCACTTCTTCGCGGCGCTGACTTTGCAGAAATTTTTGTCGATCGCCAAACGTTTGAATCAATCAGCATTAAGAGTTCGAATGTTGAAAATATTGAAAACGGAATTAACTTCGGAATTGGTATCCGTTTATTTTATGGAACAAAAGTTCTCTACGGTTATACAAATTCAACAAATAAAGAAGAACTACTCGATATTGTTTCATCTTTAAGTGCAAAAGATCTTCGTGATCCTCTCGTTACTGCAACAAACTTTAATTTTGAGAAACCAATTCAAAATCACTTTGTTCAAACTGGACTTAAAAACAATATTTCTCTTGATCAAAAAATTCCACTTCTACTTGAAATTGATCGCCTGACTCGTGGGACAACAGATAAGATCACACAAGTTCCAATTGGAACAAGTCAACGCTTCCAAGAGGTTGAAATTTTCAACTCTGAAGGGCTTCACGTCACAGATGAGAGAAACTATGTACGCCTTAGAGCGTCTTGTATTGCATCTGACGGAACGATTCAAGATAGTGCTGGTTATTCACCAGGAGCGATGCTTGGGTGGGAGTTCATTCAAGGTCAAGACCCTAAATATATTTCGGAAAAACTGGCAAAAGAAGTTTTAACTAAGCTTAAGGCAAAGCCATGCCCGGCCGGAAAAATGCCAGTAGTAATTGATAATGGTTTTGGTGGCGTTATCTTCCACGAAGCTTGTGGTCACTTACTAGAAACTACTTCAGTTGCTAAAAAAGCTTCTGTTTTCTGGGATAAGATGGATCAAATGATTGCCTCTAGTGTAGTTAGTGCCGTTGATGATGGTACTAATCAAAACTACTGGGGTTCAATCAATATCGATGATGAAGGAATGAAGACACAAAAGACTCAACTTATTAAAGACGGTAAGCTTACAAGCTTTATGGTTGATAAGATGGGTTCAATGAAGACTGGTTTTGAGCGTACTGGTTCTGGACGTCGTGAAAACTATAAATATGCACCAACTTCACGTATGAGAAATACTTATATTGAAGCGGGTAAGGATAAGTTTGAAGATATGATCGCTTCAATTGATCACGGTATCTACTGTGCTCAAATGGGTGGTGGTTCAGTAAGTCCTGGTACAGGTGAATTTAACTTCTCTGTTATCGAAGGTTACGAAATTAAGAATGGAAAAATTGGAGATCCTGTAAAAGGGGCCACTCTAATTGGAACAGGCCCAGATGCTTTAAAGCAAATATCAATGGTTTCAGATAATCTTGATTTTGCGGCCGGTGTTTGTGGTTCAATTTCAGGTGGAGTAAACACAACAGTTGGACAACCTGCCCTTAAAGTTGATGAAATTCTTGTGGGTGGAGGTAAATAATGAGTAAGAATAAAACAGAGCTACAAAAAGACTATATTAACCGCACCCTTAATATGGCAAAGGATATGGGAATCGATAACGTTGACGTTATCATCTCAGGATCTGAGTCATTTTCACTTAAGGCCGAACAAGGTGAATTAAGTGAATATAAGAAGTCAAATACTGGAGCTCTTGGAGTACGAGTTGTAAAGGATCAAAGAATCGGACTAAGTTTTACAGAGGACTTAAGTGACGAAGCGATTCGCACAACCTTATACAATGCTTCTCAAAACTCAAAGTTCTCAAAAATAGATGAGCACCAAATAATCGAAGAAGGAATCTCTGTCGATGACGCTAATCCTAGTGTGAATATCGCTCACACACCAGATGCAAATGAGATGATTGAAAAGTCTCTCTATCTAGAATCAGAAGTAAGGCGTCGTGATGAAAATTGCCAAAGTGCTCCTTATAACGGGATTGCAGAAGGTGTTTCAAACTTTGCCATTGGTAACTCAAAAGGTGTTCTTTGTACTCATCAATCAAAGGCATACACAGCATATACTTCGGCCCTTGTTAAAAAGGGAGATAAAAATGCTATGCACTACCTAGCAGATACCAAGAGAGACTTTAGGGATCTTGACTATGATAAGGTCATCAATGGCTCGCTAGAAGTAGCTAATAATTTCATCGATGCTAAACAAATTAAAACTGGTGACTATGACGTAAATTTTGAAATTGATTTATTTGATAATATTCTTTCAAGCTTTATGCTTCTATTTAGTGCACGTGCGGCCATCGATAAGTCAAATCCATGGCGTGACAAGCTAGGAGAATTAGTTGCTGACTCTCGCCTAACATTTAAAGACGACCCTTTCTACGTTGGTGGTTATAGTGTTTGTCCATTTGATGGAGAGGGAAAAAAGAAACAAGTAAATACTCTTTTAGAAAATGGTAAACTTGCCCAGTTTCTACACAATAGTGCCACAGCAAAAGAGCTAGGTCTTGACAATAACTTCTGTGCCACTCGTGGAGCGAAGTCTGCACTAGGAGCAACGACTTCAAACTTCATCATCGAAGCTGGTACAAATACAAAAGACGAATTTAATTCTAGACGTTATGTCGAAATCCTAACAGCTCAGGGCCTTCACAGTGGGATTAGACCAATTAGTGGTGAATTCTCACTTGGTGTAAGTGGGCGTGTATGGAATAACGGTGAAATTGAAGGTTATTTTAAAGATGTAACAGTTAGTGGTAACTTCTTTAAAATGCTAAGTGAAATTGAGCTAATTGGTGACAAGCTTGAAGAATCGAGTGACCACTCATTCTTTACACCAAAAATTCTTTTCAAAGATTTAATGATTGCAGGATCATAATACTGAAAGATTAAAAAAGAAGGCCGCTTATCGCGGCCTTTTTTATTTGAGCATTTTTGGAAATGCAGATTCTTGATAGCGTTGAGAAATCAGTTCAAATAGGGTTACACCTTCACGCTCCCACTCCTTATCATCTCTATGAAAAAGGTTTTGGCGCTGGCGCTTATCTTTAATATTTGAAATATAATTTTTAAGTTGGCCTGCAGTCATCTTTTGATCACCAAGCATAACCATCGCACCATCATCCATATCAAAAAGTCCGTCAGTCTCATCAAGGTTATCAAATGAAATTGCAGCAATTGATCCATCAGCTCCGATACCATCCGTACCAGCGCCACCTGAACCATTTAGGCCATCGCCACCACTTCCAGCTCCATATCCTTTTGCTGCTCGTGCGTTCTTAGAGTTTGAAGAGAGTGCATCTGGATTGATTTCCCCTTGAGTATAACCTTCACCAGATAGACTTCCATCACCACGGCCCTGATTGGCCATACGATTTTTAATACGAGATGCCGCTGAACTTCCTAGAGTTGAATTAAGGAAAGAATCTGTAAGTGAAGAAAGGTTTGAGTTATGCTCAGCACTTCTTTTATCTGCAATTCTTTGAAGAGAAGCAAATTCACCACTCTTACCACGTTTTGCAAGGGTGTCTTTCATTAGTTGTGTATCTTTACGTCTCTTAGCATTGCGATCAAGCTGCTTTCTAATACCATTACTTAAACGAGAAATAGCTGAATTAGTTGAATTTCCACCTGTTTGAAGTTTTCCACTAACTGTCGAATCAAGAGTTTTTTCACCCTTAAGTGCATCAGCAAATTTAACGCCTGCAGTACTAAAACCACCTAACCAATTTGTAAACTGGCCAAATCCATTATTTAATTGAACATCTGGAATACCACGGTGTGTTTGCTTGCGCTCAACATTAGTGGAAGCATTAATACCGTCGTTAACAGTATGATAGTAATTATGCATTTTTAAAGCATATGCTGCCGTTCCAGAAAGGTTTGCTAGTGTTTGTCCCATGAAATTATTAAGTTTTGCAATTAACATTTCAAAGTACGGAATAAGACCAGGTGTTATATAGTAGTCAAGACGACTCACCTTTGGCGCATAAAAATGGTAACGATAAGCATATTGGGCAAATTCATCGGCCATTCTTCTACGGTCTTCAGTTTCTTTTTCATCACCATTATCTTCTGATACAAGAGTCGATAAGAAATAGCCTCTTGCATGGTCACGATAGAAATTTGTGATTCGATCATTAAACACATAGTAATTGTGGATATCATTCTTTCCAGCATTAAATGGAATCTTTGTGCGTGAAGTATAATTTGTCGAATACAGGCTCGACATATCTGGTAAGAACGGATCTAGTAGTTTAAGTGCAACACTTCCCTCTTTTTTAGCATAAGTATTTCTCGTACAAGCACCTGCAGCAAGTTCCTTATTACAGACATCATTATTCTGGGAGTGAAAACTCATACATTTAATCTTGTATTTTCGGCCGACTGGAACGCGTGCAATCTTCCAAGTCGAGCTGGTTCTTGGTCCACAAATATTTTCTGGCCCTCTTTCAGGGTCAAGATCAACATCGTAGTCACTACCAAATAGTATCCCACCTGTTGTGATATTTACGAGATTTCCAATAAGACTATTCTTATGGAGTCCAAAGAACTTCATTAACTTCATAATCCAACATACAGGATAGAGACACTTCTTACCAAGAGTGTACCTCTTTCCATTGTATTTGATGTAATTCCAATTGTATTCCTTAAGCCACTGCACAGTGTATTCAAAAAGGGCCGTACCAGCGCTAATATTTTGTAGAGTTGCATCTTCAATGGCCTTAATCTTCATCAGGGCCATATCACGTAAAAAGAGAGTAAAGTCCATACCATGGCCCTTTGCTGTCTCTTTTCTTGCATCTGTAAAAGTAACCTTACCATTTTGAACAAACTCTCCGTAACGAGAAGATTTTGTACACTCACCACTTCCAATACAAGCAGTTACTTGATCTAGGGTTTGCACAAAATAGTCTTGTTCTCTATCTCTAAGAGAATATCCATCATTTTTAACAACAGCATTTCCTAGAGAGTTTTCTTCAACAGCGGACTCACCACCAAGGGCCTCAACACCTTGCTTTTCTTTTTCTGTGATTGTTTGCATATAGTCTTTATCAGAAACCTTCTTACAGTTTCCACCAGTCTCATCACAAACTTCTTTTTCATTATTTAAAACGTAAGTGTCATACTTTCCTAACCCATTACAATTAGCAAGGTAATTGGCCTCAACATCTGGCTGAAGCCAGTCTTCTGGACTCATCGGCCCTACAGTATCAACACAACGACACATCATCTCAAGAGATCTTTTCTTTAAAACAGAATAGAGCTTAAATTGAGAGTGCTTATACTTAATGGCCTCAAAACGAACCACATCGCGAATATTATAGCGTCCAGCACCAGACTTAGGATCATTGCCATCAAAAGTTTCAAGAAACTTTGCATCGTCTTTCATGTAGTAATTTACAATATTATTACGTGCTTCTGGTGTAAGCTTTCCGTTATAGAATAAGTGAAGGAATATTTTCTTTTCATTCTTTGGTAAATCTTCAATATAATTTGTGATCTCTTTTAAGGCCTCTTCACCCACAGTGTAATCAAATTCATCCCACAGCGGTTTACCACGTCCTACGATAGAGGGATCGAAGCGAGAAAAATTAAATCCACGCATTGAATTCGTTTGAATATTCCAATTATACGGTTGGTTGTCTGTTCCAGTATAACTTCCACTAGCAGGACGATATGTATTGTACTGAGACTTAATATGAAAGAAGTCACCTTCGTCCTTACCACCAGTAGTATAGTCCATTGCATACATCATCATCATAACTTCAAAGTAGTCATTTGACTGAGCAGATAAAAAGTCACCAAATAGATTTACACGACAAGACTTCATATCTGAGACGTAAACATCTTCAAATAGAGGTGAAGCATTTTGATGGCCATTATAAAGAGTGTAGTCAGGGTCAGTTGTCTCCTTCCCTGTCATCATTGAAATATAATTTGCCTCTACGACTCCATCATTAATAGTAATCTTAGCGTTATCAATACATTGATTAACAAGTTTCATACGAGTGCTATGGTCTGAACCGAGAGGAGCACCCTTATTGGCACAAGAAACAATAGCATTTTGATATGGGGCCGCAAATTTATTAAAGGCATCACTTGAGTTTTGAGGATGCTTTGGATTTGCCTGCGTCTCTTCTTTAAAGTGATCTAGTAATTTAGTGGCCTCACTTGTTTTTGCAGCAACTTGTTGTTGATGAGAGTACTCTGTTGAGACACCAACGTATAGCTGCTCAAAACATTCCTTACGAGGATAACGAGTTGGAGCGTCATTATCATATACTCTTTCAGGTTTTGATAAACATGAATTGTACTCACTATCAACAGTTGCCATATATGTACTAGCTCTAGAGCTTGTGACCTGATTATTTGATAGTAAAGCACTCAATTTTGACTTAAGAGTAGAGACCTTAGATTGAATCTCTGATGAATCACCTGCATTGCCAAAGGCATGGGCACTAGGAATTAATAAATTCATCAGCTTTGAGAATGTTGGTAGAATTGGAGCACAAACTCCATTTGAGTTTTTAAATAGAGACTCACAACACTCACCGCCTTTATCAGGTCGTTGACCAACACTGAAACAACTTGAGCACTTATAATTTGCACGACATACTTTTCGAGTCTTATCACATGAATTTGAACAACATTCGCTATCTTTTGAACAAGAGTCTTTTTCAATACTACATGTATTAATATTTGTTAGACGCTTCATCTTCTTGCATGAGCCAGACTCACAAAAGTCTTCTAAAGGAGAACAAGCTTGATTTTCTTTTTTTGAAACCAGACACTTCTCATAAACATGTTTTGAATTTGAATAAAGAGGAATTCCACATACTGTACCTTTCACACATTGATTAGTTGGTGAATAACATGGGCCACCTTTTGGAATAAATTTTGCTTCTGTATAAATTAGAAGAGATAATTCTCTAGCACGAGTGTTTACGGGCTTTTTCTTTACTTTATCAATGAGAAATTGAATATATTCATCACTAGTGCCATCAAGGTTTTCTTTCATATAAGCTTTTAAAGCTTTCTTATCGATTTCTTTTCCCTTGCCAACAATTGCCTCTAGCTTTTTCGCTTCTTCAGTAGCAAGCTTGGCCATTTCATTTGAAGCATAGGTATGAAAATTGAACAAGGTAGTGAATGTGAATAATATTATGAGACGAAACATATTTCCCTCTTAATTCCCTTAAGATTAAATTTATATATATTTTATCGGAATAATGAGTAATTTACTCAAGCAGAATATAAATCTTTAATTTTAGGTACAAAATTCGGAAAATCAACAACTTGCGTGTGCCAACTTAATGCCACACACAAGTGTAATATTAGATACTTAGCTTTTACTTAGCTTTAGCGATTGCTTCGTCAATCATGGCCTTACGAGTGGCCGCATCTTTCCATCGATCCCTAGCATCTGGTGCTAATTTATGAATCGGATCAAAATAAGTGAATAACTTATCTGGCTTAACATAAGGTGCTCGCCAAACAGAGATTCCATTTTCTTGATCATAGTACTCATAAGAAGCAACATGGCGTTTTCCACCACCTCCAGGAAGGTCACATACAAAAGTAGGAGTATTGAAACCAGCAGTCGTACCACGAACGGCCTTTTCTAGCTCTTCACCTTCTGCAAGAGTTGTTCTGAAGTGCTCACAACCAGGAACCATATCGTGCATATAAACATAGTATGGCTGTATATTCATATAACCAAGCTTACGAGTTAATAGAACCATCGTATCAACATGATTATTTACGCCCTCTTGAAGTACGGCCTGATTACGAACAAGGATACCTTCGCTAAAAAGACGATCCATGGCCATTTGAGACCATTTCGTAATTTCAAGTGGAGAAGAAAAGTGAGTATGGATCACCATTTGTTTTCCAAAACCCTTGGCAAGATTATTAACCTTAATAAGCGCTTCCATCCACGCATCATCTGTTAAGATCTTTTGTGGAAAAATTGCAATCCCTTTCGTAGCATAACGAATACGACGAATATGAGGGATCTTTAATAAGTTTTCACCAATGTATTGAATCTGCTTAGGGTTAAGCATGAATGCATCCCCTCCAGAGATAACAACATCCTCAACTTTTGGGTGAGCTGCAAGGTATGCAAATACATTATCCCAATGCTTCTGATTTGCACCATATGATTCTTTTTCAACTGTCTCAGTAGAGCCACCAATAACACGAGAGCGTGTACAGTAAGCACAGTAAACTGGACAAATTGTTAGAGGTAGAAAAAGTACCTTATCTGGATAGCGGTGAGTTAGCATTGGAACTGGTGAGTCGACATCTTCACTTAAAGAGTCGGCCATATGCATTGGGTGATCTTCTAGGAATTGAGATCCAATAGGAAGGAATTGCTTTCTTAAAGGACAGTTTACAGGGTCATCCCAATCAATTAATGCAAATACATATGGAGTGATACGAATATTCATTGGAGTTATATGTTGACCTTGCTTTAGGTCTTCAAAAAACTCATCTGAAATTATATCACCAAGAACTTTTTTAACTTGGTCAATTTTTCGAATCGAATTCTTAAGTTGCCACATATGATCTGAGAACTCGCCTCTAGTAACATTTTCCCAAGCAGGAATTTGTTTCCAAAAGTCATCATTTCTAAAATTTCTGTGTTCTAAATCTGGAATCTTCGAGTGATCTACGCCTTGATCAATTGTCGTCATAAAATAATCCTTGAATGTAATTTTACATATTATATCCTAAAAAATTCCTTTTTAGGAAACGCTAAACGTGTCATTATTAATATATGGAAAAACCTAATTTAGATTATACCTCAGATGTTTTAGATAATGTCACTAGACAGATTTCATGCGAGAGCGTCAACTCTTTTCTCTTCGCTCAAGGTTACTATCACGGCAAAGATCGTTTAATGCAAATGGAGATGTTGCGTCTAATCGCACAAGGTCGTTTGTGTGAGTGCATTAAAGATAGTGAGGAAACTTTTGCAATTGATAAGTATATGCGTGAGTTGGGTATTAATCACTATGCTAAAGAAGAAGTACAAAATATTGATGAAGAAACAAATAGCTTATTAACACACTATGTAGATGGGATAAATAAGGCCATTCACGAAGCTTATCCCTTTGAATTCAAAATTCTTGGCCACAAACCAAGTGCGTGGACAATAAGTGATACAATTCTAACAATTAAAGCAATGAGCTTTCTAGGACTGGCCCAAGGGCAACAGGATCTAGAGAAATTAATTATTCAATTACTACAGAATGCGCAAAAATTAGACGACAAAAACGATCAACAAACACAGGTCGAAAGAATTAAGTCACTGGCCAAAGGTGCTCTTGATACAATTACAGATAGTGAAGTTAATCTTGTTAATAAAGTTAGAATCTACAATCCACTTATTCCTGAAAGTTATAAATTTTTAAAAAACATTCCAAAGATTCAAGCTTCAAATAACTGGGTTTCAAATATGCAGGGACATGCAATACATGCCTGTGACCCGCATTTAGAATGTAATCGACTTCCTGCAATTTGGTATGAAATAAAGGCCAATATAAAAAATGTTGGTAACTTTTTTGGTATTTCTATGCCTGGTGTACCAGGATTTGTTATGGGAAGAAGTGATGATACGGCCTTTTCTTTCACATACGGCTTCATGGATATGGTAGATCACTTCATTGAAGAGGTCCGTGATAATAAGTATCGTTTTGAATCAAACCTATTTGATTTCAAAATAAGAAGAGATCTCATTAAAAGAAAGAAGAAAGAAGATGTTGAAATATATATGCGTGAAACTCATGCTGGCTTTCTTGAAGTCAATAGTGAGCTAGAGAGCATAACTGATGGACACTACTTATCGATGGCGTGGTCATGTCGAAAAAGAGGTGGCGCAAAAACACTAAAGGCCATCATAGATCTTCTCTACGCAAAAAATGTCGATGATTTATTCGCATGTGTTTCTAATGTGGCCATTAGCTGTAATTGGCTATTATCAGATTCAAGCGGAAATATTGGTTACCATCAATCTGGAGTACTTCCAAAGAGGGCCCATTCTGGCCTATACCCTGTTGAAGGTTATTTTAAGCAAAATATCTGGCAAGGTTATCATGAAGGCAATCAGCTATATCATTACAAAAACCCTGATATTAAAATAATTGCAACTGCTAATAATCGAATTCAGCATGAGCAATTCCCAACGGCCATCAATGCGCCGATGGCATCTTATCGAAAAGATAGAATTGAAGAGCTATTGATTGGCAACAAAGATCATAACGTTGAAATGTTTAAAAAGATGCAATCTGACACATTCTCAAGACAAGCAGATCTTTATATTAACGTTTTTCATTCAGTCTTTGAAAAGAATGAGATAGGCCAACGCCTAATAAATTGGAAGCGCAACTATGATGTCGACAATTGTGAAGCAACTTTATTTGAAGATTTCTATCGCACCCTACTTAAAGACTTCTTTAGTGATCACCTTCTAGGAGAACAAGTCACAACTTATTGTATGGATGAAACGTCAATTATCGCTGACTTCTACGGTTTATTTGATCGTATTTTCCTAACAAATGATATTGACCATATTTGGTTTAAAGATAAAAAAGAAAAAGAACACTATATTCAAAAAGCACTAGAAAAAAGTCAACTCCAAGCACCAAAGAATATGCGCTGGGGAGATAAGAATCGTTATAAGATGAAGCATATTTTATTTGATGGAAAACTCCCTGCTTTCCTAGGCTTTGATATTGATAATGTTGAAATACCAGGCAACCGATCGACCATTACCCAAGGGGCAGTCTATGAGGCCCATGGTAGGACGACTTCTTTTGTACCTTCATGGAAAATGGTTACTGACCACAATCAAGCAGACGTCTACACAGTCTTACCAGGAGGCTTAAGTGATCGCAGGTTCTCAAATAACTACAAAAGTGATGTAAGTAACTGGATTAATGGGCTTTACCGCCACAATGTCATCACGAATGGTAAGTGACTAACCTATTAATACTTGGTCTGTAAGCTTTACAGGCCAAAGCTGCTATTCAAATAAATTTGCTATAAAGAGAGAATGAAAACTCTATTTATATCGCTACTAATTGCCTCGTCACTGCCTTTAACAATTAAGGCAAAAGAATATAATAGTTTAGACTTTCAAAAGTCTGCGGCCTCATATGATAAGCAGCTTCAAGCTGCTTTGATGGACTTCGTTTATGAGACAAAAGACATTGCCTATCAAACGACTTTTACTCCACGTTATATTGTTCGCTACCACGAGAGACTGGAATTAATAGCGGCCTACGAACAACTCGACTACTTACTACATGTACATGATGAAGCAGTAGAAAAAATCACTCATCATATAAGAAAGAAAAATAACGCCAAGGCACTAGAGCTTATAAGAATTCGTACTTCCAAGTACAAAGCAATGCTGTCACTTATGAACTACATGATGATGTCAGGTGAAAACTTTATCTCAGTCTTTTCAGATGACTTTGAAGATATAAATTACGAGTCGAAACATTTTGAAGCAGATTTCAAAGAAACAAAACGTCAATTAAGCGACTCCAATCGTGTAAATAATCAGACAGGCAGAAATCATATCTCAGCTCCTTATAATCGCTATCAACTGAGATACATTAAAGCTGCGACAATCACAGATTTTCACAATCTCGACGATGAAGTGTTAAAGCTTGCAGGTAACGATAAGGGCCTAAAGCTTCTTGTTGAAGATATTGAAAATGATATTGAAGAATCTCGCCAAGAGCTAACTTCATTTAAAAGCTTACTTAGAGAAACAAGTTGGAATGCTGGCCGCTATACAATCTTCTACAATATCAAAGAATTTATTTTAAAAAGTTTTAGCTATATTGCCCTGCCTATTAAGCATGCAATAAAAGTCGATGAGCTCAAGAAAATTTCTGAGGCAGAATTTGAACCAGGAGACGTTGGTGCAATCCAACGATATGGAAAGTTATCTAATCTCGTATTTAAAGGTAACTGGACCCATGGCCTAATGTTTATTGGAAAGTATTCTAAATTTAATAATTACTTTAAAGACGATATAGAAACAAATGAAGTCTTTGCAAAAAGGTGCGTTAGCGAATTCATGAAATGCCAGGACTATATGTCGTATTTAAAAGAGAAATATCCTGAGTCTATGAAAGAATATGAAGATAGTGAAAAACAGGGTAGGCCATATGTAACACTTGAAGGACTCAAGCCAGGTGTTGTTTTTATGGAACTAGGTCCATCAATGGCCTGGGATAATTTGGTTATTCTTCGACCTAACCTAACAAAGAAAGATAAGGCGCTTGCACTAGAGCGTACATTTAAAAGTATTGGAAAGAAGTATGATTATTCATTCAATGGAAATTCGTATTCTCGTTTCGTTTGTACGGAACTTATTCAATACTCTTATGAAACAAATCCTAATGAAGACAAGCAAGGAATTGAATGGGATGTAAACCTTGTGATGGGCAAGCCTGCAATGTATGGCTTTGATTTAGTACAAACATTCATCAATCAAATAGAAGACCCTACTCGTAAAAATCAATTAAGTCTTGTCGTCTACATGAAAGGACTTAAGAAAAAAGAGCTTGAGCAAAAGGGAAAGACTCCGGATTTTGGAACGGCCAAAAGAGGAACAATACAAGAATTAAAAGAAACATTATAAGAAAAAGAAAGGCCGCTTAAAGCGGCCTTTCTTATTAATTACTTTGACATAACAAAGTTAGATGGAAGTGGAAGAATTGAGCCTTCAATATAAATAGGCTTCTTTACACCTTTTTCAAGACGAGGTGACTCCATATCTAAAACTTCATTTTTCGCTGATGCAATTGCATTATCAACTGAAACTGTTAGAGATAAAACAGCAGCACGATGTGCACGCTCAGAGTTCACAACACCTGATGTTTTTACTTTTCCAGCAAGAAAGCCTTTTACATCAACTGTTTCAAGAATAATTCTCTTTACTTGTAGCGGCGTCAGTTCAGGATTGATATCAAATACCTTACCTGCAACACCAGCAACATATGGAGCTGCTTGAGATGTTCCTGATACTTTAATGTATTTATTTCCTGGAGCACTAGAAAGAATTCCTACACCAGGAGCAGCAACATCAACCATCTTCGCACCGTAGTTAGAAAATGGAGCTAGTTGATCGTAGTCAATTGTTGCAGCTACAGAGATTTCATTATCACCTTGAATATTTGTTGGTGAAGTTGGGAAAACATCATTATCAAGGCCATCATTACCTGCTGCAAAAACGAATAATGTATTTGGAGCTGCCTGAAGCATTGATTGAGAGTTTTTAACAAGAGCACTTAGAAAGTACTTTGCATACATATCAACTGTTTCTGGATTTGGTTCTTTCTTTGAAAAAGTCTTCATTACAGTTTCAACAATCATCTTTGCTTGTGGGTAACCTGTACCAAAAGAGCCATTCGCAACACGTGCTCCGTGGTCTGCGATATAGTAAGCAATTTCGTTAAATGTTGAAGTCTGTGCTTTTGCAAGTTGATCAATTCCTGCCTTAATTAGTTTTTCAACAAATCCACCTAAGAATGAATTAACAGCAATTTTTTGACCAGGAAGCTTAACCTCTGTTGGAATAAGCTTAACTGCAAGAATTTTAGCATCATCAGATTTTTCAGCAGAGATACCAGCGACGTGTGTTCCGTGCATAAAGTTTCCATACACAGTCATTCTCTTAATGAAGTCTTCGTCTTTTACAATCGTTCTTATCCAAGTAACCTCTTCTTCAGTAATTGTTCCTCTCATTGACTTCTCTTGAAGCTCAAAGAACTTAACCATGTCATCATTTAAAGTACCAAGGTACTTATAGTCGATAACTTGATTATTACTTTCTGCAAAGTTCCAACCGTAGACATCATCTTGATAACCATTACGGTCCTCATCTCGATCGTTACCAGGAATTTCTAGTTCATTAATCCATGCTTTTGGAGCAATCTGCTCATGCATCATATCTGTACCAGAATCAACAATTGCGATTGTTGCAGCACTTGTCGCACTTGATAAAAGTGCTACTGCTAATATATTTGCTAATATTTTCAAAATTTCCTCCAATGAAATATATTTTGATTAAATTTAAGCTCTATTATCTATTTTAAAATGTAGATTGCATATGTAAAATGAAGATAGCTTACAACGTCTTACATAGAACAAATACTATATAGTATAAAGAACTCAAATACAGCAGAGGAAGTCATGCGTCATTTAACGATATTTGCGACAGATGTCATCAAAGGTCCCCTATTCCAAGATTTAAAAGAACAAGGCCATACAGTTAAAATTTGGGATCGTTTAAAACATGGAACAATCACTCAAGATGACATAGTCGAAAATGCAAAGGAATGTGATGTTATTATCTCAATGCTGAGCAATAAATTTGATGCACAAACTTTAGAAAAACTTCCAAAACTTAAACTCATCTCTCAATATGCAGTTGGTTTTAATAATATAGATATTGATTACTGTAGAAAAAATAATATTGCTGTCACAAACACGCCAAATGTTCTCACAAAGGCCACGGCAGAGCTTGCGATGGCACTGATGCTTTGTAGTGCACGAAAAATTGAAGCAGCAAGACAAAATGTAATTAATAAAGAATGGCAAACATGGGAGCCAGCAGGCTTTATTGGAAAATCTTTATTTGATTTAAAACATGGAATTATTGGAGCAGGAAGAATTGGGACTCAATTTGCAAAAATGTGTAAGGGCGCATTTAACCAAAAGATTCTCTACACTGGCCCAAGCAAGAAAGATCAAATTGAAAATGAGTGCAATGCAACTTATGTTGATCTTCAAACACTTTTAAAAGAAAGTGATATCATCTCTATTCATTGTCCATATACTCAGTCAACACATGAGCTTTTAAGTCACGATGCCTTTAAATTAATGAAGAAAGATTTAATTCTAATTAATACGGCAAGAGGTGAAATTATAAATGAAAATGCAATGTATGACTTCTTTAAAAATAATGAAGAAGCACAGGCAGGACTTGACGTTGTTTGTAACGAGCCACTAAGTAGTAACTCTCCTTTAAGAGAACTATCCAATATCTTCATTCTTCCACATATTGGTTCAGCAAATGATGTTGCACGTTCTGATATGGCCAAGCTCATTTTTGATAATATTCAAAGCTTTGCAAATAACGAAGATTTAAAAACAAGTGTTTAAGAATTTTATATAAGGTTTACCTAAATTAAGCTGAAGATTTTTTGATATATTTATACATTATATTCATGAATATAAAGGAGTTATTCATGAAAAAAATATTAATAATCGATGACGATCAAGAAATCAGAGACCTGCTTAGGGCGCTACTAGAAAGTAATTATAATATCGTTGAAGCAAGTAATCAGGATGAGGCCATTGCGACGGCCTGGCAAGAAAAGCCAGACCTAATCCTCTTAGATATACTATTACAAAATGAATCTGGATTTGAAATTTGCTCGCAATTAAAAATGAATGATGAACTTAAAGATACACCAATTGTTTTCATTTCTTCAAAGAATAATGTGAATACAAGAGTAACTGGTTATCAACTTGGTGGCATAAACTTTATCAGTAAACCATTTGAGCCTTCAGAAGTTAAAAGCATTATTAGCACAACTCTTAAGTCTGTTAACAATGAGAATGCACTTGAAGTGATTAATTACCGCGACATTGCTCTTAATATCCCATCTCAAGAAGTTAAAATACGTGGAGAAAGAATTCATTTTACATCTTCAGAGTTCAAAATAATTCATCTACTTCTAAAAAATGAGCAAAACGTTTTGGCGAGAGAGAAAATTCTCAATCATATCGCTCCTGATAATCATAAGGTTAACGATCGCATGATTGATACTTATATAAGTTCAATTAGAAAGAAGATCAAAAATTCTAACTTTATCATCAGAAGTGTTTACGGTGAAGGTTACAAAATTCAAGAGGTATCACTGTAGGTCTTAATAGGCCTACAGACTGTTTAAATAACGTCTTACTTAATCTAAATTAAGCTAAATTTAGACGACTTATCCCTATGGTAGCACTTAAGTCAATTATACTGTTCCTATGAAAAAGCATATCATGGTTATTGACGACTGCTACGAAACTGCCAAGCTCCTTGCCACTAGCCTCGAGAACACATTTAACTCACATGTTCGTTTTCACACTAATCCATTTAAGGCCATTGAAGATATACAAACAATTAAGCTTAATCGCGGAGAGAAGCTTTATATTATTTGCGACTATATGATGCCACAGATGGATGGAATTGAATTGTACGATGAGATCTCATTACTCGATAAAGAAATGAGTTTTATCTTAGTAACAAATGAAAATGACAGCCAAGTAATAGAAGAGGCCGCACGCAAAGGTATCGATCTCTTTGTACTCAAACAACAAGGCTTTGATGTCGTGATTAACCAGATTAATAAAATAATCAATGATGAAAATAGACTCGGTCGAGATATTATAGAGGTATTTGAAATAAGTGATGTTGTTCAAGGTTATCGTGTCGTTGAAAAAGATCATAAACACTTAAAGCTTTTAACAAAGGAAGAGATTCCAAGGAATGCCATTATTAAATTAGATGGTCACTCTTCGAGAGCTCAAATTTATAAAGTTGATAGTTGTAAAATAGTCGACAATAATATTGAAGTCGAATGCAGTCCCGTTAAGGCCTCATAAGTTTAATACGATGAGCTACGACAATTGCAATAATCAAAAGAAGTCCAGCTAGCATATTTCCACCGCTGCCACTATTATTAACATCTTCAATCGTTCCGCAGGCTCCTCCACCACTTTTGCCACTACTATAGCTATCGTTTAAAGCAGCTGTTCCACCTACTAGAACGGGATCGTTATAACGGAAACTTGCATTAGGAGTTGTCGAAAATGCTAGAGATACTGCCTCGTATGCATCGACAGCACCTTTTGCACAAGAGCTGCGATCGCAATAATAATCAACAGCTGTTCTTGTGATGATATCTCTAACCTGATCTGGATATAAAGAAGGATTTGCTTGAAAGATCATTGCGGCAGTTGCTGATATAAAGCCAGCGGCCATTGAAGTTCCATTCATTCTTGAAAAGACAGCAGTTCCTTGCGTTGATTGTCCACTGTTAACAGTCGATAAAATACTATCCCCTGGAGCAGCAATATCGACAATACGGCCATAATTTGAATAGGAAGAGCGAGCACGTGTTGTTGCAACGGCACCTACTCTTAAAACTCCACGGCAATTTGATGGAGTATAGAAAGAAGCGTCTGCATTTGAATTTCCAGTTGCAACCACAACAACAACACCTTTAGAGCGCGCAAAATCAATTGATTCTTGCATGTAACGACTACAACTACCACGTGCACCTAAAGACATATTTACAACACGGGCAGGATAAGGATTGGCCGGGACTCCGGAAACACTACCGCCAGCTGCCCATCTCAGAGCATCAGCAATATCTGAAGTAAGACCACCGCATGCACCTAAAACACGAAGTGGCACTAAATTAACGTTTTTGGCGGCCCCAACGACACCATAACTATTATTAGAACTTGCACCAATAATTCCTGCTACGTGTGTACCGTGCCACGTTGAGGCATTTGTACCAGAATTACATGCAGTAGTAGCAGAGCCATAATCCCCTTCATCATTTGGATTTGCATCACGGCCATCGCCATCTCTTGAATTATCAGAGTCGGATATAAAATCATATCCACCTACAACATTTGTATTCAGATCAAAATGGTCTGTTATCCCCGTATCAATAACTGCTACATTAACTCTCGTATCTGTTTCAGAAGTTGCATACTCTCGTGCATGATAGAAAGTATTGTCGAGGTAATTTGTGAAATGCCACTGACTAGGATAGTAAGTGTCGTTGTACTCTCCACCATTAGCAAAGAGCCTTAAATCTTCTTCCACGTATTCAACATCGTCACTTAAAGCGAATGAAGAAAATTGTGAGCTTGGATTAATTTTTGATTTTTCGACACTTCCATCTTTGTATTTAATGATAAAATCGGCCGAAATATTGGCCGCACTGAAGGCGGCCAAAGCAAGTACTAAAAGTCGCATACTCAATCCTTGAGTTCTTTGATCTTATATATCTTATATAAAGAAAGGCCTGTGGCATCCTGCCTGAGGCAACTACTATATACTAAGCACAAACCGTGCCAATTGTTCATCTTACGATATCAGCTACATCCCAGCATTTACCTGTCAAAATGACACACGCTAGGGCCAAATTGCGAAGAAAAAGGTGTCAGAATTGTGACTTAAATAAAATTTAAATTAGCTTAAAAAAATTAGGCTTGATTTAATTGGACTCAATTAAGGTAACTTTCCAACGACGATTGTCTGGATCAGTTATAAAGAAGAATTGCACACCTTCATGCACAAGTATTTCAGGTATCTTTTCATTAGAGAGAATATTAAGGTTTTCACCAGAGCTTTCTAGTCGATAGTTTACGAACTCAACCTTCTTTTGTAGCTCAATTAACTCATCGTAATTATCAACAACAAAATCAAAAACGATATTATTACCAACTTGGGCAAGTTTAGGACGTTCAACCACGAGAAATCGTAACTCATCGTTAAAGACAACAACTGAGTCAGACGCTCCTTCAACTTCAAGATCAAAAACTTCACTTAAAAAAGTGGAAGTTAAATGAGCATTTGAGCTAAATAAAACGATGTGACCTAATTTCATCTCTTAATTATTACGGGCCTTTTCGATATCGTCAATAATGGCATTGATTTTTAATACGTATTCCCCATCACAACCATCTTCTTGGCAGTGAACAACGCGGTTACATTTAGCTTTAGTATCCCACTCAAAATCATCATGGCCACGGATAAGAAGGCCAACCATCTTATTACTTTCTTTTGAAAATACTGGCCCACCGCTATTGCCACCAAAAGCGTCTAGATTAGTGATATAAAATAAAGGATCAATATCTCTGACAAAACCATTATAAGAATACTTTGATAAGAAACCGTTTGGATGACCAATCATATAGACTTCATCTGAAACTTCTAGTTTAGTTTCTTCTACTTCCACAGGCTTTCTACCACCCTCAACTGTACGATCTAGCTCAATTAGTGCGTAATCAAATGTCTTATCGCGACTTTGGTTATAAGCAAGAATCTTCTTGCAGTTATATACCTGAGATTTCACAAAGTATTGAGTTGCATTACTACTTCCAAGATCCTCACGTGCATCAAAGATAAAGCTTTTACGATCACAAGCGATTTGAACATTTTGAATGCAATGTGCGGCCGTTAGAACCTGCTTTGGCCCAACAAGAACAGCACTACACTTTCCATACGCTTTCTGGTCAAGAAACTTCTCTTCCCCCTCACAAAGACGTGCATTCTTTGTGAAATCAGAACCGGTTATAGAAAATAGCCTACCGCTAATTACTTCGTTTAAACTCCAACGATTAACAACAATAGCACTCGAATGAGCATTTATCTTTGCTGCAGGAGAATGCATTAACGTTCCTGCATTGACATCAACGATATCAAGATCACCATAAATGGCCTTATCAATATTATCAATTAAATCTGAAATACTTGGCGTAAGATATGCAAAAGCATTGAATGAAATAAAAAGTGAAGTAATAGAAAATAATACTTTTAATTTGTTCATTTTGGCCCTTTATAAAATAATGTTCATATATATAGGCCAAAAAGCTGATAAACACGAGTATTTACGTAATTTTTGTAATTTTTCCAACCTCGTGAACACGGAAAATAAGATCATCTACCTCGTTGAAATCACGTGCAAACTGGCCAAGATACATCCAGTGCGGACCTTCACTCGCGGCCAGTAAGGCCTGTTTATCATCTCGAATCTCTGGGCGCTCTAAGCTAATAAGATGACGCAAGAAAGACTTCTTAGAAATACCAATGAGCCAACGCTTAGATATTGTTTGAATCTCATGTAACTCATCTAATAGATTTAGATTTTGATCTGTGGTTTTTGAAAAGCCAAAACAAGGATCTAAAATGATTCGTTCAGAAGCTATGCCTGAGCTTTGAAGCTTATCCATTGCCTGCTTGAAAAAAGTCTTTAGAGAGTTAGCATTGAGCTTAGGATCCAAGTAATTCATATGCTCAAGAGTCTTATCGCGGCCAGGAACAAGAGTGTGACAAAGGACGTACTCAATCGTTGAATAATCATTTAAAAGCTTTATACATTTATCGTCGATAACACCAGAAACATCATTCCAGATAATACGTTCAAACTCTTTAGCGTACTTGTCTAAGAACAGCCTCATTGTTTCAGGCTTATAGGTATCAATTGAAATCGTTTTAAATTCATTCAGATACTTAATGTGCTGGAACAAATACGAATCAAGCCTGGCCCATTCTTCTTGTAAGGAGACAGGATCATTAAAAGGAGCGCTACTTTCAGCACCAATATCGATACCGAAATTGGCGTTTTTAAACTTTTCTAATTGTTTGATTTGATAGTCTTGATCGAGATTTAAGTGGCCATCAGAGAATGAATTAGGGGTAGTGTTAACTACCCCTAAAAAAGATATTTTAGTCATTTTAGATTATGCTAATTTTGGATCGTCAATTGGTTTAGAAATTGTCGACTCACCTGCTGCTTTTTGAGAAGGTGCTTGTTGGTTATTAACCTCTTCAACTAAAGGAACACCAATATCTTCACCATCGATTAAAGACTGAATTTGTTTTGAATCAAGAGTTTCCCAAACAATTAGTCCTTCAGCAATTCTATCAAGCGCATCACGGTGATCAGTTAAAATCTTTTTAGCAACTTTATAGTTCTCATCTAAGAAACGTGTGATTTCTGTATCGATTTCACGTGCTGTCTCTTCAGAGTACCCTACACCTTCACTTGGTGCAGTTGAACCAAATGGAGAATTACCTGGTTGATGGAAGTTACGAGGTCCCATTTTAGAACTCATCCCCCATGAACAAACCATGCTTGAAGCAAGTTGAGTTGCTCTTTCGATATCATTTGAAGCACCGTTTGAAATTTCGTTAAAAACGATTTCTTCAGCAACACGTCCACCCATTAGGAAAGCAATAAAGTTTTCAGCTTTCTCTAAAGTTAGGTTGTGCATGTCTTCGTTTGGAAGAGTTTGCGTTACACCTAAAGCTCCACCACGAGGCATAATAGAAACCTTATGGATAGGATCAGTCTTTGGAAGATTCATACCAACAAGAGTGTGTCCTGCTTCGTGGTATGCAGTTACTTTCTTTTCTAGATCAGAAAGTACCATCGACTTTCTTTCAGGCCCCATTAGAACCTTATCTTTTGCTTGTTCGAAATCGATCATTTGAAGAACCTTCTTACCGTAACGAGCAGCAAATAAAGCAGCTTCGTTAACAAGGTTTGCAAGGTCTGCACCTGTGAATCCAGGAGTTCCCTTTGCAATTACTTCAAGATCAACAGCTGTATCAAGTGGAGTTTTCTTTGTATGAACCTTTAGGATTCCAAGACGTCCGCGAACATCAGGAGGTCCAACAGTTACACGTCTATCAAAACGACCAGGTCTAAGAAGGGCCTTATCAAGTACGTCAATTCTGTTTGTTGCCGCAATAAGAATAACACCTTCATTTGATTCAAAACCATCCATTTCAACAAGAAGTTGGTTTAGTGTTTGTTCACGCTCATCGTGTCCACCACCCATACCGTGTCCACGGTGGCGTCCAACAGCATCGATCTCATCAATGAAGATAATACAAGGAGCATTCTTCTTACCTTGTTCAAATAGGTCACGTACACGAGATGCACCAACACCGACAAACATTTCAACGAAGTCTGAACCTGAAATAGAAAAGAATGGAACACCTGCTTCACCAGCAACAGCTCTTGCAAGAAGAGTTTTACCTGTACCAGGAGGACCTACTAGGATTACACCTTTAGGGATCTTACCACCAAGATTAGTGTATTTCTTTGGATCCTTAAGAAAGTCTACAACCTCTTCTAGTTCTTCTTTTGCTTCTTCTACACCTGATACATCAGAAAATGTAACTTTCTTATCGTGTGGAGAAAGCATACGTGCTTTAGACTTTCCAAAACTCATTGCCTTGCCACCACCTGATTGAAGTTGGCGAAGGAAGAAAATAACAATGAGGAAGAGGAAAATCATCGGTCCCCAGTGCAGCAAGAAAGTTGTGATAACGTTTTGTTTCTCTTCCGCTTCGTACTCTGGATAGATTCCGTGAGTTTCTAAAATTTTAAAAGTTTCGGCACCTGTCGTTCCTGTCGCTTCAAACCAAGCTCCATTCTCATAGCCGTCCTTAAACTTTCCTAAGATCTTGTCCTTACCCTTTAGAACAACTTTATCAACATGTTTGCCTTTAATTGCACTAACAAAGTCCGGGTATGTCACAGGCTTGTATGCCTGGCGGCTTTCAGAAGAAATTTTAGCGATGGCCGCAAACATAAGGATTAAGATAATCCATAGGAGGAGTGTTTTGTTTTGTCCTTTCATTAAAATCCTTTTTAATTAATTTTCAAATTAACTATTAATCAAATATTCACTAACTAATTACAATTCTTAATAAAATATAAAGCTATATTGTAACCTTATAGTTATTAAAATGGTATCATTTTAGTGAGTGTCAAGCCTAGTAATTTAAAGCCAAACTAAAACTTTACCGCTTTTACGCCATGAATAATGAACTGGAAGACTAATTTCAGAAAAGAACTTGTTTAGGTTCCCATCCCTATCAGCTATCGGACAAATCTTAAGCGAATGCTTAGTATTAGTGTTATTTGATAGAAATGGAATGCCTTCAGGAATCTGCGAATGATTAATGCTAAAATTAATCTTATGACCTTTCTTGACCACGGCCAAATGATTTTTAAAATTAAATACTCGTAGCCCTCCGCTAAAGCTTAATGGCCCAATACTCGAAGACTTTACAAGAGAGCGTAGCTTATCAAACTGTGAATGAGTTCGCCCTTTTGATGAATGAGATTGTGAAAGAATCGCCTGCTCAATGCCCTCACTAATTTCACCATTATATGAAATCACGATCCCCCACTGACGCTGAATAACCTTGAAGTCTTGTGCACGACTAAGCTCTTTTTTAATCATTTTCAGCTTATTCATGCGATTACAATAGTGTTTAAGGTGTCCAGGAAAGCGTGGAGCAATCTGATTTGCAACAAGACTTCTTATAAAGTTGCGTTCGTAGCGTAGGTCTTTATTAGAGGCATCTTCAAGCCACTCTAGCTTGGCCAATTTAGCATACATGAGAATCTGTTTCTTAGAGAATGCAAAAAGTGGCCTATAAATATTGCCATTACGATACGGCATACCTAAATCAATCTGCTTTGCCGAAGATTTAAACTGCTGCATAAGTGACCATTCAAAGCAGTCATCAAGATGATGACCAGTAAGAAGTAACTCTCCCGCTGCTAGATTCGACAATAATAGTTGATACCTTTTTTGGCGTGCAATAGATTCGAAATTCCTTGTCTTTAAAGATAAGTGTTCAACCTTATATGTCTTAAATTCGAGGCCATGTCTGTTAGCAAAACTTGATATCAGCTCAACTTCGTCTTCAATCTCTTTTCTTGTGCCATGATCAATATGTAGAAGTCTAAGTTTCTTGGCCCCTGCTTGAACCAGTAGATGCGCCAAAACCATAGAATCAACGCCACCACTACATGCAACGGCCATAGGTCGAGATAGATCAAGGCCCATATCAACGTTGAATTTCTTAAAATGAGAAATCATCTTAGCTTCAAGCGAATGTGATTTTTTTTGTTTAGGTTTTAGATTCATCGCCATTATTTTCACAAAATTTAACTTTTTGATAAATTATAATATTGACATACGAGGCGCAAGTCATTAATATCCTAATCAATCGAAATGTGCGAATGTAGCTCAGTTGGTTAGAGCGACGGATTCATATCCCGTAGGTCGGCAGTTCAAATCTGCCCTTTCGCACCATTCTCTTCTTATCTAATTCCAATAAATTACAAATTACTTCTTAGACATAACAAATCAGTGTTTGTTCATTTATTATACAGTGTTCAGCTCGTTAACACTAACTTCCTAAACTAAATTTCAATACTTACACCACATTTCAGCAGTT
Organism: Halobacteriovorax sp. RT-1-1; assembly: GCF_047085455.1. NCBI lineage: Bacteria > Pseudomonadati > Bdellovibrionota > Bacteriovoracia > Bacteriovoracales > Halobacteriovoraceae > Halobacteriovorax > Halobacteriovorax sp. RT-1-1. Next base: position 1,842,913 of record NZ_JBKIXZ010000001.1, read on the forward strand.
TAAACTTTTTACACCCGTGAACTTGTTTCATTACACATGGCATCATTCATGCATCTATTCTAGTATCAAAACAAATAGGAATGACATGATTAAAGCGAAAAACGTAACTAAACATTTAATTTTACTGGCCTTACTAAGCCAGGCACAAGCTTTCGCACAGAACGAATCGGCAAAAATCTTTACAGAAGGGCTTAGCTCTACTCTAAAGACAGCAGGATTCAAAAATGTAGGGCTAGAGCTTGGGGCGGATTATGGTGCTCTTGATTCAAGAACTGATAAAGGAAGTGTTTATCAGACAAAGATGAACCTAGAGCTTGAAGCAGAGGTTGTTGAAAATATCGACTTTAACTTCAGTGGTGGTTTTAGCTATCAATCAGGTAACTCTTCTTCACAAGAAGCAGAAAGAGTTAAAACTTACAAGCCAAAGTTCACTTATGACTATGGTTATTTTGATTTTAGGCCACTTAGTTTTGTAAAGATCAGTGCAGGTGCTCTTGATAACTCAACTAAGCGTCAATATATCTCTCCATTCATTAACGGTGGAACATCGTTTATTGGTGCAAGAGAAGTGATTGCAACTAAGGTTGGAAACTTCTACCTTCGTCTTCAAGCAACACAAGCTAAGCCACAAAATGCAATTTTAAGAGAAACTTTTAATATTGATGATTCAGGTGATCCACAATTCTTCTCTGAGTCAGCAGACATTAGCTACCTTACAAAAGCTTTACGCATTGGTGGTGCTGTAGGTAGTTACCGCTACAAGAAACTTTCAGGTGATCTTGCTAACAAAGACTACTACTGGGGGAACTCTGTAAGCATCGGTACACCAATTGATCAAAGTCTATACCTTTATGACTTTACAGGAATCTTTGCTAATGCAGGAATTGAAATTACTTTAGGAGATAACTCTCTTAAGCTTTCAGGCTCATATATTAAAAACACTGAATCAGTAGTTCCAGATGATAAGAACACTGGTTACTCATACAGAGCAGATTTCAAAACAAATATGGGTGACAAGAAAATTACTCTTTCTGCCCTAGCATTTGAAAACCAAGCAGATACTGCTCCAGCTTTCTACCGTGGTGGAATCTTTTCAAATGACTACAAAGGATATGCCGTAGGATTTGAATTAGAAACACAAAAAGGATTTAGCACAGAATTTAATTATATTAATCGCACTGTACTTGGAAACCTTGACTCAGCGTACTTAATTGATGGTTACAGTGACGAACAAGTTTATACAATCTCCCTAAGGAAAGAATATGACATTTTGTAAGAACATGAAGAACATCACTCTCCTAAGCATCTCAATGCTTGCACTAACAACGCTTGTTAGTTGTGGAAGTGACACTTCCAACGACGAAAGACAGCAACTTGCAAGACAGCTTAAGGCTTCTGCAAATGAAAGTGCTCTTGTGTCTGTTTCACGCTTCACAGTAGAAGGAGTAACAGAAGATAAGGCATCGATGAAGTCAAGAATCGCTTACGGTAAGACGTTTCATGTAAAAGCATGTCTAAGTTCAAAACTTGGAAAGAGCTTACAGTACCAAACTTTCTACGTATCTGGTGAAAACTTTCAAACTGTAGGAAGAACTGCTGATGACAATAGCTGTATCTTTTGGGATGAGCCAATTACTATGGACTACTCTCTTCCAAACACTTACCTTCCAATGGGTGAAAGAGTAGTAACTCTTGCAACAAGTGCTAATATTTCATACGACCTAAAACTGTCGATGAATCAGTATACAAATAGCATTATTCACAGAAATAACTATGTGATGAAAACTTCTCTTAACAAGAACCGTCTAAGTGCAGACGAGATCATCAATGTTAAGAACGTAAAAATCACTCCTAAAGGTTTTGGTCAAGTTGATCCAAGAAATGATAATTTAATTATTGATCAAAAAGTTGTTGTAAATGGATGTTTAAACCTTAAGGCAAATGGTAGCTCACTATCAAACGAATTTGTTAAAGCAAGACTAATCAACCTTGAAAAACAAGAAAACGGTGAAGAGCATGCAGTAACTGAAATGTATGACATTACTGACGGTCAATTAGATGAGTCAGGTTGTGGTGAAATCAAGTTCTACCTTGAGCACGAAAGATACACAAACACTCGTCGTATTCCATTTAACCTAGAAATTGAAGTTCAAAATGAAACACTTCAAAATGCAAAAGTAACACGTGGACTATGTCTTTACCCATGGTCAAATAACGGTTGGATTTTTGCTGAAGTTTCAAGAACTGGAAAGTGTGAAAAAGATAATAACAACCAAAGAGCAAGACTATTTGTTGATGAAGTTAACTATAGCTTCCTTGGACACGATAATAATAATGGTTTCCACCTTAACAAGAACCTTGATCTAGTAATTGAGAAGTCATTCATTGTTAAGATGTACCCAAAAGTTAACTACGGTAACTACGTACACCACATGAACCCAATTGAGCCTTTCTACCAAGGAAAGCTTAAGCTAGAAGTATACTTCCTAGCACCACTACAGGGTGATATTGATTTAACAAATGAGAACAAGCACAAGTTTAAACTTATCTCAGTTGCTTCACGTGAAGTAGAAGTAGAAAACAACTTACTAAAGGCAAGAATTGATATGCCAATCAAGTTTGTGGACATGCCATATATCCACACGAGAACTTATGCGGCAATTAAACTTTCACCGATCTTAAGAGAAGGAGATGATCCAAGAAATGCACCTCGTCCAGCTTGGGCAGCAGGTACATTCCACGCATCATCAAAGTCTTTTCACTCAATCCTTCACACTCAACTTCAAGTGACGGATAAGTTTGAAGAGCAAGATTTCACAAATACAAAAATTGATAAGAAAATGAATGAAATGGTACAACTTGAGAACTACCTAGAGAAGCTATCAAACGATGTAAAAGGTGTGACAAAGAAAGATATCATTGCAGCTAAACTAGCTCCTCGTTACAACAAAAGTTCTGAGGCGATCTTCTCTGACGAACTTAAGAAGCACGAGCTTTTTGATGAGACAATTAAAGTTGATCACACTGGACTGAACAAAAAACTTATTGAAGAAAATAAGCTTACGACGACTGAAATCTCTAAGCTATACGAAGACCAATACGACTCAGCAACACTTGCTAAGCTATGTGGGACATTCTTTAGCCAAGAAAAAACAGGTCTAATCTGGAAATCTTACTCAGACTACAATATGAAAAAGTGTATTGAGTCTCCATGGGAATTCATGATGATTACACCAGTAAGTCACGTACAAGAGATTCTTTCAAAACCAAGAGTTAGCCACTCGAATACTATTAGAATCTCTAAATCAACTGGTAGCGGAACTTACTTTACTGAAAACAGAAGAGTTGGATTCTCTCACGGATATAAAACAGGTGTTGGTGCAAAACTTGACTTCAAACTTCCATTTGGAGAAAAGTTACCAGTAAGCGGTGGAGTTGGTGTATCAGCAGGATACGACTGGTCAACGGCATGGTCACTAGATCGTTCAAATGGTGATAACAATAGAAGTGACAGCGGACAATCAATTGATCTATACGCTGAAGCAATTACACTAAACTTTGAAGCAAGAACACACCAGTGTTTTATGATCGAAGGAACATCAAAGTTTAAAGCAGAATGGATCTCTGATAAGTATCCATCAAATCACGGACTTGGTGGTAGATTAGTTTACAACACTGTTAACAATCCGATTCGTTACAAAGTATGTAAACCAAGTGCAGGAAAAGAAAGACTAGAAGAAACATGGTACTTTACAGGTGAAGGTTTCCAATTCAACTCAATCTTAAGAGATAGACTTGGAATGACTGAAAACCAATACACAATGATGTTTAGAGGAAGAAAGACACTTTATAAGTTTACTGACTTCCTAGCAAAAGCTTCAAGCTCGATGTTTAACATCAAAGAAAGAAAGACTCAGTCACCAGATGTTTATATGCTAGATGTGTACAAGAGTTATAAAGAAGCATTTGATAGCAACCACGACTTAATCGATGACCAAGCAATTCCAGGTACGGTTGAGAAGTATGACCCAATTAAAAATGGCGGAGACCACAACTTCTCAGAAGACAAGTGTGAACTTCCACCAGATCAGTACAATCACGCATCAATTGATTTTTGCTAGAAATAAAAAAGGCCTCTAAAGAGGCCTTTTTCTATTTTAATTACTTTGCTTCAAAGCTGTCATATTTGGAAAAGATATAATCAAGAGTATCATCATCCACATCGCGGTAAAGACATACCCCTAATTCCATAAGATAAATTTTTAAGTGCTCACGAGGATCAACGTTAGGATATTTCTTCTTTAGAAGTTCAAATAACTCGGCCTCGGCTTCCACAATAATATCAGACAATTCATTACCAGCACCCTTATTGATCATATAAAGTGCTAACAGATATGGCATTTGAATGATTTGCTTTCTAACTATTTTAATACGCTCACGAATTCCAACAGAGTTTTCCTGAGATAGGTTAAAGATACGAGCAATCATATACTTAACCGCTTCCTTAAGGATTACATCCTTTTCCTTGCCTAAATAATAATAGATGAGTGAGCGAGTAACATCTGCCTCTTTGGCCACCTCGGCGATTTTCCAGTTAAGGTGCCCCTTAGCAACTTCTAATTTGGTTACTGCATTTAAAATTCGATAATGTACTTCTTCACTTTTATTGCTTGTCATAAATAAATCTCTCTATACCCGATAATAATACTTAAGTTTTAAAAGGTAAAATCCGATAAAAATTTATTGAGTCATGTTCAATTTTGATTATTTAGCTATTTATATTTTTCAGAATTGTGGGGGAAAACAATGAAAAATCAGAAACTTACAGGGATCGCCGGAGCGATTATCGTCTCTACCTTGCTAGTATCTTGTAATCAGAAGTCTTATCGAATGCCAAGTTCATTAAAGAGCTCAAAGTTTGAATCCCTCATGCACGAGATGCACGAACAGGTATCCAAGGGCGTAAAATCTCCTGCAGAATGTGCGACAAAGACTGAACATTACTACAATCGCCTCTTTTCCATTAAATCAACAGATATCGATTTTTCTGAATTCTCGCAGTATCAAATGCAAGATTTCGTGAATGCATCCTTTAATATTCGCCTTGATCTCAAGGAGAAATTAAAAGATCTCAATAGTACTAAGGAACTTGATCAAGATGAAAAGCAATGTCTTAAGGGTGTAAAAGATATTTTTAGGGCCCTACGCTATCTTGAGGACTACTTTATCGAGTCCTACTATGCCTCAAGGCCTAAGGGAAAAGTACCGCGCCAATTTAGCACATTAAATTTTGATGGCGACTCTCCTATTCACTTTATGGTTAATCCTGAATATAGTTTTTCAGGCCCGAGAGATCTCAAATCAGGAGATATTATTCTATCACGCGGGAATGCCTACTCAAGTGCCGCTATTGCTCGAATCGGCGATGATGACCATCAATTTTCACACTTAACATTAGTATATAAAGACAAGAAGACAGGCGAGCTTTTCACGTCAGAGGCCCATATCGAAGTGGGTAATGTTGTTGCTCCCTTTCAAGTACACCTTGATCAGGCAAATTCTAGAACTGTTGTCTTTCGTCACAAAGACGCTAAATTAGCGCATTTAGCGGCCAAAGAGATGCATGAGCGTTTCTCTAAATTTACTAAGAAACACGATAAAAATATCCCATACGACTTTGCCATGGACTATAACGATGACTCGCAAATCTTTTGCTCTGAAGTTATTTATCATGGTTACAAAGTTGCCAGTGAAAAGCTTTCTGGAACAGCTATGGATATCCCAGAGTTTAAAACGAGCTTTAACCCGGCCCTACTTTCATTTCTACAAGACTTTGGTCTCCAAGTGACAAGTGAAAATATCGCAAAGTTTAAAACATTCGGCCCTGGCGAAATTCAATTTGATTCACGCTTTGATCTCGTTGCCGAATGGAGAAACCCAGATAAACTTAAGGATACACGTTACAAAGATGCGATTCTTTCAAAGATTTTTGAATGGATGGAAAAGGAAAGATATGAATTTGATCCTAGCTTTGGAACAAAACTAGGTAATGATTTTGCTTGGCTTGCACGTCGTTCAGTTATCAGTCGCGGTATTATTAAATTTGTAGCAGGTGTAAACTTAGAAGAGAAATTTCCACTCAATCTAGGTTCAAAACAGATTGATCTCTTTGTTGTTCTAGACCAAGTTGGTGAGAAGCTCTACGAAAGGATTGCAAAGGCGGAGAAAGAAGCAGGAGGAATCCTCTCTTTTAATGAAATGTTTCAAGAACTTGAGAGTTACCGAAAAGAAGACTTAGATAAGTACACAAAATATATTGAAGACAAGAAGTATAATCAAAAGCTTCAAATGCAAGGTGGTCGACGCAATGGCCCAAGAAGACGCCGCTCATTAAGTAGGCCTGATTTCCACCACTTATTTCACAACTAAAGCTAAAGGGTTAATTCGCACTTTAAGAGTTAAGTAAATTACGCTATATTGGCCGCATATGAAAACGGTCAATATAGCAATTAAAAACGCCCACAACGAGCTATGCGCTCACCCACTTTATTCAAATATCAACGATATTGATGATGTGAAAATTCTTATGAAGTGGCACGTCTTTGCAGTATGGGATTTCATGTCTCTATTAAAAGGCCTTCAACGTGAAGTGACATGTGTGACAACGCCATGGATGCCTTCAAAGTATGACAAAGAGTGCGTTCGTTTCATTAACGAGATTGTTCTAGGTGAAGAAAGTGATGAAGATCTAAACGGTGGCCATATTGATCACTTCACAATGTATTTAAATGCGATGAAGGAAGTTGGTGCTGATACAACGCCAATTGAAAACTTCTTTAGTGATTTCTCATTTGATGAGCTCCCTCAAGAGATCGCAAAATTTACGGCATTTAACCTAAACCTTGTCACTAACGCCCATCCAAGTGCCGTTGCTTCAGCATTCTTTTATGGAAGAGAAAACCTGATCCCTGATCTGTTTCAACCATTTGTGAATGTTTTAGAAGAAAAGAATATTGATGCTCCATATTTTAAACACTACCTTGTTCGTCATATTGAACTTGATGGTGACGAGCATGGTGACCTTGCGGGAAAACTTCTTTCACAGCTTTGTGACACTGCTGAAAAAGAAGAACAAGCGACGCAAGTAGCTCTTGATTCACTTAAACTTAGAGCACAGATGTGGGATTATGTTCTAGAAGAAATTAGAGCAAACCGTTCAGAAAACTTAGAGCCTATCCACTAATTCTTTTGCTAGAGAAACTCCAGCGCTCCAACCGTTCTTATACAGAGCGTTTAGAGCGTAGACACCTTCACAAACCTCACCACAAAAAGGTGTGCGTCTCTTACCTTTATGACGAATTCCTGTGTGAATCATTGGTTTTTCAAGATTTTTAAATTCAGGAAATAAGCCTTGAAAGATTTCTAGTTTCTCATACACTTCTTTAGGAGAATGAAGATGAGAAAGCCCCTCAATTGAATTTGCACCAAATAGTAGAAGATTATCCTGAGCACGATAAATAAGATTAAAGTGACCACGAGAAATCACAAAGGATTCTTCGTTTAAATCGATATCCCAAGTAAAGTAAGTGCCTTTAACAGGCTTGCCCTCTGGTAAACTCTTATCTTTAAAGATTAATGACGTGTAGGCACTTGTTGCTAAAATAATTTTTTGAGCATTGAAGCTTCCAATATTAGTCTTGAGCTCGCCTTTATTAACGCCACTAACTCTTGCCCTAATTTGTTCGACATCAGTTTTAAAGAAATTAAGGAATTCATCAGGATTGATAACATATGCATCTTTAGCAACAGTCTGCTGATTCTTAAACTCAATAAAGTCTGCACCATAACGGGCCTCAAATTGCTTAAACTTTAGAGGATCCTCTTTAATATTTGGAGGAAGATAGAATTGTTTGCAGCTATAAACTCCAGATGGCCTATTTATTTCAACGAAGTCTTTTAAGAATTCATGAGCATGAAAGAGAATATTTCCAAGCTTCGAAATCCCTTCTTCAAATAATCCGAATGATACAACGCTTGTCGTGCGTCTCGAACAAGCTGGAAACGCCTCGTCATCATATACTTGAGCGATTCGTGCCGTTGGATATTTTTTTGTTAAGAAATATAAAATGGCGCGGCCAGCAATGCCATCACCAACTACTAAATAATCGAATTCATTTGTCATAATAACTTCTTACATCAATATTTTTAAGTTAACCAGTCGAATTTACTCAAGTTTTCCATTGTCATTCCAAATTCAATAACTATACAATTTTAATTCAAATTTAGTTAATGGAGTATGAATTATGTCAGAGACGACAGAAAAAGCAGCAAAAAACCCAATGGATATCATCGATCAAAATGCCGTCCTATTTTGTGTAGACAACACAGATATCACAGCGAAACAAATCATGGCCGTACTTGCCATGTTACTTGTTGAAGACTGTACTGTCCCATTCATCACACGTTACCGTAAAGATAAAACAGGTGGTTTAGATGAAGAACAAATCCGTCTAATCCAAGAAAAATACGACGAATATATTGAGCGTGAAAAACGCCGTGCTTTCATCCTTGAGGCCATCACAAAACAAGAGATGATGACACCTGAGATTGAAAAGAAGATTAAAGCAGCGACAAATATCAACCAACTTGAAGATATCTACGCGCCATTTAAGTCAAAGAGAAAAACAAAAGCACAAATTGCTAAAGAAGCTGGGCTTGAGCCATTTGCAATCCTAATGAAGACTTCGAAGCTTCCTATGCCAGAGCTTGCAAAAGAGGCCTTAAAATTCATTAATAAAGATAAGAAAGTTGCAACTTTTGAAGATGTATTAAAAGGAGCATGCGATATCATCATTGAAGAAATCGCACACGATACAGAGCTGAAAGAGACTCTTCGAAATGATTACTGGGCACAGGCAATGATTAAGTCATCACCAAGAAAAGGTTATGAGGAAATCAAAGACTGGCAAAAATACAAAGACTATTTTGAGTATGAACAAAAAGTAGCGGATCTTCGTGATCCAAAAGCGGCCCACAGATTCCTAGCAATCCGTCGTGCACAAACAGAAAAAATTCTGAAAGTAGAAATCGTATTTGATGAAGAATACGCAAATAATATGATTCTTTCAAAACACTTTGCTGACACTGGTGTTACAAGCTACAAAGCACTAGTTGACTGTGCTTCAAAGGCCTACAAAAACTATATTCACTCTTCACTTGATTTAGAAATCAAGGGTGAGCTTAAGAAGCTTTCAGATGAATCTGCAATTGACGTTTTTGGTGTAAACCTTAAAAACCTACTTCTTCAACCATACCTAGGACCTAAGACGGTTCTTGCACTTGACCCAGGTGTTGTAACGGGATGTAAGACAGTTGTTGTCGATAACACAGGTAAGTTTGTTGTTGATACTGTTGTTTACCCTCACCCACCAAGAAATCAGGTTCGTGAGTCAGCAACAATTCTAAATGCCATGATTGAGCAATTCAATGTTGAGTATATCGCTATTGGAAACGGAACTTTTGGACGTGAGACTCTTCAATTTGTTGAAGATAACGTCACAGCAGTTAAAGATGGAAAAGTTAAAGCAACAATGATCTCAGAAGATGGTGCTTCAATTTATTCCGCATCTGCAATTGCAAAGAAAGAATTCCCTGATAAAGATGCAACAGTAAGAGGTGCAATTTCAATCGGACGTCGTTTCCAAGATCCACTTGCTGAACTTGTAAAGATAGACCCAAAATCAATCGGTGTTGGCCAGTATCAGCACGATGTAAACCAAATCAGACTTAAGAAGTCACTAGATGGTGTCGTAGAAAGCTGTGTAAACTTTGTTGGTGTTGATATTAACACTGCTTCAGCTCCTCTACTTTCTTTTATCTCTGGTATTGGACCGACTGTTGCGGGCAATATTGTTAAGCACAGAGATAAGAACGGTCTATTCTCAGATAGAAGTGAAATCTTAAAAGTTTCACGTTTTACAGATAAGGTATTCCAACAGGCCGCAGGATTCCTACGTGTCTACAATGGTGCAAACCCGCTAGATGCAACATTCATCCACCCAGAAAACTATGAAATGCTAGAGAACTGGGCACAATCGAAAGGCTTCACACTTGAGCAGTTAACAACAGATAATGCTGTTGCAAACCAACTTAAATCAGATAAGGACCTAATTGCAAAGCTTGGCGAGTTCACAGTTAATGATATCTACAAATCACTAACAGCTCCTTCTCAAGATCCACGTACAGAATTCAAGACGACGGAATTTAGAAAAGATGCACGTGAAATTAAAGATATTAAAATTGGTGAGCGATACCCAGGTATCGTAAAAAACATCACTCAATTTGGTGCCTTCGTTGATATCGGTATCAAAGAAAACGGCCTTGTCCACGTTTCACAAATGGCAGACCACTTTGTTGATAATGCTCTTGATGTTCTTAAAGTTGGACAAGAGGTTTCAGCAGTTGTTCTTGATGTTGATATGGATAGAAAGCGTATTGCCCTATCTCTTAAATCAGATGGTGCAGAAGAAGCAAAAACTTATGAGCGCCCTTCAGGTGGACCTCGCCAGAGTAAACCACGCGGTGGTGGAAAGCCTAAGATGCCAAAGCAAAACGATGCACCTTTAAAGAATAATGCATTTGCGGCGCTTGCAGGATTTAAAGTAAAGTAGGTGCGCCATTGTCTGCTCATAGGCCAGACTATTGGAGGCAACTATAATTGTATCTGAAGCAATAAAAAACTAACTTAATAAAAACAAAAGGGCCCGGTATGGGCCCTTTTATAATCAGATATATAACTTTTAAAAATTATTTACACGAAGAAACTTTTCTCTTAACAGATCTTAAAAGACTCTTTGTCCAAGAACCAAATAGTGGCTTCTTAGTAAGCTTGTAAGAAGACTCTACCTCTTGAACAATCTCTCCATCATTTATAACAAGATCCTTTAGCTTAACACTTGTATAAGCTCCTCTGTAGTGATGTACATCAGAGAAAATTGTCATATAACTCACACTACCTTCTTGTGGTAATTCATTTAAGTTACTGATTTTTGTGAAAGTATAACCTTTATCTTCATAAACTTTCATAACTTTCTGTGTTACATCAGTTCGTCCATCAACATCTGAAAGAACTAAGAAATAATGGCAATCATTCGAACTTGCATTAATGTTAGAAATAACCATTAAAGCAAAAACTAGTTTTAAAATATTCTTCATTTTCTGACCTCTCTGTTATTAATCAATTCTTTCTAAATTTACTCTTAATCCCATTCCAGTGTTAAGATCGATTGTGATCATATCCTGAATACCCATTTGCTTCCAAAAAACTAGATCAACTTTGTGGTTTTCTTCTTCATAGATCATACAGCTGAAAACGATAGATCCATTTTCAACACGATCTTTTTCACAAGTTGTATCAACAGCAAGCTGACCAGCATAATTCATCTTAAGATTGTATTTCTCACCAGCTACGATTTGCGTAACTTCAACATTCTCATTTCCAACGAGGGCCTTATCCATTTCATTTTGACCTGAGTATGTAGCCGAATAAGCTGAAAATGCAGTCAGTGATAGTAGAACGAGTAATAATTTTTTCATAAATAATCTCCATTACTATAATTTCTTGAATTTACTTTCTTAACTAAACAAGTTCACAATACAGTATAAAGAGAAATAGTGTGAAAAATTGAAATAAATATACATATGATCAAAAAATAAACGAATCTAACTATCTGAAATTTTATCGGTGCGGGATAAGGATGAGTTCGCTTGTGTTGTAACCAAGCTCATCTAATTGCTTGATGGCCTTAGCAACTGTTTTAGAAGCATAGTCATTGCTGTATTTTCTAGACATGATCCACAGGTACTTTTCATCAGGGACGCCGATGGCCACCCACTCGTACTTTGGATCAAGAGCAACGACAAGGTAATCAAATTTAAGAGGCCAAAAAAGCTGAATCTTCCAATGGGCATTGGTTTTTGTATCCTCGATCCAGGCCTTTTGTGTGAGGACTTTTTGTTCTCCATCTAGAGAGTCTTTATTAAAAACAAAGTTAACGTCGATACGCTTCTCTTTTTCATTCCACGTATAAGTCTCAACTGAATTATGTTGGCCTTCTTCTAGAAATGTACCTCTTGCCGCTAGTACGAACCAATCCCCCATGAAGCGATCAATATCAACATAGTCCACTGTTTTATGATAAGTAGTCGAGCTACAACTTAAGAGAAAGAAAGATACGATTAAGATAAGAAACTTCAAAAGGCCTCCTACTATTTGGATTACCACCACTTCTTTGTAACATATTCTTGTTCATCAAAAGAGACAATTTCTCCTAACTTTGGTGCCATTAGCTTAAGAACACCTTGCTGAGCATATTCATCTAACTTTAAGATCGGATCATCCCATGTATGAAATGAAAGTGAAAATGCACCCCAATGAATTGGGAAATAGTACTTAGCGTTGATATCGGCATAGGCCTTTGGCCATTCTTCAGGAAGCAAGTGAACCGCAAACCAATCTGGGTTATATTGACCTGATTCCATGAACGCTACATCAAATGGCCCTAGACGAGCTCCAATTTCTTTAAAATGAATATCGTAGCCAGTATCACCACTAAAGTAGAGATTATTATTTTGAGTCTTTACAACCCACGATGCCCACAGAGTCGTATTCTCATGGTCCTGGTCACGCCCAGAGAAATGCTGAGCGGGAGTTGCAGTAAATTTTATGCCTTCAAAATCCACATCTTGCCACCAATCAAGTTCAGTAATACGAGAGTCATCTATTCCCCATCTTTTAAGATGTGAACCGACTCCAAGAGGCGTAATAATTTTGACGTCTTTCTTTTTGGCAAAGAATTTCATCGTTGTCATATCAAGATGATCGTAGTGATCATGAGAGATAATAATATAATCAATTTCTGGAAGTTCTTCTAAGCTAAGAACAGGAGGTGCAAAGCGCTTAACGAATAAAGGTACCGGAGAAGAAGAACCTGAAAAGATTGGATCAATTAGAACAATCTTTGAATCGACATTTAAAAGAATCGTTGAGTGTCCAAACCAAATCGATTTAACGTGATCTGACTTTTCTAAGAACTTCTCCATATCAGGCTTTATAGAAGGCAAAGATTTTTCAGGATAGCGCCCTCCGCCCTTTCCTAAGAATTCAATAAACTTAGAAAAACCAAAACCATCTTTTTGAATGGGTTGCTCTTTAGTAATATTAGGTCTGCGGTTTATAAAGATTTGCTTAGAGGCATCAAAGTTTTCCGACTTTTCAAAGCTTCTTAACTCATTCTTATTCGGGTGGGCCCCGAGTGAAGACATAAACACAGAGGCAACTTTACTCATACCTGTACATCCAGAAAAACTTAATAAAATAAATAATAGAAGAAAATGTTTAAACATTAAGTTCCTACTTTTTTGACAAAACTAATGAAATTCCCATTATCCTTGAAAAATCTCCAATTGGAAAAAAGAGTGAAGATTACTGTAATAATCACTGGCACTAGAAATGAGAAGACGAACGACGATCCAGTAAAGCGTACTGGAAGTGAACGATCAACAAACATGGCCGGCATGATAACAGGAGAAAACTGCGCTAATAGCTTTAATACAATAAAACTCAGAAGATTACCTAAAGCAATTGCACAAACTGTAATAATGGCAATATTAAGTCCCCCATACTTCTTAATCTGATCCATACTCATTCCAAGGATCCAAAAAGAAGCAAAGTCATTTCTAACTCTTGCATAGAAAATTGAAAGCCCTGAGATAATCGAAAATGTAACAAGAACAATCGTTGCTAAAAATAAAAAGAGAACCACATTATTTTCTAGCGCCAGAGCATAAACAAGATTCTGATTTAACTGTTCCCATGTTTTAAAGCTTGCACCTTTTGAAGTTAAATACTGCTTGAGCTCTCCTGCTTCAGCGGCACCCAAAACACTATAAACCCTCAGTTTATTATAACGACGTGACTTTGCGATTGAAAATGCACTATAAGCATGTCCCCAGGCGTGAAGTTCGTCGATATCTGGGTCCATTGAATCAGTGAAATTTTCAATCATCAGTGACTTAAAACGAGGAAGCTCACCAAAGAAAACATCTGTATGGGCCGGAGAAATAAATTGAATCTTATCATCAAGTCCTGCATAAATCTTTCGACCTAAATAAGGTGATAAGAGGATTTCTTCTCTTGCAGGCCAATGATCAATGGCCTTAGGTAAAATCGTAGAAGTCTCACTTGCAACACCATGAAAAATAACAGGTGCTAAGTAGCCTTCAAGACGAATAAGGCCCTCTATTTCATACTCAAATGAATATCTTAATTTATTATCATCTAAGTAAGACTGTGTTTTTTCAAAGTCGAGACCTTTTGGAAGATCAATAATGTATCGGCCAAGAGTTTGCTTTCCACGCTCGATGCGATTGGTTTGAAGTCCTTTAAGAACTGACTGAACACTTAGGAGTGAAAAGCTTGATATGATAAGACTCGCCAAGGCCATAATAAGTAGCCTTTGGCGAGTCTTAGCTTTAAATAAGTAATTTAGAAAAAATCTAAAAAAACTTAGAAACATTTAAACTATAACTCGTAAAAAGTTGAGTTTTCATCAGCAAGCTTATTAATAAGTGCGCATGGAGTGAACCTGGCCTTACTTACACTTTCAGAAAACTTAAGCATTTCATCTCTTAAACGAGCGATCCCTTGAGTGTCTGCATATCTTAGAAGACCTCCTCTAAACGGAGGGAAACCGATACCAAAGATTAGACCTAAATCAACGTCTTTTGCTTTTGCAACGATTTTATCTTCAAGTGTTGTAGCAGCTTCATTAATCATTGGAAGAAAGATTCTCATTTGAATCTCTGTTTCACTCAGCTTCTTAGACGCTTTTGGAAGCATATTCCAAGCTTCCTGGTTAGGACCAGTTGGCTTACCTTTTTCATCGTATAGATAGAATCCCTTAGCATTTTTCTTTCCAAAGAATTCTTTTTCAAGCATTTGCTTTCCAATACCATTTGAAGCTTGACGCTCCCCTAGTCCGTCATAAATAATTTTAGAAACTTTATCACCAACATCAATTCCAACTTCATCAAGAAGTCTAAATGGGCCCATTGGCATACCAAAGTTTAGACAAGCATCATCGATATCTTTGATTGAAACACCTTCTTCTAATAAGAAGCCTGCTTCATTCATATATGGCATAAGAATTCGGTTAACAAGGAATCCTGGGCCATCGTTAACAACAACTGGAATCTTCTTAACTTTTACTACCCAATCATAAAGTGACTCAATCGTTTCATCAGAGACACCATCGTGTTTAATAATTTCTACAAGTGGCATCATGTGAACAGGGTTAAAGAAGTGTAGACCTGCAAATCTTGAGTTATCTTCAAGCGCACTTGCCATCTCTTGAACTGAAAGAGATGAAGTGTTTGAAGTAAGGATCGTGTCTTTACGAACTTTAGTTTCAGTTTCAGCAAAGACCTTCTTTTTAATATCCATATTTTCAACAACGGCCTCAATCACAAGGTCTGTGTGTTCAAATCCACGGTAATCTGTTTGAGCACTGATTGATCTCATTTTGCGCTCAAAATCATCGTGAGACATACGCTTTCTTTTTACTGCACCAGCAAAGTTACTTGAAGCTTGTTTAAGACCGAGCTCAAGTCCTACCTGATTTAGGTCTTTCATGATTGGAAACATATCATTCTTTGCCATAAGCCAAGCGATACCACCACCCATTGTACCAGCACCAAGACAAGCACCACGACGAAGCTTTCTTCCAACGCCCTTGGCATCGTCCATTTTCTTAGATCCTTCCATTAGGAAGAAGATATGGCGAAGGTTCTTTGATTGTTCACCAATACATAACTCTCCAAAAGCCTGAGCTTCAGAAGTTAAGTAAGATGTGCGACCTTTCATTACTCCAGCTTCCATCACATCAAGAATTTTTAGAGGAGCTTGGTAGAAACCTTTAGTTTTCTTTAAAACTGATTCACGTGCCTTTTGAAAAATAATCTTCTTTGTGAATACATTATCAGTTGCAGCGTCTTGCATCTTATCCATGAATCCACGCTTATCAACTTTCTTCTTGAAATGGTTTGGTGCAAGATCAACAAGACGCTCTTTTGCGTATACCTCGTCAACAAGTCCAGATCTCTTTGCTTTTTTAGCGTTAAGAGTTTTTCCCGAAAGGATCATATCAAGAGCAGTTGGAAGCCCTACTGCTTTAGGTAGACGAAAAGTCCCACCAAATCCAGGAATTAGGCCAAGCTTAACTTCAGGAAGGCCAAGACCTGTTGCCTTGTCATCACTTACAATTCTTGATTTACAAGAAAGAGCAAATTCAAGTCCGCCACCAAGACACACACCGTGGATACAAGCAACAGTAGGCATCTTCAAGTCTTCAATGCGATTAAAGATTGTCTGACCTGCTTCAGCTCCTGCTTGTCCATCTGCTGCAGTATGCATGGTATCGAATAATTTAATATCTGCGCCTGCCATGAAACATCTGTCTTTGTGTGAAAAGAAGATTGCTCCATCTAGCTCTTTTTCTTTTGTATGAAGATCTTCAACGATATCTTGAAGCTCTTTTAATGTTTCTTCATCGAAAACAGTCATCGAAGCTTTGTCATTATAACCAAAGCCGATATATGCTTTCTTGTCCTTGATTTCAAAACTGATTCTCTTATATGTCATTGCTATATCCTATATTTTCTAAATTAATTACTTTTGTAAGTTCTCGATAATCATGGCACCACCTTGACCACCACCGATACAAAGTGAAGCAACACCAAATCCTGCTTTTCTCTTCTTTAGCTCATGAGCAAGAGTTACAATTAAGCGTGATCCAGTTGATCCTACTGGGTGTCCAAGAGCGATAGCACCACCGTTAACATTTAGTTTCTCAGCAGGAATCTCACCCCATAATTTATCAATACCAAAGAAGTCAGCAACTTTCTTATCAGTAAATGCTTTCTTAACAGCAATAATTTGTGCAGCAAAGGCTTCGTTAATTTCAATTAGATCCATTTGCTCAAGATTCATATTAGATCTTCTAAAGACACCATCCATTGCATGAAGTGGTCCCATTCCCATACGCTCAGGCTCTAGTCCATGGAAGTGATAATCAACAACTCTTGCAAGTGGCTCTAGGTTATATTTTTTTACGGCCTCTTCAGAACAGAAAAGAATCGCTGATCCACCATCTGTAATTGGACAGCTATTTCCAACTGTAACAGTTCCTGACTTACGATCAAAGTAAGGTTTCATTTTTGCAAGACCTTCAACAGAAGATTCTTTACGTGGCCCATGATCATTCATAAGTAATTTATCTAATTTTGAACCATAGATCAGTGGCACGATCTCATCAGCAAAACGACCTTCTTCAATGGCCTTAATAGCTTTATGGTGAGACTCATTTGCATAGATATCTTGCTCTTCACGAGTGATCCCAAGTTCACGTGCAAGTAGCTCTGCAGTTTGTCCCATATTTAGGCCACAAAAAGGATCCGTTAAACCTTGTTCAATTGCAATAATTGGAGAAAGGTATGCAGGTTTAAAAGTTGAAAGAACTTTTAATTTATCACCAGTTGTTTTTGCTTTCATAAGTGAAGCAAAAAGCTCAGTCATTTGCTTCCCATAAATAAGTGGCATATTTGACATTGACTCTACACCACCAGCAACAACGACATCACAACGTCCACTTGCTACTTTAATGAAAGCTTGAGAAGCGGCCTCAAGTCCTGAAGCACAATTTCTGTGAACAGAGTAACCAGAAGTCTTCTTATGAAGGCCTGCCTCTAGTGCAATAACACGTCCTACGTTTGGATACTTTGCAGGAGTACCTGTGTTTCCAAAAATAACCTCATCAACTTCATCGTCACCGATTGAAGTTCCATCCATAATATGGCGAACAAGGTAAGCACCTAAATAAGGGGCTTGAATATCTTTAATTATAGTTCCGGCTTTTGCATGAGGAGTTCTCACTGCCTCGACAATGTAGACTGGTTTCATTGATGATTCCTTTCTTCAAATTATTTTACTTGCTTAATATTGTAAGGATAATCAGTGGCAATGAAAAGTAAAAAGGCCCCTGAGCGGAGCCTTTTTATGAGAACATGGGTTTTTTAAACAATTGTTTAGAACAGGTATGAAAGTCCAACACCTAAAGTAAATGTGTCAGCATTTTCAATATTTCTAGCTTGGTCAACTAATGCCTTCTGGTTAGTTGAACCATTGTATTGTGCTTCTTCACCAAGTCTAAAAATATTCTTTTCGTAAGATAGGCCAACTTGTGCGCTAAATTCTTTAGCAAAATTAACTTCTGCTCCAAGAGATGCACTACCTGATACATACTTCATCGATTGCTTAGTCTCGTTAAAAGTATCAACTGGGTTTTGGATTTCAAAAGATCCAAAGTGAATTCCAGTTCCAACACTTAAGTATGGTTTAATCTTAGCTGAACGTGAGAAATAAAATTTACCATATCCACCAAAGTTAAACTCATTATATGAAATCTCATCATTTTGAGAATAAGAGTTATAAGCATTATAGTTATTATAATTGTAGTAACCATAGTTGTTGTAGTTACTAAGCTCATTACCTTGAATAGTAAGGTTCATAAATCCAGCGCTAATTCCGATTGAAACTCTTTCAGAAATAACAGTTTCAACAGAAGCTTGGAAATTGATCCCTGCTGTCCATTCTTTTTGCTCACCAGTAATACTCTTATATCCAGTCTCAATTGTTAGTTTATTGCTAAGTTCTGGAAGTACTGGTTCTGCTACAACAGGAGCGACCGCTTGTACTCTTGCAGGTGCTGCTTGTTGATTATTTATTTCATCCATTGCCTTAAGTTGTCCCTCAAGTGCCTTTTGGATCTTGTCAGCGATACGCTTTTCTTCTTGTAGACGCATATCCTCAACATTCTTTCTCATCATCTGCTCGTGTTTCTCCTCTAGCTCACGACGTAGCTTTTGGATTTTGTCAGCTTGTGATGGTTTCTTTTTCTTTTTGTAGAACCCGTCGATATTGATTTCGTCAGTATGAACAACTTGATCTGTTTCACTTAATAATGGATCGTCTTGTTGTCCATATGAGGCTGCACTTGAAATTAGAAGTGCGGCCAATACGGCCGAGTTAATCATTGTTGTTTTCATGATGTTCTCCCTGTCTCTTTTAAATAGAGTTACAGTTTCTTATAACACATTGCGAGATTAATCTGTTCAAAAGCGAACGCTGATGAAATAATTTCATGAAAACGGAAAAAGTTCTTTAAAATTAGATAGTTAGAACTGTCTAACGAAGCCTGAATGTACGAAATTTCTTAGGATCGACCTCATTGGAGCCATCAATTCCGATAGTTTTAAGAAAACAAAGAGGATTTATACTACCTTGTTGGCATGCTTCAGGGTCGGCCTTGAAGCGAGCATCAAGAGTTTGAAAGACCGCAAAGAGAATAGAGACGACGGCCACTAGAAGTAGAAGATACTCAACTGCGGTTTGACCGCTTTGTGATTTTAGAATGGTTGTAGTGTAGCTTCTCTTCATTATACCTATACTTAAATAAAGGTTTTAAAGTCACGTGCCTCTAATAATGTTTGCGTGATACCTAAGTTATTCTTCTTTAGTGGCCCATGGTAGAAGACGCCTTTTGCAGACTCGAACTTACCAGCTTGACCCATTCTAAACTTAAGATTAATCCTTGAGCCAGAATTAATCACACTGTGATTACGAAGCATGCAAGTTTCATTTGTCAGTTTACCTTTTAAAAGAGTGTCATTTTTATCAATTATCTGGTTATCTAAAAGAAATTGATGAAGTTCTTTTTCGCAGAAATCATACTTTAAGCAGTCATCAAATTGTTTAAACATTTTAATCTGACAAGTACCATCCAAGCTTATTTCTTTCCTGATAAAGACGATATCACCACCAAATGAACTTTCATTAAAGTAGTAGTAATCAGCACTGATTAGCTTATCGGCCAAGGCATAATCCAGCTTCACACAGCGATAGAGGTCAGTGATATTATGAGCGATATTTAATTTGTCTAAATTAGAGCTAAAAATTGCGATCTTTTGAGGCGCGACGACCCCTGAAAAAGACGACAATTGAGCCGCCCAAGGTCTTCTGCTAGAAAAGCTAAATTCTTCAACGATATCCTCAAAGCTACTTCCTCCTAAACATTCAATAGTCTTTGTGGCCTGCTCTTCTTTTTCAAGTTGCCACTGAAACCTAAAGCGAGGAGATAACATAAGGATAAAGAAGTATATTGTTTCAAGATCTGAAAATGTTAGCTCTAATGTCTTTGTATAAACACAGCGAAAGCAACTAGCAAATCGTTGAAGGTCTTTATTAAGTCTTAAATGTTTTTTAAAAATTTCATAAATATCATGAATATAATTTGGAAGAGCAGATCTTAGAGTATTAACTGTCACCTGATGGAATGTTTTATAACGACACAAAGACTCTCCAAGGCGCTTAACAGAAGACATGAAATCTTGGTCAAACTTCTCTTGATCAATTTCTTCAATTCTTAAACGATTGATAAACTCATTATAAAGCTCAGGAAAATGACGACAAATCTGAGAGAAGTTTAAATAAGGACTAAGTCCTGCACAAAGCGTTTGCTCGCTCTTATATTTTAAATAAAAAGGAGCGTGAACAAATGAATCCTTATCAAAGATTGTCGAATCTAATTCGAGATCACTGGCCCAAGCTTCAATAAATGCTAAATCTAAAGGCCCAAAGAACTTAAAATAAGGATCACTTGCCTTAATTCTTTTATCCCTCAAATAGATTGCACCAAATCCACTTTTAAGAATTTGAGTTGCTGTTAAAAAACTAGCAATATTATTTCCAATGACGAGAGTATCTATTTTTTTATTCATATATTATATTTTTTTAATTCGTTAATAATGCGATAAGTTTGCGTTTGGCCATTTCACTTTCTTTAATCATATCAGAAATCAACTCATTGGCCATCTTATTGGTGCTAGTGCTTTTTATAATTGAATAGGCATCATTCATATTATTAATCACACCAACGCCAACCCCAGACTTTACAATAGTATCGTACTCTGTCGAGCGCTTTACATTTGGCCCACAAAATATATTTGCCCCAGCAACAAAGGGTTCTAGTACAGAGTGAATCCCCTTCCCATGTCCTCCGCCTACAAAGACAGTTCGGAAATAAGGATAGATCTCACATAATATGCCTCTAAGAGTAGATATAATGAGTCCAGGTCTTTGCTTATAATTTGAGATAAATGAGTCTATTTGATTATTTTCAATGATTTCTTTTGTCAGCATATGAATTGATAAATCAGGGCAATGCTTCAATATAAGCACTTTTAAATTTTCAATATTATCTTCTTTGAGTACATGCGGGGCCATAAAGACAAATAACTCACCTGCTCCTATCAGCTTGCAAAATTCTTGATCAGAAAAAGCATCCATTTCAACAGGCCAAGTCTGGGCCAAGCAGATTCTCTTTTCATATTCGGCCAAAGATAAGAGCTTATTCAAGTCCTCATATAAAGAATGTCTTCGAAAGAAGTGCTGACGAGAATCAATTTGCAACATTCTAAGCTCAATTGGGTGCTCTAGTTTATCAGCGCTAATATCTTTACCGATAATCATATAGTCTTCATTAGTTGCACAAATAATCTTACTAAACATTGAATAGATATACTTCTTAAGGCCAGGTAAGCGTAATTCACTAATATCTGTGGTCTTTATACGTGAGCTTTTAACAGTTGCTGAAAAAAGAATAAATTCTTTCATTTTAGAGCCAAGATAAAGTAGCTCTGGAAAAAAGTCATAACGAACCATCATCATTTTCTTTGCGCTCGACCAAGCAATGATATTCTGGCGTGAAAGAAGCGGGAAATAAATCATCAGAGGCAAACGTAAATAACGAATATTTTCTCTATTGGCCTGATAGTAATCAATAACCTTATGCTCAACACTTGGAGATGTGAAAATTAGCTCAACATTCTTGCCCAAAGAGATAAGCTCGTCGGCCAAAGGTCTAATCTGCTCAAACTCTCCTTCACTTGAGAAGTGAAAGACACAGTGTGCTTTTTTTCCAAATCGAGCAAAGGGCCTACAACCTTCATCTCGATAATTCTTTCTTTCAAAAGAGACTCGAGCATAGAAAGGTCCCACTTTTAATAGATAAAGCACAAAAAATAATGGATAGAGCGCAATTCTTACAATTGCCTGAATAAGAAAAATCAATAACATAGGTATATTATAATGAGGTTTTTTCTAATATAGAAGCCAAAATAAGGTCCATTTGACACCAAAGTAATTAAATCAACATATTTTTCTGACATGTTCTTACAAACTGAAATATTAATTCACTAAATTACAATCATTTGTTGCAATTCAATAAAAAAAATTCCAATATCTACAGTCTATAAAAGAAAGAGGGAGAAAAAATGGGAATTTTAAAGGGAGCAATCATTGCATTCGTGGCAGTAAGTTCTATGGCGGCGACATCAACGTCATCAGTATCTGTGCCATCGTCAAGCTCATCAACTTCAACAGCAGCATCTTCAACAGATTCTGCAACAACTTCAGAAGCTTCAACAGGAACTTCATGGTACCAAAAATTAAAAGACTCACCTTTTAATATGCAATACCTAGTTGAAGGTTCTAACAACTTTAAACAATCGATCAATGGTTACAGTTTCTACAACTACTTATACCTTGGTTACAATATCAATAAGACATTCGCAGTTAAGCTTGTTCCATACTGGCAAACAGACTTTACTAAGAGACAAGAGAATGCAGACGGAAGCCGTACAGTTCACCAACAATACGGTGCAACTCAAGCACGTCTTTACGTTAAGAATATCCTAACTGATGAAAAGAACGGTTTTGATCTATACCTACAAAACAGAATTTACTACTACCCAGCAGCAACTAGAAATGGTTCAGGGTACGATGTAAAGAATAGACTTTACCTAATTGGTGGTAAGAAAATCACTGATAACTTCAAGATTGGAACATATGCGTTCTATGAAAATTATATCAGAAATACTGGTTCATCTAAGTTTCTAGAGAACTACTATGCTGCCGTAGCTCCAACTTATTATATCAATGATAAGTGGTATACAGCTCTATCGATTGAGTACTACCGTACAAAGAGAAAAACTGGTGCTACAGAGTCTGAAACTCTTTCACTTTCACCAGAAATTGGTTACTCATTCCCAATCTGTTCTCTATCTGCAGCACTTGCTCTTGAGCCAGTTGACTTCAGAGGTGAAGACCCAGATTTCGTTGATGGTACACTAAAGAATGCTTCTTTAATCGTATCAGCATTTTTCCCAGTTTTTTAATTAACTACTCCATTTTAAATACTTACGAAGCCGACTTTAATAGTCGGCTTTGTTTTTTTAAGTCTTTATTAAACTACAGGCAAAAATTTCCGATAAACCTAATAGAAAGTGATTAATCTAATCAGGGTTTGAGGATTTATGGCCACTAGTACAAAGAAAAAAGTTACTGAATACCTACTTACGAAAGAACAAATTTCAGGAGGACTCTATGAGCCTAATGAAGTCTACTTTATCAAAGATGGTGGCAAGGAACTTGGGCCATTTTGGCAAGAAGATCTAAAGGAATTTATTGAAGAATACTCATTATTTAACCAAAAGGTCTTCGTAAAAAGCATGTTGGAAGAACAATGGTCTGTCATTACGGCCCATCCTCTATTTCAAAGAAGAAGGCCAGAGATCATTAAAGAGTTTCAAGTTGATGAAGACGACCAATTCTTTATACTAAGAAGCAATAAGAAAGACGGGCCATATAAGAGTAGTGAAATTATGGCAATGCTTGATTCTCTAGAACTACTCTACACTGACTTTATTTCTGTCGATAACGGACAAAGTTGGGGAACTATTCATGAATTTGAAGTATTTGATCGTCGCAGCCGCTCAAACGAAAGTTTACCAGAATCGCCTCAAGGTCATATTTTTAAAAACTCAATCTTAGACGCAGACAAAGCAATTGAGCTATCTAAGCAAGACTCTGAAGATCGTGAATTCATTTACGATCTTGCTTATATTGGAAATCAAAAGCTAAACCCAAATAAAGCATCAATTGACGATTTTGAACAAAAAGAAAAATCAGACCCAGCGACAATGTTTCGTTTAGGAGCATTTGCTGCAAGTTTTGTATTTGTATTTGCTATCTTCTTTGTATTTAGCAAGATGTCTGGAACGCCTGATGTTCCTGTTGCAAAAACGAAGAAAACGGCCAGAACACAAACAAAGAGAACTCCTGCAGCACAGGTGCAAAAGAAGCCTTCAGCAAAGACAGTGACTAAAACTTCAAAAAGAAGAGAAGCTCCGAGCGCCTTTAAGAAGAGAGCGCAAAATAGGCGTCAAATTACAAAAGGTAACGATTCAATTGGAAACGCTGACTTTCTATCTGAATCAAGGCAGATGAATGATGCAGTAATGGACCCTGCTGATCTTCCACCAGAGGTTATCTTCGATGATGCCAATGAAGCACTAGAGTTAGATCCTGTACGAGAGAGAATCTCAAAAGAGACATTTGATCCACCAGAGCAAGAGCTAAATAATTATGACGAGCTTGATGCGGCACGAGAAATCGTTGATGAGTATCTAGATCGCTCGCCTGCGGCCGGTGCAAACCCAGATGAATCACCAGGACTTAGTGATGAATTCACACCTGAAGATGCTATAGAAGGTGAACAATTCTAATAGGTTGTCTCCATAAAAATTGAAAGAATAAGTAGTCAATAATTGATTGTTTATGTTACTTTTAAGTTATGGAACACACTAAAGATATCACGCAACTAACTAATGTATTTCGCCAAGCGGCCTTCCCTGGATCATTCTTCTTCAGCTTTGAAGGAATTGAAGGCTCAGGAAAATCGACACAAATTGTAAAAATCAAGGATTACCTTGAAGATAAAGGCTTTAACGTTATCGTTATTCGCGAACCAGGCGGAACTGCTTTCGGTGAAAAATTAAGACAGGCCATTTTAACTTCTAATACAGATATTCACCCTGCAGCAGAAGCACATTTATTTGCGAGTGCTCGTGCACAAAATCTACATGCACTGATTTTGAAAGAGCTCGATTCACCAAATACAGTAGTAATTTGTGACAGATTCCTAGATAGCTCGATTGCGTATCAAGGAGTGGCAAGAAAACTAGGGCCAGAGTATATCTTAAATATTCACTCAAGCTTTCCATTAAATATTGTCCCTCATAAAACATTCTACCTAAGAATTGATTTAGAAAAATCACTAGAGAGACAACGTTTAAGAAATATGCCAAAGGACTACTTTGAGTCACGTGACAATAGTTTTCATCAAGACCTGATTGAAGGATATGATTATTGTGCACAGATCTTTCCTAATCGTATTGCAACAATCGATGGAAGCGCACAGCTTGAATCAGTCACTCAGAAACTAATTGAAGAGATTGAAACGATTATTAATGGATAATTCTTTAAAAGTTAAAGATATTCCATTTGAAGCGCTTTTTGCTCGTTACAAAGAGCAAAAATTGGCCCACTTCTACACTCTTCATACAGGTGGTCACCGTGAAGTTTCGTCCAAAGACGAAATTCTGCAAGAATGGGCCAATAAATTTCTAATAAATATTCTTTGCTATGAGAATGGTTGGGAGCCAGCTCACGCCAAAGAAGTTCTCGAGCGTGGACATGAGGATATTCTCTTTGTCTCAACAGACCAGAAGTCCTATAAAGTTAGCGATGACAGTATTGAGGAATTCTTCAATTTCATCCGTTTCAAACCTTCGAAACTTAAATATTCATTTACGATTTTTAAACAATCGCAAAAGATCACTCAAATACTAGCAAATAAGCTACTCAAAACACTTGAAGAGCCACCAGAAGGCCATATTTTCATCTTTATCAAATCAAATGATGAAAAGACTCTTCCTACAATTGATTCAAGAACAATCAAAATCAACATTGTCTCTCACGATCATAGTAGTATTGAGCGTAGAACGAATATGAGCTTTTCTGATTTCATCACAAAAGAATGTGAGGATGAAGCGTTGGCCAAAACTCTATCAACGATCAGGCCAAATAATCTTCAACTAGATGAGTTAAGAGACCTAATTAAAGAAGAACCAAGCAGAGAAGCAAATATACATCACTTAGTGGCCTCACATATGAATCAGAGCAATAACTATAGCTTCGATGATGCTCAAAGCTGTCTAGATGCGACAAAGGCCTCAACTTTTGAAATTCCATTTAATGGTTCATCTAAATCACGACTAGCACGTCTACTTCAACTTGTGATTTAATGCAATTTGGCTAGACATAAGCTACCAATAATACGACAATTGAAGCTACTCAAAATAAATTGATGGGACAAAATGACGAACCAAGATCAGCAAGATATATCTGAATCACATGACAATGATAAGTCAGGTGGTAAGAAGAAAGTAAATAAATTCAACAAGCATGATGATAAACTTGCTAAAGAGCAAGATGGTAAATTCGAAGAAGGTCAAACACTTACAATGGTAAGAGTTCGCTTCCCAGGAAATGCTAAAAGTCAGCCTTTCTTACTAGGTAAGAGAAAATTCACTTACGGACAAAAAGTAATAGCAATGAGTGACAGAGGAATGACTGTTGGTTATATCAACTCTTTCCCATACGAAGTCACATTCGATAAGTCGATGCTCCCTATTCGTTCAATTTCAAAAGTTGCAACTCAGGAAGATATCGACGAACAAAAAAGTTATTTGAAAAAAGAGAACGAGGCCGAAATCATCTGCCTTCGCCTCATTGAAAAGTACAATCTAAATATGAACTTAACACACGTTGAGTTTATTCAATTTGGAAAAAAGGCCGTATTCTACTTCACTGCTCCAGAGCGTGTAGACTTTAGAAATCTTGTAAAAGACCTTGTGTCAGAGATTAAGATGAGGATCGAGCTTCGCCAAATCTCAGTAAGAGATCGTGCCGCGGCACTTGGTGCAACAGGAGCTTGTGGACTTCAAACTTGTTGTTCGTACTTCTTAACAAACTACGGAAACGTATCCATAAAAATGGCAAAGAATCAAAACCTTGCCCTAATTCCTTCAAAAATTAATGGTGTTTGTGGACAAGTTAAGTGTTGTATCAAATACGAAGATGATGTTTACACAAATAAGAGAGAATTCCTTCCAGGAGAAGGATCTTATATCCGCACTAAGAATGGTGATATCGGAAAGGTTTTAAAGCTTCATATTCTATTAGAACAATTTGAAATGTTAACTGATAGAGGCTATATCCGTCGCTATTATAAGAATCAATTTGATAAAAAACGTTGTCGTCCACCTAAAGAATGGAGCTTCCCTACTGAATTTAGATCAATCACAAAAGAAACTTCGACAATTATAGGAATTGAGGAGTTAGAAGAAGAGCTACGTCTAAGAAAGCAGGCCTTCCTTAAGAGCCTAAATAACGATAGTGATAGCGATGATATTGAAGAAGATGCGCACGAGTTATTTGATGATGAAGAAGAATCAAATAATAGTGACGACGAGGACATTGAGAAGATTCCATTAGATTCAACTGAAGATGAATCGGACAATATTCCAAAGCAAAAAATTGAAAAGAAGCGCCATAATAACAATCGTCCAAAGCGTCGCCCAACAAATAGAAATGAAAAAGGTGACAAAGATAGTGATGATAGGCCTAGAAACAGAAGGCCTCAGGATAAAAATGCACAATCTGAAGATGGCCAAAATAAGTCACAAAACAAGAATCGCAATCGCAATAGGAACCGCAATAAATCAAAAAGCGGAAACTTCCGTAAGCCTTCTGGTGATAAACCAAAGAATACGGAAACAAAACCTAATCAATAATTCTTTTTAAAGATGTATAACAACGATGGTGAGGGAAATGATTTTCCCTCACTATTTCAAGCCCAGAGATAGCTTTCAAGTATTTTACATTAAGCATCTCATCTCTCTTATCCACTATAACAGAAGCGTTAATCTTCTTTAGTAGAACTCCCTCATTTAAGGCCAAAATCTCTGCGTAAACCCCAAGTTCGACATAGGAACGAACTCGAGTCTTGAGTGGCGCAAGTGATGGAATAGGAAGACGAGATAGCGCTCCCCTTGCTGATGCCTTAACAAATTTAGTAAGCAAATTACGTGGGTAAAACGCAGGGGCGACGTAAGTAATTTTACAATTTCTTATATCAAGATTCTCATTTTGAATTAACCACTCAATAAGTAAGGCCGCCAAAGAATGAGCAACGATACTAGATCGCCCGTTTTCCTTAAATACTTTTCTAATTCGCTCTAAATCCTTTTCAATATCAGGACGAGAATTCTTGTTGAAAGAAAGTGAGATAAATTTAACATTTGGGTTTGAAAAGATGAAAGATGCCGGGGCCTGATTAAGCCCCGGAAAAAATATAATCGTTTCGCGATTCTTAGAAGTCACAATTTCCTGGAGTTCTTGGAAATGCAATAACGTCACGGATATTGCTCATACCTGTGATGTACATAATTGCACGCTCGAAACCAAGTCCAAATCCAGAGTGAGGAGCTGAGCCAAATTTACGAAGCTCTAGGTACCACCAGTAACCTTCTTTCTCCATTCCCATCTCATCCATACGCTTTGTAAGTTTATCAAGATCTTCCTCACGTTGAGATCCACCAATAAGCTCACCAATACCTGGAACTAAAACGTCCATCGCACGAACTGTTTTCCCATCATCGTTTTGCTTCATATAGAAGGCCTTACAATCTTTTGGGTAATCCGTAACAATAACAGGTGATTTAAAGTGTACATCTGTTAAATATTTCTCGTGCTCAGTTTGAAGCTCTTCTCCCCAATTTGTCGGGAATTCAAATTTTGCACCTGAAGCAGATAGAATTTCAATTGCTTCAGTATAAGTAATTTTCTTAAACTCACTATCGCGAACTGCCGCTAGTGTTTCAAAATGATTCTTATCAACATCAGTAAATGGCATTGAATAAAGGAATTCAAGTTCTTTACGACAATGTGTAAAGGCATACTCGATCATATACTTAATATAATCAGCAGCAAGTTCGGCCACATCCTCAAGGTCAGCAAATGCAACTTCTGGCTCAATCATCCAGAATTCCGCAAGGTGGCGCTTAGTATTTGAATTTTCAGATCTAAACGTTGGACCAAAAGTATAAACCTTTCCAAGTCCTAATGCGTGACACTCACCTTCTAGTTGTCCAGTTACACATAGTGAAACATCTTTACCAAAGTAATCTTTAGCGAAGTCAACTTCACCCTTATCCGTTTTTGGAGGATTGTGCTTATCAAGCGTTGAAACATTAAACATTTCTCCAGCACCTTCACCGTCAACTGCAGTGATAATTGGTGAGTTTAGGTAGAAGAAACCTTTATCATCAAAGAACTTGTGAGTTGCCATAGCAAGTGCGTGACGAACACGAAAAACTGCTCCAAATAGATTTGTTCTAACTCTTAAGTGAGCAATATCTCTTAAGTGTTCAAGTGAAGTACCTTTCTTTTGTAGAGGATAAGAATCATCAACTGCACCAATTACTGTACCAGTTGTCGCCTGCATCTCAA
The DNA here is from genome assembly GCF_047085455.1 of Halobacteriovorax sp. RT-1-1. NCBI lineage: Bacteria > Pseudomonadati > Bdellovibrionota > Bacteriovoracia > Bacteriovoracales > Halobacteriovoraceae > Halobacteriovorax > Halobacteriovorax sp. RT-1-1. The sequence goes on from NZ_JBKIXZ010000001.1 coordinate 1,872,500, forward strand.
TTGTCTGCCCCTTACCTTGAGACTCAACAACCTTTCCAGTAATTGATACACAAGTACCAGTTAACATAGTCGAAAGGGCCTCATAATTTTCGATACCACGATCAGCTACAATTTGTAGTAGATCCTGAGAAGATCCGTCATTTAAAACAATAAAAGAAAATGCTTTTGATTTTCTTACCGAACGTACCCATCCTTTAACAGTTACAACAGAGCCGATAAAGTCAGATGCCTGATCAAATAATTGCTTAAGTTCGATGCGCTTTAATTGTGTCATTTAAATACCTTCTTATAAAACTTCTTTTAAAATAGAATGAGTTTGTTCTTTTTCTAATCTTGGCCCGTATTGTGTTACAAGCTTTGCAGAACACGCACATGCAAGTGTTCCTGCAGCGCTAAAGTCTAGCCCATTAGTAATCCCGTAAAGGAATGCACCTGCAAATAAGTCTCCTGCACCGTTAGTATCAACAGCAGAAACCTTTGGAGCTGAAACATTAATTTGCTCTGAACCATTATAAAGGAAAGCTCCTTTTGAGCCAGCAGTAATTGCAAAAGAATGTGAAATATTCTTTAGCGCTTCAAATGCTTTCTCAACTGAATCCATTCCAGTAAATGATTTTGCTTCTTCCTCGTTACAGAAAAGAAGATCCAACTTATCATCACCAATCATTTGCTTGAAGCCATCTTTAAAGAAGCCTACAATACCAGGATCAGAAAATGTTAATGCAACTTTAACATCATTCTTTCTTGCAAAATCTCTGGCCGTTTGACAGGCAGCAATTCCCGCCGCACCAGTTACAAGATAACCTTCCATATAAAGCCACTTACTGTCGCCTAGAGCGGCAAGATCAAGTTGTTCATCTGAATATGTTGCAGTCGTTCCAAGAAAAGTATTCATAGTTCTTTCTGCATCTTCAGAGATCATGACAAGACACTTACCTGTTTCACCATCATATAGACCTTGTTCAATATTAGACTTAACACCATTTGCAAGCAGGTCATTCTTATAGAACTCTCCTGTTTCATCTTGTGCAACTTTACATGAGTAGAAAGTTTTAGCACCAAGTTGAGTAGCACCAATAATCGTATTTGCAGCAGATCCCCCACAAGCACGAGAATGACCAACATTACTTCCTCTAAGAGAGTTAAGAAGGTGATCTTGTCTTTCTTTTTCAACAAGAGTCATTAGGCCTTTTTCAATTAGGTGGTCGTTTAGGAATTCATCAGAAACTTTAAATTCCATATCAACAAGGGCATTTCCCATTCCGTACACATCATACTTCTTCATACTTAATCCTTTATATTTAAGACTCTTTTCTTTTAAAAATAAGTTCATTATTTACTTCATCAAAGTCAGCATACTTGTAACCAGCAACATCAAAGTTTTTAAGGCCTTCAATATCCTTAATTTTATTTTCAATAATAAAGCGTGCCATCATACCGCGTGCTCTTTTAGCATTGAAAGAAATAACCTTATATTGGCCATTCTTAAAATCTAAGAAGCGCACATTAACAAGTTCAGGAACGAGTTTGTCTTTTTTAACACTCTTGAAGTATTCCTCTGAAGCGAGGTTAACAAGATACTTAGACTTATTCGCTTTTGCATCTTCATTAATTTTCTCAACAATTTTTTCGCCCCAAAAATTATAAAGATTTGTTAGACCTTGGCCATTAATACGAGTTCCCATCTCTAAACGATAAGCACGTAACTCATCAAATGGAGCAAGAACACCATAGAGGCCAGAAAGAATCTTTAAGTGTTTTTGAGCATAGTTTAACTCACTCTTTTTAAGCTCACCCGCATTTAGGCCTTGATATGTATCTCCTGCAAAACTAAAAATTGCAGCGCCAAGATCATTTGTTTTCTTAAAATTATTAAAACGATCAACATTCAAATCGGCCAAGGCCTTTGAAAGCTTCATCATTTTAGATAAATCTTCACTTTCAAAATTTGCCATCTTAGTAGCAAGCTCAGTGGCCTCTTTTATGAACGTAGGTTTCTCTAGATTTACATCTTGAGCAACAGTGATATCTGAGTGATCAAAATTAAGTTTCTTCGCTGGAGAAATAACGATATCCATGAAATTCCTTTAATTTGAGTTTGAGTTACTAAACGCTTGAAATAATAACAATAACTTTATTAAAAGACTATGTTTTCTTAAGAATATTAAGGAAGAAAGTAGCGCTCATAACGTGTCGATTTACCGCTGTAGACGACTCTTTGATGCTTACAATCAGTAGGAATTTGTACCTCATTTGCTTTAATTGGCCTCTTTAAGCAAACTAAAGGAAATTTGGTACACAAAGACCATAGGTATAGATCCTGATCAGTATCTTTACCTACTAAGTCCTTAAAGACTTCCATTTCCTTGCGACTAAGCGCACTCTTGGCCTTGGATTTTGTCATTTCATACATGGGATCGTAAAAGCATCGCTTAAAATCACTTCCCGTATCGGCCAAAGTTGCTTGACCATAGCTGATGCTCATATATTTTTTGAAAATATTAGAAATCTTTTCATTTTCAAAACTTATGGCCTTCTCGTACGCCCAAAGAGCAAGTCCAAAAACATAGGGATTTCTTTCAAAACAATCGAGATGACAGCCAAAGCTTAAAAGTAAGCAAGCGTCTTTACCTGTACCTAGGGTTGCATCAACAACTTTATTATGCTCGATGTCACCACCTTTCAGTTTTAGGGCACGAAAAAGCGGCTCTTTTGTTACAGCATAATTCCTTTTTAAATGAGTTTGTAAGTCTGTTGCCCAATCAAGCTTCAATGAAGAATCTCGGGCCGGATCAAATAAGCACAATTCATTATCTTTCCAAACTAAATAAACCCCTTGTAAGGATTCACCTGTCATGTGCAATTGATAAGTCAATTTATAAGAAGAGAGCTTCTGCAAATAGTTGCGCAGCGCTTGATTCAGAGATTCTATTTTTAAATCTTCTTCTTGCGCACAGTCAATTACAATATCAATATTAGTCATTAGTGAAGTCTCATTCATATTAAAATCAAGTAGATGGCCAGTTTTTTCTATGCTATATATACTTTTCGTAAATACATACTTTAGAATTAATTTATCTAGATATAACACACACGGAGAACAGATGTCACACACACAAGACGTATCAAACTCAACTATTGAGAAACTTGGTTTTGACCCAAGAAATTTAAAAGTAAACTCTGGTGATCTTAATCGTGAACTTGCAAAGAATTATATCAGTGCAAGTGATGAAGAAATTAAACAGATGTTAAACGAACTAGGTCTAACGACACTAGAAGAATTATTCTCTCATATTAAAGACGATGTAAAATTCTCATCAAAAATTCCTTTAAAAGAAGGACTATCTTATGATGATCTCGTTACTAATCTTGATGAACTATCAAAAAAGAATAAAATCCCTACAAACTTCTTAGGTGATGGACTTCCACAGTTTAAAATTCATGAGATCGTTCCATATGTTTGCAATATTAGAGGACTAACAACAGCATACACTCCTTACCAACCAGAAAGATCACAAGGAACACTAAACACTCTTTGGATCTACTCAAGTGCAATTACAGCACTAACTGGTTATGAAGCGGTTAATGCGTCTTTATACGAAAGATCAACTTGTTTATTTGAAGCACTAAAGACAGGAGTACGTCTTGCACGCAAGAGAACAAAAGTATTAGTAAGTGAAGCAATCTATCCTCAAGATAGAAGTGTACTTGAAACAAATGCTGCACATACTGATCTGGAAATCCTATGGGCACCAATTAATAAAGAAAGCGGTCTAACAGACTTCGATAAAGTAAAAGAGTTACTTGAAACAAATAAAGAAATTGCTGCATTTGCATTTGGCCAAGTAAACTCACTTGGTCTACTAGAAGATGTTGATGCCTTAACTGACCTATGTCGTGACAACGAAGTATTCTCAATTGCTATTATCGATCCAATGCTACTTGCTAAGGGTGGTTTAAAGAAGCCAAGTGAATACGGTAGTGACAAGGCCGGTGCAACAATGATCGTTGGTGAAGGTCAACACCTTTGCCTAGACGCAAACTATGGTGGACCAGGTTTAGGTATCTTTGGAATTCGTTTTAACGACGCAAATAAGAATCAAATTCGCCAAACTGCTGGACGCTACGTAGGTAATGCAGTTGATATGAATAATCAAGAATGTCTTGCGATGGTACTATCAACTCGTGAACAACATATCCGTCGTGAGAAGGCCACAAGTAATATCTGCTCAAACCAGTCATTTGTAGCAACAATTGCAGGTGCTGCACTTTTAGCACTTGGTGATGAAGGTTTATCAGATAAGCTTGCAACTTCAAGACAAAACACTCAATACTTCCTTTCAAATATTCTACACCTAGATGGTGTGGAGCTTGCCTTTGATGCTCCTTACTTTAATGAAGTTGTTCTAAAGCTAGATAAGAAAGTAAGTGACATGCTTGCCTCAACTGAAGATCTAGTTGCTGGTAAAGATATTAGTGGCCGCCACAATCTAGAAGGAAACCTATTAAAAGTCTCTTTTGGTGACCAGCACACTCAAGAAGATCTCGATAAATTAATTGCTGCTTTTAATGCAAATTTTTCAGCGCAAAGTGAATCAGAATTCTTCATGCCGGAAATCCCTCAAACATATATAAGAGAAGATGCACCAGGGATTGCAACTTTCACAACAGAAGAAGTAAAAGCATTTTACGACAAGTGTGGAAGCTTAAACGTTTCTCCAGATGATGCCATCTACCCTCTTGGTTCATGTACAATGAAATACAATCCATATGTGAATGACTGGGCAGCAGGGCTTGCTGGCTTTACAATGGCACACCCAGACCTAGATGATAAGTATACTCAAGGAACACTTGAGCTACTTTACAATATCCAAGAAGATTTTAAGGCGATAACAGGACTTCCAGGACTTGTTACTCAAGCAGTGGCCGGTGCACAGGGAGAACTTGTTGGTATCAAGATGTTCCAGGCCTATCATGCAGATAGAGGTAACGCTGAAACTAAGAATGTAATTCTTATCCCACGCTCTGCCCACGGAACTAATCCAGCGACTGCCGCAGTAGCTGGTTTTGTCCCAGCTAAAGTTGACGGGAAACAAGTTGGTATCATTACTTTAGATGCTAATGAAAGAGGTCAAATTGATCTTGAGCAACTAAAAGAGATTATCAAAACAGATGGCGAGCGCATTGCTGGTATCATGGTAACAAATCCTAATACAGCAGGTATCTTTGAAGAGAACTTTAAAGAAGTAGCGGATCTTATTCACTCTGTTGACGGCCTAGTCTATATGGACGGTGCGAATATGAACGCTATTGCAGGGATTGTTTCACTTGAGAAATTAGGAGTGGATGCTTGCCACAACAACCTTCATAAAACTTGGACTATACCACACGGTGGAGGAGGACCAGGAGACGCTATCGTTGCTGTAAGTAGCAAACTTGTTGACTATATTCCAGGAACTCAAATTGAGAAATTAGCTGATGGTTCATACAAGAAAGTACGTGCTCCAAAATGTATTGGAGACTTCCACCGCCACGATGGAAACGTTGCTCACAAAGTACGTGCCTACACTTATCTAAAGGCCCTAGGTCAAGACGGTGTTGTGACAATGTCACAAATTGCAGTATTAAGCGCACGCTATCTTTTCCAAAAGCTTAAGGATGTTTATCCAATGCTGCCACATGGAGCGGATGAAACACCACGTATGCACGAATTTATTATTACACTAAGTGACGATATGTTTGCTCATATCGAAAAGTCAGGAACTCTTAAAAATCAGATTATTGCAAAAGTTGGAAAGTTATTCCTAGACTTCGGGCTTCACGCACCAACAGTTGCTTTCCCAGAAGTATTTGGTCTTATGATTGAACCAACTGAATCTTTCACAAAGAAAGAGCTAGATGATTTTACTGATGTTCTAGTAGCAATCAAAAATGTTCTTTCTGATTCTCCAGAAGTACTACACACAGCACCTCACTTCACTGCTGTTAGTAAAGTTGATGAGGTATGGGCAAATAAGAACCTTAAGTTCTACCGTACCCTAGATAAACTTTGGGAGCTTCCAAGTGACGAGATTTCACCTAAGATGTTACGCACGAAAGACACACTAGAAATTGTTAAAATGATTCAAGACAAGCACAAAGAATTAAAACAATAAGAAAAAAAAAGGCCTGCAATGCAGGCCTTTATATATATTAGGTGTAGCAGAAATTGAAAAACATACGAATAATTCGAGAATAACAACAACACGAAAATTAACACGAATTTGGGGAACAAAGAACAACAACACAACTTTATCGATATGTTTATTCATCAATCCCTGCTACATTAATGAGTGGTTTATACGACGTGATTTGAGATGTTACAACCTATCATTTTTGCACATGTAAATATTACAACAGTAGTTTGTTGACCTAATGGCCTTCATTAAAAATTCTTAAAAATGTAAGAGAATCACGACTTTTCACAGTAATTTTTGTTTCAAAATCACTGTCTAAAACGATTTATTTTCTTACTATAGAACTTCGTATTCTCAACATCCTGAAGCTCTACACTTAAAGCAAAAAGTAATTGGTTAAAAAGGAATGATGCCTCATAGCGAGATTCGTATTTCTTAGCTTCACCAAGCGCCTGCTCAGCACCAAAAACCTGCTTATAGGTAAGTATATAGAGGTAGCTAAAATAAGCATTATCTTTATTCAAGTCACTCGCAGATTTAAAATAATCAAGGGCCTTAGGATAATCTCCTAGTCGCGTGTAATGCATACCTAGTGCAGTTAAAACACTGCCATCCTGTGGGTTTTTATTCAATGCCTGCGTTAATATTTGTACCGTCTGTGCTTCATTACCAATTGAGCGATGAAGATCGGCCAAATTGATATAGGCCGCAATAAAATATGGATACTTCTTTATGGAAGCCTCAAGAAGTTGTGCAGGTGTTTTAGGAAATAGGCCAAAACGAGACAAAGTTGCCAGTTTAAGAATATTATCAGGAGCATCACTATGAAGCTCTAACATAGTTAGTAGAGAATCAAGCTGAGGCCTAAGATCAATGCCTGGAGCCTTTTCAAAATTAAGGCCATGAGTTGCTAGAACATAAACCGCTGAGAAAGATAGAAGCTTAGGTCCTTTTTTTGCCAAATCGATAATGGCCGTCTGAAGCTGTGAAATATCTGGAAAGTTTAACAACAATTCCAATGTCGCTTTTTTTATCAAAATTGAATCACTACTTAATAACTTCTCGTAATCGACTTTCTTCATGCTAGGAAACTCTCTTAGAAGAACAATGGCCGCGGCCCTTTTCATCTCTGGCATGTCAACATTATTGATATACGACAGTAGTCGATTTTTATTTTTAAAATTCCCCTTCTTCATTTCACCAATTATCTCAAGGAGCTCATCTCTTGTTTTAAGATTTGGAAACTTAGTTTGGAACATCGAGTTCATCTTCTCTTTTGAAATATCGCTATGACAAGAAGTACAACTATTAAGTACACCATAGGAAAGAGAATAATCAGGCCTAGGAATGACAAATTTATGATCGGCCCTCATATCAATTCCCATAAAGGCCTTTTTAGGCATGTGACAGTCGACACAACTTGCACTTTCGATTTCATGTCCATGATGGGCCTTTTTATCATAAGAAAGATCGTGACACTGTAAACAAAGAGCATTTCCTTCTTTTTTAAGTTTACCACTATGAGGATTGTGGCAATTAATACATTTGACACCATTATGGAACATTTTTGATTGGAGAAAAGAGCCACCTACAAAAGCTTCTTCTTTCTGCTGGCCATCAATATGGTACTGATTATCATTTACAATCGTCAGAGAGAATTGATTAAAGAAGTCAGCAGCAAAGTCAGCATGATCACTCATGTCTTCTCTTAAACTGTGACAAGTAAGACAAGTCGTGTTTGCATCATGTTCTGTAATATACGTATGCACACCACCATCTTTTGCAGGAATAATCTCTTTATAACCATTTGTTGAATTACGCCAAAAGCCTTTGTTTGTCAGATTAGAGTCTCTATCTTCTAAAGGCATACTGGCCCACTTAAGGTGTGTACTAGCATCACCGTGACAAGAAAAGCATGAGACATTTTCACTTAAAGACTTAGTCTTATATGAATCAGTTTTAAAATCATAAGACTTATCTAGGCCTGAAGAGTGGCAGCTTGCACAGCGATTATTCCAATTATTAACTCTATTATCCCACTTTAGTGAATCACTAAGGTGTGGATGATTTACTTGAACTTCACTTAAAGTATTAAACCACCTCTTAGCTTCGATATCCCAAGCAATTGGAGGTACTTGGAATTTACCATCTTTTCCAGTATCAACAACATATTGCTGAAGTGGATAATGTCCAAATGTATAAAGAACTTTATAATCGAGGCCGTTGATAGAAATATAAAACTGACCTTGTTTCTCGATAAATAGATACTTTGTTCTATTTGCTTCAAAAACTTTATTATTAAAATCACCTTTTACAAATTCCTTAGTCCCCTTATTCATTGAATGAAAATGATCTGAGCTGCTCCACTGAGATGCGACATCCTCGTGACACTGAAAACATGTTGATGGATCATTATTACTCTTTAATTGTTCATAAGAAATTTTTGTGGGATCAAACTTTGTAACTTCTAGTTTTTTATTAAAACACGAAGGAGCAGCAATAAGAACGAGAACAAAGAAGATGATATTAAGTATAATTTGCACTAGTTAAGCTCACTTATGTGATTACCATACTTAAGTGATGCCATTTTGAGATCTCTCTTAAGCGATAATCTTTCGAAGTGTGGCCAATAATCCTCAGACTGCTTAGATTCTAAAAAAAGATCGGCAAATAATTTTTCAATACCGACAATGGCCTCTTCATTAGAAATATTAGATATAGCAGAATCATCAATACCATAATTTTCAAAAAATGACATCAGAGTAAGCTCATTGGCATCATGCGCAAATCGATATAAGTAGTTGATTAGTCCAACTGCATCTCGCTTTTTTATAATCTGTTTGAAAACACGTCGATTATTATACTCTTCTTTTAAATTATTATAAAAATATGCGAGTGATTCTCGATTTAGTCGATAGAGATAAAAAACAAACACAAGAACTAAAGCGATGACACAGATTAAGAGTTTAGTCTTAGTAGAGAAGTAAAATCCTCCCAAGTGTATTATTATATTTTGTAGTTCACTATTTTGAATTTCATCATTATCTATATCAAAATAACGAATCCTTGTGGGCTCAAGCTTAACACTACCAGCACGATTAAAGACGACAGTTATCTTTTCTCTTATAATAGATTTCGCTTCTCCACGATCAAAACGATCATCCTTTTCAAGTACTTCATAATAAAACGAGACATCATCTTGCCTCTTAAAACGCATTTGAGGTAAAAGGGCCACACTTGTCTGACTCGCTTCAATTTTGTATTCAAAAACAAGAGCATCTGAGTCTTCATTTTGTTCACTAATTTGAGTGAGGCTTTCCTCAACTCCCGAGGCAACAAAATCATAATTAGCTCCCACATCTTCAACCTCAAAAGATGGGCCAGGCAAAAAGATTTCTTCACGGCCTTTTACACCTGTCGATTTATTACGAACAGTAACGGCAAGTCTAACGCCTTCAACAAGAAGGTTACCACTATAACTTGGAAAGACTTGAATACTCTGAGATTTCAATAAAACATTGCCAGAAGACTGAAGGAAGTATTCGCGAGTGCTTTGCTGAGTTGCTAGTCCTTTGGAAAAGTTGATATCGAGAACTCTAACATCAACCTCTAAGCCTTTTTGATATTTTGTAAAAAGATCGAAAACAACTAATTGTTTTGGAACAATCTTCCCTTCACCAGCTCTTACAAACGAGAACTCAATCTCGCCTGAGTTCAAATAACTTTTTATTCCATTTAATGCATAAGAATGACCATGAAGAACCAGTATAAAAAATGAGAGGAAATAAAATAATGATCTATTCATTATCAACCTCATCATTATCAGATTTTTTAGTTTCTATTTGCTGATCTATGATTTGAATTTTACGGGCCAAAAACTCTCGCAGAGGTGAATGAACTTTATTCATCCATAAATCGACATTTAGAGCATCTTTTGATTCCCTTGAATCTTTTGTATTTGTCTCTAATACCTTGGCCCCGCGAGATATCTTAAATTTCTCACGGTAGAGTTTTGTCTTCTCGTCCCCTTCGGCCCTTTGGGCCAAACTAGTTGCATCAATCTCAGCAACAAGTTTTTTCATAATCTCAACATTTTGCATTGCCTTCTTTGCATAGGGGCCACCACTCTTAATAATCTTTTCGTATTCTAATTGTGCTGATAAGTAATAACCCATATGTGCAATGCAATTTGCATTTGCAAATCTCGCAGCAGGAGAATCAAGGCTTGAAAAATATAGCTGAGCATTCTTAAAGTCCTCAGCCAAATAATAAGAGAGGGCCTTACTATACTGATCATCATATTCTTTAGCGGCCTTCTTAAAATAACCGAGCTTATAAAATAAATGGCCTTGTTGATTTGAAGTTAAGAATGGATCCAATATTATATTTGCTTTTACAGTCTTTGGAGAGAAGCAAACAAAAATAATAAAACAGTGAATAACGGCCACCCAACCACGCCTAAAGTACATAACAAAAGGGGCAATGCATAGAAAGAGTAGATAATAACCAAGATCATGCCAAGGAAGATCACTATCGCTATCTAGGGGGTAATACTTTGTTAAATAAGCACTCACTTGAGCAATATCACTATTATCATTAGAGAACTCTATATAATTACCATTTCCTGCTGAAGCAAACTTCTGAAGTAAAGTAGGATTAAAAGTATTGCTATCTAATTCAACTTCTGGTCGGCCTACACCATAGACTATTAAGTTAACATCATAAGATTCAAGCCCACGGGCCATAATTGGAATCGATTCATCATCAACTTGATCAGAGATAAAAATTAAGTTTTGCCCCTGGCCATCTTTTGAAAAGGAAGATGCCACTACCTTCTCAAGACTTGATAAGCGCAAGAGTTCACCTGTTACAAGAGAGGTATCAAGTGCTGTAATGAAATTATTTAAGATATTAAAATCTCTTGTAAAGGGAAGAATTTGATATGAGTTACCAGATGTAACAACAAGAGAGTAATAAGAGCCTTGAGTAACTTTTAATAGATCGATAATTTTTAATTTTGCTCTTTCAATACGCGATGGTGATATATCAATTGACTCCATTGATTCAGAAAGATTAAAGACAAGCATTGTTTTAGATTCATTCTCATCAAAGGATGTCCTTACCTTTTCAAAACTAGGTCCACTAGCGGCAAGAATAAGCATAAAAGCTAATGCTAGCGCCCATAACTGTGGATCTTTAAGGTATTCTCCTCGTTGTTTTACAACAAGAGCATTTAAAATATCACGGCCAAAATATTGTCCAAGCTCCCCCATCTTCTTACTTCGTAAATAGAGTACAGCAAATAGAGCTACGATAATAAGCAAAAGCAGCCACCATGGCCTAATGAAGTGGAAGGCAGCAATATTAGTATAAAAGCGTATAATAAATGCTTTAGCTAGCGCCAAGATTTCACTCATTGCACACTCCTATGTCTAAAGCGTCGACTAGATATCACGATTACAATGGCAAAGAGATATAATAATAAAATTATAATAATTGGGTAATAAAAGAGGTCGTACTTTGGCCGATATGTTAATCTTGTCATTTGCTGAACTTCAATAGAGTTGATTTCTTTAAATGCCTCTTCAAGCTCTTTCTCATTCTTGGGTAAGTAAAATCGGCCATTAGTTAACGTGGCGATCTGTTTGAGTGTATTTGTATCAAGGCTATTCTCACCTACAGTAGTAGGATCTCCATACCCCAAAACATAAATTCTAATATTCTCATTTTTAGCTATTTGAGCAGCATCAATAGGACGAACTTCACTACCTGTATCATTGCCATCAGTTAATAAGATGAAAACACGTTCTTTAACCTTAGTATCTCGAAATCGCTTAATTCCGAGTCCAATGGCGTCTCCTAACCTGGTACTAAGACCGGCCATCCCGACACTAGATTGCTCAACAAGTGACACAAGTGATTTTTTATCATTTGATAATGGGGCCTGAAGGTAAGCAGAGTCTCCAAAGACAATAAGTCCTAGAAAGTCATCACTTCTTTCGTTAATAAATTTTGTGATATTCTTCTTCGCAACATCAAGTCTTGTCTCACCAGTTTGGGTATCTTGATAGCTCATCGAGCCAGACAAATCCAATGCTATATAGAAGCTCTTTGAAGAAATATTTTTTATTATTTCTTTACCACTCATGACAGGCTTAGAAAGAGCGACACAAAACAAAACCCATGAAATTATTAATAAGGAGTTTTGAATATGTTTACGTTTTCTAATATTTTCAGCACCTGCTGCTGTTTGCATACTTTCAGCAACGATATTGTAAAATGATGCTCTAATAGAAGTTTGTCGCATCCTAAAAGGCTTAAAAAGGAAATGAACAAATATTGGCAATAACACAATCAGAAAGAAAATAGGATGCTCGAAACTAATCACGATACCTCCCTAAAATAACTCCAATATCTAAAAGCATTTTCTTTTTTAAAATGATCTCATCTTCAACATCTATATTTTTAGCTGAATAGATATATTCATTAAGCTCATCTTGCTCAAGTTGAGAATACTCTCCAAGTCCATTATCAACTAAGAATCGATCATTAATTTGCTTTTTAAACCTTAATTTGAAAACTTTTTTATATAAGAGATAAATATCTTCAACTTTATCCTTATTAGTAAGGCCCTTATAGATTCTGAGATAGGGGCCATACTTTTTCAGATAAAGAATACGTTGATAAATATAGTAGAGAACAAAACTAATTATTATAATGAGCAGTAGGGCCCATCCCCAAGTTTGTGGTAACAATGAGACACTACTAACTTCAACAGAAACTTCTTGAATTCCTTTAATCGATAGATTCCCAAAATACTCATGCTTAATTGTTTCGAGGGCCTTACTCATGAAAACGCCTCTGTTTTAACTGAGTAAAAATATTCTCATGAGTATTTATTTCAAATATAGGAAACGATAATTTCCGACATAGGCCATAAAGTCTATCAATATGCTTATCCCAATTTTCTTTATAAGCATTTTGTAACTTCTCCCCTTTCGAGTTAATAGTTAGTTCATCAATACTATTTGAAATGACAAAATTACTAACCTCTGGAAGCCTTGTTTCATTTTGATCAACAATATGAGCTAAAACTAACTCATTCTTATTGGCCAACAACTTCAATTGTGCAAAAGCACCTTCATTAAAATCCAAAAAATCGGAAATAAATATAATGAGAGAATTCTGTCTAACTTCATGTCTAAGACGCTTTAAGGCTTCTTCAACCACATCCATCTTATTAGTCAAACTACTTACATCGAGTTTACGATTTGCGCTCTCTAACTCACTTAATATAGCAACAGATCTTACTTGTGACTTTGATGCTTTTATAAAGCTATGACCATCATTAGAAATAACAAAGGCCCCGACTGGGTCTTGGTTATTTACAACGCTCCAATATGAGATACTTGCTAACTCACAGGCCACTACAGACTTCATTTTACTTGTTGAACCAAAGAACATGGTTGAGCTTTGATCAACAACTAAGTAGACCGGTCTTTCTTTATCTTCGGTATATCTCTTAACAACAGGCCTAGAAAGTTTCTGTGTAAGTTTCCAGTTCATATTTCTGATATCGTCTCCTAGACGATAATTATCCATCTCTTCAAAAATTAGGCCTTGGCCTTTTACTTTAGATGCGAACCTTCCTACATACTTATTCCTAATCGGACGATCAATGAATGTACGAAAATGAACCATCTTAGCTTTAAGCTCCATTAGATAGTTCTTAGATATGTAAATCGTATTCTCTTGAATCATTGTTTTTACAATACAGCTACTGAGTCTATTATTTGATCAATTATATTATCGGCCGAGACTCCATCAGCGATGGCCTCATAACTAATATATAATCGATGCCTTAGAACTGGCTTCATTATTGAACGCACGTGATCGGGAGTGACAAATTCGCTGCCACAAAGCCAGGCCTTGGCCTTAGCAGCAATATCTAGCGAGAGGGTCGTACGAGTACTAAGTCCCATTGTTATATACTTACGTGTATCATCAGGGAGTTTATCGCTACTTCTTGTTGCATCGACAATATCAACAATATACTGATCAATTGCGGCCGAAGAAGTAATCTTTTGAATTTCATTTCTCGCCTCAAAAATGATCTCTTCACTTGAGACACTCTTGATCTGTGGAGCATTATAATTATCTCGAATTAATTGCATAATTTTCATTTCATTATCCTTATTAGGATAATTGAGAATTAACTTAAAAATAAAGCGATCTAATTGTGCTTCAGGAAGCGGATATGTACCATCTTGTTCAATTGGGTTTTGAGTTGCTAAAACCATAAAAAGTTTAGGTAATTTATGAGTAACACCATTTACTGTAACTTGCCTTTCTTCCATGGCCTCAAGAAGAGCTGATTGTACTTTTGAGGGGGCACGGTTAATTTCATCTGCCAAAAGAAGATTGTTAAAAACAGGTCCTTTACTAAATTCAATACGGCCCTTACCACTTTCATCAGTCAAATATAACTCAGAACCAACAACATCTGATGGGAGTAAATCTGGAGTAAATTGAATACGACCTAAATCGGCACCAATCAGTCCGGCCAGGTGTTTTACCGTTGTCGTTTTACCTGTTCCAGGATTACCTTCAAGAAGAACATTTCCATTACATAGAACTGCAAGAATGATCTTTTCAATGATCTCTTCTTGACCAATGATTCGATTATTTAATTGTTCTTGAATATTTTGAATTTCATTTAAAACAGACATAATCATTCCAAATATAAATATGGCGAACACTAGGTCCGCCATATCAAAGTAAGTTATTTCTTTTTATTTTGCTGGAGAATATTTCTTGTAATATCCTTCATACTCCATGAGTCAGCAGCTTGACTTGGTGGGTACTGCTTGAATGTTTCAAGAAACTTCGATGTAACATCCATGGCCATGTAAACGTAAGCCGCTTTGTACTGCATCCAGTCCCAGTATGTATTCGAGTTTTGGTCTGCTCTTTCATAAGGGTCACGACGAAGATTGAATACCTTTGAAACACGAAGATCAACAAATGGTTCGGCCCATAGTGCCATTGTCTTTGCTCTTTGTTCAGAGAAAACAACTTTCCAATCTCCCATACGAACGGCAACAGGAACACCCTGATCATCTAAGTAAATGAACTCATTACGAGGAGACTTCTTTTCCTTACCTTCAAGATATTTTGTAAGATCAAACCCATCTAAGTGAAGTTTAACCTTCTTTTTACCAATACGAGTTCCCTTAAGAAATTTCTTATTGATATCAGAGTATCCTGCCCACTTTGTGATCGTCGGCATCCAATCAAGTGTAGAAACAATTTCATTTGAGATTTGACCAGCTTTAATCTTCCCAGGAAACATAACGAGAGCAGGAACACGGTAAGCACCTTCCCAGTTCGTATTCTTTTCAGATCTAAATTTTGTAATACCAGCATCTGGCCATGTATTGAAGTGAACACCATTGTCAGTTGAGTACATAACAAAAGTATTATCTTTGATCTTATTCTTCTCTAAAGAATCAAGAAGACGACCTACATACATATCGTGTTGTACGAATACATCGTTGTAGTCACCTTGACCTGAAAGTCCTTTGGCCTCTGGACGAGGGTGTGTACGGTAGTGCATTCCAGTTGTATTTACCCATACAAAGAAAGGCTTCTTTTTCTTAACAGCATCAGTCATGAATTTAATTGAACGATTAACAATATCTTCATCAACTGTTTCCATTCTCTTCTTCGTCAGTGGACCAGTATCTTTTACTTTTCCATCGGCAAATGAGTGAAGAACTCCACGAGGACCAAATTTCTTATGAAACGCCTTGTCTTTTGGATAGTCTGGATCTTCTGGCTCTTCCTCAGCATTTAAGTGATATAGGTTTCCATAGAATTCATCAAAACCGTGTTTTGTCGGTAGATGCTCATCTCTATCACCTAGGTGGTTCTTTCCGAACTGACCCGTAACATATCCTTGAGTCTTTAATACCTCTGCAATTGTGATATCGCGATCTTGAAGTCCAGCCTTAGCACCAGGAAGCCCAACTTTTGAAAGACCTGTTCTAAGAGTTGCTTGTCCTGTGATGAACGCTGAACGACCAGCTGTACAAGATTGTTCAGCATAGTAATCTGTAAACATCATCCCTTCTTTAGCAATTCGATCGATATTTGGAGTTTTATAACCCATAATACCGTGACTGTAGGCAGAGATATTTTCAACACCAATATCATCTCCCCAGATAATTAAAAAATTTGGCTTTTTTGCGGCCTGGGCACTAACTGAAATAGCACCAACACAAATAAGACCAATTAAAGATTTAAAACCTTTCATCAGTTCTCCTTAAATTGTTAATTTTGTTAACTTTTCTACAAAGAAATTATTGATTAAGAGTATGCCCAAGACACTCAATTAAGTAAATTTAAAAAATAAATAAGATTTGAAGTAAGCTATTCAATTTATTCACACTGTGTTACAGTGTCGCATCATAAAATTATAAAATTAGGATACGAATTAAATGGAAGATTTAAAAAGAGCGACCTTTGCAATTATTTCTCACCCAGATGCGGGGAAAACAACAATGACGGAAAAACTTTTATGGTTTGGTCAAGTTGTACGCAGCGTAGGTATGGTAAAGAGTAAGCAAGGTAACTACGCAAAATCAGACTGGATGGAGATGGAAAAAGAACGTGGTATCTCAATCACTTCATCAGTTATGTCATTTCCATATAATGAACGTGCCATGCACCTTCTCGACACTCCTGGTCACAAGGATTTCTCCGAGGATACTTATCGTACGCTAACTGCTGTAGAGAGTGTTCTAATGATGATTGACTCGGCCAAAGGTGTTGAGACTCAAACAAAGAAGCTAATGGAAGTATGTCGAATGCGAGATACTCCAATTGTGTCTTTCTGTAATAAATTTGACCGCGATTCTCTTGACCCATTTGAACTAATTGATGATGTTGAAAAGACTTGTTCTATTCAGTGTGTGCCAATGACTTGGCCAATTGGCTCAGGTGTTGACTTCAAAGGTGTATACGATCTTAAGAAGAAAACAATTATGAGTTTTAAAGATGCTCAAGATCCATTTAGTCCAAATATCATTGATGCAAGCGACTTAAGAGCTCAGCATATTGTCGACTTTGTTGGCGAAGAATTATTAGAGAAGTTAGAAAACGATCTTGAAATGATTAGTGAACTAATGCCAGAATTCGACGAAGAAGAGTTTTTAGCAGGTATCATGACTCCAATGTACTTTGGATCTGCTCTTAATAACTTTGGTGTAAAAGAAGTTTTAGATACATTCTCTAAATTTGCGCCAGGTCCAGGAAAGCGTGAAGTAATCACTGCACCACTAGAAAAAGGTGAAACACGTATTGTTGAGCCAAGTGAATCTAAATTTAGTGGTTTTGTATTTAAGATTCAGGCAAACATGGATAAGAAGCACCGTGATCGCGTCGCTTTCATCCGCGTTTGTTCAGGAAAGTTTACTCGTGGCCAAAAAGTTACATTAGCAAGAACAGGAAAAGAATTAAAAATAGCAACTCCACTAATCTTTCAAGCACAAGATCGAGAAATTACTGAATATGCAATTCCAGGAGATATCATTGGTATCCACGATTCAGGAAAGCTGCAAATTGGAGACACTTTTACAGAAGGTGAAATCATGCAGTTTACAGGGATTCCAAGCTTTGCCCCGGAACTATTTAAGAGAGTTCTCTTAAAAGACCCAATGAAAGGAAAGCAGCTTGATAAAGGTCTACAGCAACTATCAGAAGAAGGTTCTGTTCAGTTGTTTAGACGCCATAACTCAACAGAGAAAATTCTTGGTGCAGTTGGTGCCCTGCAATTTGAAGTTGTCCAACGTCGCCTAGAAGACGAATATAATGTTAAGGGAGAATACGAAGGCTTCCCTTACAACGGTATTAGATGGATAAAATTTCCAAGCGAGAAAATTAAAGACGAGTTTATTTCCCGCTATAGTGCAAATATCGCTTTTGATATTAAGGACCGCCCTTGCTTTATTTACCGCACGGAATGGGACCTTAAGCTTGCAACGGAAAAGTATGCTGATGTAGAGTTTTTCAAGACAAATGATTTCAAATAGTTAAGTCAATCAAACTAAATTGCTTGATAAACAAATAAAAATTAACTATGATGAAGTGTCTTTTAGACAACACAGCACGGCACAACAGGATTTTTAATTTGAAGTTTTTATTTGTGGAAGATGAAGTTGAATTAGTAGAGCTCTATCAATACATGTTTGATCGCATCGGATTAGATTATGAAGTTGCGTACAATGGTGAAGAGGCGCTTGAGAAAGTTAAGAATGGAAAATTCGATTATATTTTCTCTGATATTCGCATGCCAAAAATGAATGGAATCGACTTCTTAAAAAACCTTATTTTAGAAGGACTAGATTTCAAGAAATTTATTTTTGTAACGGCCCACCAAGAAGTGTCTCTTGATGAAGTAAAAGAACTAGGCGCACATGACATTCTTTATAAGCCAATTCGCCATCAAGTCTTTATGGATTATATTCAGGATTTACAAGCTTAAAAATTAATATAAAAAAAAGGGCCTCTGATGAGGCCCTTTTCTTTTCTATAAAATTTCATTTAATAATTCTTCACAACTATTTGTTCTCACAAACTCTCCTGGTAGCTCACGAGCTGGAACAATATCTTGTCTCATCTCTTGGGCAGCAAGAGCTGCACGGATACGGTGCTCATTATCCATTGTATTTAACTCATCAGCTGGCCCTGGAGTCCACTGACGTCCAGTAGAGTTAAGAGCTTCATCGCTACTTCTTGCATCAACAGCTTTTCCCCAACCAGGTTGATGAGGATGGATTGCCATTTTCTCATCAATACTTCTAAAGAAGATTTTATCTGACTCTAGTTGAGAAATAGATAAACCTTCCATTGCAGCTGTACGGAATTGGTTAACATCAAGTCCTAAATCATCACATAACTTTTTAAGATCATCTTCAACCATATCTGGTTTCTTAACATAATCAACGTGAGTCGTATTATCAATTTCACCAGATAAGGCAGTCGTACTATTGATGGCCTTATCAAGCATTGCTCTTACAAGCTGAATCTGCATTGCTGATTCGGCCGCATCACGAGGAGCATTGAACATTCTAAACTCACCTTTTCTAATTTTTGGATCGACTCTAAAAGTTCTTCTCCAATCTGTTGTAGGATTAGAGATATCAAAGTCATCTGTTACAAACTCTTCAGGGATAACATCCTGAAAGTAAGCTGAAACATCAAGTTGGATATAACGAGTCTTACGTCCAAAGCGAGTATTAAAGTACCTTTCATTATAAAGAAGCTTTTTAAGTTCTTCTTCAGATCCATTAAAATCCTTAAGTGCATTCTTAAGTGTATCACTTACAACGACAGGCTCTGAAGTGTGTGTACGATTAATATGCTGGAACATTAATGAAATGATCCCTCTATGCTCGTGGAAGATTGTTAAGAATCTTGCAAGGGCCTTGGGGTTACCATCAAATGCAGCAAGGTCAATATTGACGTGACCACCACCGGCCATTAATGATGGAAGAACATTATTCTTCTCAAAAGCTTTATATACCGACGATACCTCTTCAATAGTAGGAGTAAACTTTGGCGTAATTAGCTCAATCGTTCCCCCACGTGGAGAATCTGCAATGATCTCACCAGAAGGAGTATATGAGCGGCCAATACCATCCCATTCAACTTGCCATTTTCGGCCTTTAGAATCGCGAATTGCATAGGCAACATCAAGTCCGTGCCCGTGTCCATCAACTTCTAATTTAACAGGTGCCTCACCTTCTTCTCCACCAATTTCTTCATAAAGATCTTGAGCAACTCTTTTAATAATTGCTTCACGCTCTTGTGATGACAGATCAATAACAGTTTGTACCCAAGCGCGCTTACCATCTTCAAGACGATCTTTAGAAGTAATCGACTTAAGTCTTAATGGGAACTTACCAGAGTACTCGATACCAAGATCAATCTTATTAACATCGACTGGATTTGCAACTCTATTAGGAGCATCGACGTTGGCCTTAAAGTCCATTGTTAATGCATTATAGTCCATTTTCTTAGGACGCATATAGGCTTCAAGATCATCAATTAGCTTAGAAGCTGAAACCCATGTACGATTCATTTCACGAATTTCTTGCTTTAATTTGTCTTGAGACATATTCGGATCAAGTAGAGCGACCTTCTGTGTATAATCTTTAACAAGATTTTTAATGATCTCGCGCTTTGTATCCCCAATGAATGCAACCTCTGGTTCTGTCCAGCCCCAGAACATCACACGGTAGTCGGCCTTAATTCCTGCCTTTTGCATATTAGCGATTGCCTGTTCGACAACACTCAGTTCAATACCAAATCGCGCTGCAATACTTTCAGGCTCTCTAAATGCAGGGCTATTTAAGTTATAGTCTGAAATACTTGCAATGCCACTAAAGTCATTGGCCCCAATACGAGCGGCCAGTGTCGTTTGATAAAATCTTGCAGGCGCAAGGTTCTTTGTTCCGGCCCTAAACTCTATACCTAAACCACCAGTCTTTTCAATCCATGGCTTCCACTGATCGTCTGGCCTAATTACACCACGTCCACCATGATAAAGATTAGTAAGGTTTGATTCTGTTTGAACATTCTTATAATTGGCAAATTCAATTCCAGAGTTACCTTTAATACCATTTAATACAATATAAGACTGAATCGTACGGTAGAACTCTGAAAGCTTTGCTTCATCGAGATCAGGGTGCTTTCTAAAAACAAGTCTCTGGTGACCAGGAGCTTGAAAGAGTTGAACTTTATTCTTACCAGTTAAAGGATCGCGCACAACTTGAGAAAGAGATTCCCTAAACCATGCAACCATTTCTTCGAATTCACCATAAGTATTTTGGGCCTTAAAGTTAATCTCCCAACCACCATTACCACCACCGTGGCCATGGGCATCTGTAAGAAATCTTTCGGCCTTACCAAAGTTAGGCTTCCACTCGCGGTAGTCTTGCTTGTTACCAAGAAATTTATGTGGTTTGCTATACCAACCACCACCTTCTGGTTGAACAATCTTTGGAAGACCAGGAAGGTTTCCAGTAAAAAACTTACGCCTAACAGTCGGCTTAATGAAAGTCATTGATCGATCTTCCATCTGCTCAAATAGATTGTAGAAAACTTTTTCTAAAGTTGCTAAGTCAGCTGTTTTAATATCAGTTGCCTTAAGTTCGGTTAGATCAATAACCTTAGGGTTACCTTCGGCGTCTACAACGTCTCTTGCAAGATCAATCTTTCGACCTGTCGTAACGTCTTTATAAGTACGATATCCATTAGAATCCTTTGCATAATTTTCTAAGAAATCGCGAAAGAAAAGCTCTTTATTTGCATCTGAAAGAGTATCAATATTCTTTTTAATAATTGCCGTCGAAGGAGACATGACTCTTGTTAATAGAGAAGAAGACGCTTCTTTTTCGGCACCGTAAGTTACCCCTCCAAGCATGCCTGGAAGAGTTTTATCATCTACTAAAAGCGCCTTGGCACTATATGATGCTCCAGAATACTGAAGATCGGCCCATGCTTCATAAGCAGTTTTGAAACTTCCATCAGAAGATGGATTTCGATAATCACCATGCTTAAGTTGGGATACCCCAAAAAAAGCAGCTGTCCCAATTGCAACAGTTCCAACAACTGGCAAATAAAGATCTTTAAATTTTCTATTAGTATCACTCATACGCTATACCTTCATTTTTTATTATTTATTTAATTATTTGAAAAAACACTTTTTAGCTTTTAGCTCTTCAATACTATTTGCTGTTTCAGGAGTCTTATCGCTAACTTTATAAAGTTGCTTATAAAACTCATCTTCTCTTTTAGAAACTGGCTTCTTAGCTGCTTCATTAATGGCCTTAGCTAGTTTCGCTGCTCTTTGTGGCGAAAACTTACCATCAATAATTTTCCAGAAAGATGCCTTTGCAGTAGGTCCAGCAAGAGTCACATTTCCGGCCTTGTCAGCATTGTATTTTGAAACAGCATCATAGAACTGCTTGTATTCTTTCTTTGCTCCTCGATCATTAAAACTTAAGAATAACGCTAGAGTCTTACGCTCACCTGCATCGAGGTAACGAGTGACATCTTTAGCATTGCCCTTTCGAGACATCTTGCTAATGTAGCGAGAAATAGATGTAGAACTTTTTGGAAGTCGTGAAACTTGTTTTTTTAAAACTGGATCAGCAACAACAGTAATATTTGACTTGAATCCAAGACTAGCTAATTGATCCGATTTACAATATGAACAATTTAAAATCTTACTAGAGTCTTCACCATAAACAGATGCAATATAAGCAAGATCATTTACAATATCCTTAAACTCTTGCCCTGTTACGGTATCGTGATTCATTTTTAATGCAGCTAGAATACGACCTATTTTTGCAGCATCTTCTTTTGTCGTATTTGGCCTTAGCTCAACAAGGGCATCACTCAAACTTGCATGTCCATGCGAAAGCGAAGCGACACTATTATTAATCGAATCTTTGAGGCTTGTAACAGAAGCGCCAGAGACCCCTTCTTTCACAATTTTAGATTTGATTGAGACCGGCTTCAATAAAAGCTCGCCAAAAGTAAAGATACTTGCATAAGTACTTCCAGAAATTGCTACAAACGCATACAGCGCAAGCATACTTCTACCCATAAATTTCATTAAACTCTCCTCACGAAATAGAATGTGAATCAATTGTATATATGTTAAAATTGATAAGCTTTCGTAATATCGTCTTACTTAACGGAAACCTTAGTCGCATACTTTAGTCAGGTACTTGCAAAATATTAAAATTTAAGCATAATCTTTGTGATATCAGCTGCTTGAATTTACAGAAGGAAAAATCATGAGTGCAATCAATGGCCGCATCAAAAAACTTTATCGACATAAAAAGAAATGGGCCAAGAGAAATAATATTGATTCATTTCGCCTCTATGACAGAGACATTCCTGACTTTCCTTTCATTGTTGATATTCACGCCAATTACTGTGTTATTTATAAAAGAAGCATTGATAAGATTGACGCTGATAAGAACCATCTTCCCCTATTGGTTGAGGCCATTAAGGAACACACTGAACTTAACGATGATGCCATTTTCATAAAAGAAAGAAAGGTACAAGGACAGGATTTTCAATATGAAAAATCTAAAGGTGAAACTCCCCTTATTTCTCAAGAAGGTAATTTAAAATTTAAACTAGTTTTAAATAAGTATATTGATACAGGCCTCTTTCTCGATCATAGGCCACTAAGGCAATTATTAGCAAAAGAAGATTTTCAAAATAAAAAAGTATTAAACCTTTTTTGCTATACAGGAAGCTTATCTGTTGCAAGTGCATATGCTGGAGCAACTGTAACAAGTGTTGATATGTCTAATACGTATCTTGATTGGGCAAAAGAAAACTTTAAACTTAATGAATTAGATATCAATAAACATACTTTCATTAGAGAAGATGTTTTAAAATACCTAAAAGATGAAGCTTTAAAGCAGGACAAGAAATACGATGTCATCATCCTTGATCCACCATCAATGTCAAAATCTAAAAAAATGGATGTTGTATTTGATGTGCAAAAAGACCACGAGCTTTTAATTGAGCACTGTTCAAAACTTCTTGAAGATAGTGGCGTCCTCTATTTTTCAAATAACTTACGTAGCTTTAAACTTAGTGAGCAAGTACAACAGAGCTTTGAAGTCAAGGATATGACAAGATGGAGCATCCCTGAGGACTTTCATGATCAAAAGATTCATAAGCTTTATAAAATCCATTTGCACTGCTAGAGGGATATCCATATAATAACTATACATGATTAAAAACTTACTTCTTATTTGTTCCATCTTACTCGTATCACAGACGTTTGCAGCGACTGTACTGATTGACCCTGGTCATGGCGGTGAAGACTGTGGGGCCAAGGCAAAAGTGTGGAGAAAAAAGAAGCTAAACGTTGTTTGTGAAAAAGATGTCACACTAAAAATTGCTGTTAAATTGAAAAAGTATATCAATGAAACAAAGAGGCACCGCGCTTATTTAACAAGAACAATTGATAAAACAGTCTCTCTACAAAAAAGAGCAGATATGGCCGACATTATTAAGGCCGATATTTTTATTTCAATCCACTTAAATGCGGCCGAAGACAATAGCTCAAGTGGCTTTGAAACATACTACTTAAACAATCACCAAGATGCTGCGATCGCAAAAATTGAAGCGGTAGAAAACCGAGATCTTGAAGGAAAACAGGTCATCATCAACAATATTCTAACTGATCTTGTCGTTGAGCGTGTTGCACCAGAATCTAAAAAGCTTGGGACTAAAGTTCACGATGAATTAGGAAAGCTTCTAACAAAGAATTATAAGATGAAAGACCGAGGCCTAAAACCGGGCCTTTTCTATGTACTAGCATTATCAAAAAGACCTTCTATTCTCTTAGAGGCCGGCTTTCTTACGAACACTACTGAAGCCTCTCTTGTTTTAGATGATTGGTTTCATCACCTCTATGCAAAATACTCAGCAAAAGGGATTATCAGCTACTTAGACTCAATCTCTGGCCCAAGTCTTTTCTAATACCTCAACATTTCCCTCAAGTATTAATCTAAACATTCCGAAAAGATCAATGAAATGTATCGTTTTATTATTATTTTATTCATATTTATATCTACGACCTTTCAAGTCTATGCTTCAGACGATCTGTCGGCCTGTGTTTTAAAACGTGGCAATATTAAATCAGATGCACAAAGTGCAACTCCGATATGTAGTGCAACTATCCTCGATCGAAATACGATAGTATATGAACAAAGTTGTACACGTACATCTAATCCAAGGGCCCTACAATTAACTCGCTATTATGTATCTTGTCATAACGATAGCATTAGCTATCGAATTCCCGCTGTCAGATACAATCAAAGAGATGCTGCTCATAAAACCCTAAAGTTAGACACACCCATCGCCTACTTTCCAACAAAGCATCATAGCGACGAAAAACTTTCTAATTGTAAAATTAAAGCAGCATCAAAAGAAGTTAATGTAAGATCAACACATCTTATAAGTGATATTAAAAAGCTTAAACTTTCGAAGTCATATAGCGCTTCACCTATTATTTGCCAAAATCAAACGAATCAAGAAGAGATCCTTGCTGGGATAATCTCTAGTGATGGACAGTTTATCCCTATGAATAAACTGAAAGAACAGTATGAGCTTGAGTCTGATTTTTTAGCAACTCTTGAGGACACAACTTATAGTGAAGAATCGGCAGTTATCGTTTGTAATAATGCAGCAGAGTGTATTGCAAACCTTATTACTCCTGCCATTGAATTAAATGATCAATTAAACGAAATCATCTCTAAGCTAAATGGATACGAAAAAACTTCTATTGCAAAAGAAAGGCAAGAGCTTACAAATGAATTTCGTGATCTTGAAAAAGAGTGTCATCGTAAGTCACTTACAGCAAGGCTTAGCTACTCAAATATGGAATCCCCTGACTTTGGAGACAAAACAATGGGAGTCATTGAAAGAGGTGCTATTGGTGTCTTTAACTTCTTTGGAAGCATTAACCCATTTGATAAAGAAGAATTTCTGTATACAACATTTAAGAATATTGGTGCAATTTCTGAAAACTTAACAGAGGCAAGAATTAAAGAAATATTTGATGATGTTAACAAGAAGGATATTGGTAATTTCGATAAAATAAGGGAGCTAGCAAGCGCTTACTCAAAAGAAGTTGTCAATTTACTACTTGATGACATGAAGACTTTTTCTAGTGAACAAGAAAAGATGGCCTTTGTTACACCTTACCTTAAAGACTTAGATAAGTGTCTTAATAAGGCCGTCAGAAAAGATCAAGTCATCGAATGTTCAAATATATTCACAAATAATATTGCACTAGCTATAGGTGAGAAAGAATTAGAAAAACAAATTGGCCTTAATTTCACACCAGAAGATGGCATACCGACACTTAAATCAAAGTCAACAAACGCATATATGAAGTGTGTGAGTGAAAACTTTAATAAGTTTGAAAAGATCATCGACACAACATCAGTCGTTAAAGGTTGTGTCTATACAGGAATCCTAGAAAGTTATCATCGTACTCGTGCTGGACGTGTTAATGATGCAATTAAAGGCTACACAGGAAAATCACAAAACAACGCTATTGTTGGAGATATACTAAGGAAGTCAAATAACTGTCGTTATGCACCTATTGTTAATGAAAAGGGTCAAACACCACAAGAATATCTTGTGCTTGCTAAAATGAGTACCGAACAATTCACAAAAACAATTGGTGAATGTATTGATAGTCTTAAGATGAGTGCAACTTACGATGTAGTAGAAATTGCAATCTTAACTAATCCAAAGATATCTGAAAGCCTATCTCAAAATGAAAAAAATCTTTTAATTGAAGAAATTAAAACGAAGCATCTACCGGCCTGTATGAATGCAAAGAATACAACTGACGGAAATGAATGTTCAGCATTTATTACGGCCATGGCAACAGCACAAGCTGCAAAGTCAATTTTAGCACTTGAGTTTGATAAACAATTTGATGCTCTTAATATCGACGAGGCCCAAAGAGTTCGTCTTTCTCAAAGAATTATTGGAGATTATGAAATTTGTATTGAACGAGCAAAAAGAGAAATATATCGAGATCTGACAAAAAACATTGATGAAAATCTTATTAACCAGTGCTTAACAGGGGCCATCACTTCCCTTTCAGGATCAATTCTAAAAGATAGTATTTATAAAGCAACAAGTGACAAAGGTATTGCTGACACAGTAGTTGAAGCGGCAATATCAGAGCAAGAGCTATCAAGAGTAAAGAATACAATGAAAGGTTGCCTAGAAAGCGATCTTTCAAAACACACATCATTAGGCTCATATCAAGATGAAATGAACAATATTATTTCGGCCTGTACATTTAAAACCCAAAGAAGTGTCATTGGTTTAATTGCAAAAGAAATGGCACATGCTCAGGTAAAAGAGTTTAACTTACCAACAAACGAGGTTAATTCCCTCAATAGATTTATCGAGAATCACATAACTAATAGTACTCCTGATAATCTTGATAGCAACGTCGACACCCTAACTCCTCTACTTATTAAAAGAGTTGCTCCTGGAGCAATTGAAAAGACTCTAGAGGATTTTAAGTCGAAATTTACAAAAGCTGAATTTGAAGCAGCAAAAGAGAAAATCAGTACCCAACTTAACAATTGTCTTGATAAGACACTTGCAGATAAAGAAAGAAACAGTGAAATAAACGCAACAACGGCAGCGAGTGTTTGTATGTCAGTGACTGTTAAGGATGCTTACCGTTCACTTGCTCCAAAGATTATAAAAGAAACGATTGCACCACTTTTTAGCAACGAACCAAACAAAGTAGCATCTCTAACTCAAACATCTTCAAGAAATTTAATGAAGTGTCTTGACTCGGTAAGTGATGATATAAAAGCACAGGATAACGCAAAAGATTGCCTTAGCAGTGAAATTGGAAATATCGCCAAATCAATTGCTAAGACTCTCCTTTCTGATCTTAATAAGTTTGCAAATCCAAATGCAACATTACAGGACTTCACGAAATCACAAGCATACCGCGAATTTGAACGTTGTATTGATGGGCCTAGAAACCCTGATCTAGAAGAGGCCACTCAAAATATGAACTCTTGTGTTGCTAAACTTGAAGCACAAGCAAAAGATGAAGTTAAGACTCGTTTCATTCAAGTCTACGGAAGACAAAACCCAGAGCAACTAGGAAAGGTCATGGATATCCTCCTCACCATTCCTGCAAAAGCTCAAGAAACTGGTCACAAACAAGATTCGTCATCTTCTGAGGGAATGCCGAATGCACAACTTATTTCAACTCTTGAGCTAGTAGGATCTACACTTAAGTATTCATGCGAAAATAATACTGCTATCTGCGATCAGGCAATTCACAACACAACAATTGCAATGCAAAGGCATGGCCTTGATAATCCTTCGTCTTCAACAGCACAAAATACCCAGGCCCTCATGAAAAGTGAACTGCTTGAAAACCTCATCACTTCACAACTGGGAATGAATTTAAATGAAGTCTTAAAAAAAGAGCTAGCTTCTTATAATGGGCCAGATAATCTTGTTATCGAAAAGATTGAAGATATTACAAACAATCGTCTGCTAACAGATATTATGAGAACACCACAAGGGCGCAAGCTTAAAGAATATATTCTTAAAAAAGTTGAAGAAGGTGCAATTGATAATATTGCAGAGGATACTAATCTTAGAAAGCTACTTGCTCAAGCACTTACAAGTGATACAAAAGATGGATCATTTGGCGATCAACTCTCGTATGCTCTTGTTCAAACTGAGCTTAATCGCATGAGAAATCGCTCACGTGGCCTAAGAGGTTTCTTTAGAGAGTTTACGATAAACGCAGGAGACCTCCTAAATATTATCGATAAGAAAGATTTCAAATGGTATAAAATTACTAAAACAAGAACTGGTGCTCGTGCTCGAGAATATATAATTAAAGAAATTATTGCACCAGCGATTGAAGGGCGTGATTTAAGCGCGGAAAGGGCATCTTCTAAGAAGTATAAGAACCAGCAAGAAGAAAGGCTGGATCGTTTCAAATCAATGCTAACAGATGCTTTAAAAGAGGCAAACAAACTATAAAAAAAGGCTTCCGATGGAAGCCTTTTCTATTTTAATTCTTAATTCATTCTTTGTAGTAGGCCATCTCCATTTACGTAGAAGATATCTGTTTCATCAATCGATTTCAAAACTGATGATGCCTTGTAGTTAATATTAACTACTGCTGAAGCAACTGGTGAATCCATGCTTCCCTGATTTGCAATTGACATAATCTCACTTGAAGCTGAGAAGTTAAATCCCCAAGAAACACTTACGTTACTTGCACTTACAAAAAGGCCAGTAATATAAGATCCCTTGCCTTCAAACTTTCCACCGTATTGAAATACAACTGTATAAACGAATGAGATAACCTCAGAGCCAAATCCATTGCGGTAAGCAACTTTGAATGAGCGAACAATTGGAGCTCTCCAGTGAGACATTGAAGAGAATGTTCCATTAACATCTTCCATATTTGGGATGATACTGATTGGTTTTGTAAACTTTGTGCTACTAACAGGTTTTCCTGCATCGACAATCTTCCAAATCTTTTGCCCAAGGGCCAAAATCTTATCAACTGTCATAAAGACTTCACCAAGTCCTGCGCCACTCTTCTCATTTGTTAACTTGTTATAAACAAGTCCATAACGAGGATAAACTTCAGTTACTTCACGATCAACAATCTCAAGATACTGTTCTTGATCTCTTGCATCGAGCTTTTCAAACTTCGCTTTATTCAGCGCTCTAGCATCTAGAGAGAATGCATTCGTACTAAATAGTAATGTAGCGATAACTACCAAACGACTTAAACTTGTAAACGATTTCATGGACCCTCCCTTTAATTTGATGACCTATAAGTAGCTATTTCAAGGCCCTACGTCAATTCAAGAAAGAGATGATTTTTGATTGTAAGTTTTTTTCACAAAAACCGTGAAAAATATTCACAAAGTATGTGAACAAAACTTATGTTGACTTACGCATATCTTACGCATAACATATTGTTATGGCATTAACAAAGAAACAAAACCAAGTTTATCTCTATATAAAGAATTACTACCTGGCCGAGGGCTATGCTCCTACGCAAAAAGAAATTAAAGAGCATTTTGGCCTTAAGTCATTCGGTTCCGTAAATAAATATATGCACTATTTGCAAGAGGCCGGAAAAATCGAAGTTGACTGGAATGCTCGTCGTGGAATTAAGTTACTGGATGTGGAGCAAACAACATCTAATGTTGATCAACAACTAGCGTCCTTAACAAATATGAGTCCACAATTTAGCGAGATTCCCCTTCTTGGTGATGTTGCAGCAGGAAATCCAATTGAGGCCATCGAAAACCCAAGTGAGCACACTCTCGTACCAAGTCATATGGTCTCAAGGCCAGGAAGATACTTTGCACTAAATGTACAAGGTGACTCCATGATTAACGACGGTATTCACGAGGGAGATATTCTCGTTTGTCGTGCGCAAGAAAATGCTAACCAAGGCCAAACAGTCATCGCTCTTGTTGATAATGAGGCCACAGTTAAAAACTTCTTTAAAAAGAAAAACTCAGTTGAGTTGCATCCTGCAAATGATCGCCTCTCACCTTTTGTCATCACAGCAGAAAATGACTTTCGAATCGCAGGTGTTGTTGTTGGTCTAATGCGAAGTTATGAATAAAATTGGTTTTATATCAAAACTCATTGCTAATGCCTCGGGGCCATTTATCTATCAAGATGGTAAGTGTGTTCTTAGCTATGAAGAATTAAAATCTCAAATACAAGAACTAGACGAAGCATCAAAGGCCGATGGTAAAAACTTAAGCTACAAAGTTTTATCCTGGCGTCCAGACAATAATATTTGCTTCCTCATTGAATACTTTCGCTTAATCGAGCATGGAATAACTCCAATCCTAGTTGATGCAAGAAGATTAGAAGCTTCGCCCAAAGACTATGAGCTCGATAGTTTAATAAATGCAAAGCTTGAGGGAATTCTAAACGAAAAATCATGCGCAAGTGTCATTTACACCTCTGGCTCCACGGGCCGTCCTAAAGGTGTAAGACTAAGTCTTGAGTCACTTTTAAATAGTGCACAAGCAACCGTAGAACATTATCATATAACCCCTAATGACAACTGGGCCTTATCACTTCCACTTTTTCACATCGGTGGAATCATGATTGCTTGGCGCAGCCTTATTGCGGCCAGCTCACTTACTATTGTTAACGCCGCACAATTAGAAAATGATTTAATACTCAATACACAAATTACAATCTGCTCTCTGGTTCAACTTCAACTAGCAAGATTAATCGATGATCCTCAAATGATTTCGAGAATGAGTCAAATGAAGGGTGTCGTTCTTGGTGGATCAAAAGTGGCAACAGCATTGATAAATAAAGCAACACAAGAAGGGATTTATTTATCAAACTCATTTGGGGCAAGTGAGTCTTGTGCGCAGTTTCTGGCAACCCCCTTTACAAGAGACATAAAACTTCTAAGCACATGTGGCAAACCCATGGATGGCAAAATTAGCATTATCGATGCTAAATGTGTTCTAGAGGGAAAGAGCATCGCTCTTGGCTACCTACACGGCCAAGACTTCAATCAGAAGTATTATACTAATGACCTGATCGAAGTTGATCAAGACGGTAATTACACAATCAAAGGGCGAAGTGATTTCGTTTTCCAAAAAGCTGCAGAGAATATAAATCCTGAAATCATTGAAGAGAAACTTTCTAAATTCTTCAAGAATATTTATGTGTCACCCTTAAAAAACGAAAGGTATGAAAATCTTATTGCCATTACTTATTGCGATGACATTTCATTAAAAGATGCGCAAGAGACTATTGAGCGAGAGCTTATCTCTTTTGAGAGACCACACCTACTATTTAAGGCCATGGACCTCAAAGACGTGCAAGTGGCGGTGAAAATAAATCGAGAAAAAATAAAAGAGCTCACTAATAAACTCTTTTTAAAATTTGATGAAGAAATTGCAATCAGCGTTCAAGGAAACCCTAATGGTGATCTTATTTTCATTTCTCACGGTTTTATGGGAAATGCACTAGAGCTAGAAGAGGCCACAAATGGCCTGGCAAAGGACTACCTACTTATCTATCTCGACCTACCGGGACACGGAAAGAATTACAAATTAAATTCTCTTAAAACATTTAAGCAACAATTAATTTCTTCTCTTAAGAAAATTGATAGAGATATGAATGTACATTTCATTACATATTCGATGTCCGGGCGAATCTTTAACGAGATTCTTCGAGACAATGAATTAGCAGATCTTACTAATATTAAGAATTTTATAAATGAAAGCGGCGCTCCAGGATTTCTAGGAAATGAAGAAGAAAGACAAAAACGTCTCGCACATGACTCTGGCCTTTTTGATGGAAAGAATGAAAAAACATTCTTCCGAAATTGGTATGATCAAGGCGTCTTTAAAGGAATGAACGATTGTCTTGGCATAGATGAAATGCTTACTCGCAAAGAGAAAGAATATGTAAAGTACGCTCAAGCCTGGTCTAAGGTATCACCACAACTTTCTGTTGCTATGCAAAGGGACTTAAGAGATCTTAACGAATTACCACAAGGCATCACATATCATTACCTCTGCGGCGCTCTAGATACAAAGTACAAGGCATACTCTAACGCCTACACACAATCTGATCACGTGAAATTTCATAGCTATATAATAGATGATGCTTCTCATAATATACACTTTATGAATAAAGAGACTTATTCAAATCTTCTTAAAAAAATATTCAAATCTTAACTTTCTAACAACTTCTTACTATCTCAAATACATATTTGTCGTTTACTTTTTGACGACCTAATATATTTCTTCACGAACTAAGGAGAGAAGAGTGAAAAAAATATTTCTACTAGCGATTTTACCATTTTCAATTTTTGCCACGGATAAGACAATTTGCGGAATGGATGATCGAGTACCTTCAAGTGATCCAAAAGTTGGTCGCTCACTTGAAAGAGCAAGAGATAAAGCAGGTTGTACAGTAACACTTGTATCAAACTCATGTGCTATCTCAGTAGGTCACTGTGCTGCTACATTCAATGTTATTGAATTCAACACTCCTGCTTCAACAAGAAGAGGAATTGCACACCCAGACCCTAAAGATATTTACGAAGCTGATAAAGCGACTATTAAATATAAGAGCAATGGCCAAGGAGATGACTGGGCCGTTTTCAAAATCAAGCCTCATAGAACGACAGGTCTACTACCTGGTCAAGCACAAGGCTTCTACCCTATCGCTAAAGATATTCCTGCAGTTGGGACAATTCTTTCAATCACAGGTTATGGAAACGATAACGAATTTGAAAGAAAGTTTGCTCAACAAAATAATATTGGCCCATTAACTGAAATCGGTGGTGACTATTATGGACAGCATCGTGCTGCAATTTTAAACCACAGAGTTGATACAATGGGTGGAAACTCTGGCTCAAGCGTACTTAACCTTGAAACAGGTGAAATCGTTGGAGTACACTCTCACGGAGGATGCTACGGAAGTGATGAATCAAATGCGAATGCTGGAACTGTTCTTCAACTACATGCAGAGTTTAAAGCGGCCGTTGAAAACTGCCTAGCAAGTGAATAAAGAAAACTAATTCTATTGACTACAATATTAGGCCTCTGCTAAATCAGAGGCCTTTTTATCTCTATAAACTCTACACTAAGCATTGATAACAATTCAGAAATCCTTTAAATTAACGCATCACGCAACAACAAGGATTTCCATGAATAGATTATTACCTATTTTTATATTACTTATCACGCCTTCAATATTTGCCTTAGAAAAGTCAATATGTGGTAATGATGATCGAATTCCTTCAAATGAACCCAAGGTAGGTAGAGCTCTTCGTAATGAAACTGCAACTGATGCCTGTACAGTCACGATGATTTCAAAAAGTTGCGCCCTATCAGTAGGCCACTGCAAGAAGTACTTTAATATCATCGAATTCAATACGCCTGAATCTGACAAAAATGGCATAAACTACTCATCTAAAGAAGATACATATAAAGTAGATCAAAGCTCAATTACTCTTAGTGATGCTGGACCAGGAAATGACTGGGCCGTTATGAAAATACTACCAAATGAGACGACACAAAAGTATGCTGGAGATGTTCAAGGCTTTTATGAATTAGATTACTCTGTTGCAGCAAGTAAATCACTTATAAGTATTACTGGCTACGGAGTCGATACTGAAGCAGAAAGATCTTTTGCTCAACAAAACGGCATCGGTTATATAGAGAGTATTGGAAGAACTGGCCTAATTCGCCATAAGGTTGATACGACTGGTGGTAATTCTGGCTCAAGTATTATTAATCTAAAATCGGGAAAAATTGTTGGTGTTCACTCACATGGTGGCTGCTCAATCAATCACTATAGTAATACAACAAATCTTGGAACAAGCGTTTCGACAAATATATCATTCAATAAAGCGATTCAAGCTTGTCTTGATTCAGAATAAAAAAAGCCTCTCATAAGAGAGGCTTTATTTTATAAATTTATTTCTTTTTCTTCTTACCTTTCTTTTTCTTAGTACCTTTCTTCTTGCGGTTCTTAGCGATAAAGATTCCAGCACCAACAACAAGCGCAAGGATCAGATAAAGAGTCATATCATCACCACCGGCACCTTTACCTTTTTGTCTTTGGCCACCAACGCCAATATCATTAAGACCTGCTTCGTTATCTAAGAAGTCACCTGAAGCACCCGGAACTGCTTCACCTTTATTACCAGCGAGCTTAAGCCCATCAGCATCATTCTTAATGCGAGAAAATACCTGCATCGTCTCAATGATTTTATCAAAAATTGGCTTATAAGTTTGGTAGTGTTCCTTTGCAACTGAGAACGTTACAGCTACACCTAACTCTCCTTTTACAGTCGCAAGATAACGAGTATAAAAGCCAGGAACCTCACTTGATAAGTGAAGTGAATCAACCCAAGTATGACCTTGACCTTGAATCTTCTTCATTCTCGTGTATGAAGGTTCTGAAATTTGTGTTTTTCCACCAGGTAGCTTAAATGTTTTGGCCTGCTCTAAATAGGCCTTGTATTGAATTAAGTCATCTTGTTTACCACGGTGCTTGGCCGCGAAAATAATGATGGCCTCTTTCTTTCTTCTATCATTTGTCGACTGACAAACATACTCACTTCCCTCAATAGAACACTCCCAACCATTTGGTAGTTCGAACTCAAGAAAGTTAGAAGTATAAGGTTTTGCAATTACAGCTGATGTGGCCAGTAGGTAGAAAGCAATTAGAATTTGCTTCATCATCGATAATATCCTTTTTATGTTTATATTCAATATTTTAGCTTAACTTACAATTATATCAATTACTAAATATTTCCTCATTTCAACTACTTAATCCTGGCAGCAAAGCCTTTTTCTATTGGCACCTTACGGTAACGTGCCACAACTTTTATAATTGATGAAGCACTTGAAACTTCATAAACCTTGCCTTGAGCAACTAATATATTTCCGCCAAAGTAGTCTGTTTTATAAATATCAACAATATTTCCAACTTGAATATCGTCAAGAGAGCCATGATCAATCTTAATGAAAACTCCCCTAGGAGAAACCTTAATAACATTGGCCTCGACAGAGTACTCTTTAAAACTCTCTTCAAATTTCTGCTGAGCAGTTACACCACCAGTAGTCCAAGTAAGACCTAGAGTTGTATAAAAGTCTTTATCAGTTGAAGTTCCAACAACCTTTGCACCAACTGTTGCATAAGCAAGATACTTCTTTCCAAATAGAGTTTGAGCACTAACGTCTAAGTTTAGGAATTGGCGATTAATCGAATTCCACCTTGAAGTGTAACCACTAGCAACAACAGGCTTTGCGTTCGGATTATCAGTGTATTCATCACCACCCAATGAGTAGACACCATTTGCAGAAAGCCAAAAGGCCCAATCAACATAATGCTTTACAAGTCTTGCATCAAAAATGATCTCTGAAGAAATAGGGGCCCCAGGAATACGGTAACCAACCTTGAAGTCGTATGATGTCCACTTTGTTGATTCAAATTTAGCTAGGAAATTGAGCTCAAGATCATTTCCACCGTCACCTAAAATTAATTCATCACTTGGCGCTGAACCAGAATACGTATCAACAGTATAAGGCCTGAAGCGATAAAGTGCGTTTACAGCAAAATCTTTTCCATGCATTTTATCAAAAGCATAGAATGCTCCGACATAAAAAGACTCAAGCCCAGCTGTCGTTTGCGTCTCAAGAGTATCACCACTACTTACATATCGTCCTTTAAGGCCAGCAAGAAGTTGAAACTTAGGCATGATGGCATATTGATAATCAATATTTGCATCAAGTAAATTGTAGCTTACATCATCATTGTAAACCACTTCATTACCCTCACTGTCAACTTGAGAAAGAGTCGAAGAAAAGCTGCCTTCAATCTTAACTTTGGATGCACCTTTATTTAGTGCAGTAGCGTCTGATTGATAGATTCGAGGGTTTGCTAAGGCCTGTAGGCCAGAGGCAAACAAAATCGTTAACGAAATAAAGATCTTTATAAATTCCATATGTTATATAGAATAACCTTCTTTATTACTTTTTAATATAGATAGAATTCTTTTACCTAGCAGGCGATATTTTGTTTAATATGTCCGATTTTATTAATCAGGATTATCGTTATCCATTTCTCTTTCTCTAAGTAACTTTGAAATGTAATGCCATTTTCACTAGCAAGACGCTTCATTGAGAGTAGGCCAATGCCATTTGATTGTTGTTCTAAGTCTGTGTGCTCATTAATTTCATTTGAGAAAGTTAGTTGAATCTTCTCATCAACTTCACTGATGTGACACTCAATCATACTTTTGGGACTCGACCAAAGATATAAGTTTTTTGAGATATTTTTTATTAGGCGTTCAAAAATTTGTCCATCACAAGAAAATTCAATAGGGGCCAGATCACTTTGAAAAATTGAAACTTTTAAGTCGACCTTTAATTGATAAATTTCAAATTGTCTCTTACAAGTATCAATAAGACTTTCGACACTATATGAATCTGTATCCTTTAAACGCTTAAATTGGGATGATATTTGATTTTCTAAGGCCTGCACTTCATTATAAATAAGATTAAGACTTGCTTGCTCCATCTGACCATGACGAGACTCTAAATAGAGCTTCAGGCCATGTGTGTGATTGAGAAGAT
Source organism: Halobacteriovorax sp. RT-1-1 (assembly GCF_047085455.1). Taxonomy (NCBI): domain Bacteria; kingdom Pseudomonadati; phylum Bdellovibrionota; class Bacteriovoracia; order Bacteriovoracales; family Halobacteriovoraceae; genus Halobacteriovorax; species Halobacteriovorax sp. RT-1-1. Next base: position 1,909,455 of record NZ_JBKIXZ010000001.1, read on the forward strand.
CATGGAGAAAATGTAGTGCTTCGTTATCTGACTTAGGTATATTTTTAGACATAAAAAAAGGCCTCTTAAAACGAGGCCTTTATATTTTGACTTAGATTAATCCGTCGTACTTTGCTTCACTACCAAGGGCCTCTTCAATTCTTAGTAGTTGATTGTATTTTGCAAGACGATCACTTCTTGAAGCAGAACCTGTTTTAATAAGTCCACTCGAAGTTGCTACAGCAAGATCAGCAATGAAGGCATCACTTGTTTCTCCTGAGCGGTGAGAGATAATTGCTCTAAAGTTATTTTCAAAAGCTAGCTTTAACGTATCAAATGTTTCACTTAGAGAACCAATTTGATTAATCTTAACTAAGATTGAGTTTGCCTGCTTTTTCTCAATACCTTCAGCTAGGATCTTCTTATTTGTTACAAATAAGTCATCTCCAACTAGTAAGCATTTATCCCCTAACTTTTCAGTCAGTTTTACCCAACCAGAATAGTCGGCTTCATCAAGCCCGTCTTCAATTGAATATATCGGATATTTTGAAACTAAATTTGAGTAATATTCAACCATATCCTCACTTGAATAGCTCTTACCTTGCATTTTGTAGCTTCCATCTTTATAGAACTCTGAAGCAGCTGCATCAAGGCTGATCGAGATATCTTGACCTGGTTTATAACCGGCCTTCTCAATAGCGCTGAGAATTAGATCTAGGGCCTCTTCGTGTGACTTAAGAGATGGTGCAAACCCACCTTCATCACCAACATTTGTTGAATATCCTTTTTCTGTTAAAACACTTTTTAGAGCGTGAAATGTTTCAACACCAGCTCTTAGGTTTTCACTAAATGACTTTTCCATATGAGGAATAATCATAAATTCTTGAATATCAAGATTATTTGAAGCGTGCTCCCCACCATTGATAATATTCATCATAGGAGTTGGTAAGCGATACTTATCACTTGCCACAGGAACACCTAGATCTTCTCTTAAATAAGCATAAAGAGACTTTCCTTTTTCAAGAGCACCTGCACGAGCAACACACATTGAAACAGCAAGAATAGCATTAGCTCCTAACTTTTCTTTATTTTCTGTTCCATCAACATCAAGCATTGCTTGATCAACAGCTCTTAAGTCAAAAACATCCATTCCGATAATTTTTGGCGCGATATATTCATTGATATTTGAAATTGCCTTTCTAACAGATTTTCCAAGGTAGTAAGACTTGTCACCGTCTCTTAACTCAAGCGCTTCTTTAGAGCCAGTTGATGCCCCAGAAGGAACTGCTGCACGGGCCATAAAACCATTTTCAGTTACTAAATCAACTTCAACAGTTGGGTTTCCTCGTGAGTCTAAGATTTGACGTGGAGTAATAGATTTAATTTTAGACATATACCAATCCTTCGTTAGTTTAAAATTTGCCATATTTTAACTTACGCTTTTAAGGATCGTCACTTAGAAAAAGGGAAAACCTTCTAAATTTTGCTTTTTAACTTTGCGCCATAAATCTGGGCTTCGACTATCACGATAATAGAAGAAATCGACGATTTGAGCATCTTCGTTTATGACACATTGATCTGCCATATGCTTGGCCACATGATAACAAGGAGAAATACTTTGGGCCCCAACATTGGCCTTAAATAGCTCTTTGACGAAAGGATAGTGAGTACAACCTAAAATTATATAATCATAACTCTCTTTCTGGCCTGAAGGAAAAATTGAATCAACTATCTCTTTAGAAATCTCATCTTCATTGAGCCTTCCACTATCAAAACTGTCTTCAATAATTTTAGCTAAATTCTTTGATACGCGGTAAACCAAGTGTTGTTTTGGATCATAGCGCTCTTTCAAGCTCTGAAAACGCATAGAATCTGCAGTAATCTTAGTTGTTAAAACCACTCCCTTTTGCTTTTTAAGCTCTGGGCGCAGGTTAATGACATTAATAAATGGTTCAATCCCAAAAAAGCGAATATTTGGGTAATTAGTGCGTAATTCATTAATGGCCATGGCCGTAGCAGAGTTACATGCAATTAAAATGGTATCAATTCCATAAGAGATAAAGTCTTCGACAATACTCTGACAAAAAGTAAATACTTCTTCTTTTGTCTTATTGCCATATGGTGCATTCAGGCGATCTGCAAAGTAATAAATTTCGCAACGATCCATAAGTTTTGCGACTTCACGCAACACGCTAAGTCCACCAATGCCAGAATCAAAAATACCTATCTTCAATATTTCACCTTAAATGCTAGACATCCCTAAAAAAGTCGTTATTTTATCCCTTATGGGTATTAAAAATAAATTCGTAAACTTTTTCACTAGAATTAATAAAAACCGTCTATCTAATGATGATAGCAGAGACAAGCTCTTAAAGTCTATGCAAGAGTCGCTACAAAGTCCGGTGAGAATTTGCTTGGCCCATAATGTTTTTGAAAAGACACCTTTGCGTGATGATCGAAAAAATCTTCATGATATCTATCTTCACGTTGAGAGCAATGACCATAATTTACTTTTGCACTTTGATCAAATGAACATTCTCAATTTAGTGGATAAAGAATTTATCGAATATCAAAACGAAGTCGAAAATTTTGATGCAAAGAAATTTGAACAATATGCCGTTAAGGCCATGATCGATGGTTCAATTGAGAACTTAAAATCAATCCCACCAAAGACAGGACTAAACGAAGACAAATCACTTGAGTGGCTAAAAGTAACTCTACTAACGCTAAAAAAGTCACTGGCCCGTATTGATCATAGAAATACAATTTTAAGTTACAAGGTGTTTTTTGGACAATGGGAGCAATCCCCTATTCTTAGAGTCATGATTTACAATCTTGATATTAAGCTAATTTTCAATAAGGATCAGTTAAAGCTAGAAGTTAAAAATAAAGAGAATCGAGCTGAATTTGATTCTCAAGCAAAAAAATATGAAGCTAGTTTTGGCCAGCTTCATAATGATGTATTAAATGAAATAATTAATTTATTTGTGAGTTTAAAACAAAGCGTCAGCTAGTTTTAGTTAAGCTTTGAATTAAGCTTTGTTAGGAAGTCCCTTGCACTTGATGTTGCAATCGCAGTGTACTGGTACGAATCAAGAATTTCTGATTGAACATCTTTTTTAAGAGCGTAAAGCTTCTTTAGATCAACACCCTTAGGCTTACCTTCCGATAATTTATTAAGCTGCTTATTGATTGAACGAAGTTCCCCAATATATGCATTAATATCAATTTCAGAACCAAAATTATTCAAATTCTTAGTAGAGTTAATAAGGATCTCTGAAAGATTTGAAGTCTTCTTCTTTTCATTCTTTAATGTAGCAATAACATCATATTTACCACGACAATTTGTGATACGCCCTTTTAGTGAAGGACAGTTAAATGCAAGGTTTTTAATCTCATAACTAACTTTTGTATTATCGCGAAATCCAATTTTTGCAATAACACGATTAAGATTTGCAATAATATCTTTCTTTAGTATTTTTGCCGCCTGATTTTTATCAAGGCCAAGTCCGTTATTTTTAAGCTTTGTTAAAACCGCCGCCTTATCATTGGCAGATTCAATATTTACTAAGTTATTTTTTTCTAACTTTATGTGAACAAGAGAATTCTTTTCAACTAAAAGAGATTCATCAATTGCAACTTCTAGTGTTTCTGTTGCAGATTTCTTATTTAGGCCAACTTTAAGATTTGGTTTTTCAATTCGAGTAAAAGCAAGTTCTTTATATTGTCCCTGCCCATAATTTTTAAGAGTGTAGATCTGCTCAGACTTAAGCTGAAAGCGAATAGAATCAATATCATCTTGAATTGTTTCTAGTGCAAAAATATTTGCAGATAGAGCAATCGCTGTCATCACAAGAGTTGATTTGATGAATGAAGTAGTTCTATTTCTCATTTAATTTTTCCCTCAAAAATAAAATTAAGCTATTTGACGCCTTCAATAATATCAGCAGAAATGACTTTATTGGGCCTAGTTGAAAAATAGTAATGCCATGTTCATTTTCTATGCACCAATTTTTAGACAGCACTACAGGAATCTACGTAGTTTAAATTTTATTGCTTTTTACTCTAATGTAATTACAATTAATTATATGAAAATAGACGTGGATATTGACAAGTTTTCAGGGGGTTACAAGGTAACATTCCCCCTATCTGAATTCAATGACTTAAGTGATTTTAAGATGAGCATCGCTATCATCAAGGTTTTTAGCGCTGATATGGAGCTTGAACCAGAACTTGAAGTGGATGATATCAAGGAAATCGTCGACAAGACTAAAGAGCTAGATCAGAACCGATTTATCGTTGAAATCTATGAGGATGGTATCGAAGTTGATATCTAATAATTAAGCGACCTTTTTCTTAACCATATCCTTCACCCAATCTGGGGCAAGGAAATTAGATTTTGGAAATGGTAGCTTATGGACAACAATATCTTCAAAGAAAGTTGGTACATAATTACACGGCACCATCTCTCCTATATACTTACCAGTTTGCGGATCCTTACCAGTTTGAACCCAGCGAAAGATATCGCGAACAATATAATTCCCATTATTATCGACACCTAATACTTCTGAAATATGCGACGTACGACGTCCCCCATCATGATAACGACTACACTGAACAACAATTTGCAGAGCACTCCCAACCATTTTCCTAACAGCATCTGGTGGAATTTTTGTATCACCCATAAGGCAAAGTGTCTCAAGACGAGTACAGGCATCGATTGGGTTGTTGGCGTGAACAGTTCCCATTGAACCATCGTGACCAGTATTCATAACTTGAACAAGATCCAGGGCCTCATCTCCACGAACCTCCCCAACAATAATTCTATCAGGGCGAAGCCTCATGGCAGAAATAACGAGATCACGAATTGAAACTTCCTCAATCCCCTTTAACTCATCCGCCTTTCTCGTTTCAAAATTTACGACGTGTTCGGCATCAACTTGTAGTTCTGCCGCATCCTCAATAATGATGAGACGTTGTGTTTTAGGAATTCTTCCCCCTAAAACGTTTAGCATCGTCGTCTTCCCAGAACCCGTACCACCAGATACAAGAACATTCTTTCCAAGATACACGCATATATCCAGAAACCTTGCGGCCACATCAGACATAGAACCAAATGAGATAAGGTCCTTAAGAGTTAGACTTTCCTTAGAAAATTTACGAATGGCCACCGTCGTTCCATTCTTTGCCATCGGAGGTAGTACCACGTGAATACGTGAACCATCTGGCAGACGCGCATCTAGGCGCGGGTTATCTTCATCAATTGTTCGATTTACCGATTGAGCAATGGCACGCATTGCAGAGATAAGTGATGATTCATCTTCGAATTGATTTGGAACTTTAAAAACGAGACCTTTCTTTTCAACAAAAATTTCATGGGGCCCATTAATCATAACTTCGGAAACACCTTCATCTTCCAAAAGGTCGCCTATTGGATAAAGTAAATTCTTAATCGCATCGTTAAATACCGAAGACATAATCCCTCACAATCAATCTCTAAATATAAATCAGTCGTCTTTTGGACGCCAAACACGCACTCGCTCACTTTCACGAGATGCGATTTCTCTTTTTTGCTCGTCTTTTTTTGCCTTCTCTCGTGGATGTTCAATAACAGTTAAAATTCCACTGATTTGTCCTGACGGGCAGTAAAATTTGAAGCGTCCAGGCGTATCAAGAAAAACTGAAGCTTCCCTAACTTCACCAGTCTTGGCCTCAACATATACTTCGTGCTCTTTTAATATTAGACAACTAGGCTGTTTTGTCGCTGATGTAACATAAAGGTTTAACTTCTCACCAACGAAGGCCGTAACCTTTGAAGGAAAAAAACCTTTATCTGTAGCGATAATCGACAGATCTCTCTTAGGAATCTCAAATTCCTCTTTCTTATGAAAGTAAGTCTCCTGGATGCCAAAGGCAAAGGATGTAATAATCAATGTCAATAACGTCACAACGAAGCTTTTCATAAATTATTTATCGGTATCTTATAGTGGATACTTTAGTCGTCTGCTCAAATTTAGCCGACTACTTTGCTCGTTATTTCAGTAGTTTAGTAACATTAACAAATATTATAGATTAATTTAGTTATAAAAAATAATGTGACGAATTAAAATAAGCTCATATTGTTTATAATTTTGAATCAACGCTGCATTTGTAACTGATAAGGAAATCACCTATGAAAGCTCTCATCATTGACGACAAAAGAACAATATCAGAATCCCTTAAGTCACTAATTGCAAGCAGTGGCTATTTTGCAAATGTATCAATGGCCTCAAATGGAGTCGATGCCTGTCAGATGATTAAAAATGATAATTATGATCTCATTGTCATCGACTTAAATCTCCCAGAAATGGGTGGCCAAGAAGTATTACAATATATTGAACGACTCTATCACCTCGAAGAAAAGCAACGTGAGAAATATCCACATATCATGCTCATTTCGGGAGATATCGATGTCGACAAGATTCATGATGCTTCAAAGATAAATGTAGAAGAAGTTCTGACAAAGCCATTTAACGCCCAGGACTTCAATCATAAGCTCTACGCAATTCTCGAAAATTTAAATGGAGAAATTATCGCTGCTTAGATTTCTTTAAAGGCCTAAAGTCCATGACGATATTACCATCCTTCATACTCATCTTAACTGAAGTCGAGTCAAGATTAGCTCTTAATGGGATACTCTGTGAAAAAGATGATTTTGAAATACCATTTGGCGATTTAATGACCTTTTGACCACTAATAACTATGATGTTTTCTTTCACTTCGACATTGACTTCATCATCTTTAGAAATTTTGATAACGAGAGTGTCAGCATCCTGCCAAAAGTATTCCACCATATTCACATGACGATTGAAGCGATCAGGAAGCCCTTTGATCTGGCCTAACTTCTGCATTCGCTCAAACATCTTTTGAATCTCGGCATCAAAGCTATCCCCTGCTTGCATCTGCTTAAACATCTCATCACGCATTTGTGTGATTTGATCAACCAGTGGATCATTAGTTTGGCCATAACTTACAACTGAAAGTAGAAAAAAAGTGATACAAATTATCTTCTTCATAATGCTAAAACTTTATCATAATTTTAATGACTTAACCAAAGAGTGGTGAAAAACTTTAACACATTCACAATGCAGCACAGCATCTAGAAACCAACAAAATCTTACATTAAGGCCCAAATCAAAAAAAGACTTTTACATAGTGTAAAAAATTCAGAAAAATCATATCTACGCTAAACCAGAAAAAGAATTGGCAAATCAATAATATACTTTTCAGGGAGGACTGATTTGAAAAAAGGAATTTTAGCTCTACTACTTGCATGTGTATCGACTTTTTCTTTCGCATGTGACGAGCACGGAACAACAGGAATCGTAGAAGACAACAACCTATGGATTCCTTCAAATGTTAAAAGTATCAACACAATTTCAGAAGGTGAGTTCAACTCAATCATTGATAAGATTGAAGCGATCTATGCACCGATTATCGCTGCTAAAGGTAAAACTTTAGAAATCGAAAGAAAATGGGAAGATGGAACTGTTAACGCATACGCTCAGCAAATTGGTAACACTTGGCGTGTTAGTATGTTTGGTGGTCTTGCAAGACACGAAACAATCACAAGAGACGGATTTGCAACTGTTGTATGTCACGAGCTTGGTCACCACCTAGGTGGAGCACCTAAGAAAGCTAGCTGGTGGGGATCTTCATGGGCTTCAAACGAAGGTCAAGCTGATTACTTCGCTACTTCTAAGTGTCTAAGAAAGTTCATGGAAAACGATGATAACGCTTCAATCATGAGCGAAGTTGAAGTTCCAGCTGTAGCAGTTAAGAACTGTGAGAAAAACTTTGTTAACGAAAACGAATATGCAATGTGTCTAAGAGGTTCAATGGCAGGTATGTCACTAGCTAACCTTTTCAGAGCACTAAGAAGCATGACTTCTGAGCTTAAGTTTGACACTCCAGATCCAGCTGTAGTTTCTAAAACTAATGACAACCACCCAGCACCACAGTGTCGTCTAGATACTTACTACCAAGGTGCTCTATGTACTGTTGACGCTTACACAGATGTAGATCAAAACGATGCAAACATCGGTACTTGTAACAGAACTGAAAACTTCACAACTGGACTAAGACCACTATGTTGGTTCAAACCAGGTCAAGCTGTAGTTGAAGCACAATAATTAAAAATTAAATTATTGAAAATAAAGAGGCCCGCAAGATGCGGGCCTTTCTTATTTAATGGACTATGAATTAGTCTTTCTTACGATCTTTCTTTGAACGAGTCTCAAGATCACCGTTGAATACTTTTAATTGATTGATGTAATCTTTGTATCCAAAAGTCGAGTCATATAAAGCTTCTAGTTCTTGAGCTAGTACTTTATATGTTTCTTTTGCTTCTTCATTAAGCTTACCAGCAGCTGAAGATGCCTTGTATTCTTTCTGTAGAGCACCGATCATTGTATTAGCAACTTTTGCGTTGTTATCCCAATCAGTTTTAATTTCTCTTTCAGTAGCAGTTAAGATGATAGAGATTAAAGTTTCAACTCTATCTTCTTTATACCCATCATCACCGTAGTTAGTTGTTGAGTTTGTAAGGATTGAGTTGAAGTAATCCGCAACAGACTTATCAAAGTTCACATTATCAAAAGAAGCACTACGTGTATTCATGATTCTTCCACCAACTTTTGATGTTACCTTACCAGAAAGCCCATTATTGATAATGAATAATGGATCAACTCCTGTAACACGAACAGGAACTCTCTTTGACTCACCTGCTTTTAGAGCTGTTGTTGTAGCTGTATAAGTCTTACCATCATTCATTGCTACAGAGATATCAACAGAGGCTGAAGTTTCTGAGTTTGAAGGGTTTTTAACAGTTACGTATACTGTTGCGTCCCCAGCTACTACAGAGTTAATCTGAGTTTGTGCATGGTAAACTGGTGCTACATCTAAGATTTCGATAGTTTTGCTATCTGTACTCTTAAGTTCGTAAACCTTCTTGATATCGCTTCCATCAATACTTACTGTAAGTCTTGCTGAATCAAATACATTTAGGTTATTTGAAAGCTTACCTTGAGCTTTTGCTGAAGTGTGAGTAAAGTTCAATGAAGCTGGAGCAGTTACGTACTCTGAGCGACTTGAACCTGATTCAAATGAAGCTGAATCAAGAGAAACTTTAATATTTCCAGACTTAAGACCTAAGTTTCTTAAACCTAATACAGACTTAAGTGACTCACCTCTTGTAAAGATTCCATTTCCGTCACCAGAAAGATCGAAACCAGTGATCTCAACCATTGGGTTATTTACAAAGTAATCGAAATTCTTATTCCAAGAAGCTACAAATAGGTTTTCGTATTCTTTAGCAAATGAAGTTGCCGACTGTGCCTTGTAAACTTCATCATAAGCTTGTTGCTTGGCAAGATCACGTGCAACGATTAGACCTACGGCCTTCCCAGAATCTTCTCCAAGGTTGCGTGCCATTGTATGTGTTGATACGAAGGCCTTACCAAAGTGCTCTTTTGCAAGATTTCTATAAGACTCAGCAAATGCGTCAGCATATACGGCCTTTAGGTCTTTAGCAGACTTTCCAGAAACAGTACGGTAGCGAGTTTCAAAGATTGGACGATTTAAGTCATCAACTTGCTTATAAACGATATTTCCGTTTGCATCTCTTTTTACTACTTTGCGTCCTGTTGGCTGTCCATCAGCACCGATCTCATCGATTTCAACAGCTACACTTTTTTGGTGATAACCAATTCTTTGCTGATATGCTTCTTTAACATCTTGGATATTACGATAAGCAATTGCTTCTTGTTCATCAGATGCTTGAAACTTATTCCATGCGCGAGTTGTTGACTTCCAACCATAGTCTTTGAAGTTATACTCTCCGTATGCAGAGAATAGATCCCACATTGAAACAGTGTGTAGACCTTTATCGAATAGAATAGGTGTTGAAGAACACTTATCTGCTAAACTTGATCTAAGACCAAATTGTCTAGCAACAGCACGAGCGTGAATTCTCTTAGAGATTGCAGATGAAGAAGAAACCCACCCAGCGTTAATTACATCACTAAATGATCCACCTTTTCCATCTCTTGCATAACCATCATCAAAACCTTCAAAACGTGGAACTTTAAGAACATTAGAGTAATCTTTTGATGGAGCTGTTACAGTTTGAGAAGCATCATCTCTTACATTATCTCTAAAACGTGAGATGATTTCAGATTCTGTTGAATAACGTGAATCCTTTGCGGCCTTATCTTTACCAAGTGCTACAGCGTTTTCAATTGTCACACCTTTAAGAGCACGTTGTTCGTCTCTTAAGATATCAACCGACGGGTTTGAAGTCACATTAAACCCACGATATAGACCTTGTTGATAACCATCAACACAACCTAAATGTGTCCCTTCTCCAGCGGCATATACAGCGGCCATGCGTTGAGCAGACTGAACTCCACGCTCACACATTTGAGTGTGTTCTTTATCCATATTTGGATCATCATAAACTTTCTTACAAACAGTTTTAGAAATATTACTTAGGTTCTCCGGTGTATAAATACCATCTAAAGAAATCCCTTCGATTGAAGAATTGTAATAACCCGCGATAACAGCAGGTGCTTGCGTCATCAAGAACGCGGCAACTAGAAGTTTTTGTTTTTTGTTGTTCATTCTCTTCTCTCCTTTTTCGTTTTTATTCTTACTTTGTTTCAAAATTAATAACGTCATAGTTCAAATTTAATTCGTTATCCATTATATTTTTCTTAATTAATTCATTTAACGTATTCTTCGCATGAGTGCTTATCGCAGGGTTTTGCGAATTTAAGTCTCTCAATACCTGATCCTTTAAATGGTGGGCATTGATATAATGTGGATACTTAAGTTTTCTTCTTTCCACTTCACAAATAACATCAGTCTTGTAAGAGTCATAAAGATTATCTGGTGTCTGCAATCCTTCTGGAGGATAAATAATCTGAATAAGATTTCTAACTATTGGAATCTGGTTCCAATTTGAAGTTATGACATTTCCAAATGCCCAATTCACAAAGTCAGAACAAACACCTAGCTTTGAATAATCCTCTTTATTTTCAACTTTCTTTAATGCCTTCTCTTTCGTACGAGTCATCTTCTTTGCACTCTTTTCATTAACTCGAAGCCATGCAAAATTTGTGCGATAATCATCATAAGTATCGCAGCCATCAGAATGACACTTGCGATATCCCTTCTTTATCTCGAGAAAAGGAGGCATTTTATCTTCCTCTTCCTTTCCCCAATTAAAGCTAAGAGGGTAAAATCCCATCGTATTTATACGCGTATCACGCTCTATTTCTGTAATGATCTCAGCGTGTCTAAACTCTAGACTTCGATCATTAAACTTTAAAAACTCGACAAGCTTGATGGCCCCTGAAGTTCGAGGACTAAAGTCTTCAAAAAGATCGATATCACTTTCTAGTGATCTTCTAAGAAGAATATTTCCTGGCCCGCCAAGTAGTGAGCATACTTGGGTAGCACGATAATACTTAAACTCCATCTCTTTAAGACCAAGCGTTGGATCAAGCTCAATCACTACTAATCTCTTATTTAAGCTTTTAGCTTCTAAAGAAAATAAGTTGAACGTCTTATATACACGAGATAAAAGTACACGCGCATTTTTTGTATTTGTCTTTGTAAGATTTACTAGCTGTCTAGTCTGTGACACTAACTGTGTAAGCTTTGCAAACTGTGCTCCATCATTGATATCAAAGTCTTCGAGAAGCTCTTCTACTTCCTTTAAGATCTTCTTATATTTGATATAGTCATAGGATTCGGCAGTATATGGACGACGATATTCTTTTCTTGGCCCATGATTCCTTTTAATAAACAGTGAAAGATGATCAATCATTCTTGTTAGTGAAATCTCTAATTCATCTTGTGCATTATAGAAGTCACCTAGTAATTCTTCTTTTTGCTTAAGGAATTCTTCCTGCTTTTGATATACCCTTGCAACCTCTCTAAGTGGTTTTGAAATTTGAATATAAATATCTTCTTCTTTTAACATTTCTGCTAAATTAAGCACTGATGCTGAAATTTGAGAGATAAGAATCTTACGAGAAGATGGGAGCTTCTCGTATCCCTTTGTCTTAGAAAATGTTGGGATAAGCTTATCTAAGTATTGAATGAACTCGAGTGTTTCTTTATAGGCAAGCTCATCTGTGTACTCACCTTCTTTATCTGTGCCTAGTTGGCCCTTCTTTAAAACTCTCTTGTGAAACTTTCTAATAGCAGAATGAATATTCTCATATTGGTAATAGGCTTCTGTATATCCATTTCGCTGATATTCTGAATTATGGATTTTGGCCATATTTCTTAAGCGAACAAGAATCTTAGAAGATGCCCTCTTCATTGATAAAACTTCACGATTAAATTGCGTTGAAGCAGATGCTAGGATCATGAAATTGAATACAAGAATAGTGACGAACTTGATTAAAGTCGATTTCTTTAGGTTTTGCATGGCAATTAATATGCAAAAAAAGTGCCACCCATTTTGATTAAATTATAAGCATTTAGAGTTTAGAAAGTGTTCAGAATTTAGACAAATAGACATTTAATCAACAAATAAAAAAGGCCTCACTATTGCGAGGCCTTTACATTCTTATTATTCGTAGTGTTGTTGTTCTGGTTCCCCAGTATTTATTAAAATTACTTAATTAGACCAATTTCTCTTAGTCTTTGATTTAGGAAGTCTCCAGCAGTGATATCTTCCCACTTCTTGCCTTCACCTACACAGCTTTCTAAACAAGCTAGAGATGCTTTTGAGTGCGGGTGCACAAAGTATGGCATAGAGTATCTTTCTTCACCAGAATTGTCTGGGTTGATTACTCTGTGAGTAGTTGCAGGAAGTACATTATTCGTTAGCCTTGCCATCATATCTCCAGAATCAACAACAAGTTGTCCTGGTTTAGAATCTACATCTAGCCAAGTTCCATCACGATCTAAAAGCTGTAAACCTGATGAAGTTGCACCAACAAGCATTGTGATAAGGTTGATATCCTCGTGTGCACCGGCCCTAATTGAGTTTGTTGTATCGTGACCAGTTGTTGGCGGGTAGTGAATCGTTCTTAGAATTGAATTTCCATCATTAACCATATCTGCAAAGAAGCCTTGTGGTACGTCTAGCCCTTTTCCAATTGCTTCTAAAAGAACATTTGCAGTAGCATCCATAGATTCATAGAGAGAAAGAAATTTTTCTTTAAAGCCAGGAACTTCTGCAGGCCAAATATTTTCAGGATAAACCCCTTTGTATTGTGAAGTCGCTGCAAGCTCACGCCCAACGTGCCAAAACTCTTTTAGGTCTGGGTGCTTGCTATCTTTTGCGTGCTCCATTCCAAATGGAGTGTAGCCACGTTGACCACCGTTTTGTCCTTGGTAATTAAGTTTAGTTTCCACAGGTAGAGAGAAGAATTTCTTTACCATATCATATGCTTCATCAACTTTATTTTGATCAACAGTGTGATTATCTAGAATGATAAAACCGTATTCTTTTAGGCCGTACATTAAGTCGTCGACAAATTTAATCTGATCAGCAGTCGAGCCTTCAGTGTAAGAAGTAAGGCTTAATTCTGGAACTCTTCTTTCATTATTATTTGCAGTACTCATAATGACTCTCCATATTTGATGTCGATTTATTTTAGTAGATAAAAATTTATTACAGTGCGCATAAATTAAAGTCAATAATGACAATTATAAGTCACGACTAATACACAGTGCAATTACATATAGTTAGAAAGGTATTTTGAGAAATTAGATAGTAAGGATACAATAATTATGCCTTAAAAATAGCACTTCCTACACGAATACAATCACTGCCTAATGCAAGAGCATCGGCCATATCACCGCTCATTCCCATTGAAAGCTTTAGCTCTTTATCGACAGCATCACGAATTTCTACTAACTTTTTAAAGCTATCACGAGGAGCAGCTCCATTAGCAGCGGCCATGGTCATAAGGCCCACGATATGAATATTGCTAAGATCTTTGGCCTCGTCGATAAAATTTCTAACAGAGTCAAGATCCCAAAGGCCGCCTTTTTGTTCTTCACCACTAGTGTTAACTTGAATATAAAACTCGCAAGGAGACTGAAGCTTTTCATTGAAAAGGCGCATATGCTTTAAGCTATCAAGAGATTGAATACATTTTAAATTTGGAACCTGACAAATTTTTGAAATTTTATTTGATTGGATATGACCAATGAAGTGCCATCTAATATCATGAAAACCTAATTCATGTGCCTTTTGGGCCTTAGGCATAAGTGACTCAATACGATTCTCACCAAAGTCTCTATGTCCTAATTCGTAAACAGTTATGATATCTTCAAACTCACTATACTTGGTTACCGCCAAGAGTTTATTCTTGTCACCAACTTGAGTAAGAATTTTTTGATAATTTTCAGAAATCATTTTTCAGATTTTTTCTCTTTCTTCTTAAAACTTACAGTAACTTCATAATCCTCAAGTATTGATTCTACAATTGTTTTAGGATCAACATTCTTTAGGTAACTACGAAGTTCTTCTCGAACAGAAATGACAAAATCCTCTTTTGTCTTTTTAGCGTTTGTCATAAGTCCAGATACAATATCTTTTGGCAAAGGCAGATCATCTAGAACCTTCTTTACAGATTCTTCTGTCATAAAAGCTGCCCCAATGCCAATTGAGACAACTTTCTTTATCGTATCACCTAAAATTCCATCTGACTTATCTGTTTTCTTAGACTCGCTCATAATCGACTCACTAGTTCTTTGCGCGCTCGTAGAAGCTTTTCATCATAGAAGGCAGTGATGTTTCAGTAAGCTTATTTACGATCATCTTAGCGCCTGGGATAAATCCTTTGACTTCGATCTCTAAACTATATGTTACTTCAGTTTTACCTTCACCAAGATCTTTTAAATCCCATCCACCGTCGTTAACTTTAAATAAATCACCTTTCTTGAATGTCCAAGCAACCTTATTAGGACGGCTCATTTCCATATCAAGTTGGTAATTTAATTTTTTAATCATATCGATTGAGTATTCAACAACACCACTTGCTTCAGTCATATCATGAACTTTAATTTCATTCACACCAAGAACAAAGTCTGGGTAAGATTCAAAGTCAACAATAACGTCATATAGTTTATTAATATCAATATCAAAAACTTCAGTGCGGCTTGCCTTTGCCATAATCAACTTCCTTGTAATTATTATTTAAAAAATTAGTAGCGTGGTTTTGTATCAAATCTATGTTCAGCAACGATTCTTCTAATCGTTCCCGACTGACTTCTCATAACGATTGATTCAGTAATCGCACCCCATGACTTGAATTTTACACCATTTAAAAAACTTCCATCTGTAACACCTGTTGCACAGAACATTACATTTCCGGAAGCCAGCTCATCGATTGTGTAGATCTTATTGATATCATCAATTCCCATTGTTTTAGCACGAGCGATTTCTTCATCATTTCTTGGCTTAAGTCTTCCTTGAAAATCTCCACCAATACAACGAAGGGCCGCTGCAGCGATTACACCTTCAGGTGCACCACCTGTCCCAAAAAGGATATCGATACCACTATCTGGTTCACTACAAGCAATTGCAGCAGAAACATCACCGTCACCAATTAATTGGATACGAGCACCAGCGTCTCTTACCTGTCTAATTAATTCTTCGTGGCGAGGGCGATCTAAAATAACAGCAGTAAGATCTTGAATACGACACTTCTTTGCCTCAGCAAGTCTTTTTAAGTTCTCGGCAGGAGTATCATCAATATTGATAAGACCTTTTCCTTCAGGACCTACAGCGATTTTTTCCATATAAGTATCAGGAGCATTTAGGAAATTACCTTTTTCAGCAATGGCCATTACTGCGATTGAGTTCCAACCACCATTTGCACATACTGTCGTTCCCTCTAAAGGATCTAGAGCAATATCAAGCTCTGGGCCATTGCCCGAACCAACCTTTTCGCCAATGTAGAGCATCGGTGCCTCATCGCGCTCACCTTCACCAATAACAACAGTTGCATTACACTCAACAGAGTCTAGCATTGTTCTCATGGCATCAACTGCTGCTTGGTCTGCGGCCTTTTCATCACCACGTCCCATTAGCCTAGCTGAGCTAATAGCGGCCATTTCAGTAACTCTTACAAATTCTAAAGCGAGGTTTCTATTCATTATCAATCCTTTTAATTCAAAACATTTAGCATTATTTTAAGGAGATAAACCTCAATTGAAAAGCTTCGTTTTGAAATAAATGAATTAAACTAACGATTAAGCGCTTAAGGTTATATTAACCAATAACTTTTCGCGTTAGAAACTCAAGATCACCTTCGGAAATAAGACTCTTTGGAACGTGGGCAACAAGTTCACGTGCAAAGTCTAAACGATCCTGATCGACTGGAGTATCAATAAGGAATTCAAATTCTTCTTCGTGCGTTAATGGCTTGTCAGAGCTTCTAACATTAAGAACTTTTCCTGTCTGAATCCCTTCGCCATCAGTCCACTCTAGAATAGAGTCCATCATAAGGATTTGAATTTTTGAAATTTCACCATCTCTGTGGTGCCATATGAAAATCTCAAATGGCCCGTCACAACGAAGCCAAGTCTTAAGTCCCACAGGAAGCTCAAGCTGCTCATCATACTCGTGAATTGGTCTAAGATTTTTTGAAACATTAGCAACTGATAGAAAGTTTAAAAGCGTCTTGTCAAAGATATCATCTTTAATGAACTCAATTCCAAGATTGTCTTTTTCAACTCTTCTTACAATACATTTTACTTTTACTTTTTGGTCATACCAGTGAATCTCTCCAGAGAATTTATCTTCCATCTGCGCGCCTAAATCACCATCACTAAGTGTTAGACTCATTCCACCATATGAAATATCTCGAACTTGATAATTTTTCGAATTATCTTCTCTTTTAAAAACTAAGTAACTAAAAGGAAAACGTGGAAACACACGCTTTTCAATAGATTGGTGACCTGTTTTAATAAGATTGAGATGCTTTTTCATAGCTCGAGTTATCCTTTTATTCGATTTAAGTAATTTATGTTAATTATTATAGACGTTTATGGGCCGAAGGTTTAAAGTTTAATAAATAGGAAAAATCTTCATTGAGTAAATATGTCGGAAAATAAAATGCAAAACTCACATAATACTGTCTCGCAAAAGGAAATTCTCAGTGAATGGGAAATCGATAATCTCCCCAATCGCCTTACAATTTTCCGAGTTGCACTCATCCCCGTTATTTGCCTGACCCTTTACCTCTGTTTATTCGAAGAAAATATTTTTAAGGCCACTGTTAAAACACTTGGCTATATTGCGGCATGGACATTTGTCCTCGCATCATTCACAGACTTTCTAGATGGCTATATAGCTCGCAAAAGAAATATCGTTACTGTGTTTGGCTCATTTCTTGATCCAATTGCAGATAAGTTCCTTGTTGTCTCATCTCTTATTCTTTTACAGGCCCTCGATCGCGTCAACGTGATTGTTGTCATTGTTTTAGTTGTGCGTGAAATGTATATGACAGCGCTTCGTCTACTTGCGATGGAAAAAGGCCTAAAAGTAAGTGTTAACCAACTTGGAAAATGGAAGACAACATTTCAAATGATGGCCATTCCAATGCTTATGGCCTGGGATAAACCATTTGGTTTCTCATTCCCATTAGTAGGGACAATACTTATTTACCTTTCGTTCGTTTTTTCTGTTTTCTCGGCCCTAGTTTATACCTTTGGCTTATTTAAGAAGATTTCAGAAGTAAGAAAAGAGCGAAAGCAAAAATAAATAGAAGGATCAGCCATGCCAAATAGCTTAGAAAACGGAATAAAAGAAATCATTATCACCGTATCAGGACAAGACCGTCCAGGTATTACAGCTGGCCTCATGAAAGTTATCAGTGAGAACAATACTGATATAACTGATATCAACCAAGCAATTACACATAACTTATTGTCGCTATCTTTTGTTATTAAGATGAGTGAGAAGAAAGGTGAAAATCAAAATGTTCTTAAAGAACTACTTTTCACGGCCCATGAAATGGGACTTAAACTTGAGTATTCGATTGTAAGTGCAGAGACAACTTATAAAACTCCTTATAATAGCTTTATCTTAAATTGTGTTGCGCCAAAGAAGATCTCTGCAAATTTTATCGCTGATGTTGCCCAATGCTTAGCACATAACGATATTAACATTTACCGAATTGATAATGTATCAAAAGAAGGCTTTAACTCTCTTGAGGTTCTAACTGACGTACCTGAAAAAGTTGGCTTAAATAAGGTAAAGTCCGATCTACTTAATATAAGCAATCGTCATCATACAGATATTGCTTTCATCCGTGATGACGTCTTTAGACGCTCAAAAAGACTTATCGTCTTTGATATGGACTCAACACTAATTCAGGCCGAAGTCATTGATGAGCTTGCAAAGGTGCACGGAATAGGGGCCAAGGTTTCAGAAATCACAGAAAGAGCAATGAATGGTGAGATTGATTTTAATCAATCTCTCATTGAACGCGTCTCACATTTAAAAGGCTTAAGCGAGAAGACACTACAAGATATTTCTTTAAATCTGCCTCTTACAGATGGTGTTGAAGACTTTATTCGCACAGTAAAGAAATATGGATACAAAGTTGCTGTCATCTCTGGTGGCTTCACTTACTTTGCTAATTACCTAAAAGAGAAATTAGACCTCGATTATGCGTTTGCTAATGAACTTGAAATTGAGGGTGGCGAGCTCACTGGACGTGTAAAAGGAACAATTATTAACGCTGACCAGAAGGCCGTTCTTGTTAACCTTATTGCTCAACAAGAAAATATTTCGCTTGAACAAGTTGTTGCTATTGGGGACGGTGCAAATGATCTTCCAATGCTAGCGCAGGCCGGCCTAGGAATCGCCTTCCATGCAAAAGACATCGTGCGTAAAAATGCTCAAAATCACATGAGTCACGGACCAATGACATCTATCTTGTACTTCCTAGGTATTCCAGGGCCAGATTCAAAACAATAAGTATTGTGATTGTTAGAAATTTTATAGGTGAACTAGTTAACAAAACCTTAATTTTTCATTGGCGGGCCAAGACTAATTTGATAAAAAGCTCTTATGCGTGAAATGTTACAATCAAAAATTCACAAGGCCGTGGTTACACAGGCCGACTTAAATTACATCGGTTCAATTACGATTGATGAAGAGTTACTTGAGCTTGTCGATTTATGGCCAGGACAAAAAGTTCTTATCGTCTCTAATACGAATGGAGCGCGCTTAGAAACTTATGTTATCAAAGGCGAACGTGGTTCAGGAGAGATTTGTCTAAATGGTGCTGCCGCTCATCTTATAAATGTGGGCCACGAAGTTATCATTATTGGTTTTCAAATGACTGACCAAAAAGATATTAGACCAAAACAGATCTTAGTCGATAAGAATAATAAATTTATTCAATACCTCTAATTTTTTTAGCTATGCTACAATAGTAGTTATGTTACTAAAGCTAAGTAAGAAGCATGACCTCTTTGAGGCCAGCAAAAATATTGATAATTACTTATCCGTAGAAAATCTCGAATTCTCACTTAAGCACTCGTGTCACATCATAATCGACTGTGCAAAACTATCGTCTTTAAGAAAGCTATATATCTACGCCCAAGCTCAGTGCAAACTTACACTGAGTAATGCTCAAGAGCTTGAGATCTTAAAGCTCAAGGGTGTATGCAACTTACAAGAGCTAGCAGGAAGTCATCTTAAAAACTTAAAAATACTCCAATTAGCAAATTGCAATCTTACAATACTTCCTAATTGGTGCGTGGAACAAAGCAAACTTGAAAGCCTTGAGCTACAAAACAATCAACTTACAACTCTTCCTAATGAGTTTGAGTGGCTCAAAGAACTTAGACGCTTAAATATCGATAACAACAAATTTGAGCAAGTGCCACGAGTCCTTGCAACAATAGAGAAGCTACACCACCTTTCATGTGACAATAATGAAATCACTGATGAAAATCTTTATGATTTTAGAAGACTCAAAAATAGCTAAACTTCTGGCCTAATACGACTTGATGCTTTTCGGATTCGATCAATTAAAGTTTCTAATAAATTTCTAAACCACTTAGGTTGCTTACTTAAATAAGCTTCAAATTTAACTGAAGGGATGACTATTAGCCTTGAGTTTGTCAGTGCCTTGATCGTGGCACAACGTGGCCCTCGATCAAAGAAACTCATCTCACCAACTAACTCTCCAGGAAAGATCGTTCCAATCTTAACCTCTTGGTCATTTCTAACTTTATAGACCCCAAGAGTTCCCTCTTCGAGGATATAGATTTCTGTACTCTCATCACCTTCACGAATAAGATATTGATTAGCATTAATGAATAAATTAGTTGGGCTACTCATATCACTATCCTTTTAAACTTTTATCTTTTCATTAGTTGAACGAAGGCGATCGGCCAAGGTCTTCATCATACTCTGTAACCATTTAGGCCTCGACTCGATAAACTCATTGAATTTTTGTGCATCAAAAATCTCAAGCTCACAATCAGTAATGGCCTTAACAGTGGCACAACGAGTTCTCTTATCAAGAAAACTTACTTCTCCGACAAATTCACCACTATAAATCGTTCCTATCTGTTTCTGTTCACCTTCAACATCTTTATAGACGGCCAGCGTGCCTTCTTTTAAGAGGTACATACAACTACTTTCCTCGCCTTCATTGATGATGGCCTCACCTGGAATAATATGAATAGTCTCTCTCATTTCTTCTCCGATAAGCTAAACAAAGAGAATACGGTGACATTCCTTAATAAATTCGCTTTGCTGCTGAGTAAGTTTAAAATCTGGTCTTGATAAATAATAATCCTTGTCGACGATTAGATCAATTAAAGAAGGATTTTCTGGATTACAAGCAATAACTTTAGCGTACTTAGCTGTTACCAAGTAGTCTGCGACCTTGAATGAAAACTTAGGAGTTGCACCGTAAACCCAGTCCCAACTCATATTTGACTGAATCTTTTCCATCAGGGAATCGATCATACAAATATCTTGTTCAGCTAATTCAAAGGCCTCGCTCTGGGTATTATAATTGAACTCAAAAGACTTCTTAATGGCAGAAACAATAACTGACTCATTAATATCAGCATTTACTTGCTTCAGATTTATCACCTGTGAAGGAACAGACTTAACTCCCATGGCCGCTTCGGCCGTAAGCTTCGAGCGCAGAAGATCATTTAACTGATTAAGGTTAGCATCAATTAAAAGCGTTCCATGATGAAGGGCACTATGTTTTGTTTCTTTAAAGGCACAACCTGATATTTTATAATCCACTTCATTATGTATAAGCCTAAGATCATGACGATGATTTTCAAAAGCATCAATGCCCAAAGACTTAAGTCCTGATACAATAATGGAAGCGTTCTTAGATTTATCGTAAGCAGACTTAGGGCAAATGAAGGAGTAGTTTAAATTACCTAGGTCATGATAAACACAGCCCCCACCACTTTGTCTTCTAACAAGATTAATCCCAAGCTCTCTTATTTTTTTTACCTGACACTCAATCCATGGATTTTGAAATTTCCCCATCACAATACTTGGAGCACTCTTCCAAAGAATGAGAATTTGCTCATGACTATTATCAAGCTGATGTTTACGAAACAAATAATCTTCAAATGCTAAATTGACATAGGGATTAGTTGAATGGATATAGTAGAATTTAATTGGAGTAGAGGCCATGTGATGAGCTTATTATTCCTCACTTAAGCGTTCAATGACACTTGCATCCAGGCCACTTACATCAAATTCCTTAAGCGCACGAGTTGACTTACGACATAAGTTTAGCTTTTCAAGTAATCCTTCACTCTGATCAGGAAAAGACTCATCCTGTAATTGAATCTCTTCGATTGTTTGCTCAAAAGGTGCACAACCATTTTTTAAGATAACGAAAGAAAGATACTTAGATATAGGAAGCTCTTCAAGATTAGTGCGAGAACTAATAACAGAGATATACTCTTTACTTTTTTCTTTAAGAGAGTCTAACTGACGTGATAACTCGAGCTCAGTATTCATTAGAGGTCGAGCAAAAGTTGCAGAAGTTATAAATGTTAAAAATAGGGCAAAGAGAGTACTTAAATTATTAAATCTAGCTAGGCCCATAGAGTCTATTATTTTCATATGTAATTCCTTTTACATAGCTGCTATTTTGACTCAATTTGTCTTATTTGGCAACGTCTTGGCAAATTTTAATACTTCCGCAAAATTATTTGCCAAATATTTCACACCTTCTAAAGGATAGCGATTCTTTAGATGAATCGTTTCGAGAAGAGGAAAGTTGAGTTGATCACTTTGTTTATCCCCTACCATATATGATTTTTTCAAATCAACAGCAAAGTCAAAACAAGCTTCTAGCAGCATCCCTGGGTGAGGTTTTCTTAAAAGAGAATGGTACTTATACTGACCAACACCCTTTAGAAACTCAAATGGAGCAATATAGAAAGCATCAATTAAATGATGAAGTGATTCATTTAATGCACTATTAAATTTTTCAACATCAGTATACTCAAACATACCTTTTGATACACCTGACTGATTTGTCAGAACAATCTTAAGCCTAGTCTTATTGTAATCATCTAGTAGAAACTCGTAGGCCCCTGAGACTAATTCGAGTTCTTCAATTTTATGAACATAAGAATGGTCGATATTTAATACTCCATCACGATCTAGAAAGAGCGCCTCTTTATAATCGCTATCTTTAAAGTAGCGCTTTAGAACAGGCATAATTTCTTTTGAAAAATTTGGCATTCCCACTGGATCAATTTGATCGATATAAAAAACACCACTAGCACTATAATAATCAGCACAAACAGAGATATCTCTCACATCTGGAAAGAATTTCTCACAGGCCTCAAGCTCATCTCTATCGAGATTTAACTTAGAAAGGTAGTAGTATTCGCAATTGCCTTTTTTTGGCATTTCAAAAAGATTAAAAAGATCAGGTTTCACACTACTCTTTGTCGTAATTAAGAGTACTGTTTTATTCTCATTCAAGTATGCTCGTAATTGGGAGTCGCCAGAGAATTCATGAATTTCAAATTTTCCAGAGTCACCAAAGCATTCTTTAATTTCTTGAAAGTCTCTCTGACATAATACAATATCAAACATATTAATCCTTTTTGTAGTCAAATTTCATCGAGCAATTAATCTTGTACGATGGCGCTGTAAACTTATTCATAGGTTTTACGCGAATCTGTAGTTTATCGTTTTCAATCTCAATATTAAATGAAGAGATCTCCGGATTAAGTTCACAGATAGAGATCTTAGCGGCCTGGGCATAATTGACAACGTGGCAAAAATCTAATTTATAACTATTGTGTTTATAAATACATATCCCTTGGACAACATCTTTATTGCCTAGGCCCATAAGTGGCAATAGCGACGAAATAAATTTATCTTTATCCTTTTCCAGTAATCCTGAAAATATATCGTGATAATGTTTGATTAAGCTTCGATACAGTTCAAATAGATCCTCGCGGTCCTCTCCTTCAAGCTCCCCAGGAAGTTGGGTCATCTCCCATTGCGAATCAAAACGTCCACTGTACTCAAGATCATAGCGTTCATAGAGCTTTCTATTAAAGCGAGAAAATTCCTGATCGATATATTCATTCAATGTATGTTGAGTAAAATCAATATCTGAGTAAGACTTGAAATACTTTTGGAAAATACTTTTAGCTCCGGCCGATTTAGTTGTGATATTGGCCCCACTCTTAACTAACTTTAAGCTAATAGGAATAATTCGCACTTCATCATCAATTTTCACTTGAGCAACAATATCTGCTTCATGGAGTTGTGACTTTATCAGATGATCACTTAACTTTCCAACAACTGTAATATTGGTAATATCACCTTTTATATTTACATTTATAGCCCTGGCCATCTCTCTAGCAAGTTTTGGAAGTTCATCCAAAAGAGTACGCGCATAAAGCCTTAACCAACTTTCATATTCGCGCATCATTCTCATTAGCTCTTGATCAATATTTTTAAGAAAATTTGCTTCTATTTTATTTAAAACGGAAATTTCCTTGGCAACGAGAAACTCAAAAAGATTACCTTTGATCTCGTTTTTCAAAGCTTCAAGTTGTGTACGGTTATGAATTTCTTTGAAATTATTAATGAATTGGTTATTGCCAGAGCTCGTAGACACTTAATTTCCTTAACTCGTTAAGCTGCAAAAAAATATGTTTTTTTTTGTGGCCAAGTGAGTATCTCTTTATTATTCTTTCTTCAATAAATGTATCTCAACACTACTGGAATGTCATGATTGGATTTCCATCTATTCTGGAAGGAATAGAAGATTTAAACCGCGAGCAAGTTGAGCAACTCCTCCACCGCGCCCAGGAACTTAAATTAGGTTCCCCGGCAAGACTTCCCCTTAAAAGAAAAATTTCAGTCGCAACATCTTTTCTTGAGAATTCAACACGAACAAAATTATCATTTGAAATGGCCATCAAGAAACTTGAAGGTATTCATATTAATTTCGATGCTGAGAAATCTTCTCTCAAAAAAGGCGAATCTCTCGAACAAACTCTATTAACTCTCTTCTATCAAGGTATTGATATTTGTATTGTTCGTACAACAGAGACAAAGCTACTGGAGCAATTTAAGGATTACCCGCCAATTAAGATAATTAATGGTGGAGATGGAACAAATCAGCACCCAACCCAGGCCCTTCTCGACTTATTCACGCTAAAAGAATATTTCAAAGGCGAGCTTGCTGGTAAGAAAGTTTGTATTGTTGGAGACTGCACTCATTCAAGAGTAACTCATTCACTTATGGATTTACTTCCACTATTTGGCATCGAGATCACACTGTGTGGACCAAAAGAGTTTATGCCTGCCCAACTGCCAGATAATAAACTAATTAAAATAAGTGATGATCTTGATGAAACGCTTAAGAATAGTGATGCGATTTATCTTCTTAGAATTCAAAATGAGCGACATGAGAAGAGCTTTGATATGTCGACATATAACCTTCAATGGGGAATCAATGTGGAGCGTCTTTTAAGTATTGGAAAGACCGCACCAATTTTTCACCCAGGCCCTGCAAATATCGGAATTGAAGTTGACAGTGAAATCGTTAACTCAGACCTCTGGATGGCCCATAAGCAAGTTGAAAACTCTATCTATATTCGAATGGCAATTATTGAGGCCATGATAACTAATGGCGACACTAAAATTGGTGCTCGTTATAATCATATCTCAGCACTAAAAGGACTAACGGAAAATGACGAAAGCAAAGTTTGATAGGCACGCACTCCTATCTCAATCCCAAGAATTACTCTTTCAAAAATCTCTTAAAACGACTCCTATTTTCCTTCATTTTCCTGACCAAACAATTTTTAAAGCCTATATTAATCTCGACAAAAATGACACTCGTCTAAAAGATGGCATCTTTGGAGAGGCCGCATTTACAACAGGAATGAGTGGGTATCAAGAAACAGCAACTGATCCATCTTTTCTAGGTCAACATATTATTTATACAACTGCTCACGTAGGAAATTATGAATTCAATGAAGAAGTCTCTCAAGGCCTAAACTCCACAAAACCTTATGCCACAAGCCTAATTGCAAGAAACTTCTCTTATAATAAATTTTTAGAAAATTGTGACTTACCACTTATAAGTGATGTCGATACAAGGGCGCTAACAAAATATCTTTCATGTAAATCAAAAGATCATCGCTGCCTAATAACGACAACAGAGCAAGCGCCAAATTTTTCAGATTACAACCTAGAGTGCAATGAGCTTTCAAAAGTTTCATCTAAAGTGAAGAAAGTTATTAGAGATGGAGATAATCCAATTGTCGTTATCGACTACGGAATTAAAAAGGCCATCGTAAATTATATAAAAGATTTAGGTTACCCTCTTGTGGTTGTACCACATAATACGCCAGCACATGAAGTTGAGGAATATAGACCAAGGATGGTCTTCTTATCTAATGGCCCAGGAGACCCTAAGCTTTATAAAGAAGAAATCAATACTGTAAGAGATTTACTTAAAACAGATATTCCAATTCGTGGAATTTGCCTAGGCCACCAACTAATAGGTCTGGCATGTGAGATGGAAACAATCAAGCTTCCTTTCGGACAAAGAGGCGCTAATCACCCTGTCTATTCTCATTATAACCAAGAACTTCTTATCACAAGTCAAAATCATGGTTATGCAATTGAAAAAGAATCTTTTGAGAGCAAGAGATTGGAAAATCAATTTGGGCTTAAGTTATTTTGTGAGTACACTTCACTATTTGATCGCTCTCTTGAAGGACTCAGAAGTTATGACTCAAGAGTTAGAAGTGTACAATTTCACCCAGAATCAAACCCTGGCCCAAAAGATGCGTCCATATTCTTTAGTGAGATCAAGGAGTATCTCCAAAATGGAGCACAGGAAATTACTCCTGAAGAAATCACAGATATTCCTGAGTATCACGAAGGAGAACTCAACTCACCATATAAGAAGATCCTATTAATTGGTTCAGGCCCTATTAAAATTGGACAAGCTTCAGAGTTTGACTACAGTGGGACACAGGCCCTTAAGTCATTAAGAGAGCTAGGTTTTGAAGTAGTACTTCTTAATTCAAACCCTGCAACAATCATGACAGATAAGGATATGAGTCATCGTACTTATATCGAGCCAATTACCAAAGAGACGATTAAAAAAATCATACTAAAAGAAAAGGTTGACGCTGTTCTTTCCACAATGGGAGGCCAAACAGCACTAAATATGTGTATTGATCTAGAGAAGGAAAACTTCCTAAAAGATCACGCAGTTGCGCTCTTAGGGGCCAATATTGATACTATTGAAAAAACTGAAGATCGTGAGCTCTTTGCAAAAGAGCTGGATAAGCTTGGCTACAAATCTGGAAAGAGATTTAGTGCAAAAAGTTTTGATCACGCACTAGAGTTAGCTGATGACCAAGTGAAGTTTCCACTGATTATAAGAAGAGACTTTGCCCTTGGAGGTAAAGGAGCGGCTCTTGTTCACAATTTAGAAGAACTGGCACAAACTCTTTCTTCAAGTGATATTAAATTCCCAATCACTATGGAGAAGTCATTACTGGGCTGGAAAGAGCTTGAGCTTGAAGTTATGGTTGATAAGAACCGCTGTGGTGTTGTCATTTGCTCAATTGAGAATATCGACCCTTGTGGAATTCACACAGGAGACTCAATTACTGTTGCACCCGCACAAACGATTTCAGATCACTGCTATCAGCAATTAAGAACAATGTCGCTAAACATTGCCAAGCATATGAATGTTGTTGCAGGTGGCGCCAACGTACAATTTGCAGTTAATCCAAAAGATGAAAATGATATCGTTGTTATCGAAATGAATCCTCGCGTTTCACGCTCATCGGCACTTGCCTCAAAGGCAACAGGATATCCAATTGCAAAAATTTCGGCCGGACTTGCTGTAGGTTTAACACTATTTGAAATTCTAAACGATATTACACGTATCTCACCTGTTGCATTCGAGCCTACGCTAGACTATGTGGCGATTAAGATTCCAATCTTCCCATTTAATAAGTTCCCTTCAAGCTCTCAAATCCTCGGTCCCCAAATGAGATCAGTTGGAGAAGTTTTAGCTCTTGGAGGAAGTTTCAATGAAGCTTTTATGAAAGCTTTAAGAGCAACAGAGCAAGGACTTGAGATTCCAAGTCTTGAGCAGCTTAAGACGACACCATATCCGATAACACAAGATTACTTACTAGAGCGATTAAAGAGTCAAAGAGAATTATCACTACTTACTGTTTTAGAAGCACTAAGATTTGGGATATCGCCACAAAAGATTCATGAAGTAAGTGCGATTACTCCTTGGTTTATCGATCAAATGGTTTGCTTCTTAGATAAGGAATTGCAGTTAAAAGAAGATTCACAAATAATCAACAACCAAGACGAACTCTATGAATTAAAGAAATTCGGTTTCTCAGATAAGTACCTGGCCCTTCTTTCTGGAAAAAGCCAGGAGCAAATTCTCGACAAAAGAATTGAAGCTGGAATAAGGCCAGTCTTTAAGGCCGTTGATACATGTTCGGGGGAATTTAATGCCCTAACACCATACTTCTACTCGACTTATACACAATTTAATGATGTTCAAAGAATTAGCGAAGAGAGTTGTGCAATCTTTGGCTCAGGGCCAAACCGAATCGGACAAGGTATTGAGTTTGATTACTCATGTGTAAAAAGTGCTAAAGAGCTTAAAGAGCAAGGTATTAAATCAATTCTTCTTAACTCTAATCCTGAAACAGTTTCAACTGATTATGATAGCTCAGACAGACTCTACCTGAGTCCACTATTTTCAGAAGATCTTTATGAGATTCTAACTTTTGAAAACCCTACTCATGTTATTACATCATTTAGTGGGCAGACAGGAATAAACATACGTGCTCATCTTGAGGCACCTTTTAGAACAAAACACCAAGAATTTAATTTTCTAGGCCCAAGTCTTGAACTTCTCGATACAGTTGAGGACCGTAAGCGCTTTGATCTTCTAACCAAAGAGATCGATCTTGCACATACAACATCAAGAGAAGTTAGAGGTTATAAAAACCTTATCAGTACAATTACAGAAATCGGTTATCCAGTTATTATAAGGCCTAGTTATGTAATTGGTGGTGAAAGTATGTTTATCTTTGAAGGGCCACAGGACATTGAAAACCTTCCAGAAGAAATTCTAAAATCCCTTCACGAAAACACTATCACTTTCCAAGTTGAAAATTATATTTCGAATGCTCTTGAGTATGATGTCGATCTTATTCGAGACAAAAATGGAAATACTGTTTTTACTATTTGTGAGCATATTGAATATGCAGGTGTTCACTCAGGGGATTCAGGAATGATCTCTCCTCCTGTAAAGGCCAGAGATGAAATAGTGGATAAAATGAGAAAACTTGCCACTGATATGGCCAATACAATGGAGATAACGGGACCAATTAATTTCCAATTTGCCCTTAAAAATGACGAGATCTACTGTATCGAGGCCAACCCAAGAGGTTCAAGAACAATCCCATTTCTATCAAAGGCCTATGATGTAAACCTTGCGGCCATCGCAACAAGAGCACTTCTAGGCAAAGAGATTAAAAACCATCACAATTTCAAAAGTGATTATAAGATTATTAAACAATCGACTTTTCCATTTGACCGTTTCGTACAAGACTCAATTATTCTTGGTCCAAAAATGAGATCAACTGGTGAAACTTTAGGGATTGATAAGAATGGGGATATCGCCATGATTAAGTCTTATCTTGGAAATTACCCAGATCTTCTAACTAAGAAGTCTGTTCTCCTATCTCTTGCGAGAAAAGATGATGAGCAATTGATTCAAAATATAAAAGAGCTAAATTCTCTAGGTTTTAAATTCTTTGCCACAAAGGGAACTTACTCATTCTTAAG
Organism: Halobacteriovorax sp. RT-1-1; assembly: GCF_047085455.1. Lineage (NCBI taxonomy): Bacteria > Pseudomonadati > Bdellovibrionota > Bacteriovoracia > Bacteriovoracales > Halobacteriovoraceae > Halobacteriovorax > Halobacteriovorax sp. RT-1-1. The sequence goes on from NZ_JBKIXZ010000001.1 coordinate 1,938,841, forward strand.
TGATGAATGTGGAATCAAGGCAACACTAGTAGATAAACTTTCAGATGATGGGAGTAATATTGGAATGCTAGAGGCCATTAAGAATGAAGATCTTGCGATGGTTTTAAATACGCCTCTAAATCAAGGACGCTCAAAATCAGATGGTGAATTCATTAGAAACACGGCCATTCAATATGCAATCCCTTGTTTTACGAGAATTGAAAATATCAATGCTGTCTGTAAGGCCATTATTTCGGCCAACAAAGCTCAGGCAACACCGGTTAGCCTTCAGGAGATGACGAATGAATAAAACCTTTGTTGCCCTTGATGGAATGAATAGACAAGAGGTCTTAGATCTCTTGTCTAAGTATCCACAAATAAAAAATGTAAAAATTGGCCTAGAGTTATTTCTCCGCTACGGACGAGAGCTAGTTAAGGAAATAAAGGAAAAATTTAAAGTACAAATATTTCTTGATCTAAAGCTACATGACATTCCAACAACTGTTGCTAAAGCATGCAATGCTCTTGAGGGATTAGATATTCGCTTTCTCACTGTTCATGCAACGGGAGGCGCCGCGATGCTAAGTCTTGCTCAAGAAAGTATTTCAAAAGTAATTCCAGGTTGTGAGATTTTGGCGGTAACAATCCTAACCTCTCACGATCAAGATGATATTCAAAATATCTGGGGAAGATGTCACAAAGATGCGCTTATAAACTTACTCCAGGAAGTTAAGGCCTCAAGTGTTAGAGGGATTGTATGCTCAGGTCTTGATCTTGAGATTGTTAATTTCTTTGAAAATGAAAGTAATCTCAACTTTTCTAAAGTATGTCCGGGAATTAGACTTGATGGAGACCATGACGATCAGGTTAGAGTCATGACACCAGAGGCGGCCATAAAGGCGGGTGCTAACTATCTTGTGGTTGGCAGACCGATTACAAAGAATCCAGAGGTTTTACGAGAAAACCTCTTTCCTTGAAAATTTTCTTACATATCCCAGTAGCTCTCTTCTAGACTTTGTTCCTTAACAGGTAGGTTATGAGAAAGTCTAGGAGACTTCTGTTTCAAAACTTCATAACTTGTTCGGTTAGCATACTTACAAAGTTGGTGAATCGAAGAATAAGTTAGGTATTTCCCGTCATGCTTAATTGAATGAGGAAGCAGCTTTTGGTGATAAACATTGGCAGCAATATCGTGAAGAATGGCCGATAAAGCAGCATCCCCTGCACCATTAGTATTTTCAATATTCTCAGGCCCTCCCATAAAAGGATTAATATGAGAGTAAATTTTCATAGGCTCTTGGCAATCAACTTTTAACTGAGAACGTGAATATTCGAATTGGTTATAATTTTCAATCGACTTAGAATGTAGCTTATCTTTTGTTTCACGGGCCCTTGTCTGACAGGCCCAAGAGGCAATATAAAGCCCTCTTTCCCCATCTGTGATTAGAGCAAGATCAGTATAATCTAAAATAGATTCTCCTATTAGAAGTGGATCATCAATATCAAGAAGGGCCTGGGCCTCATCACGGTTCATCGCTAGAACATTTACATTCTCTCTAATGAATTCTTTGAAAAAGTGTGTATCACTTTCAATAAGAGAGCTTGTTCCAAGAGCAAAAACGACAGGTACATTATTTTCCTTAGCAATATTTACGGCCTTAAGAGTGGCCTTGAATAGAGGCGCATTGCGATCTCTTAATAAGAAGGCCGTCACAAGTAATGCACTAGAATTTTTAATAAGATCATCAGGAATAAACTCTTCAGTAAGTTGATTCATAATCCCCTTACCAATTGCAAAAGTTCGCTCCTTATCTGGAGTAATAAGACACATTGCCCTCGCCATCTTACCAGCACATGGCTGAAGATAGCTAAAGTCTACTTTTGAAGAAGTGCTACAAATATATTTAAAGGCGTAGTCACCTACTTTAATCGTTTCACAAATTGTTCCAAGAGCAAAAGATTGGTCGTCCGACAATACCGAGTAATTATGTAATGTATTACCAACGGCTCCACCAGCATACTGGCCAAGTATTCTTCCCTCTTCGTAAGAGCGCTGATACAAGTCTTCCACGTCCTTATCTGATAGAACATAAGACTCTCCGGCCTTAAGCTTAAATTCTTCTAGAAGCTCAAATGAAGCGTCGACTTCGATATCAACAAGCAGTTGATCGATACCAACAATATAAACATTTTCTTTGCGGTTAAAATCTGTTTCAAAAGAAAGTCGACCTTTAGCACTTACTGGGAAATAATGCTTTGATCTTCTCTTACCTGGAAATCTCATAAATAATCCTAAACTAATGTAGTCAAAAATTCTATTTTGATTATAATAGATATATGAAAAAACTTTTAGTGTTAATTTTTTCTCTTACTCAATTAAGTTCTCTCGCCTATCGTTTTGCTGTGACAAAATCACGCCAAACAATTGTTTATGCTGATGTAAATTTATCGGCACCAATTGGCTACATTCGAAGTGGCCGTAAAATCAAAGTTGGTGACAATGACTTAAAACAAGGCACGATTGTACCACTAGTTGTATCAGGAAAGATTGCATATGTGAGAACTAATGATATTAGTTACTCAATAGATGGCACTAAACTCGAGCACGTTCCAGAATTAACAGACCACGATGTAAAAACGATTTTCACTAATGATGCTCAAAGATTAAGAGAAAATAGCTTCTTCTCGCTAGACTATTCTAGACTTGAAGTTGGAACTGACTGGGATAGCTTTCAAGCACAATATGCCAACGAGACTTCACCTGCTTTTAATCGTATAAATCTTGCGATTGAATACAGAGACCCAAAACATCGCCATGGCTTTAAAATTTCTCTTGGCTATCTTTTTGCCTCCGCAACTTATAGCTCAATCAACAGCATTCTCGGAGAACTACAGTACCAATATCGCTTCATTAATCGAAATAGCTTTGTAGCAGAAGGCTACTTTGGTGCAATCTTAACCGGTGATTTTGAACAAGAGAACTTCGGTGAAAAAGCAACAGGTATGGCCTATGGTTATAATATTGGTGGCCGTATAAGGATTGCTCCGTACTCAAGAATTGGCTTCTACGGACAGGCCGGGATATCGACTTTATATACTAGTTCAATGGATACTCTTGTCACAGAGACTGTTTCATCTGTAGGTGGTGTGACAATCGGTGCTGGAATAAGCTTTCGCCTCTAGCTCAAAGAGCTAGAAGCATTTAATTGAATTATTTTCGCCGTTTTCATTTCTATAACTAATAAAAATCTGATCAAGATTCTCATCGTAATCTACTTTAACAAGATAATTGTCAAATACACCTGAGAACATATAACGACTTTTCATTGAAACAAAAACAGAAAGATAAATTGTACTATCACTAGGACTTTCTTGATCGAAGTTATTAAGAGAGTAAATATTAAATTTCAGCTCATCTTCAGCAATCGATAAAGCTGACTTCTGTCCATCTAAACATACTTTCTTGTAATCTCTTTTGATTACATCGATTACAATATCTTCAATTTCATCAGCACCCCAACCAGTCTTAGCACCCCATCCAGTTTTAAAATCAATATCAATTTGATTTCCTTTGTACGTGAAAGGGTTCTCACTTGAAATAAGTGCGAAAGTATTAAATGAGATAAGAATAGATAGTAAAATTGATTTTAGCATTTCAGTCCCTTATGTATGATGGGGATATTTATCCTATATTCAAGCATTTTCATCAAGTATGTGTGTAATATATTTAGGTACTTACTAAATGTTTTCTAAGAGATGTCGATACGTAAACCATGGAAATTAGGGGTATAGACCTATTTAGCTATATTGATTATCGTCAATACTTAGAAGATATCTATCTAAGTCGTAAAGCAGTCGATAAAAAGTATACATTTGGCCGTTGGGCCAAGGAGCTTGGAATATCAAGTGTCTCAGGCCTAACCATGATTATAAAAGGCCAAAGGCATCCAGGGCCACAAATTACGGCCATGCTCATTAAGAATCTTGAACTCAATAAGAAAGAGGCCGAATTCTTTCAAACCTTAGTTGATGCTAAAAAGAATTCTAAAGGAGATGAAGAAACCTTTAAGGCCATAGTAGAAAAACGTACTTCTGATGTAACAAGATCTGATCGACAGGTTGAATTTAAATGGGAAATGGCCCTTTTAAGAGAAATGCTTAAATGGAGTGATTTTAATACGATTAAAGATCTTAATTCTAAAAAATTAATCTATAAAGGTCATGAAGATTACGCACAAATCATCAAACAAATGAAGAGTGCAAAAATCATCAATATAGAAAATTCTAAAATTTATCTGAACAAAGATTATACCCCACAATACAAACTTGATATGTCACAGTTCTTACCTCTTCATAAAGAGATTTGTGAACTATCAAGTGACAGCTATTACCTTCCAAAGGAACAAAGGGTCTTAGAACACTTTCTAATCAATGTGAAAAAGTCTGAGCTTTCAAATGCTAAGAAAAAGATCATGCAGTTTATCGATGAATTTACAGAAGAGTTTGACTGCGAAAATGGCAACAGTGAAGAGCATCAAATCTTTACATTATCGACACTCTTCTTTCCTTTCACTAATTAATTGCACCATTTGAAATGAGTACAGATGACAAATTACCAGGGCCAAGGCAATGAAGCCTTATTTGCATATATTTTTCAACTTGTGTATGCCCTATCAGTGCACATTGAGAAGGTACTGCATAATTATATTTTAGCATCCTACTTAAACTCTGATCTTCACTTGTAATCAAACGAATATTATCACCGAAAAGTCTTTGCATATCAGTATAGATAGCACCTTGAGTCGGACTGATTTGGCCCATTTGAAAGAGCTGAGAAAAATTCCCACCCGGAAAACTTGATTCACGGTTAATGGCCGTTTTCGAAGTTCTAATAATTTTTTTACCATCAGTAACAACTAAATGAATATGATAACGACCTTCAATGTAAACAGAGTAGGCTTCATCTTCTTTATAGACGGCCAGAATTGAAGCTAAAGGATCATTCCAGTCACTTTGGAAACGAAGAGTTCTTCCTCCATCAGAGAGCTTAAATGAGAGTTTATTCAACTCCTGCTGGCGTGTAATAAGATACTCATCAATAAAATCACCATTTGCCGTCGATCTTATTGTTGCAATATTAGATTGATGAATCTGGAGAGATCTTCCCTTTTTATCAATTGTAAAAGAGTCGATATCATCAAATACGATTTCATAATATTCATTAAATGTAACTTCTCCAACGGCGTAAACAAGCCTAACTCGCCCACTATTTTGAGAGGATTTATCTTGTTCAAGATAAGATACGAATTGTAGTTTTTTGAAGAATGGAAGATCAAGCATCTTTCTTAATTTAGAATCAAATTTATATGATTCTAGAGTTCGAATCTGCAACTTCAATTTTTCCTCTTCAAGAGAAGGTAGAAGATAATATGGCCTTTTCTTTTGGATATTATTCATAAAATCAATTGGATCTGCATTATTATCAATTTGTGGTAATTCAAATACCTTACTTACAAGCGGAACCAAGACTGTTCCCAACTCTTTAGTTTGGGCCTTGATAAAATTGAAATATGGCCTACCACGATTAAAATCAAGCCCACCAAATTGAGTCGCGTTTAAGCTCCAGCTTGAATATTTGCCAAATAACGGCCTACCTCTTGAGTCAAATGACTCAAGAATATACTCTCTATTATTAGCAGAAGTTCCATAAACTAGAATATCTAATTTACCATCAACATTCATATCGACTTTCATGACACTAATAACTTTTATGTCTTGCGAGAAATTGATTTGAAAAGGCTCAAATGATTTATTCTCTTCAGATAGGTAGAATATGCTTTTTAATGAGCGACTATTTAAAACAAAATAGTCCTGTTCACTCTTGCTAGCATTGAACTCGATAACTTTTTGAAGTTGGGAACTCTTAATATTTGGAGCGATTCTTAAAAGAGCACCTGCTGCAATTTTAGAAATCTTCTTACTTTCAACAATAGGTAGTGGAATGAAGAATTGAGCTTCAAAAGATTTTGAAGAAAGAGATACTCCATCATGAATGAGCTCCAAATGAAGATTTTGCCAGCTCTCAATATCTAGGCCACTTAAATAAGAACTTAACTCTATTCGATTAAGGCCTTTATTTAAGTTATTCTTTTTACAACTTCTTGTGGGATCAAAGACAATTGAGGACAAACAAATTTCCACATTTTCTAAAATTTGATTTGAATGAATATCAAAACTCATTTTAGCGAAAGGCTTTTTATACTTATCAAATGAAACTGAAATACTATCGATATTCTTTGTTAGAAATAAAGGAGAAAGAAAAGTATTAGAAATCTCATTAAATGAATTATGAAAACGTTGATAATCAGGAGAATTCAATTCTGATGTCTCTAGAGTTCTTGAAGTTGCTTTAAGCCTTGCAAGAAACTCATAACTATTAGTCTTAACTTCTTTAAGCTTTGCTGCTGCAGCGAGGGCCGTGACATGAGCAATAGAAAATGATGTACCAGTTTTAATATCATAATTTCCGACACGTAGTACAGTCGACTCCATACTAGATGGAATCGTCCCAACAAGCTTCTCTCCAGGAGCAAATATATCTACAGTTTGTCCATAATTTGACGAGGATACTTTTTGTCCCTGAATATCATAACCTCCAACACAAACAACACCATTATAATTACATGGAAATATATTTCTTCTCTTATTATTATTTCCTGCTGAAGCTACAATTATAACGTTTTTCTTAAGTGCATATTCAATGGCACTTACTATCTGTGGAGTTTCAATGACTTTAGGAATACCAAGTGATAGATTGAGAACTTGTGCACCATTATTAACGGCAAAGGCAATGGCCTTTGCAATATAGCTAGAAACAACACTTCCCTCATGCGTAAAGCCTCTAAAGTTAGTAATCGCTTTAATTGGCATAATTTCAATATTTTCAGGAAGGAGTCCGTCAACGCCGATCCCATCTTTTTTAGCGGCCAATAGCCCGGCCACAAAAGTACCATGTCCAATATCATCTGAAACATTTCCATTTCCATCAAGAACATTATAGCCACGACATGGTAGTGCCTTTTTCTCTTCATCACTCTTACCGATACAGCCTGGATAATTCCAAATATTGTCTTTTAGCTCAGGATGATCAACGTCTACACCAGTATCTATAACCGCTACGATAATTTTCTTAGAACCAAATGAAGCTAATTGCTTCTCTGTAAAGTAATTTACATCAACACCTTTTATACCCTCTATATTTTCAAATCCAAGCTCAGAAATTTTCCTAATATAAGACTGACCAGTATTTTTGATATTCCACTGTCTCCCAGAAAAATCTACTGCAAAAGCCTTCTGACTAGATAGAGCATATAACATGATAAAAAGGAGCATTATATTTCTTATTATCATTTTAGTGTCTCCCTATACCAAAGGCCTAAAACTTCGGCCTTAATCATTCCAAGGACAGTAACTAATTTATTAATTGGCCCACCAAAATTTCGAGAATTAATCTTCCCATACGAATTTCCAACAATAGGCTTAGTCATTAGCTCACTTCCAACACGGTAGCCAGAAAGTTGAGATTCAATATACATATTATCTTCACCGAAAAATTCGAGTAAAGTTCTTGCATCAACGTATTTAGCAAAGTAGTGACCAACATGAGCTAGACACTTAAGGCCTTTTTCAGTCTTTGCCTTATTTAAATACTTATTACACCAATAGAGCTTACTCTTAATTGGATCAAGGTCGCCACAACGTAGCTTTTCAGATATCGTTCGCCCGGAGTTATCATTGTCTCGATTTCCACCTCTAAAACAATTTCTGACTTTCATTTTTTGAGAAATCTTATCTAAATCTCTTGAAGTAATTGAGAGAATTTTTTTAACTGACTTATCAAAGAAGTGAATTTTACTCTCAAGACGAACAAAGTGCATATCACCAGCATCATTCGCATCAGAAGGCGTATAGAAATCAAGATTGAAAGCTTCATTCTCTTTTTTAAGATACTTCTTAATTGTCTTCTCCTTCATGATCGCTTTCTCATGAGTTTTACGATAGTGAAGATAAAGCTCATTCATGTTATCAAAGCTTGCCTTGGCATTTATATCACTTAGTTTAGATTCAAACTTAGTTTCATAAGTCGTTGCGGCCCCAAAAAGCTCTTTACCTGGGTTCTGATAGTAGTGCTTGGCCTCTTCAATCATAGGGATATAGCTCTTATCAAAGCTTACTTCTAAATTATTAATAAATTTCTTTAGATGATAAGAGGCAATATTCTTTAAGAATTTTCCAGCAGCGATCCCATCCATTTCACCATAAGTCGATGATATTAACTTAATATTGACTTGATCCTTAATTTTCACAAAAAGCTCTGTAATAGACTTTAAAGTACGTGAAACAAAGAAAAGTAGATTTAGGTTAAAAGTAGAATCCTTTGAATGATTATACACTTGAATATCTTCTGGCCCCATTGCTTCATTAGAACGATCTCTTAGAATAGAAAGGAACTTAACCGCATTTTTAGAAAATTCTAAATCTTCTTGTTCAGGGTCCATATTGATTTCATAAAACTTTAAATCAAGCTTTGACTTAATTGCGGCCGCTTCACTCATAATAATTGGAATTAAATATGAAAGGCCACCACGTGCCCTAACCTCACTAACATTGGCCTCATCATAGTAGACTTGAAACTTGTACTTTGACTTTCTTGTAATATGAATTCTCGAAAGTTCCTTATATTTTGTACTGATTGAACCATAACCGTTTGCAACGCCAAATAAAGGAGCATTTAGAGAAAGAGTTACATCAGGTACAACTGAAGTCGAAATAATAATGGACTCACCAACACCAAATTGCTGAGAAATTTCATTATAAATTGCGTGAAGATCCTCTCTTCTCGTTTCATTATCAAGGTCTGAGATATTGATTGACTGCTTAAGCTTTTCTTCAATATTACGAAGTGTCTTATCAACTAGCATATTCTTATATGGAGTCTTTACGGCCACTCTTAGGTCTTGAACTGGCCTTACATGCGTGTAACTTGTATTGATCCCAATATTTGGAAAAACTGACCCACCTGTTGTTTGAGAAATAAATCTTTCTAGGCCAATAAATAGGCCAAGGTTTGTTGTGAAGCCAATTGTGTCAGCAAGCTGAACAAAGTTGTCCGTACCAAGGCTTTGACCAACAACGATGTCTCGGCCAAATATAATATTTCCTCTAACAACTGGAGACTTCCAAGATGAGAAAGGTAGAGGTGGAAACTCTCCATGTTCCGCAAAATAATCAATAGCGTAGTCTTTATTTGCAAGGAAATCTTCTTGTAACCACTTAACCTTGGCCTTTGATAGATCAAATGCGCTAAGTCCTTCACTAATTTTGCCCGTAATCCATTTGAATGTACTACTTTGCGCTTCAGAAAAGAGAAAGGCCGGAATATCATCCATTGGCGACTTACTAGCACCGAAGCTAAACTGGCCAGCGTAACCTTCAAATTCATGTGGAATTAGAAATCCATCTTTAACAAGAGGGTCTTTAATATCCTTACTATATTCAATAAGTGGTGCATTTAATTTAAGTGTTGATATAAGGTTATTACGACGGCCAATAATCTTTTCAATTAATAGTTTTTCAACGACGGCCGGATAGTGTGACTGCTTTACGACTTGGGTAATCTCGTGGCGATTAAGATCACCGATTAATCGCGAAATCCATTTTACATCATCATAAGTAGCACTGAAATCAGTTGAACTAGGATACTCAAAAAGTAAGTGATCATTTTTTATTTTTAGAAAATTAAAAGAATACTTATTAATCGATTCTTCAAGATTTAGAAGTGAATAAACCACGATAAGACTTCTTAGTGTTCTTAAGTCTTTTGTGTCATTAATTGATGTAAGAGCAACATCATAGAAATCGTCTTCTTTAGGCTGCCTTACAAAGATATCTTTTAAAACAAGAAAATCACTTCCCTCTTCAACTAGCCAGTTTTTATAAGAAGCACCCAACTTAATTACTAGCTCAACATCTTTGAAGTAATCTTTTTGCTTTTCATCTTTGAAGTTAATTCTGATATTTTTAAGATACTTAGAAGCTGGGACAACATAACCTAATCTTCTAAGCATATTCTTTCTAAGAAGAATCGTATGAAGTGTTTTAGATAAATGTACCTGAAAATTTCCTTCTCCATTTTGTGCATTAAACCTCAAAACTCCCGCAGGAGAGCTAATCACACCAGAAAAATTCAAAGTTTCAAAGTCGTTAATTGGTAAGTTGAGATCATCTTTGTAATCGGAGAAATTATTGGCGCCATTCCAAAGATTAGATAAAACGGGAGACAGAGTTGAAAGATCAACTCCTTCGGCCTGAAGCTCATATGCTTGTTCTGAATCAATTGGCCCATATTCTATACTATAAAGATCACCTGCTGGAAGTGATTCACCATTAATGGCAACAAGTCCATCGGCGGCGTAAACTTTGGCCGTTAAGATCGAGATCAGTAAAATCAATATACTTAAATTTAATATTTTCATTACGTTATAAAATAACAATATTTGGCGCATGAGACCGATCTTTTGAAAGATCTACAAGTGCTGTTTAAGCGATGTACAAGTTCAAAATAAAAGGGCCTATTCAGGCCCTCTTAAATGTGTGGTATTTGGATATAATTTCAATTACTTATAATTCAATTGAAAGTAGCTCTGGAAGAATTACGTCTTCGATATTTTGAGTCGTTGTTCCTAGGTGTCCAGCTACATCATCAATGATTTGTTCACGTGCATTTAGATCATTTTTAGCTGCCATAAACTCTTCGATTGATTTACCTGTGAAGTGCTTGATATTGTTTGCGATTGCTTGTTGATCTTGCTCAAGTAGCTCACCATCTTTTGCATTATCAAGCATCTTTTTAACTTCTTTTTCCATCGTTACTAGAGAAAGTGCCTTATCAGCAGGAAGCTTGAAGGCCTGAGAGTATAGAGATGCTTTATTGAACATCTGTAGCTCTTCATCATTTGCGGCCATAAGACCTGTATCCATTGTCTCTTCTTCATCTTCATAGTAGTAACCAGTATCAAAACCTTGGAATACTGGATCACCAAATACATCAGATCCTACATAATCAACGATTTCATAGTTATCACCCCATCCATCACCGATGATTCCATAGTCCCAAGCATCATCTGATTGAATGTCACGGAACTCATCAGCTAAACCTTGGTTATTCGAATAGTAATCCCAATATGCAAGTGTTCTTAGGTATGTAATATCAACTGCTACGAACTCATTATACTTAGCATCGAAATAAACAAAGAAATCTTCTCTAAGAGAATCATACTGATCCTTCTCAAGAGTGTTTAGGTCATAGTAATAAGGATCAACACTATTAAGTGCCGATACAAAACCTTGTGCTGTCACATATGGAGAAGTGTATCTTCCATAAGTAGACGATGAACTTGAGCCTCCGCTCCCACCGCAAGAAACAAGTAACGTACCAAGTGCTGCAACCGCTAATAATTTTTTCATTTATACTCTCCCTCAAAAAAATTGATACCTCTGCTATTCAGCAAGGCCAGTCATTAATAAAATCTTCGTGATTTTAAAATTAGAATAATGAAACTAGTTCAAGATTCATGCCAACTTTTGTCTCATAAAGTTGATGTTTTTAGTACCACATTGGCCCTAAACTGGATTATTTACTGGTGCTTTAAGAAACTGTTAGAAATATCAGGTCCAAGATGCACCTTGCATCGCAAAATAAAGACACTGTGCACACCAATAAAGATTTAGGATCCTTTTAAGATTGACCACTTAGACAATATTACTTATATTTTATTTTTAAAATATAAAGGTTATTTCAAGATGAAAGAAGCTGTTGATATGGACATTGAGATTGTTGAAAAGAAGCTACTTGAGTACTTACCTCATTATGAAGCATTTTTTTCAAAAGTTGGCTTTAAAAGAATTGAAGGTGCCATCTTTGGTGTACTTGTCTATTCATCTAGGCCACTAGCTTCTGATGAAATTGAAAAAATCTTAGGCTTATCTCAGCCTGCAGTCTCTAGTGCTCTAAAGACTCTTGCGACTTATAAAATGATCATCACTCATGATCACCCAGAAATTAAACGTATGAAGATACATGAGGCCAATGATGATGCCATCAATATTGTCTCAAATATCGTAAAGAAGCGTGAGCTCGAAATAATCGAAGAATTTGAAAATATCACACAAGAATCTCTTAAATTTGTTCACGATGAAAAAAGAAAGAAGCGCTTAACTAACATCCTAACAACGACTCGATTTGCTAGGTCTCTAAGTGAATTTATCATCTCTATTAGCAAGGAGCTTGATAATCCTTATATGGCCATTGAAAAGTTTCCAATGGTCACTAAAGTGCTGAAGAACTCACTGACAGATATTAATCAAATAAAGTCAGGGATCACATCTGGTTTAAGGAACTCTTTCCTTAATATTGTTTCAAAAATAGAAAATGAAAAACATAGTAATAATGGAGTTAATGAATGAACTTATCTCGTGTTGTCATCACGGGTGTAGGCCTTACTGCACCAAATGGAAATAGCTTAAATGAATTCCGCTGCGCTCTTTTAGAGCAAAAGTCGGGAATCACTTATGAAGAAGTACGTTTTATGGGCCAGATCCCTGTAGGAAAATGTGACTTTGACGAAAGAAAGCACCAAAAAGGAAAAATGAGAAAACGTGGAACTCGCGTCGGTGGAATCTCTGTCTACTGCTCAAAAGAAGCGCTCGATGATGCTGGACTTGATCTTGCAACACTTGATAAATCAAGAATTGGTATTTACTTAGGTATTACAGAGCACGGACCTGTTGAAACTGAAGAAGAGCTTTTCCAATTTTATAAAAACAATGAAGAAAAGCCTGAGCTTTGGACTCATCACCATAACCCAAGAACAGTTGCAAATAATCCTGCAGGGGAAGTTTCACTAAACCTTGGAATTACTGGACCTCACTATACAATTGGAGCTGCGTGTGCGGCAGGAAATATGGGACTAATTCAAGCAGTTCAAATGCTTCAACTTGGAGAAGTTGATCTTGCACTTGCTGGTGGAGTTTCAGAGTCATCGAACTCATTTGGTAACCATGTATCTTTCAAAGCACAAGGTGCACTAGCAGATTTTCCAGAAGATCAAACGCGTGCCTCGCGCCCACTTGATAATAATAGAAATGGAATCGTTATCTCAGAAGGTGGATGTGTCTACACTTTAGAAAGATTAGAAGATGCTCTAGCTCGTGGAGCTAAGATTTACGGAGAAGTTGCAGGTTATCATACAAATAGTGATGCAACAGACTTTGTTCTTCCTAATCCTGAGCGCCAGATGGAATGTGTCCACAAAGCAATAGCAAAAGCAGGTATCACAATTAATGATATCGATATTGTAAACCTTCATGCAACTGGTACAAAGATGGGTGATATCCAAGAAGTAGCAGGAATAAAAGAAGCTTTTAAAGATGCACCAGAAGTTGCAGTAAATTGCACCAAAGGTTTAATTGGTCATGCAATGGGTGCGGCCGGAGCACTTGAGCTTGCAGGGAACCTACCTAGTTTTGAAGATGGCCTAGTACACCCATGTCACAAGATTGATGAAATCGATCCTGAGTGTGCAATGGATCAGCTTGTACTTGAAGCACCACTAAAGAAAGACGTTAAATATATCCTTAACAACTCATTTGGGATGTTAGGAATTAATTCAACTTTAATTATAAAAAAATACGAAGCTAAGGCTTAACTTTAAATTATCACAGGAGAAAAATATGACACCAGAACAAGTAAGACAAATCGTAGTTGATATTATCGCAGACATTGCAGTTGATGACGATGTAACTTCAATCGATGATGCAACTCCACTAAGAGATCAACTAGACCTAGATTCAATGGACTTCCTTGATATCGTAATGGAACTTAAGAAACAACACTCAATTGAAGTACCTCAAGAAGATTACCCTGAGCTAGCTTCAATGAACTCTTGTGTTGCTTACCTAACACCAAAATTTCAATAAATTTAATAAGGGCCACAACCGTGGCCCTTTTATAAAGTAAAAACTATGACACAAAAATATGATGTAATTGTAATTGGCGCTGGAATGAGTGGACTTGCAGCAAGCATTCGCCTTGCTATGTTTGGCAAGAAAGTTGTGTGCTTAGAAAAACACTCAATTTCAGGAGGGCTTAACTCTTACTACCGTCGCGGTAAAAGAAATTTCGATGTTGGCCTTCATGCCCTAACAAATTTTGCGACCAGAGGAGAAAGAGGAAAACCTCTAACAAAACTTCTTAAACAACTAAGAATTCCTTGGTCAGAACTTGATCTTATTGAACAGAAACAATCAAAGATTATATTCCCTGAGACAACACTGACATTTACAAATGACTTTGCAGTTCTTACGCAAGAAATTGCAGACAAATTCCCAGCATCAATTGATGAGTTTAATCAATTTGTTGCCTATATTAGAGACTTCAACGAAGTCGCCCTAAATAATGAAACTTATATGGCAAAAGATGTTGCCAGAAAATATATTAAGAATGAAAAGCTAATTTCCATGATTTTTGCTCCGCTGTTGATTTACGGATCAGCATGGGAAGATGATATGGATTTCTCTCAATTTGTTATCATGTTTAAGAGTATCTACCTTGAAGGTTTTGCAAGACCTGATGGTGGGGTTAGAAAAATCATTAACCTCTTACTTGATAAGTATGAAGGACTTGGCGGAGAACTTCGTTTTCGCGCAGGTGTTGCTTCTATTAACACTAACTCAGATAAAGTAACGAGTGTTACTCTTGAAAATGGTGAAATCCTTGAATGTGACAAGGTCATTTCAAGTATGGGACATCCAGAAACGATGGCCATTACAGAAGGTCAAAGCGCACAAAAGGTTGCAGTAGGACCGATGACTTTTTGTGAAACAATTCTTTGTCTTGATGAGCGACCAAAAGACTTTGACATGAATGATACTATTCTTTTCTATAATGAGAGAGAAGATTATCAGTATCGCGGGCCAACTGAATTCATCGATAATAAAAGTGCCGTAATCTGCTTTCCAAATAATTTTGCAAGTGATGATAGTGATGAGGGAGTTATTCGCCTTACCTATATGGCAAATTATGAAAAATGGAAAGATTTAGTAAACTCAGATCGCAAGGCCTACCTTGCGATGAAAAATGAAGTTTATGAGCAATCACTTCAAACTTTAAAAAAGATATATCCAAATGCCTCACTTGATGTGAAATTCAAAGATGTTTTCACTCCACATACAATTGAGCGCTACACTGGACACCTTCGTGGATGTGTATATGGATCAACAGATAAGCTAAGAGATGGAAGAACTCCAGTTGAAGGACTTTATCTATGCGGAACGGATCAAGGCTTCCTTGGGATTATCGGATCCATGCTAAGTGGAATTTCCATGGCAAACCTACATGGATTAATGGAATAAAAGGCACCATATGAAATATAATAATGTTGTAATAGAAGACTATGCATACATCGAACCGCCAGAGGTTCTAACAAGTGATAAACTTGAAGAGCTGCTCTCACCTCTTTACACGAGACTGAAGCTTCCACAAGGAAGGCTTGAGCTTATGACGGGAATCAAATCACGTGGTTTTTGGCCTAACTCAACTAGGCCAAGTTCAATTGCAACAGAAGCTGCAAATAAACTCTTAGATAAATTATCTAAGAAAGGAATTAAAAAAGCAGATGTAAATCTTCTTATCAACTCAAGTGTATGTCGTGACTTTCTTGAGCCATCAACAGCATCAGTAATACACTCAAATTTAGAGATGCCTAGCGAGTGCATGCTCTTTGATATTTCAAATGCTTGTCTTGGAATGGTGAGTGCTTGGGAAGTGGTTGCCAATATGATTGAAACAGGTGCGATTAAAAGGGCCATTATTGTTTCAGGTGAAAACAGCGCTCCTCTATTAGAAAATACTATCAAAACTTTAAATGAAGACGAGTCAATTACAAGAAAGTCTGTGAAGAAATTCTTTGCAAATTTAACAATTGGTTCAGCAGGTGTAGCCTACTGCCTTGCTCACAAAAGCGAAGCACCAAGTGCGCCGCAAATTACTTCTATTACAAATCGTAGTGATTCAGCGGCAAATAAATTATGTCAAGGTGATGGGAATCCAGAATCTTTAGTAATGGAGACGGATTCAGAGGAATTACTAAAGTATGGAAAGGCCCTTGCAAAAAAGACATTTACTGACTCAGGACTTAATCAAGACGAGATTGATATTGTGATTGGCCATCAAGTAGGAAAGGCCCACAAAGAAATAGTCTTGGGGGAACTTGGTCTACTTAATCATAAAACTTTTGATACCTTTGATACATTGGGAAATACCGGATCTGCCGCACTACCAATCACTCTTGCAAAGATGAATGACATTGAAGGAATTGAAAAAGGTAAGAAAATTGCCCTTGTAGGCATTGGGTCTGGGCTATCATGCTCAGTACTAGGAGTAAGTTGGTAATGAACTGGAAAACAGAATATCCATATAAGAGTAACTTCATCGAAATTGAGAATAAGAATTATCACTATCTAGACGAAGGAAATAAAGATGCTGAAGTCATTGTTATGCTTCACGGAAACCCAACATGGTCGTTCTATTACAGAAATATTGTAAATGAATTAAAAGATACATACCGCTGTATTGTTCCAGATCATTTTGGTTGTGGACTTTCAGATAAGCCACAAGATTATGACTATACATTAGAAAATCATATTAACAATGTATTGACTCTCCTAGATAAATTGGGAGTGAAAAAATTTAAACTACTTGTTCATGACTGGGGTGGTGCGATTGGAATGGGTGTTGCAACATCACGCCCGCAAGATGTAACTGGTGTAATCTTACTAAATACAGCAGCATTCAGATCTCTTGATATTCCAAAAAGAATTGCCCTTTGTAAGCTGCCTGTAATTGGAGAGCCAATGGTGCGTGCATTTAATGCATTCGCTTGGCCTGCAACTTTTATGACGACGACAAAGCCTTTAGCAAAGCATATTAAAGAAGGATACCTTCATCCTTACAATAACTATGCAAATCGTATTGCGACAGCACGCTTTGTAAAGGATATCCCTTTATCAAGTAAACATCCAACATATGCGAAGCTTTCTCAAATTGAAGATAATTTGAAAAATGTAACATGCCCTAAGATGTTTCTTTGGGGAGCTCAAGACTTCTGTTTTAATATGGATTTCCTAAAGCGTTGGAAGGATTTTTACCCTGACAGCAAGTATGTAGTATACCAAGATGCTGGCCACTACGTGATTGAAGATGAGAAAGAAAATTGCCTTAGGGAAATAAAAGGTTTCTTAAATGAATATCGCGCATAGGATCGAAAATTGGGCCCAAAAGACGCCTGATAAAATCTGTTTAAAATTCCCTAAAAAAACTGGTAGTGGTTATCACTATGATGAGCTGACATTTAAAGAATTTAATCAATTAAGCTCTCACTATGCAGCTGCATTAAACCAGGAAGGAATTCAAAAAGGAGACAAGGTTCTTTTATTTGTAAGGCCATCTTTTGACTTTCCTGCCCTAACATTTGCACTTTTTAAAATTGGAGCAATACCAATTTTAATTGACCCTGGAATGGGACTTAAAAACCTTTTTAAAGCGATTAAAGATGCAAAACCTGACTACCTAATTGCAGTAAATATTGTTCATATCCTAAGAATGTTTAAAAAGGATAGCTTCAAAAGTATAAAAAAATATTTTACGACTGAAGGTAAACTATTTTCACATTTAACAACAATCAAGTCACTAAAAGAAAAAGATCAGCTAAGATATGATACTGAGAAAGTTGAAAATTCTGATCTTGCAGCAATTCTTTTTACATCAGGCGGAACAGGAAGACCTAAGGGTGTAGAATACACTCATGAGATCTTTAATCGTCAAACTGATGTCTTACAAGAACTCTTTGGCTTAACACCTGAAGATGTTGATGTACCAGGCTTTCCCCTCTTTTCATTTTTTACAATGTCGATGGGGATGACGAGTGTCATTCCAGATATGAACCCAAGCAAGCCTGCAAAATGTAATCCTGAGGCACTTGTTAAGAATATTAATGATAATGGTGCCACTTTCATTGCTGGCTCACCAGCAATTTGGGAGCGCGTTGGGGACTACCTAGAGAAAACCAACCAAACACTAAAGACGGTGAAATATGTCGTCATGTTTGGAGCGCCAGTTAGAAATGAAGTCCATGAAAAACTGATCGCTCGCCTTGAACGAGAGGATGCTGACACTTATACACCTTATGGAGCAACTGAGTGTTTGCCTGTGAGCTGCTTTAATGGAAGAGAAGTCTTAACGAACACACAATTTGAGACGGCACAAGGTGGTGGAACTTGTATAGGCCTACCTTGTCCTGGTGTCGAAATTAGAATCATTAAAGATGTTGATGGTGTTATCAAAGACATTCAAGATACTAAGCAATTAGCAAAAGGTGTTGTTGGGGAAATTATTGTTCGTACAAAAACTGCGACAGCGGCCTATCATGAGCTTCCAAACAAAACGAGAGAAGCTAAAATTTATGATGGTGATACATTCTGGCACCGAATGGGAGACCTTGGAAAGATAGATGCACAAGGGCGTGTATGGTTTTATGGAAGAAAGGCCCATCAGGTAAAGGCCCACGCTACGACATACTACCCTATTTCAACGGAAGCGATTTTCAATAAGCACCCTCAAGTAAATAAATCGGCACTGATTTGGATTTTAAGAAATAACCGTGTTCGTCCTGCCCTGAGTATTGAACCGAAAGGACGAGTTCTTAATAAATCACGCCTTAAGCAAGAGCTTAAGATTATGGCAAATAAATATAGTCATACTAAAGATATAGATGAGATCTACATCTGTTCTAAATTTCCAGTAGATATTAGACATAATATAAAAATTGATCGCAAAGCACTGGCCCAAATGGCACAACAGGGAAAACTTAGGTAATTAAATGAAAATACTCGTCACAGGTGTAACAGGCTTTTTAGGCTATCATATTGCAAAGGATCTTTTGGCCGCAGGTCATGATGTATTTAACTTCTCTAGACGTGAAACTGATGAAGTTAAAGAGCTGGGTATAAAAACACACCAAGGAGATCTTACCAATTATCAAGATATCAGAAACGCATTGTCTGAAATAGATGCTGTTTTCCACGTTGCCGGAAAAGTTGGGATGTGGGGAAGAAAAGAAGATTTTGAAAGAATTAATATTGAAGGAACAAAAAATCTTTTAAAAGCAATGAAAGAAGCAGGCGTTAAATATCTTGTCTACACGAGTACCCCAAGTGTTGTCTTTGGAAAAGATGAAATAAAAAATGGTGATGAAGCATTAGAATATCCAGAAAATTATTTGAATGAATATGCCAGGACAAAATCTATTGCGGAAAAGCTTGTCCTTGCAGCAAACACTCAAGATCTTCTAACAACAGCAATTCGCCCTCATTTAATCTACGGAGAAAGAGACAAGAATATCATCCCTACTCTAGTTGAAAGGGCCAAGAGTGGACGATTAAAAATAATTGGTCATGGAGATAATCTCGTCGATATTAACTATGTCGAGAATGCCTCTTATGCGCATGTAATGGCCCTAAATGAGCTAGTTGGAGAGGCCAAGAATAAAGGTAAAGCATATTTTATTGGTCAAGAGCGACCAGTAAATCTATGGCACTTTATTAATGAACTACTTATGGCAAAAGGAGTTGCTCCTTTAACAAAGAAAGTACCATTAAGGATAGTCTACATTATTGGTGCAATTTGTGAGTTCATCTATAAGTTAATCGGTAAATACGATGGCCAACCGGCAATGACAAGATTTGTGGCCCTTCAAATGGGAACATCTCATTATTTTAAACACAATAACGCATTAAATGATTTTGGCTATTCTCCAAGAATTTCAATCGACGAATCAATTGAGAAGATAAAAAACTAAAGCACTTAGGATTAAGCGATAGATCAGAAAGTAGCTGAATTGAATTCGCTTAATCAATTTCATAAAGAAATGTATTGTCGCAAGGCCTACAAGAAAAGAAACAAGAACGCCAATAGCACAATTTAAAACCTCAAATTGAGCGTCTTGTGGTTTGCCAATCAAGTTGTAAGACTTTAATAAGAATGCGGCAAAGATTAAGGGAAGAGATAAAAGGAATGAAAAAGAAGAAGCATCCTCTTTTGAAAGCCCTAGAAATCGAGCTGCCGTTATAGTTATTCCAGAACGAGAAACACCAGGAAAGATTGATAGAACTTGCGAAAGGCCTATTACAATTGAAGAAGATGCCCTAAAGCCTTCCATATTTTTATTCGTCTTACCGATTCGATCTGAAATAAAAAGTAAAATACCAAAGAACGCCAAATTAAATGCAATAAAGACTTCGTTTCGGCCATAAGTTTCGGCCGTAGATTTTAAGATTAGGCCAAAAAAGCCCGTGAAGAAAGTTGCTATAATAAAGTTCTTAGTAAAGTTATCGCAGCTTTTTCCGGGAATAAAAAATAAGAAAGAGTTCTTAGCAATTCTTCTCACATCGTGATGAAAATAGATACCAACCGCAAGAGCAGTCCCTACGTGCATGGCCAAATCAAAGAAAATACCTGGGTCTTTAAACTCATAGATAAAAGGTAGTAGAGCGAGATGTCCAGAGCTAGAAACTGGTAAAAATTCTGTTAGCCCCTGAATAATTCCATAGACGACTGCCATCCATAATGTCATCTCTCAACTTCCTTTGTTACTTCTTAACGCTTGCGTTTGCGCTTACTTTTATTCTTTTTAGTATTTTTTGACGTATCTTTTTTCTTGTCTTCAGAATTACTCTTTAATTCTGAAAGCATTTTTGCATCCTTTAATTTTAGAGCAAGTAAGATATCATTAAAACCTTTTATTGTTGCCTTTGAATAAGAATTTACATTTTTTTCCATTGCTAGTTGAAAAACTAATGCAAATCGCTGTAAGGCCGAACGTACACTAGAAATATAATTATCATTTCCAGACTCTATCGCTCTAATTGCATCTTTCTTGTAATATTCAACTAGGTAGTTCTCTAGTCCACGGGAGTAGTTTTTCGAGATCTCGACTTGTGAATTATTAGAGATAAGATCAAAACCTGCCAATGGATTAAAAATCTGATCTTTTACCCAAATTGCTAAGCGTTCACTTACTTGCTCTCCCCATCTTGCTTTAAAAAAAAGAGCATTTGCAAAAGCAGTTTGCGCTTTATCATTATCAAGGTTTCTGTCCCAAATGCTTTTATAAACGACAGGCCTTAGAAGTGAAAGGCTGAAAAAAGTCTCACGGTAAATTATATTTTCACCTGAATAATCTTTTTTTCTAATCAGGATATTTTCACCACTTTTAATAAAGTCGATATAATTATCATTAGTTATTTCAAGTAACTTCTCTAATTCTAATTTAAGTTGAAGATAAGGAAGGAATTGAAAATGACCCCTTAATAGTAAACTCGGAATACTTTTATAGTTAACGAGAAATGCATTTGAAATCAATTCAAATAACTCCAAACTAGCTCTACTACTTAAATAGTAAAGTTCATCATCTCCCCTTTTTGATAACTCTAATACTTTACTCAACTCGGGATAATACAGATCAAATAGAAACAGATTATCACGAGCAATCTTAACCAACGAATAAAGATCAAAGCGAGAAGAAATTTTAAAGATTCCCTTATTATTAAGCTTCGTATCCCAAATAGAAATTAGTGGACGATAAATCGTTTTCGAATCAACTTTTCTAATTTCAAAACTAGGCCTAATTGTAAATCTCGAATTATCTAAATTTGTAAAACTTGAAAATCCCAAAGATGTTGAGCCAATTTCAGCAAAAGATTCAAAATCAGTTATTTCACCCTCAACAAAAGTTTTTAGGCCGAAATCAACAAACTGCGAGCTAAACAATTGTTGCTTATACATTAAGGCACTAAATGGAGTTACTCCAATTGCAACAACACAGATGATTGTGGCCATGAGATAAGAGACTACTTTTGACTTATATGTAATTCGGGATGCTGTAAGCCTCACACTAAATGGAGACTCAATCCCCTTTGCAAAAACATCAAGTAATAAGCGTACTGGTAAGAGAATCAAGCGCATGATTGCACCCAATCTCTTTTGCATGGCCGTATTAGCAATGATCCTTACACCACAAAAGTATTGTCCAATTGTTATGCTGAAAAATAATGAGCAATAGAAAACGTAGAGAAAATACGTCATCAGATAAACATAGAGATGCTGTAGTGAAGCGCTTAGATTTTTTATCGAAAAAATAGCATTTGTAATGGATAAGATAAATTCACTACCAAGTAGAGCATAACTTATAAATAAGCACAGGCATAAATCGATGATGGTAGCAGTAATTCTTAGGTAGCGATTTGAATAAAACGTCATAGATAAATCAACCAACGGCCACTATTTTTGGCACTGAAATTTTAAATATTCTCAATTATAGAAGTATTTTAACACTATGAAATCTCATGTTCCATCACATAAAATCAGCGACTTATTTGCACCCCTGGCCATTTTATTAACCAATTTATTAGGTCAGGCATCGATTCATTAATAAAATAAAGAAAATTACTAAAATGTCGATAAGTATAAAGCATTGAATTGACAGGGGAAGTAAAGTGAAAAGATTAACGAAGGCCAAAGAGCAAAATAACTTAGGAAAGAAAGGAACGAGTTCTTCTTTCAAAAAAGTTAAAGTTAGCGTAATGGCACTGACTCTTATTCATTCATCTATTCCAATGAGCGCATTCGCTTTTAAGAAAAATGGTGAGTCTTGGTCAGAGTTCACGTCTGGTTCAGGTATGAAGACGGTTATTGGTGGTCTAAACATGATTGGGGATATCTCTCAACAAATGTACAACCAAGGACGTCTTTCAAATACAGAGATCCAAGCACTTCAAGCTTTCAACAAGTCAAAGGCCGATGCTCAACAAAAGCTTCAGTCTAGAAGAATGCACCCTGCATTTAATTGTCCTCTTGCACCTGAGCCAATCCTTGCACCAAACGGAGCTTGTAATATTGGTGGGAATCTAAAAATTCCAGAGCAGGCACTAGAGTTTGGACAAAATATTTTAAACGAATATACAAGTTTTCTAAAACCAAGAAACACACCTCCTTACATTGGATCTCAATGTATCGAAGATGGTATGAAGAGTATTCAAGATAACTTTGCTTCAATGACATCTCAGTATGATCGCATGATTGAACAATTCGAAGCAGAGCTTAAGCAAGTAGCAGAAATTCAAAAGAAGAATAGAATCAAAATTAAAGAAATCCATGCCCTACTAAATGGTGGTGGAAATAACGTAAGTCAGGACTTTATTAATACTGACTTTAACAAATTAATGCCTGCTTCATGTGTAGAAGCATATGATGTAAATAAAATCATCAAGAAGCAAGGTGGCCTAGTAGGATTAAAAGATAGAATGAGCAGTGATGACCGTAAAGCAAAGCGCTTTAGAGGAAGCTCTCTTATCACAATGAGAAATCAAATTGAGTCTGATAAGAAGAAAGTTGCTCAAAGACTTGCTACAGGTGGATATGATGAAGCATTAAGAGAAGACCTTTTCAAAGGTACTCAATTTGCTAACCTATTCTCATCTGCAAGAACTTTTGCTGCTCAAAATACAACAGCAAAACTTAAGAAAGTTCAAACAATGCTTTCTAGTCTTGGTGTAAGCGATGCAGACCTTCCAAAATTTGATGATCCAAGTTTTTTAATTAAAGTTGATCGCTTAGCTTCAAAATCAGAAGACTCATACAAAGAAAAATTCATTATCGAATGTATGACAGGTAAAAATGCCGCAGCCTACTCGACTCCAATTAACCAAGCAGTTAACTCATTTGATAACGTTAGACTTGGGAACCAAGGTGATACACTATCATCTTTTAAAAGAGCTGCTTCAAATGCCTTCTCTGATCCGACTTCATTATCTTCTTTAGATAGCGTAGCAAATTCATTTAATAATAATGATATTAGAATCACTGTTTCTAATAGCAGTGGAAAAAGTGTGACAAAAACAGCTAGAGAATACTATAGCGATATTAAAAATGAATGTGTGGCCATCTACAATGGTGACCTTAAGCCAGCTGGTGATGTAGCAAACCTTGAAACATACCGTGCTGAAGCGAAAGCACTTAAGGCAGAAGCTAAAGAACTTCAGTCTCTTACAAAGAGAACACTTGCCTCTGAAGGAAGTGGAAGTATCATGGCCGAAATCGATGAGCTTATTTACAACTGTAATGGAAATGCAGTTGAGCTTAGCAAGTGTGGCCCAGATGTTTACGAAACTTCTAGTAAATCATTTTGTGTAACACAGGCCGCAGCTTGTTCAGACAATGTTAATACATGTGCTACTTTTACAGAAACACTAGTAAACGCAAAAACAGCAGAACTTAAGCAAAAAGCAGACGTCTACAACGCACAAATGCAGCAATACGAAAATAAAGCAAAAGCACTTATGGCGCAAATGCAAGCACATATGCAAAAAGTTTCGGATCATGCATACAAAAATATGTTCCCTAACCTAACACCAGAAATGGCAAGAGCATATGGTATTCCAGCTTCTTCAGGTTTAACTTTTGGAAAACTTCAAGACCTTGATCAAGCAATGGATGAAGCTGAAACGAAAGGTATTCTATTAGAAAAAGATCCTGAAGTCTTTATGCGTGACCTTCTTGCAGGAATGAATGGTAACAGTGCAAGCATGAGAGCAGACCTTAACAAATGGTTTGAGAATCAAAATACTCACCTAGCTTCTCAAGTTGAAAAAATTAACCAGAGCCTTCAAGAAGAAAGAGGAAAATGGCAAGAGTTCGTATCGAACTGTGCCACTGCAATTAACGACAGAAATCAAGCAGCTCAAAAAGCAGCGAAAGAAGGTGCAGAGAAAGCTGCCGAGGCATCACAACAACAGGTTGAGTTCTGTTACAAGTTAAAAGGTCTACAGGACTCTAGTCCAGGACCAGGTTGTACTGGAGACAATAATGCAAGTGATCTTTATTCAGATGCAACTGAGATCGCTTCAATCCTACAGGCCCAAGCAGGTGGACAGTCACCTCTTCAAATGGCAATGAATGGTGGATCATCAAGTACACTAATTTTTGAACAAATCTCTGAGTATAAGAAGTTATGTGCAAGTGCATCAGCGGAAGGAAGTATTCCATCAGATGGAGATTCTAAAGAGTCAACAAATAGTGGTAAATCTCTAGCTCAGCTACAAAGCGCTTGTTCTAATAGTGGACAAAATGATGAGCAACTTATTACATCTCTAACAGACAAGTTAACAGACAACCTATCTGAAGATGAGAGTAAGTATAAAGAAGAGATTCAAAACTTTATCAAAGAAGATACTCAAATGAGTGAAGATGCTCTTAAGGAGATTTCTGATAAGAACCTAATTATCGCTCAACAGATTCAGTCTCTTAAGAATAGAGCATCAGAAATTAGTGGTGATTATGATGGAAAAGGTCTTTGTAAAATGCTCTCTTCTGGGCGTGACCAATACGTTGGTAAACTATGTGACAGCAAGGCCGATACAGCAAAAGAAGAATGTATTACGAGAGAAAGAAAAGACTTTGAAAAAGATAAGTTAGTCGCTTTAGGAGTTGCTTACGAGGCCAAGATTATTACTCAAATTAGCTCTCCAGGACTACAAAGTGAATGGAACCGTATTGGTGAGAAATATAGTGGAACTGCTTGTGCGGCCATCAATGGTTCTCAATACGGTCAAAAAGGATTTATTCCAGGACTTATTGAAAAGATCGATCGTGACCTAGCGTCAGATGGAATGATTCAATAAGACGAAAAGAATAAAAGATTATATTGATTCAAGGGCATGGGAGGCCTAATTGAAATTTGCGGTACGTATAGTTAAAAAAAGAAAAGAAATACTTCATACACTAGGGACTTTAGGGTGTATCAGTATCCTTGCAACTTCATGTGTAGTCGATCAAGCATCTTCATCAAGAGAAGGATCTGGTGGATCAGCATTAAATAATACACAAGACACTGTATCAGCAAATTATGGCCGTATCTTAACGGCCAACCCACTAGTTCTAAGCGATTATGCTGCTGATGAGAATACTGATTTATCAACGCTAATAACTCGCTCACCTGTTTACATTACAAGCAATGAATACTTAACAAAGTCGTGCTCACTTATTGGAGATTGCCTCGAAGTAACTGAAGATGCTGGTGTATCAGCTTTTCAAAATGAATCGAGGAAATGGGCATTTCCTGTTACGACTACAGAGTTCTTACAAATCAATGCTTTCTATCATACAGCAAAAGTAATCGATACTTATCTAGGTGATGTGACAAC
Organism: Halobacteriovorax sp. RT-1-1; assembly: GCF_047085455.1. Classification (NCBI taxonomy): domain Bacteria; kingdom Pseudomonadati; phylum Bdellovibrionota; class Bacteriovoracia; order Bacteriovoracales; family Halobacteriovoraceae; genus Halobacteriovorax; species Halobacteriovorax sp. RT-1-1. The sequence continues at coordinate 1,965,193 of NZ_JBKIXZ010000001.1, forward strand.
TTATGTCTACGACCGCTTAAATGAAGTTTCATATGATACTTCAGTACCGACAAACACAGACCTACACAAGGCCTACTGGAATGCTTCTAATAAGGCAAAACTGGTTGTCCACGCAGATGCTAGCCTTAGAAAAAATGCGAGTTTTGATCCTAGTAACTTCCTAATCAAATTAGGTTATATTCCTGGTTATCAAAATATTAAGATGGCCCAAGACCCTTCTGTCATTTATCACGAATTTGGACATGCTATTGTTGATCGTTTAATGAACCACAGAAACAGAGCATTTAACGCTGCCTTTTGTTTAAATACATCAAATCCAATTTGTCTTGAAGAATCTGCATTAGGCTACTTTGGTCACGATGAAGCCTACTCGATAAATGAAGGTATTGCAGATTACTTCTCATACTTCACAAATAATAGAGAACACATGGGTGAATGGGGACTAGGTAAATTTGCAAATGCTTCACGCCCGATCTCAGAAGACGATTCAATGCACATTGCAGGTATTTCAACAGATGAAGACTCAAGACTAAGCTATCCTGAATACTTAGGTTACGACGTTTACAACACAGAGAGCCGTGTTGACGATATTCACGTCGATGGCCAAATCATCAGTCACCTTCTTGTTGCTTTAACAAAGGAACTTAGTACACGTTGTACAGGTAATATTGACGGTGCAAAGAAACTTGTTTTCTACGCACTTGTTGAATCATTAGGAGAATTAGGAGATCTATCAGCACAGGCAAAAGATGGTCTTAGTGGCCAAATCAACCTTGATCAACAATATGCAAAAGAATGGCTTAAATCAGTGAATCCAATTAACTTCAGACGTTTTTCGCAATCACTTGCTAGAAATGTTTATAATATTACAAATAGCCAATACAACCTATGCACATACCAAAATTTTTCTAAAGACAATTTAGAACAACTATTTGATTCATACGGGCTGCTACTTTTTAGAACTTACAATAATAACTTAAACTCAGTTTCAACGACAAATATTACTGTTAATCCTCTTAATCGTAAAAAGTCAGAGCTTATTAACAAGAATCTACTTATTAAAGACACACGCTCTTCTTACTCATCATTAAGTGTATTTGATATTCGCTCTTCAGTGTATCAAACAATTCAAAATCAAATGGATGTTGGAGAAGTTACAACAGTAGATGCACGATATAATAATGGAAACGGTAAAGTTTCACCTGGAGAGATCGTAGGTCTATTTGTTAGCGTCTATAACAATTCTAGTTCAATCATGGCAGGAACACGAATCCTTGCTTCAGATTGGGCCCATATGCAAGATGGAGTTCCATGCTCAAATCTAAGTGATGGCTACCCTTCTGTTTCACAAGGTGGAAAAGCTTGTGACCCTATAAATGAAACTAATTACAACGACACAGGAAGAATCATGCCTGTTTGTATGCTTACTTATAATGATGGAACAAGTACAAAACTTTTAAACCAACATGAATTCTTAAAGAAAATGAAGTCAGATATTGGACTTCTTGAAAAAGACTGTTTAGGTCAAGGTGAAGACCGCACTCAGAATGACTTAAATAATTGTTTCGTAAAAGCAATTCCAAGCACAAATGTTCAAAACATTCCATTCATGGCACCAAAGTCAAACTGGCAAGAAACAATGCAGGCCGAGCAAGGAGCACCACTCTTTACTGACTCAAATATTATGTTCTTTGAAATCAATAAAAATATACCACTAGGAACAGAAGTATCTTGTCGTCTACGTATGACATTTGCAAATTGTGAAGACTGTTACCATGATCTTAGTAGTTCGAACTATGACGATTTTAAAGACTATGAATTTGCGGGTGAAGAACCTTTTAGTATTTTAAATATTAACTTTACGATTGAGCAATAGACGCAATCAAAAGAAGGCCTCGATGAGAAAGTTTTTAATATTTTGCAGTATTTCGTTAGCAGCATTATTTATTATTTCTTCATATCAAAATGATGCAAAAACGATCTCTAAAGAATACTCACCTACAGACAGTATGAAGAAGACACGATTTAAAGCGCGCAAGCATCACCACGGCCATAGCGATCACTCACGAAAAATTGCATCAATCCCTTCTACAGCAACGCCAAATACAGAAGTGAGCGAATCAGACTCACTCGTAGAAGTTGCTAAAGAGCTCACAAAAGAAGACATCGCTGTAATTAAGAAAGTTAAAAAGAACCTGCCTATCCTTGCAGATAGTGAATTCGAAATCGTAAAGAGGTTAAAAATAACAGATAAGAGTATTTATATTGTAAATCGTGATGTAAATGGGATGCCGCAATCATTTACAGCAATTATCGATAATAAGACGGGAAGAATCGAAAAGAGTTGGGGGAAGACTCGCTACGAGTCTCCCCTAAGCACAAGACATTATCCTGCTACTACTTACTAATTTGCTTAATCCACTCAGTAGTGTGTCCGTTATTTCCAAGACGACGGGCCGTCTTCTCATAACCGTGACTTTCATTTAGTGAATACTGTCTGAAATTATCAATTGAACAGAAGTGAACAATTTCCTTCACATCAAACTCTCTCGCTGCTTGCTCAAAAAAGTCCATGATTCTGTGAGAAAAACCACTTCCACTATGTTGCATCTTAATCGATGTATTCTTACAAAGAAGTTTGTCACCCTCTTTCTTAACGAAAGCAGCTGCAATAATCTCCTCAGATAACTTTACTGAATAAAGCTGCCAACCATCAGACAACTCTTTCTTAATATCATCTAATGTCCACTTGAAATCTGGACTATCAGAAAATGCCTCAACGTTATAGTCGTAAACGTCTTTTACTTTCTTTTGAGATGTAACTGACTCAAAACTTAGTTCACCTAATTGAATGGCCTTTACCATGATTCCTTCCTAGTAAATAATATTGTAAAAAACTGAGATCTTTCTACAATTATAGCGTAGAGATATAAGCAGCAAGATCTTTAAAGTCTGAGTCGTTCAGACCTTTAATAAATGGTAACATATCTGGGTTCTTTCTTTCACCAGTTTTAAACTGAACAAGTGATGAATAGATATACCAGTCGTATTGTCCAGCAATACGAGGAGCGTTCATCGACTTCTTTCCTTCCCCATTATCCCCGTGGCATGAAATACAACGTGAATATAGAGTCTTACCTTTGGCCGCGCTTTGAGCGTGAGCAGTATTCATTGAAAAAATACCTAGTGTGATAAGTGCAAGGGCCGTTAACTTCATTCTACTTCCTCTTTTATAATATCTAATTTGTTAATTTTCTTTACCGTATAGCTATCTAATATTAACTGCTTATACATCACTGCGCAACTAATTTTATACGCTGAGATTGAAAGCTAAAGTTCAAATACTTAGCGATTCCATCGTAAATAATTTCTTTTAAACTATCGGCCTGTAACTGACGCAAGCCACCAAAAGCTATCCCATCATCTACACAGACCTCATTTTCTTCAATGCTAAATAATTCAATTTGACCTAAATTATAACTCTCCAATGTAGTATTCACATTATCTATAAGTAGGGCCATTTTCTGAATTCGCTCTTGCAAAGACAATTTCTCCCAATTAAGAATCTCAATCTTATTATTCATAAGTGCATTTTCAAAAAATTCTTTTTGAATCTCTTGCAAGATTGTTTCAAACCACTTTTTTAAATCCAAAACATTAGGCCAGCTATGCTCACTAGCATTATCTCTTAGAAAACTTTCGGCTTCTCTAAAAGTCATAACAAATAGTGATGCCGGGCCAACTTTTTTTATAATAGTAAGAGCACTATAAAGTAGGGCCTTTTTCTTCAATGCATCCTCTTCATTTGCCATAAAGCTATCATCAAAGAAGTTTGCAGAAATATATTGATTAAATTGTGCAGGATCGAGCTCCCTAAGAAGCTCATGTGCTTTATTTGAAATTGTCATTATCCACCTTTTTGTATGGATCAAATTATCAGCTTTGAATACTTTTGACCATAAATTAAGAGATTATGCTATCATTTAGAAATGACACAAGATTCACAAACAGTAAAAAAGAGATACCACCTAATTGACCTGACCAGAGGTGTTGCCGTCATTTTAATGATTATCTTCCACTTTACTTATGATCTTGATGTCTTTGGTTTTGTGGATGTTGAATTTTTTAGACCAGGGTTTTGGTACTATCTTCCACGCCTTATTGTGACTCTCTTTATGTTTTCAGTAGGTGTCTCAATGTGCATGGCACACCCAGGAAAGATTCACCCACGTCCCTACCTAATTCGCCTCGCAAAGATCGGAATAGCGGCACTAATTATCAGTGTCTCAACATATTTTATGTTTCCAAAAAATTGGATCTATTTTGGAACATTACACTGTATCTTCTTCACAACAATCCTAGTGACTCCTATAAGAAAAAAGCCTTGGCTTAGCGCATTACTTGCATTGGTAATTCTCGTGCTTCAAATGACTCCATATGCCATTCCATTTCCAGAAATGAGTCACGCTTCACTAGATTATATAGCAGTCTTTCCATGGGCCGCAGTCTCGATGCTTGGTATCACCTTCTTTCATCTAAAATGGCATCAAATCGACTATCCTCAATGGAAAATCGTGCGCTTTATTCAGTTCTTAGGTAAGCACTCATTCATCATTTATGTTACTCATCAACTCTTTCTCTACTCAATTGTTTATATTGCGTACATGATCATAAAAAGCGCGCCACTTTTGTAAGGTTTTTGAAAACTTTTTGAAATCCATAGCCTCTCTTTACCAACTATGCTATTTAATTTAGCAAAGGAAAAAGGCTAAAAAGCAATGGTAAGTAACAAGTTCAATTACAAGTACTTTGAGCGTTCGATTGGCTCAATGAAATTCGCAGTTTTTATTATCTCACTATTTTCACTTGCAATGATTGTAGGAACATTCGTTGAAAGTTATTACGGAACAGATTTTGTAGGAAGACTTATCTATAAGACATGGTGGTTTATGGCCATCCAATTCTTCATGGGCCTAAGTATTCTATTTGCGGCATTAATCAGACTTCCAGTCAAAAAGAGACTTTACGGATTCTATACAATTCACGCCGGCCTTATCATTATTGGTATTGGTTCTTTTGTCACATATATCGCAGGTATCGACGGGACAATTCACTTACAACCAATGAGCCCATCGAGGCAAGTTGTTTTAAATGAAGATGTAATTGAGATCACTCGTCCAGATGAGAATACAAGAGCTGTTCTTCCCCTACCTTATAGTGCATTTGATAGTAGTATTGATGTTACATATAAAGAAATTGAAATTAAAGAGTACATTCCATTTGCTGATAAAGTTATGCGTTGGCAGCCGGCCAAAGATAGCGTAAATGACTCTGAGAATATGCATTCATCAAGCTATATCATCTCTAATGATAACGTGGCCCAAGACTTCACTCTAAGTCTTCATCCTGAAGCATTTGATTTTCAAGCCTCTCTAAGCATGGGACTTCTAAGCATCACTTACTTACCAAAGACACTTGCTCCATGCTTTTCTACACCAAGTGATAGTGGATTAATTCTATGGGACTCAAGAACATCTCAATGCTACACAGCTGAAGAGAAAAATATTAAGGTAGAAGAGACAGCAACAAATAAACGATTCTTTGTCATTAAAGATGGAGAAAATGTTTACTCGTTTCTTCCAGACTTAAGCCCATGGGCACTTGATCAAGAATTAAAGCCAGCAATGAATGCTCCAATTAGAGTATTTTCAAAAAATCTTTTTAAAGAAAAACCGAACCTATTCCTTTTTGGGGATTCAGCATCTTTCTTTGATAAGGATGCAGATAAATGGGTAAGCCAAAGTTTTGATGGCCAAGGCCTAATGTCACTTCCTTGGATGGGCTTTACTTTAAAACTTGTACGTAATGAACAAAATCTTGTTCCAACAATGGTTCCACAATCAACTCTTCCTATTCAGCAAAACGGAGGCCTTGTAAAAGGTATTACGAGAGCTGCAAAAATCCAAGTTAGAGACAAGGAATATTGGCTAACAGATGACAAGCCTGTTTCTGTTCTAATCGATGGTGTAAAGACTAATGTTTACTTAACAAAGAGATCGTTTCTTCTACCATTCGAGTTTACGTTAACTCGATTTAAGATGGATAAAGACCCTGGTACTAACCGTCCAGCGAGTTATGAGAGTTTTGTTAACTTATTCACAGACGGAGAGACATCTCCATATCATATCTATATGAATAACCCCCTTAAGTATGATGGCTTCACATTTTACCAGGCTTCTTACTCACAGGACCCAGAAACTGGACAATATAGTTCAACCCTATCAGTTAACCTTGATCAAGGACGCTGGATTAAATACCTAGGCTCAATCCTACTCGTATTAGGCTCTCTATGGCATTACTACTTAAATTATCGCCCAAAGAGAAAAACTAAGGACCTATTAGGTCTTGAAGTAGCAGATAATGGCCAACTAGGAGATAAGAAATGATTAAGATACTACTAAGTTTACTTATTGCAACAAGTACACTTGCAAACGTTAATTTTTGTAATGATGAATTAGGTAAGCTTCCAATTCTTCAAGATGGAAGAATTAAGCCGCTTACTGTACATGCAAAGGAAGTAATTCATCACCTAACAGGAAAGTACAAGGCAAAAGGATACTCATCAGTAGATACATTTTGTCTTCTTAGCTCTAAGGCATTTGGCCTAGAGGCTCCATTTAAGCTTGAGACAAAGATTGAACACAAGAACGCAAAGGAACTTCTTGGCGGCAAGAGTTCAATGGCACTTGATGACTTAATCGATGAAAATGTAACGATTAGAATGGCCTACCAGAAAGAAAAGGTTGAGTCGGGTTACAAGAAGGAGCTTAATAGACTCCTTAACAAGATCGCTCTTTATCAAGATATAACAAGTGGGAACAACTGGCAGTTACCTGTAAAAATGGGTAATGAGATAAGCTGGGAGCCTGTAACAAACTTTCTAACAAAAGAAAAAGTAGACGCTCTAGCGCAAGTATCTTCAACTCCATTTAAAGATGTATTTGCTAAAGCAAAGAAAGACTATATCGAAGTTAAAGGAGAGAAGTATTTAACAGAATTCTTATTCGATAAGCTACAACTAACTAAAATCGCTTTCGCTCTTACTTTAATTGGCTTGGCAGCATTAGTTCTTTTCAAGAAATTTGGTGTAGCTCTTGCTCTATCAACACTTACAATCATTGTTCAAACTGTTTATATCGCATTAAGAGTTTATATTTCAGGACGTGCGCCAATTACAAATATGTATGAAACAGTGATCTTTTCAGGCTATGGTGCTCTACTTCTATCGATGATCATTGGTCACCTGAAAAATGAAAAGACTTACCTATACATGGGACTTGCATACAACCTATGTACACTTATGATGATTACATTTGCGACAAATATGGTTTCACCATCGATTAGTCCACTTGTTCCCGTTCTAAGAGATAACTTCTGGCTAAGCACACACGTTACGACAATTATCATGTCTTATGGTGCCCTTGCTCTTAGTTGGATTCTAGCAAATACAATTCTTTTCAAAAGAGCTTTCACAGACTTTAAAGTTGAAGATGAGACATATTATAACGATCTAATCTATACGACTCTTAAATACGGTATCATCATGCTTGCAGCAGGAATTATCCTTGGTGGTGTATGGGCCGATTACTCTTGGGGACGTTTCTGGGGATGGGATCCAAAAGAGACATGGTCATTAATTGTACTTTGTATCTACATGGCAATCCTTCACGGAAAGTATACAAATTGGATCACAAATAAGAGCTTTTCAGTACTAGTTGCAGCAGCTTTCATGAGTGTAATGATGGCATGGTTTGGAGTTAACTACATCCTAGCAACAGGACTTCACTCTTATGGATTCTCTCAAGGTGGTGCCTACTTCTTAGGAACATTCTTTGCAGTGCAAACGATCTTTTTAATTCTAACAGTCATAAAATCAAATCATAAAGCAGCATAAAAAAAGGGCCTTCTAAGAGGCCCTTTTTTATTACATAAATGGATTGATATATTGAGATCTAATTTCTTGAAGCATAAATTGGTCATCATTCATTTCGAAGTATCCAATCAGCGCTCCTTCAGTGATTTGTTGCTGCTTATAGTATGACTTAATAAAACCATCAACATTATCCTTAATAATTGCAGGAAGTGGTACAAAACTTAGGCCAAGGCTAGCAAGAGTAAGTACGCTTCTAAGTCTCTTTACACGATTAGGACGATCAAACGAGTAAGCAATCGCTGGAGACTTATCAAATGTATGATTACCGTCGAATAAGTTAACGATAACTCTTTCGCCATCTAGTGTTACCTCTTGGAAACCATAGTTAATTCTTTCGCCAACCTCTGAATACTTTGACTTATAAGATCTAAATCGATTTGTAGCTGTTCTAAATTGAGAATAAAAGCTTGCTGTTCCATATCTTGACCAGTTTAACTTAGCACTATTTGACTCCCAAAATGCAATCCAATCAATTCTTGATTCATAGATAGAAGAATAAATAAGATCAGCTTCTTCCTTAGATAGACCAAGCTCCACAGGAGTTGCAAATTCAAGATAATGTAATAGAAGGTTTTGGTGATAAAAGCGTCTTGTTCTAAAAAGCTTTTCCGTCTCTGTAATTACATAAAAAGCTGTATTTAGAGCTGGAACAGTTGATAAACGCTTACGCGCTTGATTTAGCGCCCAATTTACAATCTTATAAGTTACATTTTTACGATAAAAGAAAGTTGCATTATCAGGCTTAGCAATTATTGTTGGATCAATATAATAGAAAGCATCTTTAATCTTTGAACCAAACTCTTCAATTAAGTTATTAAAGTTTTCATCAGCAAAAATTGCATTGAAGTCAACACCTTCAAATGCACGCATAGATGTAACAACTCTTTTTACATTTTTTTGAGTTTGAAAATCATTTCCTAAAAAGCTGTGACCAGTTTCAAATAGACCTTCAACTTCTGCTTCATAATTTCCAGTTAAACCACTTTGCGACATCAGGGCCTGTTCATTTAGGATTGAGTTTTTAATATACTCAACGTAATCCTTGAATTTGAATTGTGTACGAATAGTACGGTCTCTTACAGCAATAAGCTTTCCAGAGTCATCTCTTTCAAAAGAGAATCTATTATTGAATTTCTCATTTACTGTATCTGAATTTAGCGCAAGAACATTGCTCGATACTAATAGCATCAATGCTAGCATTAGATTTCTCATTATCTTCCTCCATGAAAATATCCTTTCATTTTAATGGCAGTTGGAAAATAAATCACAAGATGTAAGAAAAGAAGAGAATGTTTAGCAACTTAGTTGAACAAACTACTCAGACTACTGTCCTGATTTTTTAGTGATAGCAGCATCAAGATCATTTAAAAGATCCATATTCTCAGGGGCCGTATTCTTAAGCTTTTCTTCCTTAAGAGCTTGCTCCTGCGCTTCAGCCTCGGCCGCGGCCTCTTCTTCAGTTAGACCGGCCTTTCTTTGTTCTTCTAAGAATCGAGCATTGGCCTCTTGCATTTCAAGTGCTTCTTTTTCTCGGATCTCTTTTTTATGTTGAGTGTAGATATCATTTACAAATTGTCGAAGACGCATCTTTTCTTTTTCGCCAATGGCGTGTATCAGCCCCTTATATTTGTAAGTATTGCCGTCCTTGATAAAAACATTACCATCTTGAGGAATGATTTTTACTGCAAAATTAAAAGGATGAGTTAGATAGTAATTCCCTAGAACAAGTTCTTGATCTAAAGAAAAGAAACATATTGATTCAGAAATTTCAATTAACTTAGCGTCTCTTATAATTAGAGCATGACTTAAAGGTGACTTTTTACTAATGAAGTATTTAGGTGGATCAAAGTATGACTTATTCAATTTAGCATACTTAATTGGATCTTTCTTTCTTAATGCTGCAATTTTAGTATTAAGCTCTTGTTCTTCTTTAACAAGGCGTCTTTCTTCTAACTGATGTACCATTTGAGATAGAACATTCATACCAATCATTGTTGGATTTACGAGAGCAAATTGATAATTAAATCTTTCTTGAAAGGCCTTTGAATCATATCGATCACAATTTATGACGATAAAATAAGGATTGTTATCACTTAATTTTTTAATATTGCTAATCGCATCTTTAAGAATCTCGTCTTGCCTCTTGTGGAACTCTTCAAGATTTTGAGCAACATTGGCCATCTGCTCTACATCTTGATTATCCTTAGCATCCTCCATCTCAACATCTGAAATAAAATCAGGATAACAATAGACAATTATATCTGGATTTAAACGGCCCACATAAGTATAGTCCTGATCAAATTTTTCATTGATACGGAAAACAAAATCATAAGTATCGATTAACTTTTCACTTTGCTTGAAATAATGTAATTGAGGATCGACCATAAATAGCTTTGTACGCTTTTGTGACCCATATGAAGAGTTATCATTAACCCAAGACTTAAACGTTTTACCAATCTTTAGTTTTTTATTAAGCTCATCTTCTGATAAATCTTCTACATTAAAACTAAAGCTTCCATCTTCACGCTTTGCAGGATCAACGAATAAATACTCTAACTCTGACCAGCCATTTGCTCCATAATAGATATTATCAAACCCGTGCTTGCGAGCAATGAAGTAATTTGTCGCCATTAAATTCTTTTCTAAAGAATGCTCGACTTCAACAAGCTTACCTTCTTGTGCGATATTATTACTTTCAATGTGCATTGTGCTTAGTCCGTAAAAACCAACACGAGCAATCTCTTTTAATTTAATAGGTGCTGTTAATTTAGCTAAAGCAAACTCTGAAGAAACAGCTTCTGAAGGATAGCGAAGCTTATAAGGGTGGTGTACAACATCGTGAACTTCAATCCCCTTAACAAATACGAAGTCAAAATGAATTGATATTAATTTTTTAACTTCATCTAAATTACTAACAATTGCAACGACAGGTATCGATCTAAAAAAATGAATTCTTTTAAGAATCATTCCTAAATTATGTCCAAAAACTTCTTCTTTCTTTATGTCGATATAGATAATTGAAGGGGCCAACTCAAAGAGATCATAAATACAAAGATTGATATTTTTCTCATTATAAGAAAAATGATGAAAACTCTTTTCTTCATCAGGATAAGTCTTGGCGTAAACTTTCTTTAGGTCATCCCAATAACCAAGATCCTGTCCTAGATAAGCAATCTTTTTTGACACAAATTAGCTCCAGCAAATTAATCTTATCTACATGATATCATGTTTTAAAAAAGAGTACACAACATATTGGTTTTACAGGGATTATAAGTTTGACACAAAATCTAAACTTCAAAGTCATCATAATTTTGACCATAATACTCGTCATATTCTTTCGTAAAGAATCTTCTGACAAAATATTGGCCAACTCTGATAGTAGAAATGAATCCAAAGTTTTCAAGCTTAAGAATTGATTGATGAATTTCCTCTAAAGATATTTGAAGCCTTTCAACTATTTCAGACAAAGACATTAGTTGAGAGATTCCATGTTCACGATATGGATTTGTTTTCGCCCAAACACGACGATAGAGATACATTAAAACAACTATTTCAACTCTTGTTAAACGATAGTTAACAAGAATCTCATCAAAAAATATTTCAGGGATATCAGAAAACGTAGGAATAGGATAAGAGTTCGTATCGATCTTACTTGAATCAACTTCTTTATTTTTATGAGTTGCAATTATTGAATGTATGTCAACCATAACTCCCCCAAGAAGGATTTTCCTTCTTTTATTATGACATGAAATTCCTGTAGAAATCTAGTGCATTATTTATTTAGGAGGTTTTTGCCTAGCTCACTTTTGGCCAAAGTGCTGATTGCCTTATTTCTAGCATCTTTCGAACGATGTTCACTTAAATAACTTCTTATCTTTGTAAACAAGTCGTAGCTTTCTAGTCTACTATCATCATCTAAACGACAAATAGAGTTGATAAAATCGATTCGAGATTCGATGCTATCACATTTAGAAAGCTCTTCTTTAGCAGTGATAAAGCTTAAAATTTTCTTGTATTGGTTTTTCTTAATAGCAAAGAAAGAGTAAAGTTCTTCACTAAAGCCTGCATAGTTATACAAAACAACTTCCTCAATCGAGTGTAGATCATTTACAAGATAATGATTCTCTAACAAAGGAAGATCCTTTAGAGCAATTGGTAGTTTTATATTAAAACGTTTTATTAATTTCACTAGTGTTTCAACAAAAAGCTGACAATTAATGCACTTTGATGATTCATATTTTAGATAATGAAGAGAAATTTTTCTCAAATCAAACTTTCGATAGTTATCATCTTCAATAATTTCAAATCCTGTATTGATACTAAAGCGAATTGTTCTAAGAAGCCTTACAGGATCATTAAAGAAATCGGAATCAATATAATTGATCACCTTATTTTCAATATCTTTAATGCCTTCAAATGGATCTATGGTGTTCAACTGAATTTCGTCATTAACGATATTAAACTCAACACCAATGGCATTTAGCCTAAGATCTCTTCGTTTAAATGAATCAGCATAGCTTAAATTACTAGAGAAAAATGGAGTAAAGTTCTTATGACCTATATCTTCATTAAATACTTCAAGACGAGCAGACGAGAATTCGATTTCGGCCTCACCGAGATTGATACGAAAAACTCCCATTCCAATATACTTGGCCTCAGGAAAGCTTTCAGTTAGAAATTGAATCCAACTCTCCCCTTCGTAGCGATCAAGATGTCTGATTTCAAAATCAAAGTCTGTAGATTTCTTACCAAGATACCAGTCCCTAACATTTCCACCGACAAGACAAAGCCTAAAGCCTTTTTCCCAACTCTTTCTAATGAAAAGTTGTATCGAGTTTGGAATATTAGAGAGGTCATATTTCTTCATAGCAGAGTCTAAAGAAATGGATTTACCTCTTTAGTAAGCATTTCAATTGTCTTTCTAATACGTACTAGCTCTGTCGATTCCTTATGATAGACAATGTAGAAACGGTCATTAGAAACTTCAAATGCTTTGCCTAAAGTTTCGATTTCATCACTATAGTACCAACGTTTTAAAACGTGATTAGGAACAACAGCGATACCAAGGCCACTCTTTACGGCCTGTAGCATATTTCCATGTGAGTTAATTGAGTAGCGAACATTTACCTTTTTAGGCTTCTTCCCATACTTTGCAACACACCAGTTATAGTAAAGACGATCACCTTGCTCAAAAAGAACTGTAGGCATCTTAGTGAGCTCATCAAGAGAAGTTTGCTCAGTTATATTAAAAGGATTCCCTTTCGGATAAACAAGAGTAACGGCCTCTTCACTTAATAGTAGCTTCTCACCGGCCTTCGGTAGTGCTCCTTCAGGAAGAACTAAAAAGTCGATTTTATTTTCTTCAAAACTTTTAATTAGGTCTTCTTGGAAACCTAAAGAAATATGAATTGAAAGGTCTTTCTCTTGCTCAGCAAATGTTAGAAGCTCGTTAGCAAGCCAGGATTTACCAACACCGGTAAGTGTCCCAATACGAATCTTTCCCTTCATTTCATCTTTATTATCTTTAATCTGGACAAGAGTCTCATCCATATCATTTAAAAAGTTAGTCGCAAGCTCATAGAGCTTCTCACCTTCTTGAGTTAGAACAACTTTCTTACCAGTCCTCTTGAAGGCCTTAACGCCTATTTTAGTCTCTAAATTCTTAACTGATTGAGAGATAGCAGATTGAGTCACATTGAGATCCTCAGCTGCACGAGAGAAGCTTTCAGCACGGGCCACGGCCACGAGAGTTTGTAATTGGCTTGTTTCTAACATAATTTCAACCTTATCTTAAGTATAAGTTATACCTTATACCAAAAATGAACATTTGTAAATAAGAACTCTGTCAAATAATTGTAAATTAGAAGAAAAACGTTACTCCAAAAGAATGATTTGTAATAACCGGAGTAAGCAGGTTCATGAAAGATATTTGAAAGTCCTTATCTTTGTAAAGACTAAAATTTACTTCCGCACCTACGATTGGAACAAAGTAGAAGTCACCAATATTAGCAAAGTATGCACCCTCGCTAAAATCGAAACCATTTTCATCGAAGTGATAAAACCCTACAGTTCCATTGATCTCTACATATCTATTGCGGTAAAAGTTATAGCTTTGGGTTACTCCCCAAATTGGCTCACAGTACGAATTCTCACCAACAAGTAGTCCAGTGGACCAGTCATGGGCATAGTTGAATCGTACTGAGTGCAATTCATTAAAAATTACTCCACTACCTTCTGATAACTCATTACATAGTGGTCTTGCATTAGGCCCTGTTGGCTTTTGAATATGCGGTGTAATGCCTCCATAAATATATGTAAGATTCATTGCGTATGCATTAGTTGCGACCAAGAATAGAGCGATAATAAGTTTCTTCACATGGATATATAAAGCAATGCTAGTGCCAATTTATTATAAGGCATTCAATCACTTAGGCCGTCTAAAAAATGAACACTATCGCAAAAGAGTCAATAATATAAACGCTTTTATAAAATGACATTAAATTTGAAATGAGTTCTGTCTTATTACTTAACACGCTAGAAATTTCTACATCAAACAAAGAATAGAAACTATTCCACTGTATATTTATCAAATGATAAAAATAAAAAAACTATTCATCACATCACTAACACTCCTATCAACAACAATTTATGCAAATGATTGCCAAGAGATACGTCTTGATAAAGGAGAGAATGCTCCTTTTAAAGACCTCCCTATACACGACCAAATGTATGGGAAGAAGACAGACTCTCAAATGTGTTATGCATTTGCTGGCTCACAATTTATTGATGCTGTTATTCAAAATGATATGAAAGTAAAAGGGCATATAACTTCCCCTATCACGACAGCTTTACAAACAAAGCTATCACCAACAAGAGACAATGGTAGTAGCGTTAATCTCCTTTCGAATATATCAAGAGGGGCCGGTCGCTCAGGCCTTGGTGTCGGACAAATTAATATTCTCTTTAAACAGATGAAGCAAGGATATAGCTGTGATCAAAACTTTCTTACGTCAATTGGAATCAAAGACCCTAATACTTTTTGGGAGCCGTTTGTTTACGAATTCTATGCAAATAAATCAATTGAAGAAAAAGTTTCTACTTTAAAAAACGAACTAAAACTTCGTGGTGTAGCAGATGAATTCTTTAATATTGTTGAAGATGAAACGTTGGCCCAGGCCGTTTCGAAAAAAGGTTTTTACTTAAGAGAACAACTTGTTTTTGAAAAACTATGTGAAGGCCACAAGATAAACTTAAATCTGCCAGAGCTTGAATACCATGACTACTCTCCAAGTGACATTGGTTTTCATGAAACTGATGAAGAATTCAAACAGCGATTTCAAGTTGATGAAATTAACCAAAACGCTATCCAAAACATAAGTGATAGTCTTGAATCAGGAAACAACTTACCAGTTATCGTCGATATCTGTGCAGAAGTTTTAACAGAAAAAAACAAAAGTTTTAAACGCTCTCTTCCTGCTATGAATGGAAGTTGTAGCAATCACTCTGTCCTTGTTATTGGACAACGTAAGGCCCAAGATAACTCATGCCAATACCTTGTTAGAAATAGCTGGGGTGATTATCGTAAATATGATCAGGCCTGGGAAGTTGATGAGAAGGGACAGATCTGGGTTGATGCTAAAACACTTTCGAGTAGTATCCTAAAAGTAATTCACGCAAGATAAAAAAAGGGCCGTATAAATACGGCCCTTCGAATATAAATCAATATTTTTAAATATCGGCTTAATCTTCGTTCGCAAGTTTCTCTTTACGTTCTTTCATAACTGTCTCTTGGATGTTTGAAGGACAGTCTACGTAACGAGCAAATTCCATCGTGTATGATGCTTTACCTTGAGACATAGATCTTAGGTCATTTGAGTAACCAAACATTTCTGAAAGTGGTACTTCAGCATTGATGATAACTTCTCCACCTGGATCAGTTTCTGAACCTTGGATCATCCCTCTTCTTGAAGAAAGGTCACCAATTACAGAACCTTGGAATTCATCTGGAGTTGTAACTTCAACTTTCATAACTGGTTCCATAAGAACTGGTTGTGCTTTGTTGATAGCTTGTCTCATCGCTTGTCTTGCAGCAATACGGAATGCCATATCTGAAGAGTCAACGTCGTGTGACTTACCGTCTCTTAAGAATACTTCACAGTTAATAACTGGGAATGCAGCAAGAGGACCTTTATCCATAACGTCTTGGAAACCTTTTTCACAGGCACCGATGAATTCGTTAGGAATCGAACCACCTTTAATTTCGTTATTGAATTTAAATACTTGATCTTCTTTATCCTTGTCTTCGTCAGCAAGTGGCTTAAGTAGACCAACAACTTGACCGAATTGACCAGAACCACCTGTTTGCTTCTTGTGAGTATAATCAAAAGTAGCTTCAGTTCTAATTGTTTCACGGTAGTTAACTTGAGGAGCACCAACTTGTACTTCTGCACCGAATTCACGCTTTAATCTTTCTACGTAAATTTCAAGGTGTAGCTCACCCATACCAGCGATACGTGTCTCACCTGATTCTTCGTCAGTGTAAACGTGGAATGTCGGGTCTTCTTTAATGAATTTAGCAAGACCTTTAGACATCTTCGCTTGCTCGTTCTTATCCTTACAAGAAATCGAAAGCTCGATAACTGGGATTGGAACGTGGATACCTTCAAGAGAAAGGTTTAAGTTATCGTCGTTACCTACGAATGTATCCCCTGATGCACAGTCGATACCTACGATAGCGATGATATCACCTGCGTGAGCAGTATCAATATTTTCTCTATCGTTAGAGTTCATACGAACCATACGTCCGATACGTACTTTCTTACCAGTTCTTGTATTATAAACAGTATCACCTTTATTTAGTGTACCTCTATAGATTCTTGTATAAGTCAGCTGACCGAATTGCTCATCAGTGATCTTGAATGCCATAGCAAGTAGGTCACCAGCTGGATCAGGGATGATCTCAACTTTAGTATCAGTATCAGCATCTTGTGCAGTTGGAAGTGCACAAGTAAGTGGTGAAGGAAGGTATCTTGCAACAGCTTCTAGAAGTGCTTGTACACCTTTATTCTTGAATGCTGAACCCATATATACTGGAGTTAACTGAAGTGATTGAACACCTTTCTTAATACATAGGTGAAGTTGTTCTTCTGTTGGCTCATTACCTTCTAGGTATGCTTCCATAACATCATCATCGTACTCAGCTACAGCGTCGATCATCTCAGCTCTTAGCTCTTCCATTTGATCTACTAGATCAGCTGGACATTCTTCGATTCTAACGTTTTCACCGTTATCACCATCAAAGTACATTGCTTGTTTAGTAATTAGATCAACAACACCTGTGAACTGATCTTCTGCTCCAATAGGGATTTGCATAAGAACAGCATTGTGGTTTAGTTTTTCCTTAAGAGCGTCACGTCCATTAAATGGGTTTGCTCCCATACGGTCCATCTTATTTAAGAAGGCCATTCTTGGAACGTTATATCTTTTCATCTGTCTATCTACAGTGATTGACTGAGACTGAACACCTGAAACAGAACAAAGAACTAGAATCGCACCATCAAGAACACGTAGTGATCTTTCAACCTCAACAGTGAAATCAACGTGACCCGGAGTATCGATTAGGTTGATACGAGTATCTTTTTCAATACCGTCAGCAAAAGTTGTCCCTTTACCGCTAATACCTTTCCAGTGTGCTGTCGTAGCAGCAGATGTAATTGTAATCCCTTTTTCCTTCTCTAGTTCCATGTGGTCCATAGTTGCACCAGCTCCACCACCACGAACATCTTCGATTTTGTGGATCATGTCACAATAAAAAAGGATACGCTCTGAAAGAGTAGTCTTACCAGAGTCGATGTGCGCCGAAATACCGATGTTTCTCGTTTTCGCCATCAGCTTGTTGTTAATCATTCTTAACTCCGTTTTGAGGTTGTTAATATTTAATTGAGTCCAAATAAAAATGGATGACCAAATTTATAAAGTAACGTTCATAAGATAAAATAATCAGTGTTGCATATTAGAGAAAAAACCCATTCAAGTCAACGAGTTATAAGGCTTTTTTGAGCTTAAAATAAAGAATATTTAAGTATTTATTTTTGACAAACGTGTTGACAAAAAATGACCTAATTCTTAAAAAATCTTTCGCACAAAATAAAAGGAATAAACTGAATGTCTTCACAACTTAGCAAACAAGACCTATATGAGTCTGTTAAAACCCTTGTCGAAAGCGACGCGTCACGAATCCACTTAGGTCAACATAAATTATATACGCTATTTAGTGTGGCGTTCCAATATATGTTATTTAAGTCTACGAAGGAAGCTGGTGCCTATATTATCCGTGTCCAAGACGCAAAACTGGCCCAAAAACTTGCTCGAAAATCAAAAGATGAATCAACGCGTAAATTCCTTACGCAATTGCAAATTCCAAGAAAGATCAAGTATGGAAAATCAACTTTCTACTTAGACTTCTTTAATATTGCTAGTTGGAATATCACTAGAGATTTAAACCCGGCCAATATCAAAGGATCTCTAATCGTACGCGATACTAGTGAAGAATCTCCTGCTAAACAAATCATGGCCCTCCAAGCAGAAGCTGCAATGAATGAGGCCATTCTTGAAGGACACGAAGAAGCGAAAGTCGATATCCCTGAGCTACCAGAAGACTTTTACTTCACACACCTTGTTGATGCTTCACCAAAGAATATTTTAATTGCATTTGATGAGGTCATGGAAGAAGGCCTGTTGAATGAGTATAACTTTGAAGCAATCAACTTCCCTTTTATTAAGAAAGAAATCCAAAAAACGATCTCTGGTGTCACAATCTCGAAAGACCTTGATTGGGACGCTATTGATGAATAGGCGCGGCATTGATTGCCCAAAGGCAATCTATTGGACGCGCCGATAGCGCACGTCGCCTGAAATGAAATATATCTTCAACAAGCCGGGTTCAAGCCCGGCTTTGTTGTCTCAGCGCTGACTAATGGGAAAGTAAACGAATAAAAGAAACGATATTTTCACGAAGTGAAAATGAGTAAAGGACCTTTCTCATATAACCGAATCACGCGAGCTTCGCTCTTTGATTCTTGAATAACATTCACCTGTACTTCAAAACTGCCCCTTAGGGCACTTTTGCCGCACGATGTGTTGTCTCAGCGCTGACGAATGGGAAAGTAATCGAAGTGAAAAATAAGCGATAATTTTACGCAGTAAAATTTAGCAACAATTCATAAAACAAAATAAACCAAACTCCAAAACCAGCTCCCCCCTAATTCAACCCACTAGCATTCGGATTAAAGTATTGATCCACACTAAAGTCATAAGGACGCACAACTGACATCCCATCAAGTAGGCCAACGATATATCGAGCATATCCCTGTGCTGCATTCCCACCTGAAATATCTGCCATAATATCGGCCAAATCGACCTGTGTAAGAACTTGTGTACCGGCCAGCGTTCCGTCTGACTGCAACACCGTTAACATCATTGCAGCATCATTTACCAAATAGACAAAGGTTCCTGGTGTAGTCGATCGGTACGCACTATAAGACGTATAGAGATTGATTTGAGTAATATTTGGATCAGTACTAAATGGATAGATTATATTATCAATTTCTGTAACCACTGAGTCCTTGATTTTAACAAACATATGTTTATCACCATCATCAGTATGATCATACTTAAGATAACTTATTGCCCCGTTACTATTGTCATAATTAATTTGACTCGTTCTAAGAATCTCTACAGGAACAGACATTTCATGAATTTGGCTCGGAGCCTGTGATGATATCGCTCCAGAAGTTTCATAAATATAGGCCGTATAGTCAGTCGCTGCAGTAGGGTCTACATCAACAACATCAGCAAAGTAGATTTTTCCTCCATCCTCACCTAGAAAATCTGCCGATCTCGTATAAAGCCTAGACTCTGCAACTTGAGTATCTGTATTGATGCAAGTGAGATACTTAGTTGAAGAAACAGACAGCTTAAAACAGAAATAGGAATCATTAGATACGACCTGTGCTTCATTAAAGGTTGCAGAAGTCATTGATGCCGGAAGAGATGTAACTTCAGAAATAACTTCATCTGCTCCCATTTGATAAATTGTCTGATTTGTTTGTGAAAAGATATAGAGATTATTATTAGCAACGCTAAACCTACGAGGATCAAGTCCAGAAGCTCCAGCAATATAATCATCAACCATTTTCGTTCCACTAACTGTTCCATCTGTAACCCATAACTCAGGTCCATTGACAGCGTCGCCACCTTTAAAATACATCTTGTTATTAAAGAGGACATTTCGTTCCCTGATATTTAAAGTACTATAGTAAGTATTTGAAACAGTTTTTAGCATCTTAGTTCCAGCAACTGTCGTATCAGTCACCCAAAGATCATAAGTTGTGGCAGTAGACTTGATGATAAAAAACAGCTGATTTCCAACTCGATTGACAAAGATTGGATCAGACTGTGTATCACCAAAACCAGGAATTGTTGCCAGAACATTAAAGTTATTACTCTTATCAATTAGAATGATGTCGTAATTAGGAGAATTAAAACCAGCTACAATCATTCCATTTGAAAATGTGTAGTGATTTCCTACTGAGTCAGTTGCCTGCGTGTCTGGATTAGTCATCTTTGAATAAGCAAAGCTAGCATTAGGGACTTGAACCGTGTCTGCTGCTAGTCCGTAGCTTAGATAAACTTCATTACCAGATCCAGTATCGTTAATCATTAAGAATGAAAAATCTGATGTTGTAATAACCTTTCCAACTCCATCTCCAGAGGAAGGGGCCGGCTTATCATCATCAAAATTAAAATCGACATGGGAAACACAAGAAGTTAAAAAAAGGACAGACAAAAGAAAAATTAGATAATTAATAAATACCTCAGTAAATGAACATGTTATTTCTTTATCGAACTAAAACAAAAACACTTTAAAAAAATATATTTTTTTTCATTTCGAGATGTTTAAAAAACATTATTTATTTTCATTGTTTATGTACTATTAGATGGTTGAGGCACAACTCTAAACTTTAGCTCAAGAGAGTTATTAAGGTGTCTTTTAGGTTCATAACCGAATCACGCGAGCTGCGCTCTTATCTAGTTGTGCATATAAATTCATTCAATTTAAAGTTATTTAACTTTGCAAAGAACTCTACCCGACTCGTCCCTTCCTGGGACTCGCTGGGTTGAATAGCGTCATCTGCTCCTGCAGATGACGCTAACAAAAAACTAACTTGAATAATCCATGAAAGTAGTCATAATGAACCAATGGAATCTAGTATCATGGCCTCTTTCTTTATTGCTTTAATCTCAGTTGTAAATCCTATTGGTGCCCTGCCAATGTTTATGTCATTGACTCAAAACTTATCTGAGACACAAAGAAGAAGCATGGTTCGAGTTTGCTCGATTGCTGTTTTTGTCACACTTGTAGTTTCTCTTTTTATTGGAGAAAAAATTCTTAGCTTCTTTGGAATTTCGATTGCCTCATTTACAGTTGGTGGAGGGATTCTTATTTTTTCCATGGCAACTTCCATGATCAATGCCAAAGATGTTGAATCAAAGCTAACACAAGATGAAATTGATGATGATGAAATCCGTGAGATAGGAATTGTCCCTTTGGCCATTCCTCTGCTAGCAGGTCCAGGAGCTATTTCAACGACAATTATCTACGCGCAAAAATTAGATTCTCCAATTGACTGGGCCCTTAGTATTCCAATTATTTTTGTTAGTGTCCTAGCTATTTATGTTGTTCTTATTAATGCAAATCGTATTAGTCAAAAAGTAGGAACGCTTGGAGTAAACGTAACAACACGAATCATGGGGCTAATTCTACTGGCCATGTCAATTCAGATGATCACTCATGGACTTTCAAATATTCTCCCTATCTTAAAAGCAAAGCTCTAGCTCGATAAATAACACAGAGCGCTCCCCTTTCTTGACCGACTTATTCTAATTCTTTAGAATTAAACTTCATGTTTATTATTAAGTATTTACTCCCACTATTCTTAACTTTTACCAGTGTCCTTGGAGCTAATCACGACACTATCGAAAAGAAATGGTTATCACTATCTAAAGAGTTCAACTTAAATCCAAATGAGCACGGTTTTTGTTATATGTACCAAGGTGAAATCTTTGGAACAACAGCACACTTAAAAAGCCGACTTGCCTCAACGACAAAGCCCATAACTTCACTAATGGCACTCGAAACTCTAGGGCCAAATTTTCAATATGAAACAAAAGTGATTTCTGATGGAGAAAATATCCATCTTGAAGGAGCAAATGATGGAATGTTTAGTGAAGAAAAAATCTTCTACTTAATCGCTGCCCTCAATGCAAATGGAATCGTTAAACTCAACACCATAAGCTTTGATGCTAATACTCCTATTTTTGCAATTGCCCTAAGGCCTTATATGAGTATGAGCGAAGCCTGGTATTCGAAAGAATATAACATCGAACAGCTTAAAGAATACTTTAACCTTGATAACAATAAGAAAATAAAAACAAGACTTAAAGAGTTTTTAAAAAATACCAAAGAAGAAAGACTTAAAGAACTAGGTCTTCCTTTAAAAGTATCGGCCTATAGAATGACTGTCGATAATGTTGTGTATTCCGCAGCGAATCCTATTAAAGACATCAAAAAAACTTACTTAGTTCAATCTCCTAAGCTTCTAACTTATCTAAAGTTTCAAAACTCAGTTTCTCACAATTGGCTCTCTGACATAACTTATAAAAGTTATGGAGCTCAAGAATACTCAAAGTGGTATCTTCAAAATCTTATTGAAGAAAAACTTGGTAATGATTACTTTCAAAAAAGAATTGGGTTTAACGATACTGAAGAAAATACTTATCTTTATACAGGATCAGGCCTGGATTCAAAAATAGATGGGAAGCGCGTCGACAACTATGCAACTTGCGCTATTGTAATTAGCTCTTACCAGGAACTAGAAAATAACTTGAATCAAAGTGGCCATAAGCTTGAACAAGTCCTACCTATTGCAGGAATTGATATTGGGACTCTATCGAAAAGATTAAACTCTCAAAGAAACTTAGGCTCTATCCTTGCAAAGACAGGCACTCTTATGAATACCAAGTCTTTGGCAGGTAAATTGTCGACAAAGTCAGGAGCGATCTACTTCGGCTTTTTTCATCAAGTCTTTAAATCAAATGGACAAGATCAGTACAATGCTAAGATAGTTCAAGATCTTATGACAGAGTTTTTGATTGAAGAATTCGCTGGTGCAAAGAAAATAACAAACTACACCAAACCACAATCTTTCCTGCCTCTAGAAGGACCAATAGAAGAGTTATAAATGAACAAATCAGTTATCCCCATCGTCGTAATACTTTTGGCCCTTGCTACTTATATCTCAAAAGAGAGCACACAGTCTGTTCAAAACAAATACGATGAACCGGCCCCGATAAACGCAATTGAATCACAAATCGTTCACAAAAGAGCAGCTCTTGCACGAAAAGCTCCTACGGCCTTGAAAGAAAACAAAGAGGCTAATCACATCCTAATGGCCGCACTTGCAGATGAGCGCGAGGACTTAGTTATAGAAGCTCTAAACAAAGGAGCAAACCCAAATATCATCTTTAACAATAGACGTTTTACAATGGCGATGGACAAGAGCTTAAATTGTAACCCCACTGTTCTAAAAGCTCTTATTGATGCAGGAGCAGATCTAAAGATAAAAGACAGTCACGGAAGAAGCGCTCTTGACTATGCAAAAAGAAATGGCAATGAAGATTGTATCAAAATTCTAAACGACTCAGGTGCGATCTAAAGAAAAAAATTGGGCCTTGGTTTTTACTTTAAAGAAGAAAAGATAGGATTTTAGAACAAGAGAAAAAAACAGATTCCTGTTTTTCAGCATGGCCGGTAGAAGTGTTATTGGGACTCTTTTTAAAGAACCAAGGCCGTCCAACCATTGATACTATTAATAAAGCAATGATCGTGCCAACTTTTGAACAATATCCAAAGACATCAATTTCAATAAAATCAAACACTTATTACTGGAGTAAAAAGGTCACTGAGGTCAAAATGAACTCGTTACAGTAAATACAAAAGAGCCCAAAGTGCACACTGCGCCGCATCGTTCGTATATCTTTTAAATAAAGAATTAAGATAGAAATTTTGTTAGAACAGGTTCTAATTTTGAAATAATCGGGGCCGCTTCTTCTGAAAATGGAGATAAAGAAAATCGAATAACATTAGTTGCTGCCTCATCACTGAGTTCATATGCCTTTGCAACTCGTGATGGTTTAATGATTCCAGATGCACAAGCAGAACCACTAGAAGCACAGATTCCGGCCATATCTAGGGCCGTCATAACAGTATTAATATTCTTATCATGGACACTAAAGAAAATAGTTGTCGCATTTCTCTTCTTTGCCTTGGCACCGATAAGAGTAATTCTTTCACCAAATTTTTCAAGAAGCCACGCTTCAAGCTCATCTTTTACTTTTTGAGCTCGCTCAATATTTAAGTGTGACAGATTGTAATCAAGAGCGAGATTAATTGTATGAACACTAAAAGCATTCTCAGTTCCTGAGCGCATTGCCTTTTGCTGACCACCACCACGAATAAGTGGAGTCCAACTCGCATCCTTTGAAACAAGTGTAAAGCCTACACCTTTAAGAGCACCAAATTTGTGTCCAGAAAAAGTATAGTAATCAAGTCCTAGGGTAAGCTCATTCCAATCTTTGATTTTTCCAACAACTTGTACACAATCAACATGAACACAAGCGCCTGTCTCATCTTTGATTTTTAAAACATCGGCCAGATCCCACACGACACCATTCTCATTATTCACATAAGTGAAATTAATGAGCTTCTCTCCTTCAAGCTCGTTTAGAGCTTGTATTACTTCTTGTCTATCAAAGTCACCTCCATGTGTTTTTAACACGTGAAAAGTACCACCAAGAAGCTCTACATGTTCTCTTTGATTCACCATACTCGAATGATCAACATCAAAGCAGAATACGTGGAATTTTGATTTAAGCTTTAGAGCATTAAAGCAAAAACCTTTTACTACACTATTGATTGCCTCTGTGGCACCTGAGTGAAAAAAAACATCGTAGCTTGTCGCATTGAAAGTATCTTGAATCTTTTTGATTGTTTGATTAATGAGAGATTTTGACTTCTTT
This sequence comes from Halobacteriovorax sp. RT-1-1, assembly GCF_047085455.1. Lineage (NCBI taxonomy): Bacteria > Pseudomonadati > Bdellovibrionota > Bacteriovoracia > Bacteriovoracales > Halobacteriovoraceae > Halobacteriovorax > Halobacteriovorax sp. RT-1-1. The sequence goes on from NZ_JBKIXZ010000001.1 coordinate 1,990,325, forward strand.
CCTACCTGGTGAATCGAAGCTGGATTACCAAAGTAGACGGCCCCCTCGCAAAGCCAATCTTGGACTGGTTTAACTAAGGGGGCCGTAGCATTATAATCTAAGTAGAGATAATTATTGATTAATTTCACCTAAACCTGATCTGATTCCTGAAGCGTACTCGCTAAATGCACTTTCATTTGAAGTGTTTTGAGTAGCTGCTTCTACTGTTTGAGTAGCTTGTTCATTAGAAGCTTCTTCACCTCTAACTTCTGACTCAACTTCACCAGATTTTCTTACAAGGTCACCTAAAGAAGTAGTTGTTAGGTATTCGCTCATAATGAAACCAAGGTTTTGAAAGTAATTCTTAGACAGGTGGAATTCAACAGTGCTAGCTTGCTCTGCTTCTGTTCCTAGGATGTCTTTTGCTGGGTTGATATTTTCACCAACACATTCAAGTACATCTTTAATTGTAATTTCTTCCATCGAACGAGCAAGAACATAACCACCACCTGGTCCTCTTACTGACTTAACAGCTTGGCCATTTCTAAGCTTTCTGAAAAGTTGCTCAAGGTAGTGAAGTGAAATGTTTTGTCTTTCTGAAATTTCCTGAAGTCTTACAGGGTTTCCGTTGCTGTGAGTAGTTAGGTCAAGCATTGCTCTAACTGCGTAGCGTCCTTTCGAAGTGAGTCTCATTGGTCTTCCTCCATAAATCCAAATGTTAAATAAAAAAATAGTTTTAAACTTAAAGCAAATAAATTGTGTGCTAATTTAGGACTCGCATTCCGTGCTATCCTTTCTGTTGAAAGATTTATTCCGTTAAAATCTTTCTTCCTAAATATTATGTCAGCCCACAAGTCTTAAAGTCAACTTGATTTAATCAATTATTATAAAAAAATATTTTTTCTTTACTGGAGACAATGCTGGAGCACATAATATCAATAATATCTATATGTTAGGGAATTATTCAACTGCGATGACAAGATATGCCAAACAGAGTTAATCGGTTATTTCTGCCCACTTGTTAGAAGATGTTAAAAAATAATTTTCTTCAAAAAATAATTACGAGATGCACTTTCTTCATCATCTTTCTTGTCATTGGCCTCAATGCTTAGTTGAAAATAATTGAAGTCATCAGAAAGTTCACGGTAAATATCTCTGATATAGTCCTTGCCCCACTCAACAAGAAAGTATTTTTTCTCATCGAGGTACATTGCAAGTTCAAGATGAATGATCTCTTCTGGCGAATCAAGACGATAGAAGTCTGCATGGACAACATCGCCGCAATCATTGATAAGGGAATATGTTGGAGAACCTGACTTGTCTTCACCTAAGAAGACATTAGTGAATGTTGTCTTTCCCGCGCCAACTGCTCCATCTAAAATCACAACAGATGGCTCATTTAACGACTCTTTTAGTTCGACAATAATATTTGAAATATCACTTTGGTATACTTTTTTCCAATGCCTAACATCTTGATAGTCAAACAACAGGTGCTCCTTAGAATTAATTGCTTAGATATTTATTTTCCACGATAAAAATCAATTAGCAATCAAAGGCAAACCATACCTTACTTAACTGGATGGTTTCTAAACAAATTTAACATATCTCTAGTCACATTAGAGATTCCACTAAATACAGCTTGAGACACAATCCAGTGACCAATATTATATTCAGCAAAAAGACCTTGCTCAAGAAGAGGTCTTACACTCTCCATTGTTAATCCGTGGCCAGCATGGAAAGCAACACCTGTCCCCTCTAGAACTTTAAAACAATCAACATAGTTATTAAGATGAGGATTAAGATCTCCTTCTTTTAGGAAGTCGATAGCATAAGCTCCCGTATGAATTTCAACAGCATCTGCTTTTAATTCGATGGCCTTCTTCATTACATCTGTCGAGGCTTCAACAAAAAGAGAGATTTTTGTTTTTGGAGAATGCTCTCTTAGGTATGACATAGTTTGTGATACTTTATCAAAATTAGCTGCAGAAAGATCTAGTCCACCTTCTGTTGTCTTCTCTTCTCTTTTTTCTGGAACAAGACAGATCCAATCTGGTTTAAAATCAGCTGCAATTTCAACAATCTCTTTAGCACAGCCAATTTCAAGATTTAATGGTTTTTCAAAACGCTTTGTTACGGCCATAACACTTGTTAAGTCCGTATCTTGAATATGTCTTCTGTCTTCACGTAAGTGAATAGTAATTTGATCAGCACCGGCCATTAAAACATCTTGAGCGGCGTTTGCAACACTTGGGTAGCCTTCATCTCTTTGTTGTCTAAGAGTTGCTACGTGGTCAATATTTACACCAAGTCTTGGAATCATTTTATCAGTCATTATGCAATTTCCTTTTTAAGAGCGCTCACAAGACGATCACAAACTGTATTGATCTTATCTTCACAACGTCCTTCAACCATAACACGTGCTAGAGGTTCAGTTCCTGAGTATCGGAAAATCACACGTCCTTCTTCACCTAATTCTTCTTCACAGGCCTTAAGTTCTGCTGCAAATGTAGGCATTTCTTCAACCTTCTTCTTTTGAGAAACAGATACGTTCTTTAAAACTTGTGGATATAATTCTACTTCTTGAGACAGTTCATTAATTGATTTCTTAAAGAAATAAGTGGCCTCAATTGACTTAAGAGCTGCAAGAGTCCCGTCTCCAGTAGTTGCATGCTCTAGAAAAATAATATGCCCAGATGGTTCACCACCAAGAAGAGCATTTTCACTTCTCATATACTCCATAATATAGCGATCACCAACTGCTGTACGATGAAATTTAAGACCTAACTTCTTAAGGTAGTTCTCAAGCCCAAGGTTAGACATAATCGTTCCAACAACAGTGTCACCTTTTTTAAGCTTGCCTTGCTCAAGTAAAAGCTTCGCAAAAATTCCAATCAGCTTATCACCTTTAATAAGTCCACCGTCTTTATCTATTACTTGAATACGATCAGCATCACCATCAAGACAAAAGCCCATATCTGCACGAAGCTTTACTACTTCTTGACTTGCAAGAGCAGGGTGTAAGCTTCCACAATTTAAATTAATATTTTGGCCATTTGGATTTACACCTAATGGAAAAACTTCTGCACCTAACTCACTCATGACAAGAGGAGCAACTTTATAGCTAGCACCATTTGCACAATCCACAACCACACGCATACCACTTAGGTCACACTCTTCATCAATTGCTGACTTAACGTGAACAACGTAGCGGCCTTCAACACCTTCAAGTCTTTTTGCACGACCGATTTCGGCACCAACTTTTGGTGGAATAAGTTTAGGATTAAGAACTAACTCTTCAAGCTCTAACTCAACTTCGTCTGGAAGCTTGAATCCGTGGGCATCAAATAACTTAATACCATTATCATCGTAATCATTATGTGAAGCTGAAATCATAACACCAGCATCCGCTCTCATAGAAGTTGTCACAAAAGCAACACCAGGAGTTGGAAGAGGTCCAGTAAAAATCACTCGTCCACCTTGAGATAATACACCTGCCGAAAAAGCTTGCTCAATCATATAACAGCTTAGTCTTGTATCTTTACCAACGATAATTAGAGGTGTTTTCTTATTCTTATTCTTTTTTTGAAAATAGAAAGTTACTGCACGTCCAAGTGCTGTCGCAATTTCAGGAACCATTGGATAAATATTTGCTTTACCTCTAATTCCATCAGTTCCAAATAGTTTTCTTTCAGTCATTATCTACTCACTTTAATTATTTCTGGATGAATTTTTAATAAATGAACGTCCTCAGGAAGCTCGGCCCTTAGACGAATATCTGCACTTCTTCCCATATCAGAAGGAATTTCTGCATAAACCTTAACTTCGCTTGCCTTTATATCATCTCTACCAGTAGTTAGTACATCTAAAGAGACCTTTCTTATGCGAGAACGAAATTTCATATTAGGCGCAATAAATAAAATTGGGATATTCTTTAACGTGAGATTAGCTTTTTGTGGCCTAATATCATACTTAAACGAAAGAGTGTCATTCTCACCGTAACGAAGAAACTCTGGAAGATCTTCAAGTTGAATCGGAACTTCCCCCTGACCAGATAACTCCGATAGATCAATTAGGCGTGTTTTCACCTGCCCCACATTTCTCATGATATCACGTGCTCCCTCAATCTTAACTTGATTGCGACTAAGAGATGAAGAAATGAGCTTTAATTCCTTAGGTAAGTTATTCATGTAATTTACCTTAATAGGAACATTCTTATAAATTAATTTATCTAGCTTGATGGCTATATGCTTTGGCTTAATATCCACAACCTCAACACCAAAAGGAACAATTAAATCCGTTTCGCTAATCGAATATTTTACTTGTTTCGTTGTGCGATTAACTTTCATTTTCTTAAGGTCAACTTGAAGCTTCAAGTGATCATCGCCATGAAAGTCTTTTAGGAATGCACGAGCTCCCTTTAATGTCACATGAATTTCGTGAGCAGACACTGAAGTAACATCCATACTTGTTGCTGGAAGAACTTCTAGGTTATAGATTCTTTCAGTTGTAATTGGCTCCGAGTTTACAACATAGAACCAAAGAAAAATTGCAAGAATAATACTCAGTAGAGTTAGTAGCTGATTTTGAATTAATTCAAATAAATTATTGCTTTTAATTTTCTTTAACATCTTATACCTGCCCTACGATTTGAGATTGTAGATCAAGTCTCTTGCCTGCCCACGCCTTCTTAAGCATCATACGTAGCTCATTCTCGTTATGAGAATAGAAGAACTGGCCATTAATACACAGTTTAATCTTTCCGGTTTCTTCACTTACAATTATAACAATGGCATCTGATACTTCTGAAACACCAAGAGCTGCACGGTGGCGAGTTCCGAAGTGGCGATCAATTTCAATATTCTTAGATAATGGCAAGAAACAACCTGCGGCCAGAAGTTTTCCATCTCTTAAAATAATGGCACCATCATGAAGAGGCGAAATTGTTTGGAAGATAGAATAGATTAAGTCTGAATGAATCGTTGCATCGATAATTGTTCCAGTATCGATATAGTTTTGTAGACCGTTTTTTCTTTCAATGACAAGAAGAGCACCTGTTCTCTCTTTAGAAAGGGCCGTTACACTCTTAATTACCTCTTCGATGTCATAGTTAACAGGAGAGCGATCAAAGAAGTTAAACATCTTTCTTCCCGTACCAACTGTTGCAAGAGCAGCACGAAGCTGGTCTTGAAAGATAACGATGAAAATAATGAAGATATAATCAAAGAAGTGCTCAAGGATCCAATTTACCGTGTAGAGATTGTACTTAATCCCAAGAGTATAGAGGATAGCGAGAAAAACCATACCAAGTAATACCTGAATGGCCCTTGTCCCTTTTACGATCTTTAGAACCTGATAGATCATCAGGGCGACAATGCCCATGTCGAAAAAATCTTTAATGCTTAATTGCTTTAGAAGCGTTGAAAATAATGTCATAATATATAAACTGCTAAATATTTAAAATGTTAGGAGTTTAATGATGCCTATAAAAACGCAGATAGTAAACACATCAGGTGAAGGCTTTTACGACATAACGGCCCAGATGCGACAATGCTTAGAAGAACTCAACCCTAGTGATGAAGATGGTATCCTAGTGTGTCAAATACAACACACCAGTGCTGCGCTATGTATAAACGAGGCTTTTGACCCAAGTGCAAAAGTTGATATGGAAAACTTCCTCAAACATCTGGCCCCAAGAAGCCTCTCTTTTATCACTCATACAGCTGAAGGGCCTGATGACTCACCTTCTCACATGAAGTCAATTCTTATGCAAACTTCCCTTACGATGATTATTGAAAATGGTGAACTTGATATTGGCCGATGGTCTGGAATTTATCTTTGTGAATTCAGAGATGCTCCTCATACGAGGAAAGTGAAAGTTAAATTTATTGCAGGGTAAGCGCAAAAAGACAAAGGCCTCAAAAATGAGGCCCAAGCACTATATAGTTTTGTTTGTGTTTTATTAAATCAAATAGTTTAATGAATTATTTTGTTGATTCGTAGATTGCTTTGAATCCGTCGAAATCTCTTGCAGCGATTTCAGCAAGCATCTTTCTGTTGATTTCAACATTGTTCTTCTTAAGCTGTCCCATGAACTTTGAATAAGAAGTACCAAGAAGCTTAGCAGCTGCAGAAATACGTACGATCCAAAGTCTTCTCATATCTCTTTTAAGAAGTCTTCTACCGATGTATCTGTAGTGTAATGCTCTTTTTACTGTTTCAGAAGCGTGATAGTACTTTTGTCTTCTAGAAAAGTGAAACCCTTTTGCTAGTTTTAAGACTTTATTTCTTCTCGCTCTTGCTTTAAAACCTCTTCTAACTCTAGACATAATTTACTCCATTTTTTTGACGTTTGGGGACCAAGCTAATGGTTCTTTCGTTCTTTCCCAAAAATCAGGTTAAAAAAACAATTTTGTCGATTTAAAGTTTCGACCAACTCAATCTTTTTTTTGAATCGCTTGCGCTAATTAAGCGTAAGGTAGACATCTCTTTACACGAGCAACATCTGAAGCGTGTACGTAGTCAGTTTTACCTGCTCTCTTCTTCGCATCAGTTGGCTTCTTTTCAAGAATGTGTCTTAGGTTAGCTCTTTTTCTTTTGAACTTACCGTTACCTACTGGCTTAAATCTTTTAGCAACAGCTCTTCTAGTCTTCATTTTTGGCATTTTTTACTCCTTGAATTTTACTCACTCGAAAGCAAGTTGAGAATTCAACAAAATACAACAAAACTATAAGTGCATATTTTTAACAGCTTCAAGCTATTAATGCAAAGGATTATTTAAAATAAGTGAAAAAATATCGGGTACTTAGACAGAATAAATGGAATGTGCCTGAAGTAATATCAGGCACTTATAAAAGAATTATTATTTTTTCTTTCCTGGAGCGACGATTGTGATAATTCTATTACCCATCATCTTAATTGGAGACTCAATAACTCCATCAGCTTCTTCGCATACACCATTAAGAATCGCTTCAAATTTCTCTTTTCCCATGTCCTTATAGGCCATTTCACGACCTCTAAATTGCATAACAAATTTAACCTTGTCACCACCCTCTAAGAACTTATAGGCTCTCTTAAGTTTAGTCTCAAGATCGTGTGCTTCAATATTTGGACGAAGTTGAATTTCTTTTAGCTGAACCTTGGCCTGCTTCTTCTTAGCTTCTGCAGCTTTCTTTTGAAGAGCATATTTATACTTTCCGTAGTCCATTAGCTTTACAACTGGTGGTTTAGCTGTTGGAGCAATCTCAATTAAGTCGACACCAAGTTCTTCCGCAATCTCACGTGCTCTATCAATTGATACAACTCCGTACTGCTCTTCATCACTCATTAATCGACATTCAGAAATTCTAATTTGCTCGTTAATTCTTGGGCCTCTTTCTTTTTTAACCCTTCCACCTTTAAAATTGTTGCTAATAAATCACCTCCGGAAATAAACCAATTATTAGCGAATTAGTTATTTTCAATAATTTCAATTCTAATATCTAGCTATTAGGATTGCAAACATAACAAAAAATATACCCACAGTATACATTATTGAATGAGATATTTCTCATAAAATGACAGATATTGCCCGCCGTGAGACGTAATTCTTATAAAATACTCTTCAGATAAGCAAAGATCAGTATATAAATTCTTAATTCTTTCGAATTCCTTTAGTTTTTCGATACCAAACTCAGTACTCTCAACTTCACCAGAGTGAAGATCAAAGCTTTCTAGGTATTTATCTTTAAGATTACCTATCATTGGAACACCAACACGAAAGTTTTTAAGCTCTTTATCAGCAAAAACAAAGATCTCGTCACTTTTGAAATGAATCAGCTGTCCATGAACAATTAGTGCCATCAGCTTTGCAGCAGATGAAAATAATTTCGTAAAATCTTCTTCCCACGGACCGATTGCAAGTCTAATATTTCCAACTTTTCTCTTGTTTATTTTATTTCTCATCTTCTAATCCTTATGACCTTCATCATCTGGCTCCATGTGGATCAGTATATCGATATCGCGACAATAATCCTTTAGCATCAACCTAAGTCGATCTTCTACTGTGTGAGCTATATCATGGGCCTGACTCAGCGATAAGTCAGGTTCGAGTAACAAGTGAAAATCAATTTGCATCCACGTAGAATTTCCACGTGCTCGAAAATTGTGAATATCTCGAACATATTTAATATCCTCAAGTGAAGAAATGTACTTATCTTTTAATATAGGAGCTACATCTAAAAGGTCATTTAAATTTTCTAAAGTTATTTGAATACCAAGGTAAATCAAATATAAAATAATCAATCCACCGACAATATAGTCAATAATGTAAATTTTAAAATATGCAGCAATAATTGATATGAGAACACCAAAGCTGATAATCATATCGCCAAAGGTGTGATTACTATCTGCAGTTAATATTTGAGAATTAAGCTCACGCCCTTTTCTACCTTCGTAGGTCGAAACTCCAAAACTCATTGCCATTGAAATAAGAATTGATAAAACAGGAACAAGTCCGAATTGTCCGTACTTAGTTTGTGTACCAAGAATAAGATCATGGTAATCAAGCCCTAATTTAATTGCAGAGCCAAAAAGCATGAAAGCAATGATTAATGCCCCAATATTTTCAAATTTATGGTGGCCATAATTATGTCTGCGATCTCGTGGTTTTGAAGCAAGTGCTATAGTCACGATGCCTAGGAGATTTGAAGTTCCATCAAAGATAGATTCAATACCTGAAGAACGTAGAGATATAAAATTAAACTCGATTCCAGCAAGAATCTTAATTAGAGCGACAATTAAATTTAAAAAGAAAGTAATAATTAAAACCTTCTTTATTTCTTTTTCTCTCTTAGATAGCTCTAAATGCAAAAGATCTCCTATTTAGACAACTTTAAAATTTAATTTTAGTTGGTCTTTCAATGTCTTTTCTGTTGATTCAATAAAATCATCAAGTTTTGTTCTATCAGCAATTACATAAGAATTATCTTCGTAACCAAGAACACCAATTTGCTCAAAATAAGTCAGAGCAGTTTTCATAAGCTCAACATTCTGACTTTCCGCAAAGCGGATAATGCGCTGACTTTGAATCTCGGCCTTAAATACTTCAACAAAACGCTTCATATAGTCTGCCGACTTAAAGTGATCCACACCATCTTTTTGAAAACTCTCAAGTGTTAGTGCTGATACAAAATAAGCTTCGTTAATATAAGTTAGGCTTCGAGCAAAAAGGCTAAGCTTTGAAGCAACTTCATATAGGTCTTTATTTGTGAATTCGATGGCATCTTGAAGATTAGTAATATCTCTGCCAACGGCGTTACTTAAAATGCGTAATGTCTTTGCATAGTATTCTTTGACAGTTGGAAGATAGAATTCCATCTTAAGCATATCTCGTTGTTTAACAAAGAATGCTTTAAGATCATCAACATTATCAATTTCGCCGCTGAAGACATTAAACCACGCTAGTGAAATCGTCCAAGGAATGATGAAATGATGAACAATCGTATTTTTAAAGAATAAAAGTTCGCCGCGACAATTCTTTTTAATCGCATAAAAAAGAGATGTTCCTTCACTTTGTCCAATAACATCAACTTTATTATTACCAATAAGAATATCCATAGCGCGACCTATAGAATCTTCTAATTTATTTGCCTTTAGACCTTCCGTAAAAGGAATATCATAACGCTTACAATATTCTAAAATAGCTTGTGCTTTTAAAATAATATCATTCCACTTTAAGGCACCACTTGGCTCATCAAGTAAGATTAAAACCAAGAGATTCGTTGGTGTGATTACCATTTGGTCACCAACACTTCTGAAACACTTGAAAGCAAGCTCTCTCACGTTAACTTTGTTTTCATGCTCATCATCAAGTTTATGTGCATATTGTGGTTTTCCAAGAGAGATATGAATTTTTCCAAACTGATAGGCCATAAGTTTAAAAAGACCAAAAAGTTGCCCTGTTGATTCCTTAACTTTCTTGCCACCCATCATCTCTTTAGCTAATGCTTTTTGCTCCGGTACATATTCGTGTGCGATACTTACAGGAACGAAGGCAAGGCCTTTTTCTTTCGCATCTGGAAGATGCGAGTGGGCCTCAAGTAGCATTTGATATAGCCCATACTTTGGAGGTCTAAGTTTTCCAGATCTTGTTCTTCCACCTTCAAAGAAGAATTCGATGGGCTCCTTACGCTTTAACAAGGCAAAGAGATACGCTTCCATTGTGAACTTGTAGAGAATGTCGTTTTGGAAACTTCTTCTAATGAAGAAGCAACCTGACTTCCTAAAAATCTTTCCAATTGGGAAAATATTTAAGTTATCACCACCAGCAACATAGAGCATTCGTTTATATTCTTTAAAGAATTTATAATTGATAGCAATGTAGTCAGCGTGAGATTGGTGATTGGGAACCAGAACAACACTGGCCTCTTCTAAGAGTGCCTTAAGGTCGGTTCCATTTTCATTGAAACTCACCCCATCGTATAAACGAGGAAGAGTTGCATCGAAAAACTTGGCCATCGACTTTAGGTAAGATGGAGAATAATCTGCTCGCATTTCATTAAAGTTAGCAACAACCTTCTTCTTAGTTTGTTCAGGGTTATCACTTTCTTCAATTCTTTTAATAAGTTTTGGATAACTTAATAAATCGTCAAGAATAGTATTTTCCATAATCGATGACCTTATCGTCTTTTTAAAATTTATTAGTGTTTACCGTGTGGTTTACTTTCGGCCATACCAGATGAAGACATTTCCATAAATAGTGCTGCTTCACTCATGTTTGCAAGTTTATCAACACCTAGGTAAGTCATTCCAGATCGAATACCACCAGTTAATTCATTGATAATATTTTCAACTGGTCCCTTACAAGGAATCATTGTATCAACACCTTCTGCGGCCATGCCTTTAGGAAGCTCTCCACGCCATGAAACTTGAGCGGCCTTAGACGCCATCCCACGATATTCTTTCATACCACCCTTAACTTCACCTGGAGTTTCAAGTGCACCAGATAAGAGAGATCCGGCCATACATGAGCTAGCTCCAGCGCAAAGGGCCTTTACCATGTCACCTGAGTTCTTAAGTCCACCATCGGCAATAACAGGTATTCCCGCTTTTTGGGCTTCAGCAACACACATTGCAACAGCTGTTAACTGAGGAACACCATGTCCTGTGATGATTCTTGTTGTACACATACTTCCTGGTCCAATACCAACCTTTACAGCATCTGCACCCTTATCAATCATGCGTTTAACACCATCTGGAGTCGCAACGTTACCAGCGATAACGTCAATTTGAGGATAGTTCTTTTTAATATACTCAAGAACCTCCATCATCATAATAGAGTCACCATGAGCGATATCAACGGTAAGAATTTCAACACCAAGTGCAGCTAAAAGATCAGCTCTTTTCATCCCCTCTTCCTTAACACCAACAGAAGCAGCAATAGGTAGAGTAATCGAGTGTTCCTTAAAATATTTTTGGATCGCTTTTACATCCTCAACTTGTTGTTCAGGTGACATAAAGCGATGAAGAATTCCAACACCACCAAGACGAGCAATTTCCATGGCCATCTCTGGCCCAGTAATTGTGTCCATATTGGCCGCAATAATTGGAATATCAATAGTATGATTCTTAGTAATTTTTGTTTTTAAATCAGTATGTCTTCGAGAAGAGATTTCAGAATATCTCGGAACTAATAAAACATCGTCAAAAGTAAGACCTTTACCACGACTTAGAATACCATTTGATTTGAATGTTAAATCCATTACTCTCCCCTGAAATTAGAAACTTGTGTGTGTTATAACGAGCAAATAATAACATTGTCGAAATAACACGCACAAGGTAATTTTTAGAGTTTATGTCTTGGATTTATTTGAAGGTGTACAGACGAAATCGCGATGAAATAAATGCGATAAAATCTTCGTCCTGTGTCATATTTCCAAATACTGCTGAATAAGCAGATCCTAGATCAAATCGTTGAGAAATTTGCCCACGAGAATCGATATAGTATACAGTTTTTCCAACTGTCGTTACAACAAGTCCATCTTTCCAAGCAGCTAGAGAAGAGATTGCAACATCATCAACCTTAACTCTTTTAACTTCATTAAAAGTTGAATCGATATAAACGACTTCACCATTAACACTACCGAAAGCAGCAAGCTTTCCACCATCAATCAGAACGCCTTTACGATTAGACTGAAAACCTAGCTTCTTAAAAAGAACCCCAGATTTCTGATCAATAACTTCCATTTTATCGTCAACAGATCCTACAATAATTTTGGAATTAAAGATTGTTGGCCTCATATCGACATCAACAAATTTCTGTCCAGTACTCATACGTCTTTCCCAAAGAACTTGTCCTTCTTCTAGTGAGAAACAAATGAAGTAGCCGTCAGCAAAGCCTGCATAAACCTTGTTACCAGAAATTAAAGCAGTCGATGTTCTTTGTACTGTTGAGTAGTAAGGAACAGATCTTTTATAAGACCAAATGACTCTCCCAGTATAGGCATCAATATTAAATAGCTTATGATTTCTTGTATGGATAAAGAGTCTTCCGTTATGAACAATTGGAGTTGAGTCAACACCTGCGTCTAAGTCAAACTCGTATGCCAACTCACCTTTGTTTAGATCGTAAGCATAAACACGGCCTGTATTGTCTCCAAAAATCAAAAGATTCTCGTAAACAATAGGTGCACTTGTCATTTGTCCTTTAATATTTAAAGTCCAAAGGAGTCTACCTGATTCAACATTATATGCATTAAAGTGGCCACGGCCATCAGCTGCAAATAACTGTCCATCATGGATTAAGGGAGATGCTAATGAAATTGGAAGATTTCCACTTTCATATCTTGGCTCTAAATTCTTTGCCCAAGCAAGTGTTAGCGGCTTTTTTTCTAACTTATCAGCAGAAATTTTAGTCTTAACACCATTTAGTGTTGAACAAGAAGTAAGAAGAATGGCCACTGCTGTGGCCGTTAGAATTTTTATCATAGAATTACTTAATTTTTGCTAAATAGCTCTTCGCTAGTGATTTGTAGACGTTTTGAGTAGTTAATGTAAGAACTTTTTCAAAATGAGCTTTGGCCTGTGCCATATCATTTTTAAGAAAGTACATACGTCCTAAGTCTAACTCTACACGTCCCATTGTTAGGTTATTTTCATTATTCTTAAGTTCAGTTAATGAAGCAATTGCACCATCAATATCATTTAAGTCTTCTTGAACTACGGCTTTTCTTAAGTTTACAAAGTAAGACTGAAGAGAGTTTACCGGCTGCATCTTCGTAAGAACTTCAAATGCAATCTTGTTTTCACCTTTATTTGTAAGGTAATCAACAGCAAGTAAGCTAGTTGCGAAAGAAGCCGAAGTACCTGCAAAGTCATTTAGAAGCAGCCCAAGTTCTGCACTCATTGCACTCGCATCAAGTCCACCTTCTTGATATTTCTTTAATGACCCTTGCTCAAATTGATAAAAAGCAGTTGCGGCCTTTTCATTTGTTTGTGCTTTTGTGTAAGAAAAGATTCCGTATCCACCAATAGCAGCTACAACTAATAGAATCAGTCCTAGAAATAAAGCTTTGTTTTGAGCGATAAACGCTCCAAGCTCAGTTGAATTTAATTCAGAATTAAGGCCTTCATTTGGCGCTACCTGTGTTGTCATCCATTACCCTCTGGTTAAAAATTTTTATCATTTTAATAAAGAACATTGAAAGTTGTCAAAAATACATGAGTATTGTTAAAATATATTTACTCATAATTAGGAAAAAGGAAAATTACGCACCATGAAAAGGATTTCACTAGTAATAGCAGCTTTTATTATCTCACTAAACACTTTCGCTCTAGAGCGTGTTGGACGTCTGGGGATTGGTTTCTCTAATACAGTTAACAATGATATCCCATCGTTGTCGATTAAAGTTCAACGCAGTACAACGTTCGCATATGGCGCGATTTTTGGTGTAAATACGGCGGAAAATGGTGGCTGGCACGGTGGTGTGCGCCTCTACCGCAATATCTTTGATGAACCATACTTAACTTTCTATGCTGTTGGTGCAGCTGTTCTCTTGAATAACAAAACACCGGGACAAGATTCAGATTCAGGTTTTCAAGGAGACCTAGGCTTTGGAACAGAGTTTTCGTTTCAGGGAGTGGATAGCATTGGCCTTAGTGCAGAATTTGGTATTCGCTTTGAGAATATCGACGAGTTTGAAGTGACAACAATGGGTGAACACTTTATCACAGCAGGTTTTCACTTCTACCTATAAAATACGGACAATTTAATGTTTAAAAATAAAATTATTTTCTTCATCACACTTTTTTGCCTGCAAGGCCTATCTCTTGCCCAAGAGGGAATGGTCGGTGCTGATGATGACCTAAATATTGGTGGAGATATCTTCTCTGATTTCAATGAAGACCTTGAAGAATCTCAAATTTATGAAGACGAACGCTATTATAAGTACGGGCGCTTCTTCTCTTTCTCAATGGCAATCGGTTTTACAACTTGGACAGGAAACCGTGGAATGTTATATGAAGACCTACCTCCTACTTTTGGTTTAACAATCCAATATTTTTCTGATTTTCAATCGGCCTGGAATATAGGTTTTGCTTATTCAAAACACAATATTACACTGACGTATCCAACTCAGGGGATCCAGCAATTTCCAACTTCTGTTGATATCTCAATGCTTAGATTTTATTTTGGTTACCGCTATTATATTGATACATCAAATTTAGGAACCGCCATCACTTATTCAAATCCTTACTTAACAGCTCGATTTGAATATTGGTATGAGCAGGAAAAAATCTCAAATCAAGACGGTGAAGTTGAAGACTCTTACGGAGGGGTCGGTATCGCTCTTGGTGGAGGACTTGAATTCCCAATTAAAATAAAAGAATCATACGTAAATGTTGAAGCACTTGTTCACTCAGTTGCTCTTCAAGATGTACGTACAATCAAATATGCCCCAGCAACGAAGGGTGGTCCAGGCGTGAGTGATCTGACTGGTTTTGCATTCACGCTGATGGTTGGATATGTTTGGAATTGGTAGCGCATCCGCTGCAAAATGATTAATAATCATTTTGAGCGGTGCGTGCGCAGTGGTCTGCAATGACGTAGCAACATTAATCTCAACGAGCTTTAGCGAGTTGATAAAAAATAGAACACAAAATAATGCATAACAAGGACAGTTAAATGAACAGATTGAACTCAGACTTAGGTTGGCTTGTACTTAGAGTTTCAACAGCACTAATGATGCTTTTAGCACATGGCTGGGGCAAGCTTGCTAACTTCACAACACTACTAACAAAATTCCCTGACCCAATTGGACTGGGGATTCCATTTTCACTTACAGCAACAGTTTTTGCAGAAGTTTTCTGCCAGGCCTTCATTATCGTTGGTATCAAAACTCGTTGGTTTGCAGCTATTTCTGCTGTAACAATGTTAGTTGCTGCTTTTGTAATACATGGAAATGATCCATTTGCTTCAAAAGAAAAAGCACTACTTTATGCAGTAGCGTATATCGCTATTTTCTTTTCAAACGGTGGGAAGTACTCAGTCAAAGCATAACTTTTCTAATATAGGGGAAGAGGTCACTGGCCACACTTCCCCTTATTCCTTCTTCACTTTCATATAATATATCGGCAGCACGGCCATGTACCCAGACACCAAGACAAGCTGCTTCTTCAAGACTAAGTCCCTGCGCTATAAAGCTGCCTATTATGCCGGCCAAGATATCCCCTGTTCCGGCCATTGCTAAAACGGGATTTCCTGTTTTATTAACATATACTTCATTTTGTGAGGAGACTAAGGAATCATGACCTTTTAGTACACATACATTTGAAAACTTCATTATTTTTTTTACACTTGAAAGTCTATGCTTTGAAATTTCTTCTCTCGGTACATTAAGTAGTCTTGCTGCCTCTCCTTCATGAGGAGTAATAATAGAATTAACAAGCTTCATAGTACTTTGTGCCTGAGATAAGAACCAAAGAGCATCCGCATCAACAACTTTTTTTAGATTAAGATGACAAAAATGATCCCACATAAATTTACCCCATTCATCTCGCCCAAGACCAGGGCCAAGAACAACACACGATGCCTTTTCCAAAATTGCGCTAGCATGAGCTAGTCCTCTATCATTAGCATCAATTCCACGTACCATGATTTCTGGTCGAGCTGAAATGATACCTGATACACTTGCTTTTCGTGTTAAAACACTGACCATCCCGGCACCTGAACGAAGCGCCCCTTCAGCAGCAAGCCTGGCAGCACCAGCATAGCCTAGATTTCCACCAATAATGACAACATGGCCAAAGCTATACTTATTAGCGCTAGAATTCATTACAGGAAGTTTTCTAAATAGGGAGAAAGGAAAATCACTACTCATACCTTTACTTATCGGCAAGCCGTTCGAGTAATTGCGAGTAAAGTCAAATCTAGAGAATAATTAAGAATTTATTAAATGAAAAAGGCCCTCAATCGAGGGCCTTGGTTTTATTTTGAAACTTTTTTCATGCGGTTTTGTAAATCCGTCCCTGTTCTAAAGATCAGGTGAATTGGTGTGTTATCAAGTGGGAAAGCTCCACGTAGACCATTCTTAAGATAACGACGATAGTTCTCAGGAATCCCCTTAGACTTATTCGTGTAGAATAAGAAAGTTGGTGGATCTGCCTTAATTTGAGATGCGTACTTAACACGGAATCTCTTACCACGTGAACCTTTAAGAATAATTGGGTGTCTTTCAATTAACTCAAAAACAAAACGGTTTAGAGCACCAGTTGCAATTGACTGTCTTCTAATGAAGATTGTCTTTGCAAGAATCTTTTTAAGACGCTTAAGTCCTCTTTTGTGTTTAGCCGATATAGGAATAATATCGCAGTAATTAAGCCATGGCATTTTATCGCGAATATTTAAAAGCCACTCTTTACGTGCTTCTTGATCCTTGAAAGTATCTCCCATAAGATCAACTTTATTAAGACATACAATTACAGAAGCACCTTTTTCGATTGCGATATCTAGAAGACGCTTGTCTTGGTGTGAAACACCTTTTACAGCATCAATCATATAGATACACACATCACTATCTGCAATACTTCTTAGGGAGCGATATACAGACTGAGACTCAACAAAGTCATCAATCTTCTTTTGCTTTCTAATTCCCGCAGTATCCACGATGTGGATTGATCGCCAGTGGCTACCTTCATCCTCTGCTTCAGATAACGCTTCGACTACGTCTTCACTTGCCTCTTCAGAAGATTCAGCTTCAACATCATCACCGAAAACTTGTGCTTCCATACGAGTCGCAGAAGTTTCATCAAGTTCTTCTTCTTGCTCAAGCATAACATCTTCAAGCCCTTCAAGTTCGAACTCGTCAAGCTCAGTCTCAATCTCTTCTTCAAGGTCATATGATGAAATCAGCTCATTATAAAGATCAGGATTGTTCTTTTTAAAATCTTCATACTGAGAACGTAGAAGGTTATCGTTTTTAAAGAATGCCTTTGCTTCATCAAGCTTCCTTGCATCTTCCCCAAGGAAAAGATCAAAGTAGCCATCAATTGGATCAACTGTTGTTCCAGCAATATCAGAAACAAGCGCACGCTCACTTCCAAGAAGCTGATTTAAAAGAGTTGATTTACCAGCATTAGGAGCACCAATAAGAGCGAGTTTGGCAACAACGTTTTCACGTGGAGTAACACCACGTTGAAGTGCTGAAACATTCATTACATTATTAGATTCAGAAAATGCCATCATTTCACGGTGAATATTCTCACGAAGGTTCTCCATTCCAAGGCCATGGGCCGCAGAAGTGACAAACATTTCGTCATTATTTACACCAAGCTCATAGAAAGCATACTCATCACCATCTTGAGCGCTTGAATCAAACTTATTAACGATAAGCCACATTTTCTTTTTTTGTTTTCTAATGAAATTAGCAATCGTTTTATCAAATGGAAGTACGCCTTCTCTAACATCAACAACAAAAAGAACCAGATCTGATTCCTCGATTGCCTGATGTGCGTGATCCGTCATGATATTAAAGAATTTATTAGCATTAATCTCTTGCTCATTCTTACCTTGTTCATCAACTTGTGTTGGGTAAAACCCTCCAGTATCAACAAGAATAGCATCTAATGGGCGATCCTCATCGGCATCACTAAAAGTTGTAATTCCATAGTGACGATCACGAGTAACACCTGGCATATCATGCGTAATGGCCTTAAATTGTTTCTTCATTAATCGGTTGAATACGGAACTCTTTCCAACATTCGGTCGCCCAATTAATGAAATGATCATTGATCGTTTTTGCATATTAAAGTCCTATTTTCTTAAAATTAAATTATTTTTTCTTCCAAACACGTGCAGAGTTTGTTGCTCTTGGAAGACCAAGCTCTTCAAGTACGAAGTTATTCTTAAACCATTTTGGAGAAACTTTAACGTGTAGGTTTAAGTGAACTGTCCCGTCAGTCATTGCAGCAATTTTCTTACGAGCACGCATACCGATCTCTTTAATCATTGTACCTTTAGATCCAACAACGATTGCACGTTGAGAAGGACGGTTAACTAGAATTGAAGCCGAAATGTGAGCAGCAAATTCCCCTGTCTTATCTTTAAAGTCTTTGTACTCATCAATTACTACGGCCATCTCATATGGAAGCTCATCTTTTAATAATTCAAAAGCTTGCTCACGGATATATTCTGTTGCGAAGAATCTTTGTGACTTATTTGAAATTGCACCATCTAAGTAAAGGTGTGACCCTGGTTGTGCGTTATCACAAAGAGCAGCTGTTAGTAAGTGAACATTATCCCCTGACTTAGTTGAAATGCAGAAAAACTTCTCAAGTGCTGGAATAACTTCTTTTGCTTGTTCAAAAACTTTATCAAGAGGAAGAGCTTCAGCATTTTCAACACGATCAGATTTCGTGAATACTAACCAAGTTTTTGATAACTCTTTACCACCAATATATTCTTTAAAGTCTTTAATTTGGCCAAGGATATCCTTTGTTAAATCAATTAGAAGAAGGTTTACATCAACACCATCAACACCTTCTACTGCTTGTTGATTAATTCTTTTGTTAAGTTCTTGACTTGCTTTATGTAGACCTGGAGTGTCTACTAAAACAACTTCAGTATGATCAACTGTAAATACTGCGTGAAATTTATTACGAGTTGTTTGAGGCTTGCTTGTTACAATTGATAAATCCATTCCTAGTAAGTAGTTTACAAGTGAACTTTTTCCTACGTTTGGAGCTCCAACGATTGCTGCCATAAGTGATTTGTTGTCTGGGTGTTGATTTTCTAATAACATAATTTCTCCGTCAAATTAAACCTATTAAAGTCGATCTAATAAATTATCTTTTAAGCATTTTTTTGCAATTTCTTTTGTTCCATTCTTCTTGCTATGAGAGATTAACTCACAGATATATTGCTCATTTACATAGAGCTCAATTTTAAATTCTTGCTCAATCTTCGTGGCGCGATACTCTGGTAAACATTTAAAACGCGCTAGTGTTTCTTCTTGAAGCTTTGTCTTAGGATCAAAGTCCAAAAGCTTCTTTTCACAAAAAAACTTCTCACCAACTTCTTTTTCATACATTGATAGTAATGTATTTAAATACTGATCGGCACGATCAACACCTTGATCAATTGCGATAGCTCCCAGTAGAGATTCAAAAAGATCACAAAGAATCCCACTATTCACTTCCTCATCTAGCTCACCTTTTCCAACAATCAGAAAATTTGATAGACCAAGAAAGTTCGAAAGAGCACTTAGACTCTCCTCATTAACAAGAGCACTACGAAGCTTAGAGAGTTGCCCCTCATTCATATTTTCGAAATTTAAAAAGAGGTTCTTAGTAACAAAAGCACCTAAAACTGAGTCACCATAGAACTCAAGTCTTTCATAGCTTTTCACTTTTACTTTGGCCTCGTGAGCATATGAACTATGCGTAAAAGCACGCATAAGAAGTGCGCTGTCTGTAAAATTTAAATTGAAAGTAGCTAGAAGCTTCTCTTCAATATTTGAATATTTAAGGAATGTATCGATTAAGAATTTGTGATTTTGCTCAGATGCACCAGTAGCATTAGCGTCACCAGATTGCTTAAAATTTGCAATCGTGTGCACATAAAATGCATGGGCAAATGGATTACTCTTCCCTTGCGGGGCGAGTGAGGTCGTCTCGAGCATAAATCACCTAATATTAAATTGTTAAGGCCATTTATAATGCTTTATCCCACCAAAAGCAAGCCTAAGCTTCTTCTTGTGAAATAATAACAGGTTCGTTAATATATTCAGTAATATACGTAGTTTAAGGATGGATATGGAAATCACTACAGCCAATAAAAACAAGTTAGAAAAGTGGCAAAAAGCCTTCTTCAAGAAGATAGAGGCCAAGGGCCGAAGCCTAAACACAATTAAGAATTATCGAACAGACTTGGCCTGTTTTAACCAATATGTTACAGAAAGTGCAAAGCAAACCAGTATTGAACAATACTCAATCCTTGAGATTCTTGAATACGGTAAATTTCTAGAGGCCAAGTACAACTCAGATAACTCTCGTCGCCGTCGAGTACAGGCACTAAGAATTTTTTTTGATCACTTAGTTGAAGAAGGTATTTTTAACGCGAATCCTGTTAGAAAGATTCCAACTTCACCAAAGTTTTTAGATATTCCCAGACCTGCGACATTCTCCCACATTAAAAGCTTGTGGCATACAATCTTAAATGATCAGCGTACGGCCAAGAATGACCTAGAAAAACTAAAGGCCAAGCGAAATGGGATTATCTTTAGTGCCATCTACCTTGGTGGTCTTAAAGTAAGCGAGCTTTCAAAAATTAAAGTTTCTAGTTTCTCTTTTAGAGATGAAATAAAAGCGGTTATCACCCATGAAAAGCGTGATCCTTATACAGTTACTTTTCCAGCTATATTTGGACGACTATTTTATGAATATGTTGAGCTCTTAGAGAAAGTTAAAAAAGAGCAGGGACATAACTTCCCTCACTTACTCTTTAATGCCAATGCACACAAAATCCTCTCAGGAGGGCTTTCCGCACGTGGAATGGAGCTCTTATTCGAAGAGTGGCGCAGCCAACTGATGATTCAAATAACACCTAAATCACTTCGTCAGTCTTGTATTTTCACTTGGCTTCATAATGGAGTTAATGAGACAACAATGAAGGAATGGTTAGGAGTTTCGCCAGCATATTCTCTAAGGCCATATAAAGAACATATGGATAAGCACTTCTACAACGACCAATTTATTGAATTGGCAATGAATGAAGATAAATTAATCTAAAATATTAATAAGAGTTTTTAATTGGAACTGGTCTGTCATAAACAGGCAGGCCTGCATCCTTATCAAGATGCCAGCGATCAGTATAGAGCTCATCTTTTTCAACGCGGTAAAAGTTAAGGTCTTGATCAAGTTTATCCAATTTATAAATGAGTTCAGCCTGCAGACGAACTTGATCGTTCTTTTTTGAAAGTAGTAAATTTAAGGCCTCGTCTTTCTTTCTTTGAAGCTCAAGAATTTGCTTATCATAATCGGCCGCTACTTCAACTTGCTTTTGAGAAAATCCCCAGACAAATTTATTCACGTCATTCAACTGAAATGTAAAATCTCTCTTCTTAGCAAGTAGAGACAAGCGATAGCGTGATGCTTCCTTGATTCGGGCCGAGAGCATCTTGCTTTCAAAAACAAGAATTGTACCTCTTCTTAAAGACGAATTTTCACCCCAACAGTCTTCAAGGTCTTTAGCATAGATTGTTATATACTTATCTTCACTAGAGCGCACATGTCCTTTACAGCGATCATTATCCATATTTCTTGCAACATTAAAAAAGACTGTATCAGATGGTTTTAGAAATTTAACATTTCGAGACTCGACCTGAATTTTAAAAACTGTTGAAGATGGATCCTTATCTGTCACACGTCCTGAAAATTTTGAATAATCAACACTTGGATCATAGAAAGTATCAAAGCCATGATCGTTAATATAATTTTCGTAGGCGTTATAGTCCTTTTTTATATTCTTATTGCGAACATCATCTTTTTTGATGATAAAACCATCAGCGTTGGCCACGACCTGAGCTTGGGCAATAATCAATGAAAATACTAGAAGTATTAATCTCATATGTTCATTATAGCGCAAAACGTCTTTACTAAAAGAGGCAGAAAACTTGTCCATTACCCCTGCCCATGATAAATTTCACTAGTTAATTTTTATATTTCCCTTAGGAGCAAAGAATGCAATTTTTTATCGATACAGGTGATATTAACGAAATCAAAGAAGCAGCAAAATGGGGCATCATTGATGGTGTAACAACTAACCCATCAATCATTGCTAAAACAGGACGCTCACAAGTTGATGTTATCAAAGATATTTGTGAAATTATCGACGGGCCTATTTCAGCTGAAGTTATTGCAACTGACAAAGAAGGTATGATTAAGGAAGGAAGCGAGCTTGCTAAAATTCACAGCAATATCGTCATCAAACTTCCCCTAACTGAAGATGGAATTGCTGCATGTAAATGGTTCAGCGAGAACGGAATCAAAACAAACGTAACTCTATGCTTTAGCTCAAACCAAGCATTACTAGCAGCTAAAAATGGTGCAACTTATATTTCTCCATTCATCGGAAGACTAGATGATATCGGTGCAGATGGAATGACTCTAATCCAAGAAATTCGCCATATGTATGATATCTATGGATTTGAAACAGAAGTACTAGCTGCTTCAGTTCGCCACGCTGATCACGTTAAGCACTGCTCAATGGTAGGTGCAGACGTCGCAACAATGCCATTTGGTGTAATCAAGTCACTTTTCGCTCACCCACTGACTGAAAAAGGACTGGCACAATTTCTGGCCGATCACGCGAAGTCACAGAAATAATCAGCAGTTATCACATCTAAAGAATATCTATAAATAATATTTGTGATTACGGGGAGTTATGCTCCCCGTTTCTTTATTTTTTCTAAATTTAAATTCCCACAGACCGATATCTATTAAAATAGTGCTTACCAGCACATATCCGAGCGTTTCGCTCTTTTAATTTTGGTAAAGGTTTGGGATGAATTTTTTAAAATCAACTTTTCTATTAGCGTGTTTTTGTACCGCTACAATCTCGTGTGTTGCTGAGCCAGAAAAAGGCCCATCCCTAGCAGCATTACCCCTTCGTTGGAATGCCTCTGCCCTGCCTTTAACTGTAAAAGTTCACAATGACTTCAATATTATAAATGAGCTGGATGGTGGATCAGATAGTCTGCCTCTAGCGGCCGAAGATGATGGCGATTACCTAGAGTACGATCTAATGGAAGAGATGCAAAAGGCATGGAATGATGCAGACTCAAAGAGAGACTACTTTGTTCTTGGCCACGGGCAAGCGGCTTCGCGAACACCTTCTTCAAATCTAAACGACTTCTATGACGGCGAAGTCGGAATCTATATCACCAAGGATTGGTACCCAGAAGTTGGCTATGGCGTTCTGGCCATTACTTCATACTTTGCTGAACACAAAGGTGATTACCTTCGAATGGTTCACGGTGATATTATCGTTAATCTTCGTGACTACTGGTTTACTTTCGATAATACAGAAACGGCCAATTCGTTTTACGACATGCCTTCAGTCATCCTACACGAGCTAGGTCACCTTATTGGATTAAAACATACTAATTCAAAATCTGTTGAATCAATTATGTATCCACAACTTGGTGGTGGTGAAAAGAAGAGAACTCTAAGCTTCTACGACTCTAAAACCATCGAAAACCTCTATGATAATGCCACGGCCATGACTGCAGGTGTCCGCGCTGCAGCACTAGGAAGTACAGATGCCAGCTTAGATGAGTCAGGTAATGAAGAATCGGATGAGCCGCCAAAGCTTATTCATGGCTATATTGAACTTCGCACAGATGGCTCATGCCAACACTACCTCGATGGTAAGTTAATTGATTCTCACAAGGCCTTTTAGTCCATAGTGCAAGGTTTGCTCTCTTAAAAATATCAGTAATTTATGGCCTAATATTAGTATGGCCATAATTCTAGACGACACAGACAAAACGTCTCTTCCAATTGATGAGGAAACGCTAAAGGATAATTCAAAATTAATCCTCTGTCCTGACTGTGATGAGCTTTATGAATTTGAATTAATCGCCCCGAGACAAAAGGCCGTTTGTCACTGTTGTGGCTACACTCTTTACCGCGGAGATAGCACGATTCGCATGGTAAGAGTTCTTACAATCTCAGGCCTTCTCTTATTTTATCCGGCATTCTTTTTACCAGTATTAAAAATTCATATGGCAGGTAGTAATTTAGAAACATCGACTTATCAGTCAGTCTTCGCATTTGCCACTAAAGCTTATTGGCCAATAGCAATCTCCGTGGTTCTCTTCGCTATCCTTATTCCACTCTTTAGACTGCTTGTATATTTATCAATAATTTTTAAAAACAAATTTATTAATCGAAATATTGGTAGGCCTCTTTTGAAGTACCTTGCACCTTCACATGAGTGGTCTATGGTTGATGTTTACTTTATGGGGATTATTGTTACCGTATCCAAAATGGTCGACCGCTCAGATGTTGAGCTCACAATTGGGACTCTGAGCTTAATCCTCCTCATGGTTAATAACATTCTACTTCAATCGGTTACTCATTTTGATGAATTATGGAAGAGGCTTTATGAGAGGAATTGATCATCAAAAGGCCCTGTGCCCGAAGTGTCAGAAAGTAAATTCTATTCTTACATGTACACGATGTGGAGCAAAGATTGAGCTTCGAAACTACGAAGGAATCTCACGTTGTAAAGCCTATTTAATTGCGGCCATCGCGCTTTATATACCAGCGAATCTACTTCCCATGATGACCGTTCTTACATTTAACAGAGGTACACCAAGAACAATTCTTGGTGGTGTCATAAACTTAATCAATTTAAAAATGTATCCCATTGCCATGATTGTTTTTGCGGCAAGTATAATTGTCCCAATATTTAAAATCATTTCACTTTGGTATATCATTGATAATATAAATACTTTAGATGAGAGAAAAAAGAAGAAGTTAACAAAGTTATATCGAGTTGTTCATATCGTTGGAAAATGGTCTATGCTTGATATCTTTGTCATCGCCCTACTCGTTATTCTTGTTAATGTTGAATTCATTTCTCAAATAAAGGCAGAGCCCGCAGTGCTCTACTTTACAGCAGTTGTAATACTAACCATCCTGGCCTCAAACGAAGTGGACACTAGATTAATCTGGGATGATAAGGAAAGATATGAGTAATGCAAAACCTCAAGTTGTTAACAAAAAAGGAATAAATCCAATATGGTTTTTTCCTGTTGCTGCGGTTTCTATTGGAATCTGGCTTTTGTATACAAACTTAATGGCCCGTGGCTCATATATCACAATCAACTTCAGAAATGCTGATGGGATCATTCCAGGTAAAACGACAATTATCTATAAAGGAACAATTGTAGGACGTGTAAAAGATACGGAACTAAATGAAAACCTTACAAGTGTTGCCGTTCATGTTGAGATGAATCCACGCATGCGTGAGTATCTTTCAAAGGATACAAAGTTCTGGCTAGTAAGCCCAACTGTTAATCTTTCAGGTATCTCAGGCTTAAGCACAATTATTAGTGGTAAATTTATCAACATGCATCCAGCTAAAGGCAAGTTCATTAGAAAATTTGATGCCCTAAATGAAACACCAAGAAGTCTTAGAAAAGATGGTATCTATATCAAGCTAAACGCCGACAAACTTGGCCCTATCTCAATAGGTTCACCTATTTACTATAACAAGATTCAAGTTGGTGAAGTAACAGGCTATGATCTGGATATGGAAAGAGATGGTGTTGATATTACTGTTTTCATTGAAGATCGTTACCAAAATCTTATTCACTCAACATCTAGGTTTTACAATGTTAGCGGAATAAGTGTTGATGCTTCACTTGCTGGAGTAAAAGTTAGAACTGAATCTTTAGCTTCTCTTGTAAGAGGAGGAATTTCATTTGTTAATTTTGAAAGTGATGATGAAACAATCTTAAAAGAAAACTTCGAAAAGAGCTATAAGCTCTACTCATCGTACGAAGAAACAATTCCAGGTAAAGAAATTTCAATAGAGTTCCCACTGGGAAGTGCTGTTTCAAAGATTAAAACACCTATTAAATTTAGAAATATCATTATTGGTTATGTGACAGGCTCAAAAGTTGATCGTAATAAATCAACACTAACAGTACAGGCCAATATAAAGAAAGAGTTTGAAAAAGTTGTAGTTAAAGGTGCACAGTTTTGGGAAGTTAAACCAAAAATTTCTCTTAGTGGGATTGAGTCACTAGATGCACTTACAGGAAATTATATAGCTGTTGATATCAGTCGCTCAAGATATAGAAAGAGTAAAGAAACTGATAGATTTAAGGCCTTGAAACAAGCTCCACTCAAAGAAGTTCATAATAAATATGGACAAAGACTCAGCCTTTATAGTGATCGTCGAAACTCTCTAGCAAAAGGCCAAGGTGTTTATTATCGTGGCATTCAAGTGGGAGTTATTACAGACGTAAGACTTAATACACGCGCTAAGAATGTTATCGCAGACATCTTTGTGAATTCTCCATACCACAGACTTTTGAAAGAAGAGACAAAGTTTTGGAATGTAAGTGGAGTTGATGTTGAATTCGGATTATTTTCAGGCGCAAAGATCAGCACACAATCACTAGAAACGCTTTTATCGGGTGGAGTTGAGTTTGCAACCCCAGAGAAGTTTTCACAGCGTAAAAAAGATTATTTTAGAATTCATAAAAAAGCCGATAAAGATTGGCTTGAATGGAAACCTATTATTGAACTATAAATTATAATAAAAAAGCCTCGCATTGCGAGGCCTTTTTATTTCTACTATTACTAAGTTTAAGCAACTTTCTTTTCTTTCGTAATTTCTGCTGGACTCTCAAGAGCATCAAGTACTTCCTGAGAGAAAATTAGCTTCTTACGAAGTGCCTCTCTTGAAATTCCCATCTCTTTTGCGGCCTTAGATTTGTTACCAAAATTTCTCTTAATCTCATTAAGAATCATCTCACGCTCAACTAGTGCAAGACGATCTTTTAGAGGTAAAGTAAAATCCGTTACGTGATCAATTTGACCAAACTGTTTTTGCTTCATTGAGATATCAACTAAAGGTGATACACCATCATTGATTTCAATATCAGAGATAATATGTGATTTCGGATGATATAGCACAGCTCTCTCAATACATTTTTTTAGCTCGTAAACATTTCCTGGCCAGTCGTACTGAAGAATCTGTTCCATAACCTTCTTAGAAAAACTCTTAAGAAGTAGGCCTTGTCTCTTGCACTCAACTTTTAAGAAATACTCAACAAGCATTTCAATATCATCTTCACGACGTCTTAGTGGGTCAATATTAATTTGCGCTTGTGATAAGAATTCAAAAAGATCACGGTGAAATAAACCTTCATCTGTTAGTATTCCTAAATCCTTAATAGAAGTCGCCATAATTCGACAATCAATACTTACGATACCACCAGGAGTTCCTCTATTTGAAATAACTTCAAAAAGTCTCTCTTGCCATTCGTAAGATAGATTCTCAATGTGGTTAAGAACTACTGTTCCACCTTGAGTCTTTGAAAAAACGCATTTCTCTTCATCAGGACCAAATAGCTGGGCCTCTAATTTTTGCATATCTTGTAATTTACAATTTACTGTATTAACTTCATGCAGACCGCGCTTACCTTCAAAGTGTAAAACAGTTGCATAAAGATTTTTACCAACACCTTTCTCTCCAGTGATTAATACAGGACTATCTAGATCTTTAAGTTTTGAGATTGAATTTCTCATCGACTTAACACCAGCTGTGTTTCCAATAATTGCATACTGACGATCATACGGAGCTGAGAACCTACGAATTTTAGAATTATTCGAAATCGGATTGAAGCTATGAAATACTGAAGAGAAAACAAGGGCAAGAACCTTCATTGTTTTTTCATCTTCAATTGTAAAACGGTCTTCGTTACGTTTATTAATTACTTCAATGACACCAATAATTTTGTCTTCGCGGTTATGAATTGGATAACAGATAATCGACTTTGTCGTAAATCCATTTTGCTCATCAAAAGCATTATTAAAACGTGATTCATCACTTTCCGTACAAATATTTAGCGCAACACCTGTTGTAAAAACAGATCCAGCAACACCTAGACGGTAATCAAACTTTAAACCAGTCTTATCAAGCCCTAACGCTGCAATGGCCTCAAGCTCATTTGTATCTGGATTAATTAGAAAGATTGAAGAGCGTTGTGCATTTAAGATGCGGATAACTTCTTCAAGCATAGTATCAAGAAACCCTTCTTTGTCACCAAAGTGAGTGATGTCTTTAAATAGAGAAAGTAAAAGAGAGAACATTTCAAATCCTTCATTAGGATCTGTATAGCGCTCTTTTAGTGCTGATTGAATTAAACAGTCTTTAAGTCTTTCTGAAGAGAAGCTCATGATATAGCTTTCGAGGAATTTATTAATTCCCTTTTCAACATCCAACTCAACACCGTAGATAATTTCTTCGTCTTCTAATACATTCGAGAAAGCGCGAACAACTCGCCCCGTAAGATCAAGATGCTTTTTCTTAAATTGCAAAGAAACTTCAAGCTCCGTTCCTACAGATATTCTCTCATGAGTTTTAAAGCCAAAACCTGTTATTGAAATATCAACAAGCTTTGCATCATCGATATATTCTAGATGTCCTACTTCATCTTCTTTTTGAATAAGAAAACGTAGGTTATCTGCTTCCTCTACAGGTATTCTGAAAGACTGAAAGAACTTAAATTCTGAAAAACTGGCGAGCATGATAATCCCCTCATTAATGCTATACAGTTATTAATCGGTAAAATTTGGTTAAAACTTTAGGCTGTTGCCCAAAATTATTGGCTATAAAATCTATATGATTGGCCGCATTTGCTCCTTATTACTTGCCTGATGGGCCCACAAGCAATAAGATGTGATATTAAAATTAGTTGTAATATTGAGTACTTGCGTAAAGTAAGCAGGTATAAATGCATTTAAAATTGGATGAATTATGATTTTTGAAGGTTCAGAAAAGAAGGCCGAAATTATCGTTAAAGATGGCCTTAACTTACTAGAAATCCCTGATACATTTTGGGCCCAGCTAGTTGAAAAAGCGAAAGCGACAATCCTATCTAGTGTAAAGAATGACAAACTGAAAGCTTTCCTACTTTCAGAATCTTCCCTATTTGTTTGGGAAGATCGTATGCTTATCATCACTTGTGGACAAACGACATTGATTCAGGCCATTGATTTCTTCACAAGCGAATATGGCAAGGATTCAATTAAACAACTTATATTTCAAAGAAAGAATGAGTACTTCTCACATATGCAGCACTCAACTTTTATGGATGATATAAAATTATTAGAAAATAAATTTAATGGAACAGCGCTTCGTTTTGGAAATATCGACGACCATCACAATTATATTTATTTTCTAGATCAAGAATACACTCCTTCAGCAGATGATCATACTTATGAGCTTCTAATGTATGAGATCTCTTGTGAAGCAAGAAAACTTCTTACAGATGAGAATGTGACAAAAAATCAAATTAGAGACTTATTAAAGCTTGATAAGATTCTTCCAGGATTTGAACTAGATGATTTTGTTTTCAATCCTTACGGATATTCTTTAAATGCGATTAAAGATGATAACTACTTCACTTGCCATATTACTCCGCAAGAAGAGTGCCCATATATTAGTTTTGAAACTGATATTGATATGAAAGAAATTGCAAGTGTTCTAATCGATGCCATGGAACCAATTTCTTATGACTTCATCGAGTTCTGCCCTAATCAAGACGGGACATGTGGTTTAAATGTTAACCCAGGTGAATACAAGGCAAAGACGCAAGTTGAAAGCTTCTTAAAATGTGGATACATCATGTACTTTTCTCATTTTTACAAGCTACGTACAAACCGCTTAAAACCTTACAAATTACTTTAATTAATTTAAATATTTTAGGAGACAACTATGCACAGTAACCTATGGATTGAAGAAAGATATAAAGATTTTTACGGAATGAGATATAAAGTCGAGAACGTTCTTTACTCGAAAAAAACAGAATTCCAAACAGTAGACGTTGTTGAAACAAAAGGGCATGGAAAAATGCTTCTTAACGACGGTCTAGTAATGGTAACGGAAAGAGATGAAATCGCTTATCACGACATGATTTCTCACGTTCCATTATTTGTTCACCCTAATCCAAAAAACGTTCTCGTTATCGGTGGTGGTGACGGTGGTACAGCAAGAGAAGTTCTTCGCCACGCTTCTGTTGAGAAGTGTACAATGGTTGAAATTGATGGCGCCGTATGTGAAGCATGTATGGAATTCATTCCACAAACTGCTGAAGTACTTAAAGGTCATCCAAAATTAGACCTTATCATCGGTGACGGTGTTAAATTTGTTCAAGAAACTACTGAAAAGTTTGATGTTATCATTATCGACTCTACTGATCCAATCGGTCCAGCGGCCCCTCTATTTGGTCCAGAATTTTACACAAACGTAAATAAGTGTCTTGCAGATAATGGTATCGTTGTTTCTCAAGGTGAATCACCTTGGTTTGAAGCAGAGATTCAAAAGAGTATGCTTGGTGTTTTAAATGATATTTTCAAAAATACATTTATCTATAACTTCTCTAACCTAACTTACCCTGGTGGACTGTGGTCATTTACTTTTGCAACTAAAGGCGACACTCACCCAATTAATGACTTTAGAGAAGAAGCAGTAGCAGAATCTGGACTTGAGTTCTCTTACTACAATGCAGGACTTCATAAGGCAGCTTTCTATCTGCCAACATTTATGAAGAAGAATCTTGAAGGTTTAATCCAAAACCCATAAGGACTTAGTTCATGCAGTACTGGCTCTTTAAAAGCGAACCTGATGCTTTCTCAATTGATGACCTTGCAAGAAGACCGAAACAAACGGAGTCTTGGGATGGTGTGAGAAATTATCAGGCAAGTAACTTCATGAGAGATGAAATGAAGCTTGGAGACAAGGTCTTCTTCTATCACTCAAGTTGTAAGGAGCCAGCAATTGTGGGACTTGCTGAAGTTGTCAAAGAGTCTCATCCAGATAAAACTCAATTCGATGAAAAATCAAAGTACTTTGACACTAAGGCCACGACTAATAATCCTCGTTGGTTTCTTGTGGATGTAAAATTTGTCGAAAAATTTCCAAAAGCACTAACCCTTAAAGAGATGAAAGCAGATCCTCGCTACGATGAGATGCCTCTTGTAAAGAAGGGTTCTCGCCTTTCAATCATGCCTATTCCCAAACAAATTGCGAGCACTATTTTAAAAGATATTTCTTAGAAAATTTTAAAGACTAGAGTTTGTAAAAACTCTCTTCCAAAGGTTGTATAACTAAGGAATAAAGTCACAAATGACAAGATAAGCCCTATTGTAAAAAAACTAAGAATAACAATTCCTGTTCGTCCAATAAGAGCTTTAATAGGTTGTTTATAATAGAGAGAAAGATGTGAGAGGTCGTTATGGCCATGAACACCACCAAATTTATACTCCTGCACACTTGATTCTTGTGTACTATCGGCAGCACTTAGATCGACATTTGATAGGTCCTGAATTGGCATTTCCCGTTACTCCTCACATCAGCTTTGTCGCTGACATGAGAAGTATCGGTAAAAAGATTAAAATATTTTAATATATGAATTATTGAATTATTTGAGAATCTAAATTTTGAGCGTTAGTAGCTGAAATCATTGTATTTTCTTTTACGATTTCAGAGTCTGCATCAACGTCTTCATCGTCTAGAAAGTCAGAAAGAGAATTCTCCTCACTGCCAATAGTTTCTTCAACTAAATCCATTTTAGTTGCAATAATTTCGCTAGCGGCCTCGATTTGTCCTCTTACTTCTTCTATTTCACAAGCAATGTCTTGCTTTGAATCTAGGAAAGAGTCCATTTCATCACGACATTTAGAAAGCTTCTCAATAAGCTCATCTTGATTTCCACGATATGTCTCTTCTAGGTTTGAAAGTAGGCCAATAACATTATTGAAGAATTTAGCAAGATTGCGACTTAGTCCTTCAAGTTCGCTACTACTTTGAGTCATTTCTGAGTCATTTAGAAGACTTGCTTGAACATCAACGCGAAAGCTAAGTGTTTTAAGTTGAAAGATGATATCTTTCATATCTTGGAATTCACTCATGAACTTTTCAAATGTTTCCTTGAACTTCACATCCCCTTGCTCTGCTTGAAGTTGTGCATCTTTTTGCTTTGGTAGCTCTTTAATGAACTCAAGACCTTTCTCTCTTAACTCATTAACTGCATCAACGATTGATTCCATACCCTTATGGCCATCATTAACAACAAGCAGCTGGTCCTTGATATCTTCCATTGTATTTTGAAGTTCAATCGTCATTAGTTCATATTCAGAGATTTGTTCTTTTTGACCAGAAACAATATCCATTTCCTGAGAAAGTTTAATCTGAAGAGACTTCTTACTATCTTTCAAATCCTTGATATCATTTTTTAGTCGATCAACTTCTAAACGAAGTAACTCTGAATCATTAAAGAGTCTTACTTTTGCGTAATACTCTTTGATCATTGGAATCATAGCAAAGATAGCAAAAGCAATGGCAGCAACCATGAAGATTAAGTTATATAAGCTTCTTGTGATGAGCCAATTGTAAATTAATACACCATGTGTCATTAAAGACAGTGTACATATAATGAAATAATTAGTTTTAGATGTTGGTGATTTAGCTGTTTTGGTTGAATTCTTTTCAAATTTTAAAGACATGTTATCGATCCCTGACAAACTTTCTTTTAATAATACAATAATTATCAAACACTAAAGTAAGTAAGTCAATTATCAGGGACCGATAATTTTACAATGTAACTAATAAGTTACGTCCGTTTTATTTAAGATAAGTGTAACTCTTAAGGCAATCCTCATAGAAGTCTACAAGTGATACACCATCACGTGGACGAATGCGGCCACGAGAAACTTGGCGATCGATATAACGCTTAACCTTAAATGCCATAAACTCTGGGTTATATTGCATTGTTGAAAGAACCTGACGAGCAGAGTTTCCTTCAACTGTTTCTTCGATATAGAATCCTTTTGGATCATCGCTATCTGCATAAACGTGAACTTCATTTACACGCCCAAATAAGTTGTGCATATCACCCATTACATCTTGGTAAGCACCTGTTAGGAAGATTCCAATACGGTACTCCTCACCTTCAGTTAGTTGATGTACAGCAATTGTTTTCTTAAACCCTTCATCTGGGTCATAGAAGCGATCAATCTTACCATCACTATCACAAGTAATATCAGCAAGTGTTGATCTCTTACCAGGCTTTTCATTTAAGCGAGTCAATGGAACAACAGGTAGCACTTGCTCAATTGCCCAACTATCACATGCAGATTGGAAAACTGAAAAGTTACAAAGGTATTGGCCACTTAAAGTATTTTCTAAATCTTCCATTAGCTCTGATTGAAAATCTTCTTCTGGAACTAATGTACTAATTTCCTTTAAGATGCGAAGGTGCATTGTCTCAATTTTTGCACGCTCTTCAAGCTCTAGAATACCAAGTTTGAATGCATGAATTGAATCCGACTTAATCTTCATTGCATCGTTATATGCTTCTTGCCAATTTTTAGTCTTTGCAAGAACTTCACCAACTTGTCTCATTTCTGTAACAAGGTTATGCTCACCAGTTTCTTGCTTAGTTGAAAACTCAATTTTTGTATTATCGATTTCACCGATAATATTAGTGATAACACAACTGTGGTGTGCAGTAATTGCACGGCCACTCTCAGTAATAATATGTGGATGCTCAACACCCTCAAGATCACAAACAGACTTTAGTCCATAAACGATATCAGTAATATAATCAGTGATTGAATAGTTAATTGATGAATCATTTGTCGAGTTTGTTCCATCGTAATCAACACCAAGTCCACCTCCAACATCAAAGTACTGCAGAGGAGCTCCAATCTTTTGCATCTTACAATAGATGCGAGAACCCTCTTCAATTGCTTCTTTAATCGAGCGAATATCAGTGATTTGAGATCCAATATGGAAGTGGAAAAGTTTTAGCATATCAAGACGATCATGCTTTTTTAAATATTCAATAGCTAAGATAATTTCAGAAGTCGTTAAACCAAATTTGGCCTTATCGCCTCCACTTGATTCCCATTTACCACGGCCTTTTACAGACATGCGTCCACGAATACCAATAAATGGAATTACTCCATGCTCCTTGCCTAACTCTACAAGCATACGAAGTTCAGAGAATTTTTCAATAACAACAAAAACCTTGCGTCCTAGTTTTGCACCAAGAATAGCAAGTTTTAGATAATCACGATCCTTGTAACCGTTAAGTACAGTAAGAGAATCAGCATTATTATTATATGCAAGTGCAGATAAAAGCTCAGGCTTTGAACCAGCTTCTAGTCCATAATTATAACGAGAGCCTGCATCAACGATTTCTTCTACAACTTCTCTCATTTGGTTTACCTTAACAGGATAAACACCAAAGAATTTTCCGCGGTAATCTTCATCATCAATTACCTTTTGAAAGGTATTATTTAAAAGCTTAACTTGTGAGCGTAAAATATCATGGAAACGAATTACTAGTGGTAATTGAATCCCTTGTTCTTTAGCTTCTTCAATAACGTCATTAATAACAATTCCAACATTCTTATTTGGATTTGGAGTTGCTTTAAGTTGTCCGTTTTCTTCAATTTTAAAATAACCGTTACTCCACTTACTTACGTTGTAGAGGCGATCAGAATCTTGAATTGTCCAAGTCTCATTTGTCATTACTTAAATTTCCTTTTCTTATTAAGACTTCGTTTTACTAGTCAGTAGTAGGATCATCTCTCTTACAACTTTCGCAGCAAAAACAGAACTATTCCCAGAAGAGTCAATCTCAGGGGCAAGCTCAACAATATCACAACCTACTATATTCTTTTCTAGTAGGATTTTAACAAAACTGATGAATGAATGGAAATCCTCTCCACCAGGCTCAGGTGTTCCTGTTCCCGGAAAGAAACTTGGATCAAAATAATCAAGATCCAGAGTTAAATAAACAGGACGTTCTGCAGGAATCGCACGAACTCGGTCTAAGAACTCTGCGCGAGACTTTGCAATTGTTCCATGCTCATTCATATAATCATATTCTTCTTTCGTTCCAGAGCGAATCCCATATTGAATGAGGTTATGCTTTGGACCAAAGTGATCAAGACTTCTTTTAATAATTGAAGCATGTGAGTAATGGTAGCCTAAATAACCATCACGAAGATCTGCATGCGCATCAAGATGAATAAGCATTAGATCGTCAAAATCATGAAGGTACTTTTTAATTGGTGCATAAGAAATTGAATGTTCTCCACCAAGAGTCATAATCTTAATATCATTTTCTTTTAAATTAATATGGTCGAAGTTTTTTTCGAAACAAGCAGTTGCAACTTTCCAACTCTCTTCTTGCTGATCAGCAACAGGAAGATTTCCAAGATCATAGAAAGTGCAATCTTCAGTCGAAAGATCGAGATATGGTGAATACGTTTCAATACCGTCCGAGACTTCTCTTAAGGCATCTGGCCCAAGGCGTGTTCCTTTTCTAAAACAGGCCGTTCCATCAAAACCAAAACCAACAAGGTTGACGCTGTGAGGCCTAACTTCGTCAGTAACAATTGCCATATCATAAGGGGTACTTGGAGCCTCTAGGCCCGCTAATTTCCATAAGTTCTTTTCCATAGGCTACTAATAAATCCTAATGGAATTTCAGTCAATTTAAATTGATATGAAAGTGTAAAAAAGTGGCCCCTAAAGGCCCATTAAGTAACTAAAATGACTAAACTTTAATCAATTCGGTTCTTTCTGGCCGTAACGTCCGATCGAGTCATTGGAGCATGGAAAACAGCGAAGTCAATTGACTCACGAAACATCTTCCAATACTTCTTATGATTGCGGTTATCACTTGAAGGAAGTTCAAGTGTGTAAGTAGGAATCTTTCTCTCATTTCCAGCGTAATTCCCTAAGCTTCCAGGAAAGAAAGGATAATTTTTTACGCGGTAACCATTGGCCTTTTCACTCATTGTATTTAGAAGCTCTTCTGCCTTTAGAGCAAGGCCATCTTCTTCATGAATATGATTTGAAACAACCGGTCCATCATAGTCGAGAATAGTTAGAGGTGCGTGAACAGTAATGATCTTATTTGGGTTATAACGAGCAATAATATTTACTTGGAATATTGTTTCCTGCTCAGAATTTGCCACCTTACCAGGGAACCTTCTTTTAGCAGCTCCGTAGCGAGTTTTCCAAAGATGAAGGGCCTTATTCTCCCAATCTTTAGTTGGAAAATTTCTGTTAGGATCAATGCCACGAGAATTTGTTCGAGTTGGTCTTTTCTTAAAGAATGAATCAGGAGAAACAATTGGAACAACTGCCACAAGATTATCCTTAAGCTTTTTTTGACCTTCAATTGTCGCTACTTCGTGATAGAGATGGTGAAGGATATCAAAGCAGAATTTAATTGGAGTGATTTCATCACCATGCACACCACATAGAACTAAAGTCATATTCTTAGGTTCTTGCTTGTGTTCTTCTTCATCACCAAAAACAGTCCACATAATAGGACGGCCCTGATGAGTATCTCTTACATGAATCCATTTATATGAATCACAATGAGACTTACCCCAACCATATTTTTTAAACTTGGCATCAATATCGCCACAAAAAGACTCAACGCGCTTTGTATTCTTTACTGCTGAAAATTCATTCTTATGTGAGTGGTCAGTAAAATTGAACTTATCACTTTTAACATCATTTTTCGGGTGCTCGATTTTCTTTCTGGCCACTTCCCCCTGATGATCACTATGCTCAGCACTATTGGTAACAACAACTTCCTTATTGAGTTGGCCATTTTCAATAACCTCAACACCAGAGCAAGAAAGTAAAAAGATAATTAATGAGAATAAAATTGTGTAATTAAATTTTGATAATCGATTCATAGCTACCATTAAGGCCAAATTAGTATAGTGTTATAATATCATATATAATTTATAGATATTCAATATTTTAGTGAGATATTACGCAATATGGAAAGTCTAAACTTACTCATCTTAACCACGAACCCAAAGCTTTATGCTTGTGTTCAACTCGAAGCAGCGATCACAGAAGCAACTCATTCGTGCCGATTCAGTGATCCTTACTCCGTAAGTTATGAAGAGTTGGCCTGGGCCGATCTCGTGATTAATCGTAACACGGGACTAAGCTATAATGATGATGACCTTGAAAAATTGGCCACACTTAGCAATAAAAAAGTCATCAACCCTATCACTTGTTCACGAATCCTTAGAGATAAGTATAAACAATGGCCGTTTTTTAAGGAAGTTCTAGCGCCTTCACATTTAATACAAACCTATTCACTGCAACAAGAGCCTCATTATTGTGACACGCAATCGAAGTGGATTATTAAAACGACTAGAGGCCTACAGGCAAAGGGAGTTTTTCCTTCAACAGATATTCTAAAAGATCGACAAGAGTTACTGCGTAAGGGAGATCTAAATTATATTATCCAGCCTTATATTGAGTTGTGTGCAGAATGGCGCGTGCTGCTTTTTAAAAATATTCATTCTAAAAGAATTCAAAAGCTCGTTATAAAGAAGACGCCTAAGGCAAGTGAAGAAGCATTTCACATTCTAAACTTTGCCGCTAGTAACACAATTCTAGTTAACGAAGAGAATGTCCCAATTAAGGTTTTAGAATTGGCCACGAGCGTTTCAAACGCCTTAGATTTCTACTTCATCAGCATTGATATTCTTGAGACCATAGATGGCCAATATAAGCTTGTTGAAGTGAACGGATGTCCCGGAATGAGTCACAGCGATGAGCTACTATTATCTTCCCAATACCGTTCAACGATGGCCCAATACTTCGTTGAAAAAGTCATAAACCACTGAAATTATATTAGACCCTCCAAATTTCTATATCATTCTTCAATTTTTTGTTTGATTAACAAAACTTTTGACGATAAGATCAAATGAGGAGACAAGTAAATGTATATTTGTATTTGTAACGCCATTACACAAGATATGCTCGATAATGCGATAAAGCAGGGACAAACAGAGAAAGAGGTAAT
Source organism: Halobacteriovorax sp. RT-1-1 (assembly GCF_047085455.1). Taxonomy (NCBI): domain Bacteria; kingdom Pseudomonadati; phylum Bdellovibrionota; class Bacteriovoracia; order Bacteriovoracales; family Halobacteriovoraceae; genus Halobacteriovorax; species Halobacteriovorax sp. RT-1-1. Next base: position 2,028,437 of record NZ_JBKIXZ010000001.1, read on the forward strand.
CAACAGCCTTGGAATCGGTAACTCATGCGGTGTTTGCTTATTAGAACAAGTCTCTGCCGGTCTTGCTAAGAAGAACCTCAAATCGAATCAAAATGAGCAAGGCAATGAGGTTAAGAATAACTTAACTCCAGTCAAAAAATAAAATCCTTGAAACACATCCCAATCTTCTATAGCATTAATCCATAGTAAATTAATGAAAGGGATTAATCATGAAAGGTGATCAAGACGTAATCAAAGCATTAAATAATGTTCTTACAAAAGAATTAACGGCCATTAATCAGTATTTTCTTCATGCAAGAATGCTTGAAGACTGGGGACTCGATAAGATTGGCCATCTTGAATACAAAGCAAGTATTGATGAGATGAAATATGCTGATGAAGTAATTAAGAGAATTCTATTCTTAGAGGGACTTCCTAATCTTCAAAAGCTTGAAAGAATTAGAATCGGTCAAAATGTAAAAGAGATCATCGAAGCTGATCTTGAAACAGAAGCTGAAACTGTACCATTACTTAAAGAAGCAATTGAACTTTGTGAAAAGAAGCAAGATTATGTTTCTCGCGATCTTCTTTCAAAGATTCTTGACTCTGAAGAAGAGCACGTGGATTGGTTAGAGACTCAACTATCTTTAATTGAGAAAGTTGGTATCGAAAATTACATGCAATCGCAAATTGAAATGAAAACGGGACACTAGTCCAAAATGATAAAAGCCTCGCAAAGCGAGGCTTTTCTTTTATCTGTATGGCAGACTATTCATTTGTTTCTTGTGGACTTGGTAGTCTTGCAATCATAAGAATTGGAATAATCAAAAAGATACTTCCAAGATAGTAAGGTGCTGCCGAACTATAGCGCCAGTAAACAAGAGAGGCAACAATTGGCCCAATCACTCTTGCTAATGCTCCAAGCGATCTAAAAACACCAATAACATGTCCCTGACTCTGTGCCGGAGAATACATTGAAACAAGCGAAGTTAGACAAGGGATAACTAAAGATGATCCCACTGCTAAGAAAAATAAACCTGCGTAAACTAACCAAGAAGATTGTGCAAATCCAATAAGAATAAGACCCGGGATAATTGTCACAAGGCCTTGAAGTGCCATACGCTTCTCACCTACAGTATGTGCCTTACGGCGAACATAACCACCTTGAACAAGAGCTAAGATTAAACCAATAAAGATAAACATATAAGCATTATCCATTGATGAGTAACTTAGTCTTTCTGCTGCAAGGAAAGTTAATGTAAACTCCATCCCACTAAATGCTAGTAAGAATAAGAAGTAACCAAAGTTTGTAAGGTTAACACCTTTGTACGGAAGAGGCTTAAAAAGAGTAATTGGGTTAGCACTTCTTTCACTTTCATGTTTTCCGCGCTTCGCTTCAGGAAGTGTTTCATCAAACTTATTAAATAAATTAATTAAGTTAAATAACGAAAGAACACCAGCGACAATTGCGGCCATTGAAAAAGGATTTACACCATAGTCAGCAAGAACTGGATAAAACTTTGTTAGATCAAATAGAGAAAGAATTCCACCCATTGCTGGCCCAATAATAAAACCTAGGGCAAAGGCAATACCGATTGTTGCCATTCCTTTAGAGCGGTTCTTATTAGTTGTCACATCGGCCACAACAGCAGTTGCTGTTGAGATATTTCCACCCATGATCCCACCAATGAATCTTGCAATAATTAGGATTGTAAAATTACCAGCAACGGCCCATAGGACATAACTGATAAAAAGACCAAACACAGAAACTAGCAGAACTGGCTTTCTTCCAATACGGTCTGAGATCGTTCCCCAAATAGGTGCTGCAACAAATTGTAACAGAGAATAAAGTGCACCAAGCGCACCACCAAAAAGAACGATGGCAGAGAAGTTACTTGCTCCCCCTGCTTGTGTTAGCGTATCAATCGAGCCAAAGATTGCTTTTAAGAAAACGTTATCGGCATCAACTGTTAAATAATACTTAGCAAGTGCTGGAAATAGAGGGAAGATAATTGAGAATCCCACAAGATCTAAGAATAATGTTAAAAAGACAATTTTAAGCGACTTCTTAGCATTATCACTTAATGGCTCTGATTCCATTGTTTGCTTTGGCATATCCATGTATTTTTCCTCTTCTATTTGGTATTCGATTTTTTCAACTTCTTTTGGATTCTCACAAAGAGTTTCAACGTAATTAGCAAAACCCTTGGCCCAATTTTCGTCGTCATTTAAACATTCAATTGCATGAATGTGAGTACCATACTCTTCAACTTCTTCTTGTAACTCAGTTCCAATCTCATCAATCGTTTCTAAACAATCCGCAACGAACGCTGGACAATAAACAGCAATATTCTTTGCACCAGCTTTTGCAAGGTTGGCCGTATACTCATCTGTATAAGGAGTTAGCCACTCTTCACTGCCAAAGCGAGATTGATAAGTCATATGAATCTTTTCTGGATCAATCCCTACGACGCCTCTCTTGATTAACTCGAAAGTTTCAAAACAGTGTTGATAATATGGATCTTTCTTATAGATGACTCTCCTCTTTGGAATCCCGTGAAAAGAGATAACGAGATCATCGATATTTTCATTGGCCAACTTCTCATTGATCTTTGCAACCGAATTATCAATAAAAGCATGTAGACGATGAAAGTTTGTAATGACTTCAAAGTTTGGAATCCTAACCTTAGTTTCTAAAAGCTTTCCAAAGAAATCGATCCCACTTGCAATTGTCGATTCCGAGTATTGTGGAAACATTGGAATAACAATTAACTTTTGAGCTGGATCTCTTCTCTCATCAAGCTCTTTTTCCCACTTAGCATAAACGTCTGCAACTTTTGGCTCACAAAGTAGAAACGCGTGCTCAACTTCGATATGCTCAGGCGTTAGCTCATTTACTCGATGGGTAAACTCACGCGTGATTCTAGTTAGAGGAAATTCACTTCCCTCCCATATTCTACTATAAAGAGCTGCCGACCTCTTTGGCCTAAAAGGTAGAACAAAGAGATTTAAAATGATTTTCCAAACTCGTGGATCAATATCCACAACTCGTGGATCGGCCAAGAACTCTTTTAAATATTTTCGTACATCTGAAGTTGATGGTGACTTTGGAGAACCAAGTTGAACAAGAACAACTTTAGTGACCTTGTGCTCACCTTTTTTACCAACTGGAAATGTTAAATGATCATGACGCATTGCCATTGTTCCTTGATAATGTTAAATTAAGTAAATATAACCTATCAAAATAATTCAAGAGAGTCGATAAATGTCAGCATCGAAAAAATCTATCAAGAAAACAGAAACAAAATCAAAGTCAAAACCTAAACAATCTCCAAAAGGAAGAAATGTAAAAGAGCTAGACGCATTTGCTCTTGGTTCGGCCAACACTGAATACCCGGATACTTATGCTCCAGAGGTCCTAGAAGCTTTTGACAACAAAAACCCTGGAAGTGATGCATGGACTACTTTTGTCTGTACAGAGTTCACTTCACTATGCCCAAAAACAGGACAACCAGACTTTGCTCGTATCTATATTAACTATATTGCGGACAAGAAGATGGTTGAATCTAAATCATTAAAACTATACCTATTTAGTTTTAGAAATCATGGTGATTTCCATGAAGATTGTGTGCAAAAAATTTGTGACGATTTAAACAAGCTAATGAAGCCAAAATACGTTGAAGTTATTGGTGAATTTACGCCAAGAGGTGGAATTTGCATCTATCCATATGCCTCAAATTCCAACAATAAGAAGATTTATAAGGATATTCGTGCAAAAAGGTTTAGCGAATATGCTCCAGGTAAGTATACAATGGACTTATCTAAAATTTATTAATTTAGCGTAAAATGAGGAAAATATGAGCCTTGGAATTACTGAAAGTTTAATTATCCTAGCTATTATTGTTCTACTGTTTGGAGGTAAGAAGCTTCCAGAACTTGGAAAGTCTCTTGGAAAGGCCATCACAGGCTTTAAGCATGGACTTAAAGAGGAAGATGAGCAGAATAACACTAATACTGCTAGTAAAATCGAAGACCAATCAAATAACGAAAATAAGAATAGCTAGTTTCTAGCTCTGTAGAACAGTTATTACCTGCTTAAGGGTAAATGGTTTTGGTAGAATACCACTAACACCTTTGCCCTTAATCGTATCAGAATTAATCGAACAATCACCTGTTGCAAGAATAAATGGAGGCATCTTCTCCTTAAGAACACCTTGTGCTCTTGTGGCCAATTCCATTCCATTTACTTCGGGCATTTGATAATCAGAAATAACGTGTGAATAAGTATGCTCACCTAGTGCACTTAAGGCAGCACTAGCATCAGCACATGCATCGACTTCATAACCTTCCATACGAAGAGCATCTTGTAAGAGCTCCAGTATCTCTACTTGGTCATCAACCAGTAAAATACGCTTTACTTCAGGATTCTGTGACATCGTCATTGTTTCAATCATATATGTGCTCGCTTTCGTTTAAACAAAAATAAAAAAACCTATCTTTCGATAGGTCTTTTTAAAACACAATATTTATTGATTCAAGTAAATTATTCTATAATTTCTAAAACAGATCTTTTTTTCAACTTAGTTGAAGCAGCATTAAGAATTGTTCTTAGTGCGCGAGCTGTTTTCCCTTGCTTCCCAATAACTTTACCAAGGTCAGTTTTATCAACCTTAAGTTCGATAACTGTTGTTTGTTCACCAACAATCTCGTTTACTTCTACTTGCTCTGGCATATCAACTAATGCGCGACTAACTGTATTGATTAAGTCTTTTAACTCACTCATCATGAACTCCTTCTACAAAAATGCCGTTTATGCTTTTTTAAATGAAAAACAAAAAATTACTAGTTAAGAGTAACTTTGTTCTTCTTTAGAAGTGTTCTTACAGTATCAGAAATTGTAGCACCTTTACCAACAAGCTCAGTGATTCTCTCAGCTTTAACGTCGATAAGGTTATTTTCTTTAAGTTGTGGGTTATATTGACCTAACTTCTCGCTGAATTTTCCGTCTCTTGCATTTCTTGAGTCAGCTGCAACGATTGTGTAAATAGGCATGTGAGTTCTACCACCGCGTTGTAATCTAATTGTTAACATTAAGTACTCCTACATCAATTTGTAACGCTTATAATAAATATATTAAATAATTCCTAAATAAATAATTGATTTTAAAAAGATAAGCAATATCTTTTTTCAAATTTTTAATTAGAACGGTAATGTATTAAAATATATGCCATATGACAAGCAAAGAAAGCGAAAGTGCAAAATTTATCGACCTTCACGGCCATTCGGGACCGAATAAAACGACCTCTATTGAGGATTTCTGCATCTATTCCTACTCACCGCAAATCAATGACTTACCTGTAGATGGTCAATATTACAGCGCAGGAGTCCACCCATGGAAGCTCTCTGATGCCGTAACTAGCTTTGAAGAGGTAAAGAAGATGTGTCGCTTAGACAATTGCCTTATGGTTGGAGAAGCAGGCCTGGACCGTGCCATTGAAACAGATCTTAGAGAACAAGAAAAAATCTTTAGCTGGCATATCGAGTTGGCCAATGAACTTGGAAAGCCTCTAATTATTCATAATGTGAGATGTCTATCTGATATCTTTCGTCTTCATAAATTCTATCAAGGACATACTGCCTGGGTGCTTCATGACTTTAACGGCACGTTCAAGGATTTGAATGACTGTCATGAGCGCCAGATTTATACAAGCCTAGGTCCACGCTTCTATGAATCCTCTAATGCGAAAATACGCAGCACCATCTTGAATAATAAAGTGGACTTAGAGTATATCTTCTTTGAAACTGATGATCGTAGCGATGTGGAGATTTCTCATATTTATGAAGAGTTTGCCACTAGACAAGAGCTCGAGCTAACAGATCTAAAGGAAAGAATTTGGCACAACCTATCTCGCCTTCTTGGCAGAAATTTAACGACTTAATAGAATTCAAGGCCCTTCTTGCGCCAATGGTTGGTTTATCACATGTCGCCCTTAGAGATGCACTAAGACCTTACTTTCCAAGTGAGATGAAGACCTTGTGGGCCACAGAGATGTTAAATTCAAGAAGGCTCCCTGACCAAATTCTAGGTGAAACTCCTGAGACATTTAAAAGTGAGCTCGATTACGGCCTCTATCCGCAAATTCTTTGCAACGAAGAGAGATATATTGAAAAGGCCATCCCTAAGCTTGAGAGCTGGGGAGCAAGTGCAATCGATATCAACATGGGCTGTCCGGTTAAGAAGGCCTTAAAACACAATTACGGCGTCTCTTTAATGGGAGATACTAAATACGCGGCAAGTGTTGTAGAGATGGTTAAAAGACATGCCACAGTACCTGTTTCTGTAAAGCTTAGGGCGGGCCATCAAAATGATAAGAGCTTTCTTTTAGACTTCTGCCATGCCCTTAAAGAAGCTGGTGCCGATTGGCTTATCTTACATCCAAGACTTGCGGCCCAAAAAAGAAAGGGTGTCGCTGATTGGGAACAAATTAAATACTTACAAGAAAGTATCGATCTTCCTATTATCGGGAATGGAGATATTCAAGATCACGGCGATATTTCTCAAATGCTTATAGAGACAGGTTGCCAAGCAGTAATGCTAGGTCGCTCTTTAACTGCCAAGCCCTGGTTAATAACACAGTTTGCGGCCCAGCAAGGCCATAAACTTAATGAATTTCAACAGCAATTTCTAAGTGAAGACCCTTATCTCCATGCTAGCTATTATGGTGAGTTTGTGAAGGCTTACGTGAACGCTTGTTTTAAATACTTTGATAAAAAAGCAGCACTTAAACGCATTCGCTTCTTTTTAAAAGTCGGACATGTATGGCTAAACTTCGGGCATAGCTTTACGAAGAAGCTCTTTGCACTAGAGACGGCCAAAGAATATAACGATGCCATTGATCTTTATATGAGCAACTCATCGTTAAAAATTTCACAAAGAACAAACTTACGTTATTAGTGCTCGCAGTGGTTACAGCGACATAGTTTGATATTAAGTAAGTGTGCTGCAATAAGAGCTAGACCACCAATAATTGAGGCAACAACTTCTACAGTACCAATTGAATGTGCATGAGTGTGCATATGCATATGACCAGCATGCTCTGCTAGGAAGTACTGGTTAAAGTGACCAACTAAAATAGTGGCCATACCAAGAATTCCAATAAAAAGTGGTCTTCTATCATTATGAACCTTTAGATTTTTTATAAAAGCGTAAAGTCCAACAGGCACAATTATAAAAATCGCAAGACTATGAATTAATGGATTTTCGAAATAGCTAGCAAGTGAAGGAACAAAAATAATCAATAGCGGGATTGCCATGCAATGTAGGCAACATAGGACAGAAACAATCAGTCCTGCTCGATCCGCTGATTCGTCATATTTTGTTGTTTTTACTTCTTCCATTTCGTTGTCCATAAGCGTCCAATTGATTGATATAAGTATATATAGAGAATTCTGTGACTCAAAGCAAGTAAATATTAAAAAAATACCATCATTAAAGTGTTGAAAATACTTTCTAATACGTTACACTTTATAACGTAATATTATTTACGTGTATCAAGATAATCTTGCTACAGGGGGAAACAATGAGTGGTTTAGACGATTTTTTAAAAAAGAAGAACAAACAGGCCAAACATGCGCTAACGTCATCAAGTGATGAGATTGTGAAAAAGTGTAGACACCTGTTAGAAAGAATTCAAGAAGAAGGTAGTGAGAAATATGATGAACTCTATGCTCACTTTCGTTTTCGCTATGACAAAGTAAATGTACAAAAGCATAAGGTTGAAAAATTCTTTGAAGAGCTTCAACAAGAACTAGATCGCCTGGGTAAAGATCCAATGAAAGTTCTAGCTGAATACGACAAGCTTATTGAAAAAGAATTAGAGGCCATTGGTCATATTGAAACATATCAGAATGTTAAGAAGTCGACAAAGAAAGCAATTAACAGAGTTGCAAAGGCCGCAAAAGAGATGTCAGATGATGTTGAAGAAGCGGTAAACGAAGTTAAACGCACGACTAAGAAAGTTGCTAATGATCTATCAAAGAAAGCACAAGATGCTAAGAAAGAAGCTAAGAAGGTTGTAAAGAAAGCGACAAAGAAAGTAGCTAAAAAAGCAGAAAAGAAGGTTGCGAAAAAAGTGGCCAAAAAGACAGCGAAGAAGACTGCAAAGAAAACTGCAAAGAAAACTGCAAAGAAGGTAGCTAAAAAGACGGCCAAAAAAGTTACCAAGAAAGTTGCGAAGAAAGCAGCAAAGAAAGTAGCTAAGAAGACTGCCAAAAAAGTTGCCAAGAAAGTTGCCAAGAAAGTTACGAAGAAAACAGCAAAGAAGGTAGCTAAGAAAACAGCAAAGAAAGCTGCACCAAAAAAAGCAGCAAAGAAAGTAGTCAAAAAGACGGCAAAGAAAACGGCAAAGAAAAAATCAAAATAAAAAAAAGGCCCTCACTTGAGGGCCTTTTCTTATAAAACTCTACTCTTCAAAAAATAAAACTTTATCACTATTTCGCAGCATAAATCCCTTTATGTGATCATTCATATCAACAAATAACTTAAATACCTTCTCTTCCTGAGGAAGAGAGCTATCAAATGCTTTATTAAATAACTTGATACTCTTACAAACTACAGATGATGCATAATAAGTCTCTGAAGTTTCATAATAATTAAATGTTCTATCCTCACCTTCACCGCTATAGTTACCAAGATAAAAGCTAACTGAAGAAATACTTCCTGACTCTTCTTGTTCGGCCGTATAACAACTCGTTGAAGATACTGTTGCTAAATCAACAATTCTTAAAGTTTGTAGACCAGCTACTGCATAAAAATTAAATGCACTTACTAAAATTACCAAAGCTAATTTCATAAACTCTCCTAAATATTTTTTCTGATATTTAGCATGGTCGATGAAACATAAACACTCCCCCCTGAGGTATTTACCATAAGCTATAGGAGCGCGTGAGCAATAGAGAAATAGATAATGATTCCCGTAACATCGCAAATTGTTGCAACAAACGGAGTCGAGGCCGTGGCCGGGTCAAAGCGAAGCTTCTTAAGAATAAATGGCAGCATTGAACCCACAAGAGTTCCCCACGTCACAATACAAACAATACTGAAGCCAACGATCATGGAAATTCGAGCAAAGTTTAGGCCGTAAATTTCATTTGCATGAGGCCAAAAATAAATTCTTAAAAAACCAAAAACCCCTAGAATAAGCCCCATGAAAAGTCCTGAGCCGATTTCACGGAAAAAGACTCTGACAGTATCAGAATTTTTAACTTCACCAAGAGCAAGGGCGCGAATAACAAGTGTAGAAGCTTGCGAGCCCGAGTTTCCACCTGATGAAATAATTAAAGGTATAAATGTTACAAGAGCAACGGTTTGAGCAATGGCATTTTCAAAGTGAGTCATGGCAGTTGCCGTTAACATCTGGCCAATAAAGAGAATGATAAGCCAGCCTAGACGCTTTCTTGCCATTTCAAAAAAACCAACTTCAAGATAAGGAGCATCAAGAGACTCAACGGCACCGATCTTTTGCATATCTTCTGTCGTCTCTTCTTCTACCGCTTTAATGATATCATCAACTGTAATGATACCTTTCATACGAAATTCTTCATCAACAACAGGAAGAACAACCTGGTCGTGACGGGCAAACACACGCCCAATCTCTTCCTGGTCCATATTATCGGGGATCGCAATTAGATCCTGTCCACTACTCATAAGCTCTGATACTTTTTGACCATCACGTGCACCAAAGAGCTCTCGCAAAGAAACCACCCCTAAAAGCTTTTGAGAAGCATCGATAACATAAGTATAATAGATCGTTTCAACATTACTCAGCGTTTGAGTACGAATATAGCGAATGGCCTCTTCCACCATCATATTTGCACGCAGGCGAATATAATTGGAGTTCATTAGACCACCGGCAACGTCTTCGGCATAGGCCATTAGGGCCATTACCTCAACACGCGCATGCTTTGCTAAAAGAGATAGAGTTTCTTCTACTTGGTCTCGATCGAGAAGTTGAAGAATATCGGCCAAGTCATCATAGGCCAAGTCATTTGCCCAACGTCTTTTAAGATCGCGGTCAAATTGTTCAAATAAATCAGCTTGGTAGTTTGAATCAAGAGAGTCAAAGAAGTCCAATGCCTCTTCTTCAGACATACTATTAAAAGTTGAGAGACGCTCAGACTCAGAAAGAGAAGGCCAATCTTTAAGGGCGATACCAATTTTAGTAAATTGCATCGTGTTCTCAATTTCTGGATGAGTTTCGTTTGTCATTTAGTTTGCTCCCACAAAGTACTAATCGACATTCTAAGTATAAACTTAAATAAAATTAGCTAGTTAGATTTTATAATTTAACTGGAACTTTCAAAAATGGTGCCCCATCCTCTTCATTAAAGATAAACTCTCCCCCATTCATATTATACTGAATACTAGGAATCAGTAACCTTGGAGCGCTTAAGTGTGCATCCCTAGTTGTTCGAAAGCTTAAGAACTCATCTTTAGAAGTACTTGCCTTGCATTGTATATTATTACGCTTTTGTTTTCCTACAGTAGTCTTAAACATAATCTCACGTCCACCAGGCCCATAATCATGACCGACGTAGATGGTACAATTATCATCTAAGGCATAGATTTTTTGTATGGATTCATAAAGGTCATCCGCACTGCCTTTAGGAAAATCACATCGCCCTGTTCCCATATCAGGCATGAAGATCGCATCTCCTACAAATAACGCTTCTTTATTTACATATAAGCTCATACAAGCAGGCGTGTGACCAGGTGTTTCAATAATTTCAACTTCAAGATCATCTGCAACTTTAAAAGTTTCTCCTTCTCGTGTTAATAAATCGAATTGAGAGCCATCCTCTTTAACTTGTGAACGGTAAGCTTGATTAAAGACAACTTGTACCTGCTTTATATTTTCATGAATGACAATTTTTGCATTTGGATAAAATTTCTTTAGGCTCGATGCACCAGATAAATGATCAGCATGAACATGAGTCTCAAAGATATAAGTTAGCTCTAAATTATTTGCTTTTAAAAACTCGTCGATGAGTTCGACTTCTTTTGTTGACACAGATCCACTAGCGTAGTCAAAATTTAAAACGGGATCAACAACCACTGCCTTCTTTGTTGCCAAAGAGTAAATGATATAAGTCAGAGTATTAGTGTCTTTATCAAAAAAAGAGTGGATCAACATTTAAAATTCTCCTAATCCTTGAGGCATATTTACATTGTGCATCACAAAATGAAAATCACTTAAAAATTCACTTAAGTTTTGGTGATTTAAGGATTATAATCCATTCAAATAACATTTTAAAATTTTTATTAAATTAGACAAAGGAAATGTATCAATGTCAGCATTACGCTTTTATTTGACTAACTCCGTTGCTAAAAAGCAAGTAATGGGAGTTACGGGACTTCTTCTATGTGGTTTCCTATTATCACACATGCTTGGTAACTTTTTACTAATGGTTGGAGCAGACGCTTTTAACAAGTACGCTTACACGCTTACTTCAAACCCGCTAATCTATGTTGCTGAAGCAGGTCTTCTAGTAATCTTCTTAACTCACCTCTTTATGGCCCTGAAACTTACGATGGAAAATAAAGCAGCTCGTCCAGTTAAGTACTACATGAAGCAACCAACAGGACGCGGAGCAACTTTCGCATCATCGACTATGCCTTACACAGGTATGCTAATTCTTTTCTTCATCATCATGCACTTAATTAACTTTAAGTATGGTGCTGTATATATGACGACATTAAACGGAATGGAAGTTCGTGACCTTTACAAAACAGTAATCGTATACTTTGCTTCTCCTCTTAATGTGGGAATGTATGTAGTTTTCATGATTGTACTTGGAATCCACGTATCTCACGGATTCTGGTCGGCCTTTCAATCAATTGGATTTAACCACCCTAAGTATATGCCAGCAATCAAGTTTCTATCGAAACTATATGCTGTTGTCTTAACTGTTGGATACTCTACAATTGCAATTTGGTGTCACGTTAAGGGAGGAATGTAATGACTAATATGAATATCAAAAAAATGGATGGAAAAGTTCCAGCTGGTGACGATATCACTAAAGTATGGACTCAACATAAATTTAACATGAAGCTTGTTAACCCTGCCAACAGACGTAAGTTTGAAATTATCGTTGTTGGTTCTGGACTTGCTGGTGCATCTGCTGCTGCAACTCTTGGAGAGCAAGGTTACAATGTTAAGTGTTTCTGCCTTCAAGACTCTGCACGTCGTGCTCACTCGATTGCAGCTCAAGGTGGTGTTAACGCTGCTAAGAACTACCCAAATGATGGTGACTCAATCTGGCGTCTATTTTATGACACTGTAAAAGGTGGAGACTACCGTGCACGTGAAGCTAACGTTTATCGCCTAGCTGAAGTTGCAAATAATATTATCGACCAATGTGCGGCCCAAGGTGTTCCTTTTGCTCGTGAATACGGTGGGACTCTTTCTAACCGTTCATTTGGTGGTGCTCAAGTATCACGTACATTCTATGCTCGTGGACAAACTGGTCAACAGCTACTTCTTGGTGCTTACTCTTCTCTAATGAAAGAAGTTGGACGTGGTAAGGTTCAAATGCTAACTCGTCGTGAGATGGTTGACCTAGTTATGGTTGACGGTCGCGCTCGTGGTATTATCACAAGAAACGTAATCACTGGTGAATTCGAAAAGCACGCAGCTGATGCCGTTCTAATGTGTACAGGTGGATACGGAAACGTTTACTACCTATCAACAAACGCAATGACTTCAAATGGTTCAGCAGCTTGGAAAGCTTATAAAAAAGGTGCAATGTTTGCTAACCCATGTTTCACTCAAATTCACCCAACTTGTATTCCAAGACATGGTGAAAACCAGTCGAAACTTACTCTTATGTCAGAGTCTCTAAGAAACGATGGACGTGTTTGGGTTCCAAAGACTCCAGGTGATCACAGAAAAGCAGCTGAGATCCCAGAAGAAGAAAGAGATTACTACCTAGAGAGAAAATATCCTTCATTCGGTAACCTTGTTCCTCGTGACGTTGCTTCAAGAAATGCAAAAGAACAAATTGACCAAGGTAAATCAGTACGTGCCGGTGAAGAAGCAGTTTACCTAGACTTCCAAGCGGCGATTGAGCGCGATGGTGAAGAAGCGATTAAAGAGCGCTACGGTAACCTATTTGATATGTACGAAAGAATTACTGATGAAAACCCATATAAAGTTCCAATGAGAATTTACCCAGCGGTTCACTATACAATGGGTGGTTTATGGGTTGATTATAACCTACAAACAACAGTTCCAGGGCTATTTGCTCTTGGTGAAGCAAACTTCTCAGACCACGGTGCAAACCGTCTCGGTGCATCTGCACTAATGCAAGGTCTAGCAGATGGATACTTTGTTGCTCCATTTACAGTTCCTAACTACCTAGCAAGTGAAAAACTTATGGGTAATAAAGTTGGAACTGATCACCCAGAATTTGACAAGGCACTTACTGACTCAAAAGAAAGATTCTCTAAGTTACTTTCAATCAATGGAACAAGATCAGTTGAGTCAATTCACAAGGAACTTGGGCAAATCATGTGGAACCATGTTGGTATGGCAAGAGATGCAAAAGGTCTTCAAGAAGGGATTGATAAAATTAAAAAACTTCGTGAAGTGTTCTGGAAAGACGTTAAGGTTACAGGAACAGCAGATGGAATTAATATCGAGCTTGAAAAAGCTAACCGTCTTGCAGACTTCCTAGAGCTTGGTGAGCTAATGGCACGCGACGCTCTTGAAAGACCAGAATCATGTGGTGGTCACTTCAGAGAAGAGTCTCAAACAGATGAGAACGAGGCCCTAAGAAATGACAATGACTTCTGTCACGCAGCTGTATGGGAATACACTGGTGAAGCTAGTGAGCCAATTAGAAACGTGGAAGAACTAGACTTCCCTAACGTTCCACTAACACAAAGAAGTTACAAATAAGAGGTATATGATATGAGTAGCAATAATAATATGACACTTCATTTAAAAATCTGGCGTCAAAAGAATCGTGAAGATAAAGGTCAAATGGCCGACTATACTTTAGAAAACGTTTCTCCGGATGCTTCATTTCTTGAAATGCTAGATCAGTTAAACGAAGAACTAATTCCACAAGGTGTTGAGCCAGTAGCTTTCGACCACGACTGTCGTGAAGGTATTTGTGGTATGTGTTCTCTAATGATCAATGGTCAAGCTCACGGGCCAGAAGCTGAAACAACAACTTGTCAGCTTCACATGAGAAAGTTCTCTGATGGTGATACGATTGTTATCGAACCATTTAGAGCAAGAGCTTTCCCAGTAGAAAAAGACCTTATGGTTGATCGTAGTGCATTTGATGAAATCATCGCTGCTGGTGGTTTCGTATCTGTAAACACAGGAAATGCTCAAGATGCAAACGCTATCCTAATCCCAAAAGAGCAAGCAGACCTAGCAATGGACGCTGCAGCTTGTATTGGTTGTGGAGCTTGTGTTGCTTCATGTAAGAACGCTTCTGCGATGCTTTTCGTATCGGCCAAAGTTTCTCAAATGGCACTTCTTCCACAAGGACAAGCTGAAGCTTCTCAACGTGTTCAAAACATGGTTAAGAAGATGGATGATCTTGGATTTGGTAACTGTACTAACGAAGCTGAATGTGAAGCTTCATGCCCGAAAGGAATTGAAATCACAAATATCGCTCGTATGAACAGAGAGCTTCTAAAAGCTGCTGTAACATCTAAGACGACACCAACTGTTTAATTTAATAAATTAAATTCAAATAAAAATAAGGGCCTACAAATGTAGGCCTTTATTTATTGAATGCTCCTTTTTCACAGCGTAGAATATCCAAAAGGAGCATTTATGAAATTAATCGTCTCTCTCTTTATGACTACACTTACTCTCGCTTTATCTCCAGGAGATAAGGCCCCAAACTTTACTCTTGAAAACCAAGACGGAAAGCAGATTACACTGGCCTCTTTTAAAGGCAAGAAAGTTATTCTTGAGTGGTATAACGAAGGCTGTCCCTTCGTTAGAAAACATTATGATTCACTAAATATGCAGCAGACACAGAAGCTTGCAAAAGATAGCGGCCATTACTGGCTTACAATTAATTCATCTAATATTGGAAAACAGGGTTATATCAGAGACGCCGCTGCTGCAAAGAATCGCCTACAGGTCGAAAAATCAAATGCTTCTCACCTTCTGATTGATACAGACGGAACTGTTGGTAGACGCTATAATGCAAAGACAACGCCAGAGATTTTCATCATTAATGAAAGCGGTATAATTGACTATATGGGGGCCATCGACAGTATTCCTTCGGCCGACAAAAGTGATATTCAAAACGCTCGAAACTATGTTAAAAACGCGCTAGAACAACTTAAGAACAATGAGAAAGTAAATCCAGCGAGAACAAAACCGTATGGATGCAGTGTTAAATATTAATGTTTATTTATAACGAAAATACCCAATTATTTATAAAAAAGATTCGTCTTATGGCCTGTGATATATTCGCGGGAATTGGTCTCTCTTTTAAGCGCTCACGCCTCCACTACAAAGGAGTGATGTACCCGCTTACATTTGTTGTAAATGACTCTGACAAAATCCTAGGCTTCTACGATCCACTTATTTATCAAATTGGAATCAATAGGTGCTTTCTTACAATTAACGATGACAAGCTTCTAGAAAATGTTCTCAAGCATGAGCTTGCCCACTTCTTAGTTCATATTGAATGTGGCATACACGAGCAGGCACACGGTATCGAGTTTAGAGGTATTTTTAAACGCTTTGGCTGGGATGATAACTTTTCAAAGTCGCAAGTCAACTTAAGTGCCTTTGTAAAAAGCAATGATAATATCACGGCAAAGATTCAAAAGCTTCTGGAGCTTGCTAAGTCAGAAAATGAATTTGAGGCCAAACTTGCTGCCAAAAAAGCAAATGATCTCATTCAAAAACACAACTTGGACAAACTTAAACTTAATCATCTAGCACGAGATAATTTTGATATGAAAGACTTTGAAGATACTTATGTCAGACGAGTCGCCTCTTTTAAAAGACGCAACCTTCTTCACGATTGCCTCTACGATATACTTAAGGAATATGCAGTCTCTCCAGTCTTCAGCTCGGGACGTGGCGGGGGCTACCTCGAAATTATTGGGGCCAAAGAAAATGTTGAGGCCGCTCACTATATCTATGACTATACAGTAAATGCGATGGAAGGACTTTGGAAGCAGGCCAAGAAAAACTCAAATTTAAAAGGTGTTCGTGCTCGTAATTCTTATTATAAGAGTTTTACGAAATCGTTCCTAAGTGAACTTAAAGGTCATCAGAGCAAGCAAATAAGCTCACGTGAACTAATCCATATTAAAGGTCTTGCCGAGGCCCATCGAAACCGAGTCTACCCTCGTGTCTCATCGCAAACAAGTCAGGCAACTAGCTTTGATGCAAATGCATGGAATCTTGGCGCTAAGGCCGGTAAACAATTTAAAATGGGTAAAGGAATTGGACAAAAATCCTCCACAAAACTTCTAACTAACTAAAAATTGATACGGAATAATCTTTCTAAAATTTCTTAATATTTTGGCCAATAAACCGATATGCTTGATGTTAAGCGGAGATCTAATGGCAAAGATAGCAAATTCTAAAAAAATTATTAAGGGGTTTATTACTCAATGTACGATGGTTTTTAAATCATATGATTATCATGTCGTTGAATCAAAAAATAAATCCAATCTTTGGCACTTTAGCGTTTCTAAAGACGACAAAAAATATGTAGTCTACTGTACAAACTCTCTTGATAAGGTTCAAGGGATTATCAAAATTGCTCTTAAGAAACTTCCTACAGACACAAAACTTGTTGTTATTTGTGATAACTTCTCTCAGGAAGATCGAACTAAGGCCGACTCTAATTCCTACACGATTACAGATTTAGGAACGATTAAAAAATATGGAGTTGATTTACTAGAGGCCAAGCAACGTGAGACCTTAGCAAGAACGAGAAGGGCCGCTTAATTAAACACTCTTTTTATCAGCACCGTAGATCCACTTATGCTGCTGTCCGATGACTCTAAATGGTCCACCCTCTAACTGATTCCAATCCTGAATATCGATAAATCTTTGCATTGGAAATTCTTCACTTGGTTCAAAACACGGTGTTAGCACCCAAGGAAAATCAATTGAACCTAAACTCTCCTCAAGCTTACGATAAGCTCCTAGAGTGTAGTCAAAGTCCTTACGATCAGCAATAACGGCCTTTAGCTGAAACTTTCCATTATAGTTTTGAGCAAGCTTTTCAATAAGTGAAAGACGAGTCTGTACACCTGTCGAAGGTGTTTTTAGATCAAATGAGATGTAATCGAGGTTTTCAAATACTTCATCAACAACTCGTGTCCCTGCAGCTTCAAGATTAAGCTTAAAGCCTTTTTCTTTTAAAAATTTTGATAGAGCAACAACACTTGGAACATGCTTAGGATGAAGTGGGTCTCCACCTGTAATTGAAATCCAATTTATTTTTCCCTGATAAGATTCTTCTAGTATCTTTTCAAAAATCGACTCAATCGAAGTTGGCCCAATATCAAAACTCCAAGTATCCATTGAATCACAATTAATACAACCAACGGCACAACCTTGAAAGCGCACAAAGACCTGAGAGCGTCCAACAAAGACTCCCTCTCCTTCTGTAGCACGGTAAATGTCGTTAATAAGATACTGCTGCATTGAAAACCTTCTTAAAAGGTATTTATATAGCATAAGGCCTTAAAATGTCATATATTTAAAAGTAAATCGAGTAATTGCTACATGAAAAATCGCAAAAATGGCCCAAGGGAAGAAATATGATTGATATAGATGAACAGTTTCGCGTCGTCATCGCTGATTTACAGGCGGGAAAAAGGCCCAACTGCACTTATACAAAAGAAGATTTCAGTGTTTTTAAGCTACGTTTTCAGGAGCTAAATCGCGAAGAAAACTGGGATGCACTTATCCCCCTACTGTGTTTACTTGATAATACCATTACTCTTGATCATATTATCTACCCAGAGATTATGGACTGCCTTGCACTTTGCCACGATCCAGAAGTCCTTACTCTGTGTTTAGGCGTTGCCAGAAAGCAGATAATAGATGAATTCCACAAAAGAGGTGAAAGACTACCTTTTGACTTCTTAGAGGCACTTGAAAAACTTATTGGCCATCAAGACCCTGAGGTCTTTGAATGGACTCTGCGCCTTATTGAATCCCTTGGTTCACAATCAATTTATTTCAAAAAGGACGTATTAGAAGCAAAACCAGGCTTCTTTGCACGATTTAACCAGCATAAGAAGGCCTGCGTGGAAATAATTGAGCTACTAGAACGTCGCTGGAAGTAGTGTGCTACAATTAGCATATGGAAAGAAAGTTTAGCGCCAATGAGAATTTTGAATTACTAAAGAACGAACGCAATATTGCAAATAGGCAGATGTATCAAATGCAGCCTTCGCAAGAAGTTCAGGTTCAGATCTTTCCAGACAAGAGCGTAACACCGGCCAAATTCATTCCAAATAAAACCATGCCTGGAACTTTTAGGGCCCATCCAACAACGATAGCGGCCATGAGAAGCGATCTCTTTGCCAATATGTATGACGAAGCCTTTGAGGAATTAAGCGCACTAATCACATGTTCAAGCTGTCAAAATGAGGTAGATAAGCAGTTTTGGAAGTTTTGCCCTCATTGTGAAGCAGCGTTTCCTAAAAACTAGATCTAAACTGTTGAAATTTCGTGACAAAGTAATCCTTTGTAAGAAAAATACCTTTTACTAACACTTTCCCGACCAGTAAATTCTTTCTACAACACACGAACACAATATTTGTTGTGCGTAATTGTTTTGCCTAAGCGCAAATTAAAGGTTACAAGCAACTTGTTTCACTGGAAGAAACACGGCACAAGGGAGTCGAAATGAACAGAGCTAACTCGTATCTATCGGACAAGCAAATAGCTGCACTTAAAGATGCGCTACTTGCTGACAAAGAAAGAATTCTTAACAAAAACAGTGAGAAAGAGCAGTATTGCATGGACAAGAACGAACTACTTGACCCTCTAGATGAGGCAGTAGCTAACGTTCAAACATCGCAGGAAATTCGTTTCAGAAATCGTGAAAACTTCTACGTAAAGAAAATCAATAAAGCACTTACAAAAATCGAAAAAGGTGAATATGGCCTATGCGATGAGTGTGATATTGAAATTGGTTACGATCGTCTAATGGCGAGAAACACAGCGGAACTTTGTATTTCATGTAAAGAAGAAGCTGAGCACGAAGAGAGATCAAACGTATACTTAAAACGTTCAAAGTCTCTTGGAAAAACAATTGCTGAAATTGGAAAAAGATAATTAAAAAAGCCTCGCATCGCGAGGCTTTTTTATTTGTTTGAGCTACTTTCTAAAGTAGCTAATACTTAATAACTCGAATTCATCTGCAATATGATATTGTCCAGTTGAATACTCCGCAGAGTTAACTAGATTTGATGTGACGATACTCTTTCTTACATCTTTAATTTCATCTCTTTCAACGTTAAAGTATAAAACGTAAACCTTAGATGAGAGTTTATCAACTTTCTTAGGCGACATCCCCTGCTCACCCAAGAGCTTTTGTAGATCGACAATATTTTTCTGATCAATAGAAACTATCAATTTATCACTAGCAATTGACTGGCAAGCTCCTTTGCTATCTTGAGCAAGTCCAATTCCTGAGAAAGTTAACTCAGTATTCTTATTTACATTTGCTCTAAGACAATAATCGACTTTATCGTAAGAGATACGAAAGGCCAAAGAAAGTCTTGGTCCACATAATCCGAACGAATGAATCATATCAATCTTGTCTGCCGCAAATTTTTGTTCATGTAAGTACTTAACAACGTGGCCTAAAATCTCATCACGATTTGTATTAATACTTACCTGATCATTAAAGGAAGCTATTTTAGTGCGCCCCTCATCTTCCTTGTACCAACAAGTGTCGTTATTAACAGAAGTTAATGCTCCGGCGTAAATAAATTTACTAAGTAGTAATGAAAATAAAGATATAATTATTTTGTTCATAAACTTTCATCGGTATTTAAAGCGCAATATTTAGTGTAGACTTTAGTCATGACAGGCAATCAGTTGGAAATTCAATTAATAGAGAAAGTTACTCGGTCATTTTACGAGAAGGCCATTAATGACGTATTCATCGGCTATCACTTTCGAAAAATAACTGCTAATAGCGCTCCACTCTCAAGCATAGATGATTTTCAAGAGCATCTCGTTAATATAAATGCTTTTTGGCAGGCACAATTGCTAGGAATAAAATTTCCTCGTCCTGCGGCACACTTACTTGAGGCACATGAGTACTTAAATATTCATATGGGAGAGCTTGGTCGTTGGGTAATGCTTTTTAAAGAAACATTAAATGAATATAGACAGCAATCCCCTGAGTTTATCAATTCTTGGGAAGTAAAAATTGATGCATTCCAGACGGGCTTTAAAAAGTACTTCTTTAAGGCCTGATAAAGTATAGAGCGTAACGGAGATCGATATGTTAAAACTTGAAACTAATTTTCAAAACTTAACACTTAACTCATTTCCAACTAAGCTAGCACTTATGTGTATCTTACTACTTGTTGTTGGGCTTGGAAGTTACTTAACATTCAATAATAAGCTTGCTCAAAAAGATCTACTTCTATTTCTCTTCACACCCATTGTCGTCTTATCCTTAATAAAATACCGACACTTGGAAATGAGCAAGCCGAGAAATACTGCAAGATTAGTCGCTCGCTCATTGCTAAGAAAACAAATCACACAATTTGGACTTGATGAAATTGAACGTGTAGAGCTTTTGAAAACCAAAGGCGCCACAGCTTCTAATCATGCAATTCAAATACGATTAAATAATAACAAGAGTTTTCAAATCACAAGTAGTGACTTTATAGGTGCTAATAAAAAACTAGAACAATACTATGAAGAGATTAGGCAGTGGTTAAAGTAAGTGAGGTTTAATTACACTCTTGTCTTGTCTTAGGACTTTTCGCCTTATAAACCTGTTTAACAAAATCAACAAGAACAGGCTCATCTGCAACATCATCAAAGAGCCAATTACGAGCATAATATTGACCAAGCTTATAAGCGGCCAAACATGCTTCATTAGATGATAAGTACTGGACAACAATCATTTCAACTAGTCTCACCTTAAAGCGCTTAGGAGAGCCTTCAATACAGCCGGCCGGATAATCCTTGCAGTCAAGGTGTCTCTCCTTCTCCTTCACACTAAGACGAACTTCTTCAATTGTATTGTCGAATTTATAGGCCATATCAAACATTTCCAAAGGCGTATAAATATCCTTTTCAGAACATGATGAAGTAATAAGTGAAGTTAATAGAAGAAAGAAAATGCTAATATGTTTAAACATATTAGCATTTTATCATTTAACGGCGTCTGCCGCGAGAAGTTTTTGAAGTACGAGAAGGTGTACGTCCACCTGTGCGAGATGTTGATCTCGTCGTCGTTTTTGAAGTCTTTTTCTGTGGTGCTGGCCCACGTCTAGCAACTTTCTTTGCAACCTTTTTAGCTCCCGATTTCTTTGCCATCGACTTAAGAAAGATTGGATCAATCTTCAAAGTATCTTGATTCTTAATGGCATCATTAATTTGCCCAATAAGTTTTTGATCTTTCTTAGTTACAAAGTTATAGACACTTCCGGCCCTTCCAGCACGACCTACACGTCCCGAACGGTGAATATAATAAACTGCTTCAAATGGAAGATCGTAATTTAGTACCCATTGCAGAGTCTTAATGTCGATCCCACGGGCCGCCATATCAGTAGTGATAAGAATACCACCAGTTGATTTAAACTTTTTAAAGTTCTCACTTCTTTCTTTTGCAGTAATATCACCATGAGAAACGTAAAGGTTTTTATGAAGTTTTGCTTGCTTCATATAGTTATAAACTTCTACCGCCTTCTCTTTTTGGTTAACAAAAATAATCCCACTGCCCTTTGCTTCTTTTTTAACGAAAACATCAAGCATGGCATTCTTCTCTGTATATTCGAGAGCAATATTGAAAGTTTCAATAGTTTGAGAAAGTCCGTGTGAGCCAACTAGGCTTACTGATTTAAATTCCATACCTGAGAAGAAGTCGGCCTTTAGCATATCAAAGTCATCGGCCATCGTTGCAGAAACAAGGCATGCTTGGTACGAAGACGTAAGATGACGACGAATGGCCTTAAGCTCACGCATAAATCCCATATCAAGAAGCTGGTCGGCTTCATCAATAATTAGATACTCAAGTTCATCTAGACGGATCTCTTTTTTCTCAATCATTGATTTAATTCGGCCAGGGCCTCCAATAAGAATATCAAAAGTTTGTTTTTTAAGTGTACTTACCTTCTTGCCTTTTTCACCACCAAGGGCAAGACGAACACGCATCTTTGCATGGTGAGAAATCTTCTTACACTCATCAGAGACTTGCATCGCAAGCTCTTTAATTGGTAGAAGAATAATCGCGCGAGGCGAGCCTGCCTTTTGATTTTTTATGTCTGCTTCTGTTTCTTTTAGCTTTTGAAATAGTGGTAGAAGATAACTTAGTGTTTTACCACTACCAGTTTGGGCCTGTACTTGTAGGTTGTGACCTTCTAGAAACTGAGGAATTGCTTCAGCTTGTACTTCAGTTGGTTTTGTTAGTTTATTCTCTTTAAGGAAACCTGCAAATAGGTCCATATCAACAATATCAACAAATTCTCTTGTGCTTTTTGCCATTTTATACTCTCCTAAATAGACACATCCACTCACGGTCCCCTGGCCTAACGTGGACAAAATAAAAAAGGGGATCAATTTGATCCCCGATATTTAACACAATGTTTCTTAAATTAGAAGTGAAGTCTGAAGTTTACAGAGTGAATTGTCGAGATTTTCACACCTTTTACTTCAGAAGTGATTGGTTGCTTAAGAGAATACATGAAATCCATAAATCCAAGCTTAACTCTTGGAGTTAGAGTTAGGTGTTCAGAGTCAACCATCCCTCTTACTGTAACAGCTAGTCTCTCCTTCCAAACATGGAACATTAGATCAGTACCAGCATAAACTCCATCAGCAAAATCATAACCATCTCTCATGTGGAAACCTACGAATGGACGAAGTCTCATATTTGAAAGATTAAAGCTATAATCTGTGTGCATACGGTAGCCAATTTCTGGCTCATACAATGGAAGATAACCTTCATCATTTTCAATCACTGTTGCAAGAGCAATATCTTGGATCTTAAACATCGTTCTGAAATTTGATAGCCAGTGGAAACCATAAGTAATGTCGGCCATCGCATAAAGAGTCATATTTTGATCAAGGTTTTCAGTATCAATTACATCACCGTCACCAGCAATTGCATCTTGATCAAGAACACGTCTTACGTCAGCTCTATATAAACCATATAGAGAAAATGAACCGAAGTGTCTCTCATTCTTATAATCAAAGTTTAAACCAGCAGTAACGTCTGCCTTAACATATGCATCGATAATTGGAGCAGTTGAACCTGAACCAGCAAATGGAATAGCTTCACCACCAAGGGCATCTCTTAGGGCCGTTTCTTCTTCAGTACTTAAACCTAGTGTCGCTGCTAAATCTGTAACATTTTGGTAACCCGCTGTACCACCGATAATGTCATTTAATACACCTTGTGTGATTTTATCTTGAAGAACTGTTTTAAGTTCAGCATCACCAGGAACTGCAGAGATGAAAGTATCAATCATGATATCCTCTTCACCAATTCCAATTAGTGATCCAACATTTACACCTAGCCTAACACTTGGACTAATTGTCCCTTTAAAAGCATTAAATGATGGAAGTGGAACACCTACTTCTACATTCAGTCTAAGGTTTTGTTCAGTATCAGCATAAGCTGAAAGAACATCAGCAGCTGCTTGATCTGGGTCAGCAGCATCTGAAGCATCAGATACATCACCAACAAGTTCCATTAGATCCGTATTAGCATAAACAGACATATCAATAAGAAAGTCATGTCCTGGTTCTCTTAGAAACTCTTGAGTTTGGAATTTGTCTTCCATTAGGCGAAAGCGTTCCTGTACATTGTAATCTGCATCGGCCGCAAAAGCCACTTGTCCTGCTAAGAGCGTAGCAAACGTCGCTCTTACTAAAAAAGATTTTTTCATCTATTTGTCCCCTTCCGTGGTTAAATCTTCTTAATTCTCTTTACCAATATTAACACGGAATCAATTCTAAAAATTAGTAGGAAAATTTATATAATCCCTTTAAAATAAAAAGGAATTTAATTGAAAATTAACAAAGGTTGACTATGCAAGTTGGTTTTATCCACAGCAACTCTAACGAAAATCAAGAAATCACAATCTCAAATAAAGAGTTTTTTTTTAAAGAAGAAAATAATGAACTCATTATTTCTGAAAACGGTGGTAGCATAAAAGTTCATGTCGATGACGATTGCCTAGTTTTAAAATTAATTCAAAAAATACAAGACGCTAAATTACAAGATACTCCACTGCAAGAAGGATCAACTTACTTCATGGAGATTGGAGAAAAACTTAGCTACAAAAGTAGCGAATTTAAACTCAAGTCTCTATCTCTTGAAAAACAACTTCCTGATGAATTTGATATTGCCTCAGCAAATGATGAGGATGATCTTGAATTTGATGACTTAAGTAATTTTGCCACGAATGAGCAAGAAGAAAGCGTTGAAGAAATAAAGGCCCAAACACAAGGGCATACACCTTCGTTTGAAATGACAAGTAGTGATATGCTTAATAGAGATGAGTCAGATGACGAATCAGATAGCGATGAAGATGATATCTCCTTTGTCATTGATACAAATGGTGATCAGCCTTCACAACCTCGAATGAAAGAAGACACTGACTCCTTAAGTATTACTCAAGTTCTAAACGTTGCCCGTCTTCAAAGTGCAGAGGCAGAGCAAAGTAAGAAGTCGGTAAAATCTAATGAACACGTAAGCCGACCACTTACGAGTCAAAAAAAGAAGAAAGCGAAGAAGAAAAAAAAGAGTACTAAATCAACGAATAAAGACTCTGATCTAAAACTTGGTGTTGCCCGTGACTACGAAGGTGCGAAGATCAGAAAAGCACAACAAAAAAAGAAAAAAATTAAACAGTCTGAAGGAAAACTAGTAGGCCCTTTTACTCGCTTCGTTAGTGCATTAACACTCGTCTTTGCAACAACGATAGTTTCAACTCAGATTGATGTTGAAGCAATAGAGAGCCTAAGTGACAAACTCGCAACTCTACTAAATTCAGAAATTGCAAAATTTGTCGAATTTAGTGTAAGCCCAGATATTGCAAAAATTGTAATTGTACTTTTTGGTATTCTATTTATTTCAAATTTAATTCTAAGTGTTTCACCAACCCTTTTTATTAGTGGTGCAACAACAACAGGATCATTTCTTACAAAAAGAGCAAAAGCTGTTCTTAGAACT
Organism: Halobacteriovorax sp. RT-1-1; assembly: GCF_047085455.1. Classification (NCBI taxonomy): domain Bacteria; kingdom Pseudomonadati; phylum Bdellovibrionota; class Bacteriovoracia; order Bacteriovoracales; family Halobacteriovoraceae; genus Halobacteriovorax; species Halobacteriovorax sp. RT-1-1. The sequence continues at coordinate 2,053,859 of NZ_JBKIXZ010000001.1, forward strand.
CCACTAGATCTTATTGCTCACCTTATTCCATTATTTGAGCTCCCTGTTATCTTTGATTCACCATCTCTTAAAGAATTGATCACTCAAGGGCGAATTACTTATCGTATAAAGGGATTTAAGTTCATCTCACTTATCAACTTAGCAATCTTTACAATGCTAGTAATTGGTTATCCTATTATTCAGGAAAGCTTTTCGGACACGCCTGTTCCTAAACAAATCAATGTGCCAAAAGAGCTAGGTAAACGACCGCTGAAAATTAAAGAGGTTTTAGTTTCAAAAAAATTCTCTCAGGAAAATATTATCTTAAGAATTGCAGGGCAAAGGCCAAGCTACTTTATCATCAATAAAGAAACAGCAAATACATATGTTTTAAAATTAACAGATGAAATGTCGTTTAGAAATTTTCAAAAAAGCTTTAGCTCAATTCCATTCTTCAAGTATCGCTATCCTTATTTAAGCTCTTTCTATAAAGATGAAAAATCGAGCTATTTAACGCGAGAAGATTTTGGAAAATTATTTTGGGCCGGAGAGATCATCAAAGGACGATCGACAAAAGATTTAGTTCATGTTGACCTACTTGCCATTGGCCAATCAAAGAAGGCCTTTGCAGAGTTTAAAATGAACTATAAGCAATATCGTAACTTAAATAAATTCACGTCTTTCTATAGAAGCAATCTTGATGAAGTCTATCTCTATATTTCAGATGACTCAGTTATGCAATTCTCAAAGGTTGGCGGCAATATGAAATCAAGTGAACTTGAAGGCCTAACATTCTTAGCAAAGCCAAAAGTTAAGATTGAATATATTGATAGTGTTGAAAAGGCATTTCTCGGTACAAATAAATCAATTTTAATGAGTCAACTTGACGAGATCAATCAGCTCGTTTCAATTAAGGATAACGGAGAGAACCGTGCTTCATTTACAAAATTTGCCCGAGATCTGGCCAAATTTTTACAAGGTAGCACAAATACTGTTGGACAAGAAGCAGCAAAAGAAATATTAAAGCTAAGTACTTTAAATAATTAAAGTTAGTAGAAATATTTCAACAGTCGAGTTACGACAAAGGGTGATCTATGCGCATTCAAGATCAAGTCAAAGAACACTTCAAATTCAAAGTTGTCCACGAAGATAAGAATTCAGGAGCAAGAGCAGGTGTTATCACTACTCCTCATGGTGAAATTCCAACTCCAGTATTTATGCCAGTTGGTACGCACGGTGCAATTAAAGCACTACCACCAAACTTCCTAAAGGATCTGGACACTAAAATTATTCTTTCAAATACGTACCACCTTCACTTATCACCAGGTTCAAAACTGGTTGAAAAAGCAGGTGGACTACATAAGTTTATGAATTGGGATCGTCCAATTCTTACAGACTCAGGTGGATTCCAGGTTTTCTCACTTCAAAGAAAGGCCATTAAAGAAGAAGGAGCTGAGTTTAAGGACCATAAAGGTAAATCAATTATGCTCTCTCCAGAGACATCAATTCAAATCCAACAAGAGCTTGGATCAGATATCATGATGGCCTTTGATGAGTGTATTCCATACCCAGCGACTCGCGAGTATACAAAGAATTCAATCGATCGTACTCACCGCTGGCTAGATCGTTGTATTGATGCTTGGACAAATCCAAAGCAGGCCCTTTTTGGTATTATCCAAGGTTCTACTTACGATGATTATAGAGATGAGTGTCTTGATGAACTTGTTAAGCGCGATCTTCCAGGTTATGCCATTGGTGGTGTATCCGTAGGAGAAGGGCCTGAGCTTATGGAAAAAATCGTTAAGTACACAGGGCCTAAGATGCCAAAAGATAAACCACGCTACGTTATGGGCGTTGGTAATCCAGAAGACCTATGTATGATCTGGGAATATGGAATTGATATGAGTGACTGTATCATTCCAACAAAATTTGCACGTGGTGGAACGCTATTTACGAAACGTGGAAAGATTAGAATTCGTCACAAGAACTATCGTCGTGACTTCTTCCCTATTGAGCCAAATTGTAAGTGTTACTGTTGCCAGAACTTCACTCGTGCCTATGTTAAGCACCTTTTTGATTCAAATGAGATCCTAGGACAAGTTCTAGCGACAATGCACAATATTGAATTCTATAAGAATATGGCAGAAGAAGCTCGTGAAGCAATTTTAGATAATCGCTACAACGAGTGGAAAACTGAATTTTTAAAAAATTACAATAAAGATGATGGTGCTAAAAACTAAAAAATAAAACCATATAGAGGGACATTTCGGTGTCCCTTTTTCTTATAAACTTTTCACATTTCTAGACCCAAAAAATAATCTAAGCTAAAACCCTACTATGGGGAAGATCAAGATAATTCTTATACTTACATTGATATTGTTTTCTAATCTAACAATGGCCAAACGCTACGTTGGTGGAGATGAATGGAGTAGGCCAAGGGTTACAAAGAAGCTCTTTCAAACACTTGATACAAACACAAAGAGCTTAGTTCTTCGTACCGCCAAGGTCGTTAACAAAATAAAGAGAAAAATTGGAACTGCTTTTCTTTACCAAGAAGAACTTGAGCATTATATCTTTCTCACTAATTATCATGTAATAAGTGGCGAGAAAGAATGTAGCGAATCCTCCCTTTTACTCATTAATGAAGGCCACAATAAGATAGTAGCAAAGTGTGATGGTGTTATAAGCATAGGCTCAATTAAATCAGGTAGCGATTATCTTTACTTTCGAATTAAGAAAAGTGAGAAGCTAAACTTTCTCTCAAAACTTCCATCGCTTAATACTAAATTTTCAAATCCTGTAGCTGGAGATCCTCTCGTAACTGTTGGTTTTGGTGGTGGCAAGGCCGATCTGAGAAGGTATGATGCTAAGATAGCACAAGATACTGACTGCATTTATCTTACAGGGAATATGGATATTAGATTCAACAAGGATAAGGTAAGAGATGTTTTCTTTACTGCCTGTGATGCTCAATCCGGAGATTCCGGAAGTGCTATTATGAATCGAGATACAGGAGAGATCATCGGACTCTTCTTTGGTGTAGCTGATCAAAATAGAAAGAATCCTCTATCAACCCAAGAGATTTGGGATAACCTAGGAAGCGATTACTTAGAGTTTTACACTAACTCTTCCATGTCAATTGATCTAAGAGCGATTTCTTTGAAATAAAAAAGGAGCACTTAGTACTCCCTTTTCTTTATTAATTAATTATTTGCTTGATTAACAGCGCTTGAAATAATTTTGGTTAGCTTTTGTAGATCTTCAAATTTCACATTATGGAAAAGAGAAATTCTAAATTGATTCTTTCCTAACTTTCTGTACGAATCAATTCCGTTAACTGCATTTTGTTGCTCAAGTACTTTAATGAGTGCTGCAGCTTCATACTTATCATCGATATTAATCGTCGCAACAGAAGTTGAACGATACTTCTCATCAGAAACGTATGCCTCAAGAAAGCTTTCTTCCTTTGCCCAGCCGTAAATCATATCAGCTTTCTTGCGTGCAAGTTCTACTGCATTCTTTTCTCCGCCTTGAGAATTCATAAGCTTTACCTGCTCATTTAAGTAGAAAAGAGTTGAGATACTTGGTGTATTATAAGTTTGATTCTTAAGAGAGTTATCAATAGCAACAGTCCAATCCATAATACCAGGAATATAGCGATCAGTCTTTGCAATCTCTGCAGCACGCTTTAGTGCTTTCGGTGACATAATAGCGACAAAGAGACCACCTTCAGATGCGAAAACTTTTTGCGGTGAAAAGAAATAGCAGTCTACTTTAGTTAGATCAAGAGGAATTTGCCCTGCACCACTTGTTGCATCCACAGCGACAAGTGTCTCATCATTAACACTTGGGATTGTCGTCGTTTGAACACCTGTAGAAGTTTCATTAAGAGTAAAACAAATCATGTCAGCATCAGCATGAGCATCTGAGCCTTGTGGCTCACAACCTTGGCCATACTCACTTGCAATTTCCTGTGCTTCAATCCATGGAATTGCATGATGTGACTTAAACCATTTATTTGAGAATTCACCACATGTGTAGTGAACACTTTTTTTATTAACGAGACCAAGACCGATCATATCGAAAAGAAAAGTTGCTCCACCGTTTCCTAAAACGACTTCATAACCTTCAGGTAAGTTGTAGAAATTTTTTAATCCCTCTTGTACTTCTTTTACAAGATTTTTCACTGCCGGTTTTCTGTGAGAAGTCCCAAGTAGCGTTGCTTTTGTATCAGCAAGTCTTTGAACGAATTCAGTTGGAACAAGTGATGGCCCAACACCAAAGCGTGGATCACTAGGAATTAATTCATTAGGTATCTTATAATTTTCGAACATATTTAAAATCCTTTTTAAGTTTCTTTAAATCTCTTGGCATTTTAAATAAAATGCCAGTATTTGGAAACAAATAAGAAGTTGTCAAAGCTTGAAAACTTCTTAACAATTATTACATGAAAGCAGCCCATTCTTTACTTCTGTGCATTATATGCATACTTCCATTTTCTATAAAGGCACAGGAACTTAATATTCCTGGCGAGTTCTCACTTGGAGTTGGGAATTTGACGAAATACGTCGGTAAAATTCAAACCGATATTGATGGCGGGAGAAATTACTTCACTTTCAATCCATTTATCAGGGCCAATTATCGCACAGATATTGCTTGGGAAAAAAAGCTAAATATTGAAACAGGTTTAACTCTTCCAAAATCGAGTGAAGATAGTGCAGTAACTGTTACAAACCTTTGGATTCATGCACTTATCGAACACACCTTCAATCAAAGCTTTAGAGTACAAGCAGGAGTTGGTATTTTCTTTACCTACACAGCAATGGATGGAAAAATGCAAACTCTTGGCAATGGAACATCAACACAACAATTCTACACACCGGATGATTACCAAACAGCAGTTAATAATATTGTCATTCTTGGTGCAGATTACCTCTTCAATAAGACTTACTTTGTAAATGGACAATTAAGCGTCTTCAACCTTGAAGATGGTGATGAGCGCGCATTTAGTTATGCATTATCTCTTAACTATACTTTTGGAAATAATTAATGAAATTTATAATAAGCTTACTTCTTTCAACATACACCTTAGCATTTACGATCAACGCAAATATTCCTATTCGCTTTGCAAGTCCAGAAATTCGTGTCGATATAGCGGATAATGCTTGCGCAAATATTACAGACTCTGCTGATGAAATCATGGATATGGTAGAGATTGCAGTTAGTGAATATTGGAATAAGATTGCGACAAGTAGTTTACACCTAAAAGGTGGCGATATCTTAACGGTTAACAATGATTATACAACTGAACAAATCTGTGCTGCAGGAGAAGCCGGTTGTGTCAGCCAAGTACCAAGTACTAACACACAGATTCTGATCGTTTGTAATAGTAATAATACAGTTTTTACTTCCACAGGAATTTTAGCTGTAACACTACCAAATAATCTAAACGGAACAGTTATCCAAGGCTCTGTCATTGGCCTAAATGACATTGCAGGAACTCGCTACAACGACCAGACAAGGGCCCAGAAGATTGCTCTTTTTGCCCATGAAATCGGACATGCCTTTGGCCTTGGCCACTCTTCAAAAGAAAGCTCACTTATGTACTTTAGAAACCTCACAGGTAGAGAAACGATTGGGCAAGACGATTGGGATGGTGCCACTTACCTTTATCCTAAGGAACAAATACCAATGTGTGGCTCAATTGCACCGATAAAAGATAGTGCCAAGTATGATGGCCATATTTATGAGGATATTGAGAAAAAGATAAGTACGGAATTTTCTGAACACCCGCCAGCAAAGGATTCCGCCGCCTTGATCGCAGGGCTGTGCATGCTATTATTGGTCTTAGTTTCAACAAAGAGATTTGCGCAAGCAAAAATTTATTAACAAAAGATAATATTTACTAAAGTATTATCACTAAGTACCGATAATCACATTATGGAATCAAAGTCAGGTAAATTTATTATTGGAATTCTCATTATTTTCTTATTTAAGATTGCTGTTGCAGATAATATGAGGGATTCCAAGTCGCAAAAAGTAACAATTTCAGTTCTTAAGTAAGTGCTAATTTCGTAAAGTGCTCTCCTCTTTTGACGTAATTTGCATACTGATCAAAAGAAGGAAACGCTGGAGAAAATAGAACGACACTTGTGCTAAAGCCTGCTTTAAAAATCTCATCCAAATTTTCAAAATACTCAGATTCAATTTCAAAATTTGATTCACTTAGAACCTTTCCAGATTCACCAAAGAAGAGAATCTTCTTAATCTGACTCTTAAAAGGAAGAAGCTTCTCAAGCTGGTTATCACCATGACCACGAAGCTGACCGCCAATGATCAGCTCAACTTCCCCTAACTCCTTCACACCGTTTAAGGCCGTAAGAGTTGCCTCCCAATTTGTGGACTTGGCATCATTAAAGAAATAGCGTCCTTCTTGCGTGTGTCTTATCATCTGCAAGCGGTATTCCACACCACCAAAGACTTCACAGGCATTTTGAAATGCCTTGATATTGCCAGTAAAAGCATCCCACATAAGATAGACAAAGTATGTATTGACGAGATTGTGTTCACCGTAGATTTTAAGTGAACCAATATCAATAACCTCAGAAAGCTCTTCTTTAACCTTAGCAATAGAGAGATCAAGTTGATGCTCGTTGCGAATTGGGTATTCATTTTTAACTTCTAAATTATTCGGTAAGAATCCAATTCCTTCATTGGCCATATTCTTAAAGATTTCGAATTTATCAAGTGCATATGATCTTAGATCATCATAGCGTTCACCGTGGCTGAAAGTCAGGTTTAAGATTCCCGCAACATCACACTGAAATTCTTCAATGAGGTTTAGTTGAAAACTTGAAAGCTCTAGAATTATACCTTGGGCAGGTTCACGCTCTCCACTCATGCGCTCATAGATATAGTCACAAAATGGTGTTCCAATATTACCACCAACAAAGTAGTCACCAGTTGGATCCTGCTTGCCACATTCTTCAAGGAAAGAGACAACTGTTGTCTTACCATTTGTTCCTGTCACTCCAAGAATTGGTGCATCAGCAAATTTATAAGCAAGTTCAATTTCACACCATATTGGGCATGATGCTTTTGAAAATAATGGCAACTCCTTAGACATCCCCGGTGAGAGAATAATCAGATCCATCTCCCCTAGCATATCGGCAGCTTCATCTTGAGGAAGTCTCGCCTTAATACACGTCGAATCTTCAAAGGCAGGCCACTTATCAATAGGTCCTTGATTAACTAAATAAATATCCTTACCTAGGAAGGCCAGCAAGCGAAGTGCTGAAACTCCAGAAACCCCAAGGCCTACAACAGCTATCTTATTATACTTATTTAACGATTCATTGATGATCATATGACTATTACCTTCCAAAATATGGATAAAAGTGCTACATTGCTGTGCATGAATTATCAGCAGCTTTTTTTAAATCTTGCCACTATTTTAAGGCCATACACTAAGCTATGGCAAAGAGAAGTTCTCCAAGCATGGCGCGCTGGAGAAATCGACGAGCTGTATCCTGAAGAATTCCTCACACCTCTAAAAAAGCTTACTCACGAAGAACTCTATGAGATGGACTGTCTTCGCGATTACTCGAAATTAGAAGATGGCCCCTTAAAAACTTTACTATGCTCTCTTAGAGAAAATGAAGTTTATGAAACGGTGGATGAAGAACTCATTCGCGGCGTGGATGAGCTTCCGAGTTGGGCATTTAATAAAGTTAAGGGAAAGAAGCAAGACGAAATTTTAATCATTGCAAATTTTCTTAAGAAACTTAGAAATAAGGAAGGCGATTTTAAGCATACTGTTGATATTGGCGGTGGTGTTGGTCATCTTTCGCGCACCCTTGCCCACTACTTTGGCATGGAAATGATCAGTCTTGATATTAATAGTGAATTTCAAGAAATTGGAAAAAATCGTTTAAAAAAGTATCCAAGGCCAGACCTGGCAAAGGACGTAAACTTCATCAATCATGATTTTAGTATTGATCTTGATGGAGATGAGAATGCGCGTATTTTTTGTAATGACTCTTTCTCCCTAGGACTTCACACTTGTGGCTCTCTTGCGGTTAAGCATATGCAGGTGGCAAGTAGAAATCAAACTCGTGGACTTCTAAATTTTGGTTGTTGCTATAATAAACTTGAACCAAGTAAGCATATTAATATTTCAAATTATGCAAAAGAAATTGGGCCACTAGAGCTTGAGAGTAATAGCTTAACTTTGGCAACTCGCGGCCATCAAAGCATGAGCCTCGAAGAATTCGAGCAAAAGAAAAAAGTTAAGAACTATCGCTATTGCCTTCAAATCTACATTGATAGTGTACTAGGAAGTGATATTGATGTGATCTCAATTGGTGATGCTCATAAAAGACTCTATGCTAAATCCTTTAGTGAATACGCTATTTCAAAGCTAACAGAAAACAATATTCCAATTAATTTAACAGCACAGCAACTTGATGAACTCTATGCAAAAAATCAAGAGTTATTAGAAAAGCTCTTCTTTGCCAATATTGTTCGCTGGCAGTTTGGCCGTGCTCTTGAGCTTTACCTTCTCTATGATCGTGCTATCATGTTACAAGAGCGAGGCAAAGAAGCAAAACTAATGGCATTCTTCAATGAAGTAGAGTCCCCTCGAAATATTGGAATTTGGTATCATGAACGTAAGCAATCATAGAGATAAAAAGACAGTACTTATCACGGGCGCAACAACAGGTATGGGTAAGGCCTTTGCTGACTATTTTGCCTCTCTTGGATACGACCTCTATCTTCATGGCCGAAACCTTACTCTTCTCGATCAAAATGCTAAAGAGTACCGAGAGAAATACCAAGTAAATTGTGAGATCATTATTAAGGATCTGTGCGAAAGTGAAGCTTGTGAATACGTAATCTCTAAGATCAAAGAACCTTTGTCATACCTTGTTAATAATGCAGGCTTTGGAGTAGCTGGAAAATATCCTGAAACAGATATTGAAAAACAAGTAAGCATGCAAAGAGTACATGTCGAAGTACCAATGCGCTTAAGCCATCACTTTTTACAGCAAAAAGAAGAACTTAAAATAATCAATATCGCTTCACTCTATGCCTTCTTCCCTGTTCCAAGACAAAGTGTCTATGCGGCCTCAAAGAGCATGATTCATTCATTTAGCTTGGCCCTAGGAAGAGATCTTAGCGGGACAAACAAACAAGTTATTTCAGTTTGCCCTGGACTTGTTTACACTCAATTTCGAATTAACCAAGGCAAGGCCGAAAAGCAGCACTTCAGTGGTATTTCATCAGAGCAAGTGGTGAATGAGACGATAGGCGCACTTAGCAAAAACAAATTTTATATTGTCCCAGGTTTTCTAAACAAAATCTTCAAAACCCTATTAACCACTATACCTCACACACTTACACTGAGAATAATTGAGCGCGTCAACACAGGGCGTGGTTACTAAAAATACCTTACACCTCTAGTCAGATATACATTTCCCTATTAAACTAGGGCCCACACAACACACAAATTTTTGAAAATTAAGAGGACTCCATGCAAACAACGACTGTTAATATCAATGATATTAAACTTAATAGTGAATACCTAAGAACAAATACTGATGTTGATACATTAAAAATCAGTATCGAAAATATTGGTCTAATTAATCCTCTAACAATTAATAAAGATAATGAATTACTAGCAGGTGCTAGAAGATATCAAGCACTCAAAGAACTCGGTATTGAAGAGATTCCTGTTCACGTAGTTGATAGACAAAGCCTTGAGCAAGAACTTATTTCAATTGATGAAAACTTAGTGAGAAGACCACTTGATAAACTTGAATTTGAAAAGTGCCTTAATCGTGGGCGCGAAATCTTTGAAGAGCTTAATCCGACAGCGACTAAGATTGAAGTTGATGTAATCGCAACAACAACAGAAGAGAAGAAGCTGGAAAAAGCTAAAGAAGAGCAAGATCAAGATTCATTTGCTGCCATTACTGCACAAAAGACTGGTCTTTCAAAGAGTGTTATTAAAGGAGCAATCAAAAGAGATGCTCTTGCTTCAGAACATGTTAAGAAAGCACGCCAGCTTGGTCACATCAATGCAAGTGTAACAAATGAAATCATCAAATTAGACAAGGAAGTGCAAGATAGCGTTCTTCCAATGATTGCAGATAAGACAGTAAAAGAAGTAAAGCAAATCGTTGCAGCTGCTAAACGAGGTGGAGTTCAAGAAGCAGAACAGGAAATGGAGACAATGGAGCCATTACCAGCTGAATACGCACACCTAAGAAACCTATCAAAGAGAATGAATAAGAACCTTACTCGAATTCTTTTAGAAGAATTAACTTATGAAGGTAAAGAAGCAGACTCAATTATGAAAGAGCTTAGAAAGATGCAAGAAAATCTTGAGCGCTTTTTTAACATGGGAACGACATCAAATCATACATCTTCTGTAGAAGTACAAGATGAAGATATCGTGGCGGAGCCTACAGTTGTGCTTGAAGAAGGACAACAAGAGTTCAATCCTGAATATTCTCTTTAATAAAAACCACTTTACAAAAAATTGACAATATAACGCTTTAAGCAGATGACGAATTACTTGGTCATCTGTTTAAAGTTTCGTTATGATTATTGTCATGAAATTAATCAAAGAAAACACTCTCTTCATTATGTGGATTGTTGCAGTACTTGCAACAGCTGGCTCGCTATTTTTTAGTGTGATCATGGAATTTGTTCCATGTGCACTTTGTTGGTGGCAAAGAATTGCAATGTATCCTCTTGCGGCCATATTATTAATTGGCTTCTATCAAGATGATAAGCGCAGCATACTTTATAGTGCACCATTCATTTTTGCAGGCTGGCTCATTTCGATTTATCACAATCTTGTCCAGCTTAAAGTCATTCCTGAAAGCGCTAGCCCATGTGTTAGTGGTGTGCCGTGTTCAGAAAAATGGATTAATTGGTTTGGTTTCATCTCAATCCCAATGCTGGCATTCTTTGCTTTTACAATTTTATTATCACTATTCTTATTAGAAATTTATAACAACAAGGAATTTTTAAATGCAAAAAAGTCATAAGATCATAGCTGCGATTATTACAGTTATTGCAGTATTTGCTATTAGTGCAACATTTTACAAGAAACAGCAGGCGGCTAAACTAGGCTTTATGGCCAATGAAAACCACAAGCTATTTGTACGTGATTACTCTCCATCAATGGGACCAGATAATGCAAAAGTTGTTCTCGTAGAATTTCTAGATCCGGAATGTGAATCATGTCGTGCGTTTTCTCCATATGTAAAAGAAATCATGAATAAATATGAAGGAAAGGTAAAACTAGTCGTTCGCTACGCTGCATTTCATAAGAACTCTGCATATGCAATCTCAATTTTAGAAGCCGCAAGAAAACAAGGAAAGTATTGGGAAACACTTGATCTATTATTTAAAAGTCAGCCAGCATGGGGAAATCATCATAACCCGAGACCAGATCTTATTTGGAACTACCTTACAACTCTTGATTTAGATATCGACAAAATTAAGAGTGATATGCATGATCCAAAGTTTATGGAATGGATTAGACAAGATGCTGAAGACGGTAAGGCCCTTGGAGTTCGTGGTACACCAACATTTTTTATCAACGGCAAGCCACTAGAGCGCTTTAGCTACCAACAACTTGAATTACAGATCCGAGAAGAATTAAATAAATAACATGCATACATTTGCCAACTCCCACTTTCTAAAATTAATTGAAGATAGTGGGAGTGCATGCCCTCAAAGAGGCTGGGAGCCTGTCCACATTGAGGGAGAAAATAATCAACTCATCTCCTATATAAAATCTCACAGCTATGGTGAATATATCTTTGATTGGGCCTGGGCAGATCTTTATCACCGTATGGGAATTGAATACTACCCAAAACTAATTCATGCCATCCCTTTTACACCAGTAAATAATAGTAAATTCACTCAAGAATTTGATAGTAAACTTCTAACGAAGTCTTTTGATATGTATCAAGGACTCGAGCTATCAAGTGAGCACTACTACTTTACAGATGAGAGCTATCTTGAACTTAAGGAGCTTGGCTTTTTTAAGCAAATCACAACACAGTATCATTTTATTAACGAATTCGAATCGTTTGACGACTATCTTTCTAAACTTAAAAAGAATAAAAGAAAGAGTATTAAGAAAGAGCGCAAGGCCTGTCACTCTTACGATATTGAGATAAAAAAAGTTTTCGCTAAAGAGCTTTCATCAGATGAGCTTAAGCAAATTTATGGTTTATATCTAACAACAATTGATAAGAAATCGGCTTACGCCTATCTTACACTTGCATTCTTCTTAGGTTTAAACACACTAGATAATTGTTTTTTTCACCTCGCCTATAAAGAAGACTCAATTATTGCAATGGCGCTCTTTTTTGAATCTGAAACAAAACTCTACGGACGCTACTGGGGAATTCACCCACTACACCAACACAATTTCGAATTTCTCCACTTTGAAATGTGTTACTACAAAGCAATTGAGTATACGATTGAAAATAACCTAGCGATCTTTGAAGCTGGTGCTCAAGGAGAACAAAAGCTCTATCGTGGCTTTAGGCCAGTAGAGATTGAGTCATGGCACCATTTAAAAAATGTACAATTACATGAAGCGATTGCCAATCATGTACATAATCAAAACTTGAGTGTGAAAAAATATCATGAGGATTTAAAGGGACTACTTCCTTTCAAAAGTAGTCCCTAAGTTTTTAATTAATTGTAAACTGAGAATCTTTATAATCAATCTTTAAGTCTTTTTCTTCTAGGTCATGTGCCATTATCTCTTTTGATAAAGGCCTAGTAACGAGTCTGTTAAAGATTGATGCCAGAGGTCTTGCTCCATAGGCTTCGCTATACCCTTGCTCATTAAGTTTCGCACGTACACTTTCAGATAGATCAACTTTAAGTTTACGTCCAAGAAGTCTCGAGTTAAGTAAGCGTACTTGCTTATCAATTAGCGAGTTCATAATTGAGCGATCAAGAGCATTGTATGTCAGAACAGCATCAAGACGACCCAAAACTTCTGGTTTAAATGCCGTTTCTACTTCTTTCGCATTTGTAGTGACAAGAATAATCGTATTTTTAAAATCAATCGTGCGACCTTTGTTATCTGTGAGCCTTCCATCGTCAAGAATCTGTAACAAGATATCGCCAAAATCATGATGGGCCTTTTCAATTTCATCAAATAGGATCACTGAATAAGGGTGACGTCTTACTGCTTCAGTTAGAACACCACCCTCTTCATAACCAATATAACCAGGGGCCGCTCCAATGAGCTTACTCACAGAGTGTTTTTCACTAAACTCTGAGAGGTCAAAGCGAATTAAGTTATCTTGTGTATCAAACAAGAACTCACAAAGGGCCTTTGCTGTTTCCGTCTTTCCCACACCACTAGGACCTTTTAGGAGGAATGAACCTAGTGGTCGAGAAGGGTCAGTAAGACCAGCGTGGGCCGACACAATTGTATCAGCTATTTCAGTCAAGGCTTCCTCTTGTCCGTAAACACGAGACTTTAAGAATCCTTCAAGCTGTAAAATTTGCGCTTGTTTAGATTTAAGGATTTTCTCAACAGGAATCCCTTTTTGTCTTGAGATCACAAGTGCAATATCCTTTGTCGCTAGAACCCAATCATGATGGCAAGCTTCTAGTTCTTTTTCAACTTCAGGAAGTTGAGAATATTTAATCATTGATGCCTTTTCATAGTCCTGATTTCTTTCAGCTGCCTCAAGCTCAAAATTTAAGCGATCGCGCTGATTCTTTAGCTCGGAGACTCTTTTAAGAGAAAGAACTTCTTCTTCCCATGTACTTTTTTGTGCATTGAAAGTTTTTTCTAACTCTTCGACTTCCTTAGCAAGCTTTTCATTATCCTTATCAATCTGCATATTAACTTTCTTAGAACGAATATCCGCTTCTAATTCAACCAGCTTAGCAGGCATAGCTTCGGCAGAAAGTTTAAGAGCACTTGCTGCTTCATCAACTAAGTCAATTGCCTTATCAGGAAGGTTCTTATCCGTAATATACTGATCAGATAAAATGACAGAGTTATAAATTGCATCATCAGAGATCTTAATTCCATGGTGGATTTCTAGCTTCTCACGGATACCCATTAATATTTCAATTGCATCTTCTTTTGAAGGCTCATTTACAGGTACCGCACGAAAGCGCCTCTCAAGTGCACTATCACCTAGAATATACTTTTGATATTCTTCATCAGTCGTTGCACCAATACAATTTAGCTCACCTCTTGCTAGAGCTGGCTTTAAAAGATTGGCCGCATCCATCGCACCATCTGTCTTACCAGCACCAACTAATTGGTGTATCTCATCGATAAATAGGATTGAAGTGGCCGCATTTTGCTTAATATACTTTAAAAGCTTTTGTAGACGGTCTTCAAATTCACCACGAAATTTTGTTCCGGCCATCAAGGCCCCCATATCAAGGGCATAGACAGTTTTACCTTCTAGTACATCGGCGACAGTCCCTTTAACAATCATTTCAGCAAGGCCTTCAACGATAGCTGTTTTACCAACACCGGCCGGCCCAACTAAAACAGGGTTATTCTTTCCACGACGTCCTAGGATTTCCATCACGGCACGAATCTCTTTAGAGCGACCGATGACAGGATCAAGCTTGCCTTCTTGGGCCATTTCATTCAGGTTCGTCAGGAAGGCAGGAACCTCTTCTTCGTCTTCATTCATAGCAGAGTTAAAGACATTCGGATCGATATTGAGACTGGAGAGGGTTGTCACAATATGCTTTAGAAGATCAGTTTCTGTTACTTCCTGACGGCCTGATTGAATAGCATTGGAAGATGCCAATGTTAGCCACTTACTTAGGCCAGCAGTTGGTCTAACATTATCAAGTGAAACTTCTTGAGAAGCTTGAGGTAAGCGCTCAACTTCGGCCTTAATATCTTTTAATTTATTCTTTAGTGCTCTTGATGAAAAAGAAGAAGGATTTTTCACCAGCCCGTAAGCAAGGTGCCACTCAGATAGTTGAGTATTCTTCTTTTCCATAAGAAGAGATTGGGCAATATCGAGACTGCCTGCAACGATTGAATCGTACTTATTCATAAAAATTCCTCCACGCAATTTTATGGGTATAAACACCTAAAATTATGAGGTATTTTTCCCCTTCTACTATAAAGATGGGACGTGTTTTATAATTGTCAAGGTAACCAAAATATTTTTTTCGAAATAAATGAGATTATTATGAATAAATTTTTTCTTCAGATTTTTCTAATCCTAGTTTTAATTTTAAAGGCACAGGTATTTGCCCAAAAACTACCACCTCTTGATCTAAGCTCACCACGATCGACGATGAATTATTTTTTAAAGTCAATGAAGGCCTACAAGCTTGGAAATGAAAGAGGGCTCGATCAAGCAATACTTGCGCTTGATGGCCGCCATATTCCAGAGACAGTAAAAGATTTTAAGCTTAAAGATTTCTCACGAACTCTAATCACTATTTTTGATCGTATTGAATATATAGATGTAAAGAAGATCCCACGAAAGGTAGATGATGGAGTTTGGTACTACCGTAAAGAAGTCGTCCAAGTAGAAAATAAAGATCACAATGTTGAGATATCAATTCGCCAAGTACAACGTGGCGATAAGATGGTGTGGCTATTTACAAAGGAGACGATGAACTCCCTTCGCTTCTATGACCTCTCTCTTAAAGGTAAAAAAGTTGCTAAGGATGTCGTTTACAGCCAATCCCCTAAGGATCGATTAAAAGAATACCTTCCAGCATGGACATTTCATCAGCGCTTTCTGCTTTTAAATATTCACTGGATTCTGCTTCTTGTAATTACTCTTTTAAGCTTTATCGTTGACCGAATCATTCGCTACTATATTGCAGCAAAAACAATTTCAATTTTAAAGAAAAGAAATATCACTTTTACAGAGAAGCAACAAAATAGACTAACCTCTCCTTTTGGTAGTCTTGCTTTTGCCTATGTGTTTCAAACGCTAGCAACATGGATTGATCTCCCTGCAGATGCACTCGTTCTTGTCGTTAAGGCCTGTGATATTGTCATGGCAATCTCAGTGGTATTTATCCTAAATCAACTTCTCACTGTCATTTGTCTCTATCTAGAGGACAAGGCACGTGAAACAGAAAATAAATTTGATGATATTGTCGTTCCACTTATCAGAAAGACTGCCAGATTTTTTATTTACGCAGTTGGAATCATCTTCATTGGAGATGCACTCGAGCTAGATATGAAATCAATTCTTGCAGGTATGGGGATTGGTGGTATCGCCTTCGCTCTTGCTGCCAAGGATACAATCTCTAACCTATTTGGTTCATTTACAGTTCTCTTTGATAACCCATTCACAATTGGAGATTGGGTAAAGATTAATAATGATATCGAAGGTATTGTTGAAGAAGTTGGTATGCGCTCAACTCGTATCAGAACATTTCACAACTCCCTGCTATCAGTTCCAAACGGAAACCTTATCAATGCCAATATCGACAACCTTGGACGCAGAAGATATCGTCGCTTTAATACAACTCTAGGTATCGATTACGCGACTCCTCCAGAAAAGATTGAAAACTTTTGTGAGAGTATCCGTCAGATTATCGTTGCTCATCCAATGACAAGAAAGGATAACTTCCAAGTATATTTTAATTCAATGGGAGCAAGCTCTCTAAATATTCTTGTCTATATGTTTTGGGAAGTTCCAAGTTGGGATGACGAATTAAATGAAAAGCATAAATTCTTATTAGATATTTTAAGAGCGGCCAAGAAGCATGGTATTAACTTTGCCTTCCCGACCCAAACTCTTCACGTTCAACAAGACCCAGGCGTAACTTATGCGCCAGAAAATGTGGACTTCAGTCGTTCTCAGCAGGTTGCAAGTGAGCTTGTGAGCGATAGGTGGAATGCACCTAATCGCTCTTCACAATTTAGACTTAAATAAACTTCTATAATGGCCTTAGAGTTAAGACTTTAGGGCCTGATTTCTTCATTAAATCAAAACTAAAGATTTGTGTACGATACTCATCATTCATAAAGCGTTCTCTCTGATTATCATAATAAGGAGAAAGCATATGCCCAGAGTTTCCTAATGGAAGGATACCGTAAGAAATATCGACATTAGCAAAGTCAATTAGTCGACGAGTACTTGGTCCTGTCACCGGAGTGTGTCCTGCTTCACATGAGACACGACGAATATGGTTGATACTATTGATAGATCCGTTGGCCTCATATGGGCCCTGATTGAATATTTTCGCAAGAAACTCATTTTTTCCAAATGGGTGAGGCATTGTTAGCTGATGAATAAGTCCCCAGCGCCACTTGCTGACATCATCTCCAAGCTCTTGCTTTAGATAGTTCACGGCCTCTTTAAATGCCATTGAAATGACCTGGTCACGATCTTCAATTGGTGCAGTCTTTTCAATATCCCACCAAGAGTTATCTGGCATTTCAAGTAAGCGGTAATAATAAATCCAAGAGTTAATGGCCTTACAATACTTAACGTAGTCCTCACCCATCTCATCCATTAGAAGCTTACGAATACGCATATTTGTTTCATGAAATATTGTCGGTCCAACCTGTTCTTTGCGAGAATGACCTTTCCAATCCATAAAGAATTTTAAGGCTTCTTCTTCAAGAGCAGTCATTGGATATTTCTTTAGCGCATTATTAATAATTTTTTGCATCCTACGATTATTCGTACTGAAGCTTGCAGTTTGAACCATCTTTTGAGAATCCATATCCCAATTATCTCGAAGCTCAAGTGACTTTAAAATAGTATTATAGCGATTATCTGAATGCCAACCACCACGGTGATAGATACCACTTTTCATTGTCTTTGGTGCATCATTAGCGGAAACAACAAAACCATTTTCAGGATTAATCTCATGAGGTTTCTCATCAAATGTATAGACCCCTAGAATCTTGCGATCAGGTGTTTGAACAAGATCTGATTCAAATGGATGTGATCTTTTGTAACTATCCCCCATGATAAGTCTTGCCACATTCCCATCAGCATCCGCATAGACAATATTAAGGCCAGGTGACTTAACGATACTTGTGGCCTTCTTTATCTCTTCAAAGTTTTTTGCACGGCCAAGACCATAAAATCCCTCAATAGGCTTGTTACCTTCTTGAAAGAAACTGAAGTGGGCCGCAATATTCTTTGCGTCTTTGTTTACGGCCTGAACGATTTCATTAACAACAGGACCCTTCTTACTCCACTTGATTTGGAAATCGATTGACTCTTCTCCCTTCACTTTAATCAAAGAGTCTTCAACTCGTACAATTTCAAAATCATCTTCTAACTGATAAAGATCAACATCATCTGTGTAACTAATAGTTAATCCCCAACCAAGTTTTCGATTGTGGCCCATGGCCGGAAATGGAATAAGTGGTAGGAAGTGGCCATACATATGAAAGCCCTCTTCCTTATTCTTAATATTTGCTTCATACCAAATATTAGGTGCAGAAAAATTGATATGCGGATCACTTGCTAGGATTGGTTTTCCAGACTTCGTCTTCTTTCCAGAGATCGCCCAAGCATTTGAGCCAGTAAAAGTACCAATTCCTTTTAATAATGATTCGTAGTCAATAAAGCTTGCATCAACGACACGTCTTACACGCTTAGAGAAATCAACCTCATTATTAGCAAAGAGATACTTAAAATCACGATGCTTAACATTTGCCATAATATTTTGATAAGCAACTTCATTTCTCATAAATGGCGAAAAGCTATAATTTAAGTAAACGAAGACACCATAGATATCTTCGATATCAATTTTCTTAGGCTTTATTCCCAGTAAGAAAAATTCAATCGGCCTAACATTATTTTCAAGATAGTAGTTATAGCCGGCCATAAAAGACTCAAGATCTTTTCTCACAACCGGATCAAGAGAGGCCAAGATGCCATCACGAATATACTTAGAGTTTAAAGTACGAAATAATTTATCAACAGCGACAAGATCTGGCCCAAGAATTTCTGCAAGTCTTCCCTGGCCAGCACGACTAATTAGCTCATATTGAAAGCTTCGATCACCGGCCATTGAAAAGCCTAGAGCATAATTCATATCGTGACGAGAGTCTGCTTCGATATGAACAACTCCTTCATGATCACGATAGATCTTAGTGAGACCATTTAGGCCATCAACTTTAAGACTACCATGCATTACTGGAAAAGATCCCAATAGCATAAAGTAGACGCTTGCTATGATTAATATAAGAAGGCCTGCAATAATACTTAGAATCTTTTTCATGATGTTCTCTTAATTTTTAAATAAATTATTACTCTTAACTAATTCAACAACTTCTTCTGGAAGCATTTTTTCCCAGCCGCTCTCGCCGCTTGAGATCATCTCAATAACTGTACGAGACCAGATTCCTGATGCTTCATGATCATAACCTTCAAGATCGACAATTAACTTATTTTCACGAAGATACTTAACAAGAAACTCAAGAGACTTGTCATAAGTTACATCAGCAAAGCTTAGGCGATTTTTTGCATCATTATCATCTGCACATGGATAAAGATATAATTTAGTATTAAGGCCAAATAATTCACCTAATCCACCTAGGATCCCAAATGAAGTATCCTCATAATGCTTGATATTTAAAATCTCATTTAAATTATAAGTGTTAGTAATAAATGCAATTTGATTCTTAGCAATTGGCTGTAAGAACTGATTGAGTTCGAAGTAAGAAGCGAAGTTTGTAATTAAAACTTTTTGCTTAATTTTTGCAAGTAAATCAACACGAGCTAAAAAATCAGCGTTATCAATTGAAGATGAACGAGAAAGTAATTTTGACATTGAGATCTCAGAAAGAGTCACAATATTCTCACACTTCTCACTTGTGCATAAAAGCTCACGCCCTACTTTAAGCGCATCAACATTTCCCTTTGTTGGCGGCCTAAAAGAGCCTCTTAAAACAACAAGTGGCTTTCGATATAAGTAATCTTTGATTTGAACAACTTTACCATTCTCATCAAACATAACAGCAGAAGTAAACTTTCTCTTAACAAGTTCTAAAGAAAGAATACGAGGATCAACTCCATCAAAGGCCGGACCTTTAACGTCAATCATATCAATCTTAAGACGACTAGCAGATAAGTTATCCATTAGAGATGAAACAAGATGAGATGAATCATTTGAATTATAAAAACAGCTGTGGATCATATTCACACCAAGAAAACCAATGGCCTCTTGTTGCTGAAGATTTTCTTGATCAAGCATATTAACGTGAATGATTAAATCAGAAGGAGCTGCCCCTGCTTGATGTTGGAAACGTACACCAAGCCAACCATGACACTCTCCGCGACCAGAGTAACTTTTTGCTGCAACAGTATCAGCAAAGCAAAAGAATTTTGTTCCCTCTTCTCTTTGATCTTTAAGACGCTTGTACATTTTTGTAAATTCTGTCTCTAACATCGTATGTAGACGTCCTTGAGAAACATAACGTCCAGATGTCTCGACACCGTAAATAGCATCCGAAATTTGCATATCATAAGCAGACATCGTCTTAGCAACAGTCCCCGCTGCACCGCCAGCTCTAAAGAACTCACGAGCAACTTCTTGTCCTGCACCAATTTCTGCGAAACTGCCGTAAATTTTATTATCTAAATTAATTTGTAATGCTTTTTGTTTTGCTGATAGAATTTGGCAAAAATCCATAGTATAAATCCTTAAAATTTTTTAATTATAATAACAGCTTAGGACTCTATATGGCAAAAGAACACGACACGAATCTCTTTAAAAAACACATCTTTATTTGCAAGAGCTGTAAGAAGAATGATTGCCCTATGCTTGATGATGCCATGGCATTAAAGAGCGAGTTAAAGACATATTTCAACGAAAAATATGGAAAAGGTGTCGTTAGAGTTACTTCAAGCGACTGCCTTGGAAAATGCCGTGAAGGTATCCATATTGTCAGTTATCCAGAGGCAAAGTGGTTTAAAGATGGCACTAAAGAGTCGGCCCAGAGCCTAAAAGACTACGTAGATTCAAGCATTTAGAGTAAGTTCACAAAAAATTGACTTAGTTTTATCAAATATTATCCGATAATAATGATATAATTTCCTTAGGAAAGGAACCAAGGAGTGATTATGTGGATTCCTGTTATTATCGTTGGTATTTTAGTTGGAATTGCTTCAGTGAAAGAGAAGCAGGCCCGCGAGAAAAGAGCTAAGGCCTACATCCCTATTAAGGTCAAATAAATTTAGTTTTTGGCAAATTGAACGGCCACTTCTTTAGCGAAATACGTTAAAATCATATCGCATCCAGCGCGCTTAAAGCTCGTAAGCATCTCCATTGCTACGGCATCACCATCAACCCAGCCATTTTGAGCTGCTGCTTTAACCATGGCATATTCACCAGATACATTATAAGCGGCAACAGGTAGATTAGTGCGCTCTTTCATTTTAGCAATGATATCTAGATAGCTAATACCTGGCTTAACCATTAAGATATCTGCCCCCTCTGCTTCATCAAGCTCAATCTCACGTAGAGCTTCGATAGCATTGGCCGGATCCATCTGATAAGTCTTCTTATCACCTGCTTTAGGAGCACTATCCAGAGCGTCTCTGAAAGGCCCATAGAAGGCTGAAGCATACTTGGCCGTATACGACATAATTTGTGTATTTGAGAAACCTTCACCATCAAGGGCATCGCGGATAACTGCAATTCGTCCATCCATCATATCAGAAGGACCAATGATATCACTTCCCGCTTGGGCCTGAGCAAGTGCCATCCCTGCTAGAATATCCAGAGTTTCATCATTTAAGATCTCACCTGTTTTTTCACAAACAAGTCCATCATGACCATCACTTGAGTATGGGTCCATGGCAACGTCAGTCATGATAAGCATATCAGGACATGCGTTTTTAATATCTTTGATTGTTTTTTGTAGAAGCCCATTTGGATTCTTTGATTCTGTTGCAAAACGGTCTTTAATAGAATCATCAAGCGCAGGAAAAAGAGAAACGCATTTAATGCCAAGGTTCCAAAGCTCTTTCACTTCCTTTACAATTAGATCGCGTGAGTAGCGATTAATCCCAGGCATTGAAGTTACAGGAATCGTTTGATTTTCTCCACCAACGATAAAAAGTGGCATAATCAGATCATCTACTGTTAGCGTTGTTTCACGCATTAGAGATCTCATGGCGTGATTCTTTCTATTTCTTCTTGGACGAATATTATTTAAATACATAGATTATAATCCCATTTGAATTTTAGTTTTATAAGCAAGGGCATACATTGAAATTTGCTTGATCATACTTGAAAGTCCATTCGCACGAGACATTGATAAGTGCTGGCGAAGACCAATAGTATCTAAGAAGTCAGGCTTAGTTGCGAGAATTTCATCAGGTGTAGCATCTGAGTAGACACCAACTAGAATTGAAACAATCCCCTTTACGATGGCCGCATCACTATCGGCACGAAAAAAAACTTTTCCATCTTTAAGCTCTGGAATTAGCCAAACTTGAGACTGGCATCCTTTAACTTTATATTCTTCTTGTTGTAAATCTTCAGGTAGGGACTCCATCTGTTTCCCGCGAGAAATGATGTGCATGTAGCGATCTTCCCAATCACCAAATCCATTAAATTCTGAAATAAGTGCGTCAACTCTTTCTTGTATTTGCAAAATGAACTCCTTAAGTCAATATGAGTCGGAGTCTAGCATTTTTTAGATAATGCGTGAAGCAAACTCCACTACTTTTTCAATTTGAGCGGCAATGTGGTCAATAAAGTTTTGAAGGGCAATGAAAAAGCCGTAATTTCCAACCTGATTTGTTAGCATCGCAATCATTGAGTCCAGTATATCAAGATACGGCTGCAAACCAAATTTCTTGACTAGTAATTCGATATAAGTAGCGACACCTTCCACGTCACGTCCTTCGTTTGTTACAACATATAATGGGTTCTTAATAGTGGCCACGAAAGCTCCTTTTTTGTCTCTTAACTATAGTTATAAAGTCGAATCATTCCACGAATCAATTAAATTTGCGATTTTATTAAATTGTTCATGAAGCGGCTGATATTCCTTAGAATTATAAGCATAAATTGACTTCTTAGCGGCCTGTGATTTCACGATTTGGGCCTTATTAAAGAATGGAGCAATGAAGCGGTCATCTCCAGTTACTTTACGAATCAGTTCCTTAATCTCATCAAGATCACTCTCTTCTTGCTTACGTCTCGTATCCATTAGATTCGGAATATGAGTGATGATCTCTGGAAGCTTCACTATATCCATATCTTCTATGTCTGATAACATCCCATAAAAATGCTCTAGCCCCTTCATTGAAAAATCATCTGGTCTAAATGGAACAATCACTCCATCACTGACGCAAATACTATTAACAACTAAAAGCCCAAGAGTTGGTGGACAATCAATAAGAATATAATCGTAGCGTTTTCTTAATCCCGCTTGTTCTACATATTTTTTTAGAATTGTTTGTCTTGGAGAATTAATGGCAGCGACACATAATTCAAATCCAGATAATTCTTGGGCCGCCGGAAGTAGATCAACACCTAACTCGGACTTGAAAACAACTTTTTCGAAAATCGTTGAAGAATGCAGATGCTTAAGTTCTTTAATTGAATTAAGAAGCAGATTGAAAATACTAATACTCTCTCTACTTTCTTCATGACCAAACAAGTAACTCATATTCGCTTGAGGGTCCATATCAATAACAAGAACTTTGTGACCTTTCTGGGCCAAGGCATGGGCAGTATTAAAACACATTGTTGTTTTACCAACCCCACCCTTTTGATTAAGAAAAGATATTATCTTTCCTTTACCTAAATCTTCTAAAGTATTTGTGCGATTGCGACCAAAGAACATAACCTTCTCCCAAGAATCATTCATTGTCATGATGCTTAAAGATTATATCATAAATTTAGAAGTGGGTACCAATTAGTCATACTGATTTGGATCAAGTTCGATAACACAACGCAGACCAATTCGACTACTTGCCTCAGTATCTGGAAGAAACTCAAATGCGTACACGCCAGCACCCGAAAGACTTGAATAATCACCACCACTTGCCATACTTCCGTTAACTCCACCAGTATTGTCAAAGATTCTAAAGATCTCATCATCGTGAAGTTGTGAGTTAGTGATACCAGCAGTCGATCCGATTCTTAGAGTATAATCATTAATAACACTTCCTGGCATAGCATCTTCAGTAGCTTTTGCTGCATTTGAAATAGGAATACCGAAAACATAGTTAAAATATCTTGCACTATAATCAGAAACATTTTCAAATAAATGACTTTCAAGCTCTAGGTCACAATCATTGTCGCCATCAGAGTCATTACATGGCCCAATGAGTGAATCCATCAGATAATCACCTGTCCCACCATAGATATCAGCTTTAGTTGAAACAATTGAAGCAAAAGAATAAATATTAGCATTGAAGCTATAGGCCGTATTAGAAATCTCAGAAACGTTTCCTACAGCATCTTGAACACCAAAGGCAGATGTACAATCTTGCGTGAATACAGAACCTGTATGCAAAGAGCGAATTCCTGAAGAATTTGTTCCAGGAATTGTATGAATATCTGATGAGCTTAAGTTATCAATATCCATGAACGAAGACTCAAGCCCACTTGCTAATGAAGCATTACACTTACTTGAAGAATTAAGCGCAAGTCCTCTTTCCACAACTTCAACATTAGCATCAGAAGTCGCTCTAACATCCCATGCACTATAAGCAATTTGCTCATCACGAGTTGGCAGCTTATAAGTAGTAGCAGCACCATAACCAACGATCGTTGGAGCGCCAGTTAGTGTTGTACATGCATTAACAGCACTAGAGTTAGTAATATTAGTTAATGGTGGCAAGAACGACTGGAATGCAACAGCAGAGTCTAAAGTCTGAGTTGAAAAGTTTTGCCAAGTTCCGTTTTTAACATAACAAGTACCAGTTGATCTTTCATAGAAGATTGACCCGTCAGGACCATCATAGGCTCCAAGATTTTGGGCCACACACTGTCCATCAGTTGTATCACAGCTTGTTTTTGAATAAGGGCATCCCATTTCAAAACGAGGTACAAGTAAGTCCTTACCAAAGTCATAGACAGAACCAATCGTTCCAAGAGCTGAGGCAGTATCACCAAAGCCTTTATACTCACATACATAGTTACTATCGATAAACGAATCAGAATGCATCATCTCACACGCCTTCTTATTAACCATCCAGCGATGTACAAATGCAAAGTTTTCTTGAGGTGCAACCACAGTTAGTTTTGCAACATTATTATTAGTTGTAATCTCTAGAGATTCATTATCCCCTAGCTGATTAGTGTAGCTAAGAACTGGTCTAACTTCATAAACATAAGTGTGGTTTGGAACAGGAGCTAAACGCGAGTTCTCACCGTTATCAACATATGTATTTGACGAAGTAATAAGTTCTCTATTTAGTGGATTGCTATAATTAAACGTATAAAGAGGGCCGGCCTTCTTACGATATACATTGTAGCCTTGAATTGCTCCAGAAGTACCGACAGTGAAATTCTCCCATTCAAGGTTCACTCTAGAAGTACCATGATAAGGAATCCAATTTGATCCATCTGAATAAAAACAATCCTGACCAGTAGTTGCCTGATAAGCAGTATTAAATAAGAATTTTCCGTTATTATCACTTGCAAGTAATGTCTCAGTTTGAGAATTGAAAACAACACTTACAGAGCTAGCATCACCTGAATCATATGTTACATCACCAATACAACTTGCACTTCCAAGATCATCACAAGTTGTTGTCGTATCTTCTAAAAGTCCATCAGTTGTGTAGTCGCGATTAACCTCTGAGATATTACATGCAACAGACTTATTAATTAGTACCCAATCACTTGAAGTCGTTCCAGTTGAATAATAACAAAGATTTCCTGCCGTACGGTAAATAGCACCAGCAGAATCAGGTTTTACATTTGATGTGTTTGGAGCAACCGTTCCATAACACTCTTTTCCACCGTCACACTTAGTAAGAGAATGTGAACAAGTAAAGTTTGATTCAACACGAATTCCAAAATGGTTAACCTTTGTACCAAGGGCCTTTACATCTGCCCAACCATGATGAGCAACTGTCTGCGGCTCAACTCTAACTTTGAAAGAAACAGAAGTTCTCGGTGATCCAGTTCCATTATCCACAAGATCAAATGAAATCGTTGTCTCACCAAATTGAGATGCCGTTGGGATCATTTTTATTCTTAGAATTTCATTAATAGAAATTCCATTATCAATTACACCACTTGCCATAGCACCATTTACAGCAGCAAGATCTCCGGCTTCACTATATTCACCATCTAGATCAGTATCTTTTAAAAACTGAATATTCATTGGCTGAATCAGTACATTATTAGTTGAAACAACATTTTCAATCGTTACTGTTTGAGAAGCTTCATTGATACTTCCACCTTCACTAATAATAACATTATCAATAATAATATCTTCTTTTTCACCAACGATAACATCACTCATGTAACTAGCGTTTTGAGTACCGTTATTAGAAGCCACTGACCACTCGTCTGTATCAATTGATTCATAACATAGGCCGTTTGTGCGATCAAAATAAATGACAGGGTCATTACTTACGTGTGACGTAGGATTGAAGCTAGGTGCTCCATTTCCAATACAGTTATTTACACCACACTCGGTACGTCCAGCGCGGCGATTATATACAGAATAATTACAAATAACAGGTGCATCAGATGTTTCAAGAACAACAACATCAAGTGTTTGAACAACAGACTCCGCATTACTTGAATCTCTTACAACAAATTGGAAATCATCAGGTGTACCTAGCGTATTAGCGCTATTACCATTGAGGGTTTCGTATAAACATGTAATTGCACCACCTGAAGAAATTGCACAATCCTTAATTGTCCCCTCTGTTCCTGAGACAGAGCTTTGTCCGGCCATCGTATTAATACGACTTCCGCTACCATCGATAAAATAAACAGTAAGAGTCGATGTTGTATTATCGACATCAGAAACACTACCTAATGAAATCGTTTCACTTACGCTATTCCAATCAGAAGACTCATTCATTGTATGCGTAAATGGCCCACCTGCAACAACTGGCGGATCATTCTTAGCATTGATAACAACATTGATATAACCTGTTGTATGGAAATCTGCCATACTCGTTAAAGGTAATGGTGAGTCAGAAATTTGATATTCTACTGTATAGACACCATTAGCATCTCCATCGAAGTAGAGATTACAATAAGTGGCATCATCAACACTATTAGCATGAAAGTTATCTCCAGGAGCACCTGTACATGAACCTTGGATATCTGAATAATTTGTTAAATTTTTAAATTTATAACGGAGATCTGAACTTGGAAATCCCATATAAGAATCATCTGATGCAGTTGGAAAGTAAAAACCAACGGCAGTTTGGGCACCTGGCGTTCCTGTGCTATCTTCATCCACTGTAACAGTGATAATATTAGCAGCAACAGGCTCATCATCGACTTCAACAATTCTTGCAGAAGCAACACCAGTATTAGAGTACTTTCCATTTGCATAGATTTGATACTCAACCATGGCCTCTGAAGAAGCATTAAAGTAATCAGTATTTGCTCTAAAGGCTAAAGTACACTTACCTAGCGAACAGTTACATGAAATTGATGAGTTTTGGACACTTGCATGAATTGAGTTAGCACTACAGAAAGTTGCAAAGTCTCCATCATAATCAAAATATCCAGAAACTGGAATTTCATTTACTTCACTATCAAAAACAAAAGTAATTAAGTCATCTTCGCTTACTGTCGCAGACCTTGTTGCAGCAACACTTGGTGATTGATCAACATTTGTCACATCAACATATAATCTTGAAACGGCACTATCACCATCATCATCACTGATATAGAAATCAATATATGATGAACCATTAATATGGCGTGATGGTTCAATATCCATTGAACAAGTACCACTAATACATTCACAAGTAGCACCTAACATTTTTATTCCAGGAGTTGGACTCTCTGTTGTGTTAGGCCCAGTAATTGAGGCCACGATAATTGGGTTAATCAATGAACTAGAATTTATAGCATTCGTAATTTGAAGTGAAGTTGAAAATCCAGAATCAATTTGTACTGTGATTGTATTTGTTGCAATTGAAACAAGTTCTGATCCTGCAATAACAGAAGGATTATCCACAAGTTCAATATATAGATCAGCATAGTTAATTGCATTTTGCCAAGTATTAACTCTTTCAAAAGTCATTGATCCAATTGTAATCGATTGATTAAGGCCTGAAGAGCTATTGACGATCGTACATGAAGTTGGGATTCCCCCATTTTGATCAGTAAAAGAGATTGGAAAACTTGTCTTAAGCGCATCTTCCATCATAGAGACTGAAGTTGTCGTGATAACTGGAGCTTTGGGAGATACATCTAGAACACAACTTCTTGTGATCTCATCGAAATAGTGTCCATCATCACAGCTTGCCTGCTTCAAAGAATTCATCTGCGGTGTACAACCGATGAAAGCACTTAAAAATATTGTAAATAAAAGTAAACGATTCATTATCTTTCCCAAGTATCCCAATAACTTATCGCCAAAATATTTCTTAACTTTAAATAAAGACAAACAAACACTTATGTTATTTCAATATTATAGAAGATAGCTGATCCCGCCTCTATATTTATGTAATTATGGATACTTAGATATGCACTAAAGAATGAAAACGCCTTAAATAACTGACAGGCGCTCTCTTCTATTTGCAAAATTTGAAACTTTGATTAAGCGAGCAAAGTGCTTGCCTCATTTCTTCATTTTCTTCTTTAAGCTTATTATTTTCTTCTTTTAGTGTAGCTATCTCACGAGTATTTGTTGCCAACTGAACTTCAACACCTTCACTCATAAGCTTATACATGGAAATATTCTTATCTAGCTCTTTTACAGCTTCAATAAGTGGCGACACTAAGACTGCATAATCCACAGATAGCCATCCATCTGCATTCTCAATGACGGCCGTTGGAAATTGCGCTTGAACATCTTGAGCGATTACACCGATTGAGTGCATTCCAGGAGAAAGTGATTTTTCATTCCAATCAAATTCAACCCCCTTTAGTGCCTTAATCTTATCAAGTGCATTTTCAATTTCGACAACATTATCTTTTAATCTTTCATCAGATGTACAGTTCGTGGCACCGGCACCACCTCCAAGCGTACAGTCTGTTGCACCTTGAACTCTTAGATTGCCTACGACATGAAATTGCTCTGAAGGTGTCGTTGTTCCAACTCCAACACGACCTGCTGCCGTAACAGTCATACGATCAGTATTTGCTGTAGTGATTGTAACAGGAAGGCTTGAGCCAACTACTCCTGCTGAGTTCATATTTCCAAGCTTTATACCAGTTCCATTATCTACAAGAACTTCAAAATTATTAAGCGTTCCACCTTTAAAAACAACATTATCAATTCCACCTTGAGAAATAATCTTTTGTGCTGAAGTAACTTGACCAAAGAATGCTGAACTTGTCGTTGCATCACCTGCAATCGTATTAACAGAAATATTTCCAAAATCCACATTTCCAGTGACAGTAATATCACTGTCAAAAGTAGCGGCGCCCGTAACCTGTAGAGCTCCATTTACAACAGCATTTCCATTATTTGTAAGTACGCCTGTATTTACAAGGCCACCTGTTGAAGTAATTCCATTTCCTTGAATTGTCCCACTTGCTGTTAAATTTGTTGTTGATAAATTTCCGGTATGAGAAAGTGTTCCAGAAACAACAGTACTACTTAACTGAGAAATACCTGTAACATTCAGATTGCCTGCTAGTTGAGTACTTCCACCAACAACCATCTGGTAACCCGATGTATTGGAAACGGCAGAACTACCAACTAATAGCCTTCCATTATTTGTCAGTCTCATATTTTCTTGTTGAGTATTAGAAGTATTTGCAGTTGTATAGAAATTCAATTCAGTACCAAGATTTGTCGCACTAAAATTTTCTGTCGCAGTTGAGCGAATACTTGCAGTATTAACTATTCCACTACCAGTATCTCCACCAAAGTTTAAGAGACCTAGAACATCGTTAGTTGTTGTCATCGAAGGTGCAGTAATTAGACCTTGTGAACTTGCAAGATTAATTGATGACTGATTTCCACCATAAGAATAGAATTGTCCACTCGCATCTCCAGAGTCACTACGAACATCAATTTGAGCAGTCGCATTGAATGTTCCAAGATTTGATGTGTGCCCAAATGAAAGAAAACCATTTGCATCGTAGAGAGCAAAATCTGAAGATTCAGATTGAAATGCAATATCACCAGGTCCAGAACTACCGGCCGTTATTGTCGTCGTTCCAGAATTAGTCATATTGATAGCATTAATATTTGTAATCCCAGAACCGTCCCCTACAAATGCAGCAGCTGTAACAGTCGATGAAACATTAAAGTTTCCATTTATTCCCGAGTTACCATAAACGTAGAACAGATATAGTGGATTAGGAATACCACCAACTGATGTTCTCCCTGAAGAGTCGATATAGAATTCAGCAGAATTCCAAAAAGATGAAGTTAAACTATCTCCGTCTCCATCAACATCGATAAAGAAGTAATTCATCCCACCGACATTAGTGTTACTTCCGTATACTCCCATCGTGGCATTATGCTCTTGTCTTAAACCAAATGATAATGCCCTTGCCCAACTAGATCCTAAACCAGAACTAACATTTCCACCAACATGCAGTAGAATACTTTCTTCAGCAGTAGTAGGGCCTGCAATATTTCCACTTACAGTTAATTTTGAAGGGCCTTCATAAGGATCATCAGAAATTGTAACTTTTCCACCTGAACCTACTCGTCTAATATGTGAACCACTAATATCCCAAGGGCCAGCATAACTACCATTACTTAATTGCAGATCCCACTTATTAGTCGATTCATTAAAGCGAATGATGTCCCCTGCAGTGAAGGTTTCAATATTTCCATCACCATTTAGATCACCAACAACTGGTGCTGCATCATTAACAACATAGAAGTCACCATTATTAACTCCTGCTACAGAAGGTGGTGTAACTCCTCCTCCAGCATCAAGAATTAATCGACCTAAGTAGTTTGAGCCACCAAGGTAATCAACAGCAACCCAAGCTGATCCATTATACTGTAGAACTTGTCCTGCACTAGATGCGCCAAGAGAACTCAATTTCGAATTCGTAATTGCTCCATCTTGAATTTTACTTGTAGAAATCGAACTATTTTGGACATCAAAACTTACAGATGTCACTGTTTGTCCAAAGGCATCTGTAACAATAAGGTCATAAATAAAGCCACCAACGATCTTTAAACCATTAGGTACTCCTAACCTCACCATATTTGCTGACTTTGATAAAATATTTAAATTAATAACTTGTGGGCCATTCTTTGTTTTAACAGCACTTATTGTTGAAAGGTTTGTCCCATTAAGAATCAATTGATTTGAAGAAACTTCAATAAGTGTAATCTGATGTCTTTTAGTAATATCAGAAGTGTCTGATGAATCAACGTTATTGCGAGCGGTATTACTCACCGGCTTACACGCGACAAAAAGTACAACGAAGAGAATGTAAAATGCATTATTAAGTTTCATATCCATAAATCCCTAATTTCATATCGGAGATTAATAAATAAAGTTAAACTATTAATATTACTATACCAAAGCACTTGGTTATCAATTACAAATAAGGAGTATTTGCCAATGATTTCTTAAACTTGTCATTGGTTATAAAATACTTATATGAATAGCGTTCAAAGATTTTTGCAAACTCTTTTAGTCACAATTACATTTCTATCATTGGCCACAACGTCCTTTGCCGAAAAGTATGACCTCAATACAAACCTAATTGTTATTCAAAATATTGCTAATGATGGAATGTCTTTTGTTATTCGAAAAGGACGAGTTGATAATATTGTAAAGGGACAAGTCTCTCTATTTTCTTCAAAGAAGATTTCTTTTACGGCCCGTGCTATCTCCATAACGAAAGAATACTCTCAGTGGATTGTGACTGATAATAATATGCGCGTGCCTTTTGAAAAAGGTCAAATTGTTACAGTTAACTACTCTCCTGAGCGAGTATGGTTAGAAATCCCTAAAATTCTTGGAGATGCAAAATACAAACAGATGCTAGCAGAAGAAGAGATGTCTCTTAGAGAAAAACAATTTCAACGCTATGATAATCGATTTGAATTTTTCTACGGGAAGAATCAAGGCTTAAGTGAATCGACAAGTTCAAGTATTAATAATGATGGAACGAGAACTGGTGACACGTTTCAATTTAACTACGCCATCCCTATTAATCAAACTTTTCAAACAATCATAGGATTTCGCTACGATCTAGACCTTCTGACACTTCTAAATCCAAATGTTGAGCAGGAAACCAAAAGAATGATGGGGACAGCGGCCTTAAAAATTTCATTTAATAATAGTTGGAGTTATCGCTTCAGCTACTTTATTTCACTAGGCGCAGGCTTTGGCCGTTCTGAAACGAGTATCCAAGATACAGTTAGAGTTGGAAGCGCAATGCTTCTTCCATCAGTCAGCTTAGGTCTTGAGTATAAGGTTTCAACTTCTCAATCACTTATTTTCAAAGCTAATTTTGATGCTATCCAAACTGATGAAGAATTCGCAGATGGCTTCCAACAATCGACAGATCAAACAATGTTTGGCCTATCTGTTGGATATGCCTTTTAAGTATCACCTTCACCATCATGAGGAATTGAAGGCTTAATCAATATCCTAATAATATAAGCAAAGAATGATTCTTTCTCTCTTTTATGCTTAAAGAAAGAAGCTTCAGAGACAGGTTGTAACAATAAGGCAATCAGTAGAATTACTTTCATCTTTCCTCCCTAATTAGAAACAATAGTAAAAGGAAAGCATAACGAAAATTGAATGTCATTTGATGTGAAAAAAAATAGGCCTTCATTAAGATAACTTAAGAAGGCCTATACTTTATCGACTTTTTATTTGATTAATTCGATTAAGAATTATTTCTTTGCAGCTGGAAGAACTTCGATTAGTTCAACTTCGAAAGTAAGTGTTGCGCCACCAGGAATTGATGGAGGAGCACCTTGATCACCATAAGCAAGCTCAGATGGAATTACTAGCTTAATTTTTCCACCTTCACCAATAAGTTGCATCCCTTCAGTCCAACCTTTAATAACTCTGTTAAGAGGGAATTCGATTGGCTTATTTCTCTTATAAGAAGAATCAAACTCAGTTCCATCTCTTAAAGTACCTTTGTAATGAACTTTTACAGTATCTGTTTCAGTTGGCTTCTTTGCAGAACCAGCTTCAATGATCTTGTAAGCTAAACCAGATTCAGTCTTCTTAGCACCTTCTTTAGCAACAAATTCTTCTAGGAATTTTGCACCTGCATCTTTTTCTGTTTTAGATACTTCGCTCATTCTTTGGTTTACGATATCTCTAAATTTAAATGCAAATTGTCTTGTATCAATATCAGTTGCATCTTTAGTCATACCGTCACGAACACCTTGAACAAGGTTATTCATTTCTCTTTCAGTAAGTTTGAAATCCTTAAATCTCTTTCCGTAAACATGTCCAACTGAATAGAAGATTTTATCATTTTCAGTCTCAGGCTTTACTTCCTCTTTCTTACCACATGAAACAAATAGTAATGGCGCGATTGCCATTGTTGCTAGTAGTTTCTTCATTTAACATCCTTTGTCTAAATTTATTGAAGTCTTTTTACTAATTAATATTTATATAAATAGATTAAAGTGCTTTGGTCTGCTTTTCAAGCCTTAAATATTTTCATCCATTGCCTTATTGGCCAACATATCGCAGTGCTCATTTTGCGGATGACCACTATGTCCTTTTACCCAACGAAACTGAAGATTAGAAAAACGTCCTGCCACTTCATCAAAACTTTGCCACAGCTCAATATTTTCTGGAGTCTTCTTGTCGGCTTTTTTCCAACCACGTGCCTTCCAACCAGGAACCCATTTCGTAATTCCATCAACAACATATTTCGAATCACTATAAAGGAAAGCGGCATGTCCATGATCTAGCCCCATCTCTTCCAATTCATTCTCTAGTGACTTCAATGATTCAATGGCACCAGTAAGCTCCATTCGATTGTTAGTTGTCTGATACTCGAAGCCAGAGCTTTCAAAGAAAACGACGCCATCTGGATTTTGTCCCATTGCCCCCCACGCTCCAGGTCCAGGGTTTCCACGACATCCACCGTCACTATAGACAGTGTAGGCCCCCATGGCCTCCATTGGTATACTGAAGTGTCCATTGCCACTTGCAACGCCATTATCGACATCCTCAAGGAGCTCGACGCTTTCGCGAAGCTGAGCAATTGCATCATGATCATCTTGTGTATCAAGTACACTTTCTAAATATTCTAAAGTTTTTAGTATGTTTTTCTTTTTCATTACTTAAGTATTCCTTTTTAAAGTCATAAGTATAAAACTTCATTTACAAAAAAGGAAACTTCCACCACAATTTCTTTATGGAATTTATTAAACTAGAGTCTGGAAAAACAGTTAACAACCTTGAAATCGAAGCTTTTAAAAATAAAGTTGATTCACCTCGCTATATCTATCTGATGGCAGGAGTTCATGGAGATGAAATCGAGGGAGTTCACTGCCTAAAAGAAATCTTTTCATGGCTTAAAACTGAGGTTGAGACAGATCTACCTCTAGTCGTTATTCCTATCGTCAATAAAGATGGTGTTAATGCAGGAACGCGCGTTAATGCTAATGGTGTTGATCTTAATCGAAACTTACCTACTCAAAGCTGGGAAAGTGAATTCGAAGAAGATAAGTACAATCCAGGAAGTGCTCCATTAAGTGAGCCTGAAAACCAATTCCTAAATAAGCTCTTTAATGAGTATCCTCCGGCCTTTATTTTATCAATTCACTCATGGAAACCAATTGTAAATTACAATGGTGACTGTAAGGATGTTGCGCAGCTTTTGGCCAAACACAATAATTATCCAATTGCAGATGATATCGGCTACCCAACTCCTGGCTCACTCGGAACTTACGGAAGTGTTGAGCTTGGAGCACCTGTACTTACATTTGAATGCCCAACAGTAGACACTGGTGTAACTGTTGAAGAAGTGTGGCAAGAAAATGAAGTCGGATTCAAAGAAATGATCACATCAGGAATTCTGAAACGATTCCTCTAAAGGTTAATTTACTCTTCTTAAACAAAATTAACTTATCTTCGATAGCGCTAAATCCGTTAATAAGGCATATTCAAAATGAGAGTGCTGCGTTGCGGCGCCCATGTTTATATTTTGGTATAAATATCATTTAGGCCCCAATATCCCTCATAATCCCTCTCTCTTTTGGGCCTAGGTGTAATCGGAGGCCGTCCCACGGCCTCCCTTTATACTTCCCTCAAAAATCGTCAACTCCCTAAACAACCCTGTAGATTTTCCAAAGTCAGCGTCTTCGTACCCCTATTGTTATATATTTACTTCAAATGCGAACTCGTCCGAAGATGAACAAATGGCATACCTTTTGCATCAAGTATTGAACGAATTTCATTTTCAGGAACGAAAAAAGGAGACAGAGTGACACCATTTAAGTGTATCTCATTAATTTTACTTGCGCTTACAACAACATCTGTTGTTGCCCAAAGTAGCACTAGTAATATCCAGGGTGTCAAAAAAGCACCAGGTGCGACTAGAAATTGGTCAGCTAGAGTTGATACGACAGTTTCAAGAGATTTATTAAAGACATCTGAGGCAGGCCACTATAGTGGAATGTATAACTCATTTCGTTTCAATATTATTACAGATAAAGGTAGTTTCGCCGCTAAAACAACAGTATCAAAAGACTTTGTTGATGAGCGAAAAAGTAGAATCAGCGATACGTCAGTATCCTTTACTAGAAAGGCTTCTCAGCCATTTGATGGTGTTGTTTCATTTGGTACAGCATCGTTAAAACTTCCAACAAGTAAGGTTTCTAGAAAATATTCTAAGCTTCAAGCAGGAATTAGCTTAAGTGAAGGCCTATCAATAGCCGATAGTGTTATTGGGATTAAGGACCTATCTGCATTAGTTATTCTTGGTGCATCCAAGAACTTCCATGAGTATGAAACAACAATGACTGGAAGCTCAAATACTTCATATAGTCTTTCATCAGTTGCATATCTGACATACAGCGTGTCGGATGCGCTATACCTATCACTTGGAGGAACGTATA
The DNA here is from genome assembly GCF_047085455.1 of Halobacteriovorax sp. RT-1-1. Classification (NCBI taxonomy): domain Bacteria; kingdom Pseudomonadati; phylum Bdellovibrionota; class Bacteriovoracia; order Bacteriovoracales; family Halobacteriovoraceae; genus Halobacteriovorax; species Halobacteriovorax sp. RT-1-1. The sequence continues at coordinate 2,090,007 of NZ_JBKIXZ010000001.1, forward strand.
TGAAGGGTTGGACATACCAGAATAATACAAAAGATGCTTATTCGTTCTCACAGGCCATTGGCTATAGCTTTGGCCCTAAATACAACCTAGAGGTAGGTCATGAATTTGGAGGAACTCCCCTATCACCTGATGGGAAGAAGGTTGAGATCGACCTATTTGATGAAAGAGATTCATCAGTTTATGCATCACTAACAATAAAAATATAGAACACACATAACGAAGACAAAGAGAAAGAAGAACAAATGACAAAAAGAACAAAGGTAGAAGAAAAAATGAAAATCAAAAATGAAAACAAGTTTGGAATGCTCAGAGGCCTTACACATGCTTTCGCATTGGCAGCGATCCTTTCAAGTTGTGCAAAGACTCTTCCGGACAAAGAGCCTGATTTTGCACAAGAAAGTTACCGTACTAAGAACTCTGTTACTTCAGCTAAGCTAGTTATTGAATCAAAAGCAGTTGCGACTCAAGAAGAGCTTTCTAAAAACAGAATTTCAACAGACCTAATCGACACAAGTGTTGGAAGTGAAGCAAAGACTCTTTACTCAACTCAAATCGTTAGTTCTAATGATAAGACTTATAATGTTCTTGTAAAAGATCTTCTTATTTTCGCAGAAAAAGAAGGTCAGAAGTTTGAGATTACATTTGATCTTACGACAAACTACCTAGTAGCGTATATCGCTCCAGTAAATGCTAGTGCACAAACTCTTAGCGCTTCTAATAAAATCATTCGCGATGTTCTTCCAGTTAAAGCTTCAAAGCTTGATCGTATTCCATTATTTCAATACGGTGTTGATTTCTACCAAAGAGAAAATGTAAAGAATGATCTTGATGAGAAAACAAGACATATCAGATATGTTGAGAAGGACCGTTCGGAATCAACTCACTATAAAGTTGACTACCTAATCGAAAACAGAACTTACACAGGTGTTTTCGGAATGGATCAAAAAGAAATCGCGACAATCTACCGTCGTGATAAAGTTGAAAATAACCTATTCACAGTAGGACAACTTGAAGACCGAATCCTTAATAACGAAAATGCTTTCACAACGTCAAAGCATGATGGTCATATTTTTGAAAACAAGGATCTAATCAAGGTTATTCTTGATGACAATGAAAGCAAAGCTTACTTTGCTCGTGTTATCAAGAAAGAAGACCTAACTGATAACGAAGAAAAATTAGTTCGTGCAGAAAGATTTAACCTACTATTTTCTAGATGTGACGCTGATACAGCAAAGAGGGCTAGAATCGCTCTTGATAACTGTTTCCTACGTTCAGAAATTTCTGAAAAAATTAAGTACGTTAAATTCAAGTACGATATCGATGATAATGATGAGATCCTAGCTGAGACGAAAATCTCTTCTAGTACTGTTGCAGAAGATGCAAAATTCATTCAACTAGAAAAAGACTCTCAACCAGAAGAGATTTACCCAACTGAGATCAGAGAAGAGCTATCGACAGCTTGGCTAAAACTTGAAAAATTTAAGAATCAAGAATTCACTTTTAGAAGAGTATTAGAAGACTCTCCAAATATCTTTAACTACAGTTTTGCAGGTTCTAAAGCGACTTTCCACGTTGAAATCGTTAAGTTCCACTTTGAGCCAGATCGTGTTCTAGTAAAAAGATCAAGACCACTACTTGATAAGACAGGATCAACTGATCTTGACACTGAACCATTACTAGCTTTTGAAGCAGAATACTTCCGTGAAAGTAAGAATGACAAAGGTGGAATCGTTTACGTTCCAGCTAGTCACAATGATGAAAGAGCAATTGCAGTAGTTAATCTTGGAAACGATCAAATTGGTGATGTTCTTACGTCACTAGACCCTTACCTAATGAGCGTATGTGGTGGAGGTAAGGCCCATGGTCTTACAGAAGTAAGTGACATCGTACAAGTAGTTGACGGAAGAGATGAATTCCTTAACTTCTCTACTCAATCAACTTATAAGAAAGGAAACTTCTTTAACTGTGCTGACTTCGGTGGAGATTACTGGGGACAACAGAATGAAACGATGACTTTCAAAGAAAGAACTACTTTCATGAAGTATAATCAAGAGTTCGAAGAACCAGAGCAAAACCTTTCTTACGAAGTACAAAAGAAGTTTAACTTTGGTCTATTCACTGGTTCTAAGCTAGTACCAAAAGGATACACTGAGCAAACTCGTGACTTTGATACAACAGTAGACCTACCAATGGTATTTGATATCAGAAATGGTAAAAATATCGAGTACGTACTTACAGGTATTCCATCAAATAAATATGATAAAGATGGGAAGCTAATTAGAAAACTGACTCAAACAGAACTTGATTTAAGAAATAAGATTATCGTTTCTTCTCAAAAAGTTGTTGATGATATCAACCTAGGCTTCAAGCGTGCTTTCAAAGGTACACAATATGAAGGACGTGGTGATATTATCACTCTAAAAATAGAAAAAGATGATTCAATTCCAGCAGGAACGAAGAATCTTTCTCTTACTCACAATCTTGATGGTGAGTCACGTTCAGTAAATATCGAGGTAGTAGAAAAAACTCACCTTGGTGATCTACAACGTAACCACATCTACTGGGTAGAAAAAGCAACTTCAAGTTCAATCATTGGACTTGGTGGACCGTCATTTAACCCAAGAAATGGTGTTGTTGAATCAGCTTCTGTTTACCTATACGGTGGTAACATGAAGTCTTCAATTAACTGGATGGTTGATAAGGCCATCGCAGAGAAGAACTTTGTTAAGAATATTACTCCAACTAAAGAGCTTAAAAACCTTGCTGATGAGCTTAATAAGAAAGCTATTGAAGATGCTCTAGCTGAGCACAAGGCAAAGACTCAAGCGGCAGGACAAAATACACAAGTTGCTGACTCTGATGAAGTTGAAGTTGAAATTGAAGGTGAAACAGTATCTCAAAGCACAAAGAAAGCTGAGATGAAATCTCACCGTCATGGTGTTGCTCATACTAACTTAAAGAGCAGCCTACTTAACACAATTAAGCGTCCAAATATCGCTTCACAGATGGGGAAAATCAAAGATGCTCACCGTCTAATGAAGAACGACTTTAGAGCTAGCTCATTTGATAAAGATGAAGTTCTTTCTAACTTCACAAGAGCTAACCAAAAAGAAGCAAAAGCAGTACATGCTGCTTGGCAAGCAATTGCTAATAAAGATGATGTTGCACTACAAGCTGCGATTCATGGTGACAACTCAATTGAGGCCCTTCAAGCGAAGATCAAGCACTCAATGGAGTACGATGCAAAAGGTAATAAAAACCCAATTTGTAACCACGAAACAGCTGAGTTTGCTCTAAGTAATCTTGCTAAGAACTACGATGTTCTAAAGATGGCACAAACTGACGAAGGTAAGAACGATATCCTAATTGATATTTGGATGCCGACTCTTGCTCACGAAATTGGACACAACCTTGGTCTACGTCACAACTTCGTTGGATCATTTGATAAGAAGAACTGGGTATTCCCAGGAGAAAAAGAAACTAAGAGAACTTCATCTTCTGTTATGGATTATACAATTGATGACCACGCTACTTACGATGGTCTAGCTCCATACGATGTATACGCACTACGTGCAGCTTATACAGGGATGGTTGAACTTGAAGGTTACACAAACTCAAGAAAGAAATCTGTAGAGATCAACGGTGTTGACGTTAAGGTATCTTCTGTAGAGTCTGAATTCGAACCAGGTCTATACTATCACCTAGTAAGAATTAAAGATGTTGTTGATGCACTAGTTGGAGAAAATGGAAACCCATCAAATATCTCTAAGCATAGACTTATGGCGGAAGCTGGTCTTAAGAGAATTAGATTCTGTTCAGATGAGGACGCTGGAAACTCTCCTCAGTGTAACAGACACGACTTTGGTTCATCTTTTGAAGAAATCGTAGATTACCAAATTGCAGACTACCGTCAGATGTATGAGTATATCTACTTCCCAGGTAAGCGTAAGGAATTCTACGGTGGAGCAGCATTTGGTTGGCTAATGGACAAGTTCTACAAGCTTAGAATGATGAATGAAGAGGTATTCTACCACCTAATTTATACTCCAGAGTTGTACTCTCAAGCAGATCAAGCAACTCATGATGCAACAACTAACGACCTAGTTAATGGTGTAATTAAATCACTATTCTTCCTACAGTCGGTAGTTGCAACTCCAGATATCACTCCAGGTGCTGGACTTGATACTGAAGCACAAAGAAACAAGAGATTTGTTTCGACTCTTGTACCATCTCAAACTGAAGTAACAGCTGAAGATGGAACAGTTCTACAAGTAGCAACGCAAAAACCAATGGTTGTTGAAACTAAGTGGAATGAGGCAATCTCACTAGATAGTGATTCATACAGAGCTAAAAACCGTGGTGTTGAATATGATAAGGCTGCAGCTCTTGTAGCACTTACAGAGTCAGAGTCGTACTCTTATAAGTACCGTTCAAACTCTTTAAGAATTCCATACCAGTTACTAGAGCAGTACCTATTTGGAATTGATATTAAAGATTCAATTGTACAATCAACAATTGGAGAAGTTCTTTCTGGTCAAGTTACACCACTAGTATATGACCCAGAAACTGGACGTAATATCCCACTAACTAACGGAGCTTTTAAAGTTGAAGTTGGTGAAGTTGAAACTAACTATGCTGCTATCGGTGGTCTAGTTTACGGTAACATTGATACTTTTGAACAAACAGCTAACCCTGCTCGTGCATTTTGGGTAAACCACATTTCTCAAAACGACCTACTTACTGAGACTTTTGAGCACGAAGGGCAAACTTACCAAATCCCAGAGGATTATGTAGCTGAGAAAACTGATATCAGAAAAGCATATGTACCTTACGCACAAGATTCATATGTAGCTGGTAACGTTATTAAGAAAGCGAGTATGATGCAGTTAATCTCTCACGATGAGCGTTGGTCAACATTCTTTAAAGAATGGGAGCAGGCACAAATCGCAGGACTTCAACTTGCTCAAACTCCAGCGGCACAAGGTGCAACTGAAGATACAATGAAAGCTCAAAAGACAGAGCTTGATATGGCAGCAGCTCTTGGTGATGCAACAGCAATTAAATCAGAGATGGAGAAATACTTCGCTCAGATCAACGCTCTTCTTGCTTCACAAAATCAAAAAGAGATGATTGCAGGATTCCTTGCTCAAAGAGCACTTGTAAAACAAGCTGGTTCATACTTTGTATCAGCACAATTTACAACGATGATGAATGAGATTGGTCTTGAAGGTGTGTCACTTGAATACATTAACCAAGTACTAAGCCAGGCAATCGCTCCAATCGCATTTGAAGCTGAAGCATGTCGTCTTTCTGAGCAATACTGTTCAACAGTTGATATGATTCAAATGGCAAAGACTGGAAACAAGGATACTTACTTAGACAATAAGATCACTAACCTTCTGAACAACTTTTCAATGCCTTCTGTGAACGAGCAAGGTCAAGTTGAGCTATTCGCACCAGTTATTACAAAGATCATCCAAGGTCTAAATAATAACGAGCAAATCAAGTTAGGAGATGTTTTCTTAAGAGATATCCAAGAAAACAGCTTCGCTCAGATTCAGCAAATGGATCAGCTTGTTGGTGAAGCGATGACGAAAATGAAAGTTACTAAAGATGTAGATAGCTTCTACGGTGATATGAAGAGAAACGTAAAACTTCTTGGATTATACTTCAGACTAATTAATCCGATGGAAGGAAAATAATCCGAACCATCTACCGATAAATTGTTCTTAAATTTGAAACCCGCCCTGTCCAGGCGGGTTTCTTTTTTTGGAGGCGTCATTTGCCACGATGGCAAAATGATGCCGAACAACCCAGAGGCGACCACAAAGGGAGCCTTCGGGTAACCAACTTCAAAGACCACACTACTACTCATTGAATTAAAGAATGTTATAATTTAAAACCACGATGGCAAAATGATGCCGAACAACCCAGAGGCGACCTCGGCCTGCTTCGGCTCCTGCCTCACGCAGGCATACAATTCTTCCTGAACATAAAGGGAGCCTTCGGGTAACCAACTTCAAAGACCACACTACTACTCATTGAATTAAAGTCCCTAAAAAATTACAACTCGAACCAAAACCTCATCTTCTTAACACCATTAACCTCAATAACATTCTCAAGCTGGCCACGGTTTTTACGAATTGTCTTCTCAGATCCAATATTACCTTCATCACAAGTAACAAGAACCTTTTTAAGGCCCTTAATATTGGCCCTAACGTAGTTTAAGGACTCAGCAAGAATTTTAGTCGCATATCCTTGACGGCGGAAACTGGGGCATACTCCATAACCAATATGGCCACCAACCTTTAAAAGATGATCGTTTAATTCAAAACGAATTGATGTACGGCCTACAATTCTCCCGTCCTCGTTGGAGGCAAAAAGTAATGCGGCAGCTACGTGCTCTTTTGGAATATGAATTCCCCTTGCAAACTCCGGAGCTATCGAAACATATTTCTCAAACTCTCTATTAGCTAGAGTTTCCCAGTAATGAACAAAGTCAAAATTGTTTTCCCAGTCCTCATGGAAAGCAGCAAAGAATTCATCTTTATCCTCATGAGTTAAATATCTTAGAGTAATTCTATTCATGTATCCCCTTCGTCTTAAACTAATCCAAAGACTCTAAATACTCAGCGCATGCTAAGTAAATATCTGCTTGTAAATGACGGTTTTCTGACTTTAGAAGTCGGCAAACCTCTTCAGTGGTAGCTGATTTTAAATTATTAGAGTTAACGAAATTTGCATCTCCAGTGAAAACGACAGCAGCTGAGATAGGATGAGAAAAATGCTCTCGCAAGGGCGTCTCGTATTTATCTTCTAAGATCCAATGCCCAAGTTTGTTAATACTTTTCATACTAATGCCAAGTTCAAGACCTAGCATTCGCTCTAAACCAAAAATAACGCTTTCCCCTTCTCTTAATTCTCCTCCAGGATAGTCAAGCTTACCACTGTCTTTAACAAGGTATAGCCACTTGTCACCGGCCCTAGGAACAAAGAAAACATTGGTTATAAGGGATTCGTTAATTGGTTCTCAGTTAAGAAAAAACGGCGTTTAAAATGCTCGTTATCAGCAGGAGATAAGAGTGTTGAATATTTATCTACTTCCATTTAATAATTATAACAGAAAATAGAAACAACAAGGCCCTCTTTCGAGGGCCTTATTTATATCAAAATTTAAAATCTGAATTATGCTTTATTGAATTTGATAACTTCAGTTGGACAAGCTTCAGCAGCTTCAAGAATTAAAAGTCCGTTATCAAGTGGCGCATCTGGACGAATCACACAGTTAGTATCTGTAACTTCGAATACTTCAGGGTAAATACCTTCACAAGCGTTACAAACAATACAACCTTCTTCAATCCATACCTTAGAAACAGCAAAGTTTTCTTGAGCAGGAGCTCCTGCACCAGCAGCACCAGCGAATTCACCAGCAAACTGTGGGTTTGCAGAAATTCTAAGTCCTACAGGAATATCACCTTGTGGAATGGCATCTGCAATAAATGAACGAGTTGTTTGGTGATAAAACATCTTTGGTTTTACGTAACCATATTTTTCATTAAATGTTTCAACAGTATTTTCAGCACCACGGAATGCTTCAATAAACTTGCGTCCCTTCATTGTGCGAGATTGAGTAACACCGTCTTTAGACTTAAGTTCGATTTCAACTGTTGAAGAATCAAGGTTTTCAAGCTCTAAAATATCTTTAAAAGCCGGTCCCATTTTAACTTCAATACCAAAGTCAGAATCTTGAACAGCAAAGTCACTTGAAACAGTTACTTGAGTTTTCTTACCAAATGGGTTGAATAGCCTTACAGTAACGTGGTTAAACTTAGCAGGCTGCCTAGAATTATTCCAACGGTAACCAAAAGCAAAACTTTCATCATCTGAAGATTTTAGAACTTCAAACTTCGACTTCCCAAATAGGAAGAAGAATGAACCTGAAAGAAGGCTTAAAACACCTAGTTGGACAACCATCCCTGTTACAACTAATAATGCAATAGCTAATGCAATTAAAGTAGTATTCACTTTATCTCCTTAAATTTCACTTGTAATTTCCTAGAGTATAGCACGAATTAAAATTATTCGTCTAAGGAATTACACATAGTTAAATCGATTTTATCTAACGCAGCTGGACTAAAGCCCACGCAACTCTTAAGTAGTCCACCATTAGCGACCGCGAGTCCAAGTGTTTGATTTTGCGATCTCATCCAATAGTGGCCATCGGCCACATCCATTTTTAATGTTTGGCCATTAACAAAACATAGGCTCATGGCCTCGTCTAATTCTATTTTTTCAAATCCAATAAGTTCAGTTATCGGATTTGTGTAGTTCAATAAAAAATCATTAGCACTGAAATTTTCATCATCAAAGATTGCCAAATCAATACTATTTTCTAAATCAATTCCTGCTGAATTAGTTCGTCTTAAGTCTTCCAGAGCACCTCTTGTTCCTAATTTCTTAGCAAGGTCATCAAAGAGAACTCGGATATAAGTTCCAGAAGAAACACAAACACGAAAGACGATCTTACGGCCCTGAACCTCTAATAGTTCAATTTCATGAATTGTTCGCTCAACAGGTGGCTTTTCAATAAATACACCTTCTCGTGCCCACTCATGAAGCGCCTTGCCTTCGTGCTTAGTTGCTGAGAAAGCGGGAGGGCTTTGCATATACGGACCAATAAAAGTTTCAAGCTGACTCTTTACCTCATCGAAGCTTACGTCAGAAAACTCTAATTCTTCAATTGTACCTTCTTCAGTATCAAAATCACCTGTTGGAGAATTAACACCAAGAATTCCTGTCGCAATATACTCTTTAGAATCAATTTGAGTGTATTGATTTAATCTTGTTGCAGGTCCAATACCAATAACAAGTAGACCAGTTGCAAATGGATCAAGAGTTCCAAAATGTCCGATCTTACCAATATTTTTAGGAAGGTTTTTTTTAAAGCGCCTAATAACATCAAAGGAAGTTATCCCTTTTGGTTTATCAACTTTAAAAAAGAAAGGCCCAAAGATTGGGCCCTTAAATTTCTTATTTCTTGAAGCCATTAGAAAGACTTTCCTTTATCTTTTTCAGATTGCAGTAGTTTTTCAATTTCCTGCTCATCTTCAAATTGCGAGTCATACTCAGCAGTTAATGAAGGTGTGTGTCTTACTTGTAAAGTCTTAGCAAGGTGACTTCTAATTTTACCTAGAGAAGTATCCATCGCCTTAGCAATATCACCTCTTCTAGAAGGATCGAATGTATCCCAATATAACTTTGCCGTAGAAAAGTCTGGGCTTATCTCAACCTTAGTAATCGAACAAAATGTGAACGCAGAGTTATCTAGTCCACGACGAAGTAATTGATTTACTTCATTTTTAATTTGTTCTTCATATTGAAGTTTTTTCTTATTGCCACTCATGACATCTCCAACCGAATTAAAGAATTGGTGAGTCTGCTGTTAAAACATCCTCAAGCTTACGTTTCTTTTCTTTCAGTTTATATGCTTCGAATAGGTCGCCAACTTTTACATCGTTGTAATTTTCTAGGCCAACACCACATTCGTAACCATTTTTAACTTCTTTAACATCATCTTTAAATCTCTTAAGAGAAGACATCTTACCATCAAACATGATCTTACCTTCTCTAAGAAGACGTACGTTACAACCAACTTGGATAGCACCATCAACAACAATTGAACCAGCAATTGTTCCAACTTTAGGAACAGAGAATGTATCACGTACTTCCGCGCGCCCGATGTACTCTTCAGTAAACTCAGGATCGAGAAGACCTTCAACAGCTAGTTTCACATCATTGATTAGTTCATAGATGATTGAGTAAGTTTTAACATCAATTCCATACTGCTCAGAAAGCTTACGTGCAGAAGTTGATGGTCTCATATTAAATCCAAGAACAAAGGCACCCGAAGTATTTGCCAGTTCAATGTCTGAGTCACTAATTTGACCGACACCACCGCGAATAACTTTAACTTCAACCTCTGGATTTGAAATTGTTTCAATAGCAGATTTAATCGCTTCAAAAGATCCTTGAACATCTGAACGAATGATAAGGTTAAGATCTTTCTTTTGTCCCTCATCTGATACAGCAGTTGCAAAGAAGTCTTCAAGAGAAACTTTTGGCCCTTGAGTCTGAGCTGCAGTTTCAATTCTGATTCTTTCATCAATACGGTTTTGAGCAATCTTCTTTGCTTCTCTTTCGTTTTTAACAACGTTTAGGCTATCTCCTGGAGATGGCGCTTCTGCAAGTCCAATAATTTGTACTGGCATCGAAGGCCCAACTTTATTATGTTGAACACCTTTATGGTCAGTTAAACTTCTTGCACGTCCAAAAGTTTCTCCAACAACAATTGAGTCACCTTTTTTAAGTGTCCCTGTTTGAACAAGAACAGTTGCAACAGGACCACGTCCGTGCTCAATTCTTGATTCAATAACAACACCTTCAGCTGGCCCTTTAGGTTCAGCTCTAAGCTCCATGATTTCAGCTTGAAGTGCAATTGCTTCAAGAAGTTCATCAACTCCATCACCTTTAAGTGCAGAAATATGACAGAATTGAGTTTCCCCACCCCATTCCTCAGGAGTGATATTAAATTCTGTTAGAGCTTGTTTAATACGATCTGGGTTAGCACCTTCACGGTCCATTTTGTTAACCGCTACAATTAAAGGCTTACCTGCAGATTGAATGTATTTAATTGACTCTACAGTCTGAGGCATAACACCATCATCAGCAGCAACAATTAAAATAACAATATCTGTAATATCAGCACCACGCTGTCTCATAGCACCAAAGGCCGCGTGACCTGGAGTATCTAGGAAAGTAAGCTTAGAGTCTTTAACATCTACCGAGTAAGCTCCAATGTGCTGAGTGATCCCACCAGCTTCGCCAGCAGCAATCGATTCATTTCTAATATAATCTAGTAGAGTTGTTTTACCGTGGTCAACGTGACCCATAATTGTAATAACAGGAGCTCGAAGTGGAAGCTTATTTAGTTGCTCTTCAGAAAGAGATTCTTTCCCAAGTGCCGCATCCTCATCAAAAGTCTGATCCTCTACTCTATAATCGTAAAGAGACGCAATTTGTCCCGCTAATTTAAGACCAATATAGTCACCATTTCTAACAAGTAGATTTAAGTCAAGACACTTATCGATCATATCTTTAAGCTTAATAGATAGCTTCTTCGCTAATTGCTCAGCGTAAGCACCACCGTGAAGCTTAATAATTCTCTTTGCTTCTTTTACTTCTGTAATCTCAGTTGATTTCGAAGGTCCTGAGTACTGACGCTTTCTCTTAACTTGAGTATACATTGGGCGTCCAGTACCTTGAAGTGAAGAGTAAGACTTAAGCTCTGAAGTTGCACGTTCTTCGTTAAGAGCTTGTGAACGGTTAACCGTCTTCTTAGCACTTAACATAGAAGCAAGACCACTTAGACGATTTTTATCCTTCTTAGCTGTACGATCTTCATCACCTTCAACAACACCTGCTTTAGTGTTGATATCATCTTGAACTTCTTCGTCCTTAGTAGCAGCTTTCTTTGCCTTGCGAGCAGCAGCTTTCTCTTTATCTTCTTTAGTTGGAGCTGAAACAATTCTTAGACCAAATGGCTTTCCATCTAGAGTCGTCGATTCTTTCTTCTCTTCTTTTTCTTCAGAAGCTTTTTTCTCTTCAGTCTTAGCCTCGACAGCAACTTCTTCTTTTGCTTCCTTAGCTTCAACTTCTTTTTCTTCCTCTACTTCAGGAGCGTGAGCTTCTTCAGCAACAGGAGTACTTACAGTCTCTTCTGCATTTACTTCAATATCTTCAGAAGATTCAACAATAGCTTCAGTGTTTTCATCATCAGAAGTTGCCTCCGAAGATTTTGATGAAGCTTTACGACGTACAACAGTCTTCTTCTTACGAGTAACTGTCTTCTTAGCAGGTTTATCTTCCTCACTATCATCGTCAGCTTGTGCCGCAGACTTCTTTCTTACAGTCGCCTTTTTTGCAGCTTTCTTTTTGACCGTTTTCTTCTTTGTCGCCTTCTCAGCAGGTGCATCTCCAGCACTTCCTCCAGTAAGTGATTCCCACTTAGTAATATCTTCATCAGATAATACCGACATGTGGTTTCTTACTGAGAATCCGTGTGACTTCAGCTCTTCTACGAGGTCTAATGGCTTCTTTCCGAGTTCATTGGCCAATTCAAATATTTTCTTAGGCATTTTATCTCCGTAGTATGACTACACTTTTCTATTTTAAAATTACTTAATTTTAAATGCAGCTAATTCTTCTCTTAATCTTCTTTCTGCTTCATTAAATTTGTCTGAACCTTCATCTTCCTGCTCAGCACCTTCTTTATTAATAATACCTAGGTACTTAGGAACTGCAGAAGCAGATACTAATTCTTCTTCACCTTCTGGTTGAAGCTCAATTGTTCCTTCTTCAACTAACTTTGCAGCTTCATCAATTGCAGTTTGTGCTGTAGCAGCATCAACACCAGTCATAGTAGCAATTTCATCCGCAGGAGTTGCCATGAAGTCACCAATTGCCATGATGCTATTTTGTACAAGTACTTGTGCCATTGCATCTGTAACAGATGGGATTTGAAGTAAGTTCTCAACTGACTTATTAACTTTTTCTTGAAGTTTAGACTTCGAGATAATGTTAATATTGTAACCAGATAGCATTGCTGCAAGACGAACGTTTTGTCCACGACGTCCAATAGCAAGTGATAGCTGATCTTCTTCTACGATTACGTCCATTGATTTTGAATCGTGATCAATAGAAATATTTTCAATTTCAGATGGAGCAAGAGCTGCAATAGCAAATGTAGCTAGATCATCATTCCATCTTACGATATCAATTTTTTCACCTTGTAGTTCATTAACAATATTTTGAACTCGTGATCCTTTCATACCAACACAAGCACCAACTGGATCAATATCTTTATCTACTGATTGAACAGCGATTTTAGCTCTTTGACCTGGCTCACGTGCAGCTGATTTGATTTCAATTGTTCCATCTTGAATTTCTGGAACTTCAATTTCAAAAAGCTTAACAAGGAACATTGGTGAAGTTCTTGAAAGTCTAATTTCTGGCCCACGGTTAGTCATAACTACTTCAGTTAAGTAAGCTTGTACTCTGTCACCAGGGTTAAATTGCTCACCAGGAATTAGCTCTCTTCTTGAAAGAACAGCATCGGCCTTCCCAAGATCAACAACCACGTTTCCACGCTCATATCTTCTAACGATACCAGTTACAAGATCACCTTGTCTGTGCTTAAACTCAGAGAATAGGATTTCTCTTTCAGCATCGCGAACTTTTTGCATAATAATCTGACGCGCAGTTTGTACGTCAACACGTGTGAAGTTAGGGTTTTCAATTTTGATCCCTAATTGGTCACCGATTTCAACATCTTCATCAAGCTCTCTAGCATCACCTAGATTGATTTCAATAATTGAATCTCTTACTTCATCTACAACGTTTTTATATTGGAAGATCTCTACATCATCGTCATCTTCGTTATAACGAGTTTCGTATTCACCTTGAATTCCAAACTTCTTTCTAGCAGTTACTAAGAAAGCTTGTTCAATTGCGTTTACGATAATGGCCTTATCGATACCACGGTCTTTACCTAACACATCAATAATTTTACTTAATTCTGAGAAACTCATTTTTCACCTCAAACAATTACACTTCTGGTTCAAGTGCGATCTTATTAATATCATTTAAGTTTAATTTTAAATCAAAATCACTATCGAGAGTCACGTCGATATAGTCGTCTCCGTAGCTATTTAAGCTACAAATAACTTTCTTAGCATTTGCTGTTTTCTTATCAAACTTTTCACCTGGGAAAAGATCCCCAAATTTCTTATTAAGTTGAACAAGAATACGCTCGCCGATACTTAACTCTAAGTGCTCTCTTGTTTTAATTTTTCTAAACATTCCTGGAGAAGAAACTTCTAGAACAATATCATCTGGAATCCAATCAAGTGCTTCCATTGGCTCACTAAAAGCGCGGTCAACGTTCACACAATCTTCGATTACAGCTGTTCTTGTCTCTTTATTCATTATGTAGACGCGTAAAGTTTTAGAACCTTTGATATACTCCATATCATAAAGAAGGTAACCTTCCCCACTTACAACTTCAGTAGCAAGTTCGAAAAATTTTTGTTCCATACCTGAATAAGAGATATCTAAATCCATTAAAACGCATCCCATATGCTTTTACAAAAAAGCCTATAAAAATAAAAAAAAAGGGTAGCCCTAAAAGTCTACCCGATTATATCTTGTTAAATATTTAACTAATCGTTATTTACTCAAAAACCTGAAAAAAACTTTCTAATTTCTAAGTACTTATTAATTATCAAAGATTTTGAAATCTTGTCAAGGTTTGTCATTGATAACTTATGAAAACAACTTCAGCTTACGACTGCCTGCATTATAACAGCACTACTTCCATCTGCATAGAAATTCTTCTTTAGATGAATTTTTTCAAGGCCCAATCTCTCATAAAACCTGATGGCCCCCTCATTTGAAGCCTCCACCTCAAGATAAACTTGAAATATTTGGCCATTAAAAACACTCTTGCAATGACTCAGCATGTCTTCAAATAGCTTTTTGGCAATTGAGCGTCTTCTAAAGTCAGGGTGAACGATAATTTTATATAAATGACAAAAATCTGGTTGATTCACCTCAAACACACAAATTCCCACAACTTGATCATCTTCGGCCCAGATACATGAAATGTCTCGACCAGAGGATGCCAATTGTTGCCAATTTTCTTTTGACCAAGGCCATTTGAAAAATGCAGCTTCAAAGTCGCATAAATTCGACAGTATCTCTTCGTCAATATTGCTTATTAAGTCTATTTTGAATTCTTTCATCTTTATAAGAATAACCTTGAGTCAACATTCTTTAAAACGAAGTCTTTATATTCCTCATCTATATAAGGGCCATTATCTAATTTATGAGTTTCTAGAAAATTTTGGTATCTCTTCTTCAATTCGTAATTTGTGTTATAAATCTGAACCACTTTTTTAGTTAGCTCTTTACTTATTTTACAAGTGCCAAACTTTGGATACGAAGCGTACTCACTTTCTAAATCCATAGACTTTGAGAGCAATAATACTCTCTTTATTAAGTCTTTCTGTTTTGCATTAAGGGACTCTGGCGCAATTGTAACTTGCTCAAGAGCAGGAGCTAGGCCAGTTAACTTAGCAATATAGTTCTTTTTCCCTATCAGGCACAAACTTTGATTATAAGCTTTTAAAAGATCATTTGTGTTTTGACCGAAATAGATTTGGCCATTTACAGAGAAAAGGGCCCTATCTTTGAGGGCCCATGTATTCATTAAAAATATTGAAACTAGAATAAATCGCATTAAGTATAATGCTAATTAAACTGGAGAACTAATGTCAACGTTTGCTACAGCTTTACCTGCAGTAAGTTTTGTCTCCATCTGATAACGAATCTTAACGTCTGGGTTGAAAGTATATCCATCTTTACCACGGATAATGTACTTTCTCTTCGTATTACTATTGTCTTTCGGCTCGATAAGCTTTCTTAGACGAGAGATTGACGTATAAATAAGTTTGTCGTGAATTAGTGGATTGTACTCGTCTTTCCAAATCTCACGTGCCAGATCTTCTTTGTCATAAAAAGAACCACGGTTCTTAGCTAGCAAGAATAGAATTTCAAGAAGAACAAAACGGTGCTTAAAGTCGATAACACCAATATTCTTTTCTTTCACTTTTCTATTATTGCGATCAAGGTAAATATCAACACTTGAATCATTAACTTCATGAATTTCAGCATCAAGTACATTAGTTAGACGCTTAAAAGTTGTTGAATCAACTGCTTGCTTTGCAAGGTTATAGTAAAGAGTAGCTTTATCATAATCACCCTTCACTTTTTCAACCTGACCAATTCCTAAAAGAATATAACCATAAAGATTCCAACACTTCTTATTCTGAAGTGTAATATTAGCAAGATTGAAGTGCTTTAAAGAAGCCTCCACATCACCTTTGGCAATTAGGATTTTTCCATAAGTCATATGCATCGAACCACCAAGATATTCCTTATTAATAATCTTTAATAAGTTATCCAGTTGGGCCATGTAATCAAGAGAAAGGTCGAATTCACCTCTATTATAAGCATTATTAGCTAGGGCCAATAAACACTTTGAGTGAAGATCAGGATCATTTTCTTCTTTAGATTTATTATAAGATAGCTCTAAGTCGCTAAATGCACCTGCAAAATCATTTCGATACGACTTGATTAAACCTGCATAATAGAAGTATTCAGCAGAAAGACTACCAAGGTTTACCTGTAAGTCATTAATGATATTCTCACTCTGATTTACATACTTAGCGGCTTTTTCATCTTCAAGCTTTTCAGCAGCAATTCTAATAAGAAAACTTAGAATTTTTAAAACGCGATAATTATCCTGAGGACACTCAGCACAGTCGATGGCCTTTAAAAAGTTTACTTCGGCCTTATTAAGATCGGCTTTATCATAATGAAGTTTTCCTAATTGGTAATAAGCCTTACCAACCTCTAACTTAGTCAAAATATCTTGTGAAGGAATAAGCCCTTCACCATGACCAAGAAAGCCTAAAACCTCAGTCTTAAAGCCGCTGTTTACACTATTTCCAGATTCTTGTCCCCCGACAATCTGCATATCAACTCCCTATTTCTATTCCGCTGTGAGAATTTTGTGGAATCTTACCACAACATGTTCATAACATGTCATCACGCTGCCCGTCAAAACTCTTTATAATAACTAAAATAATTACACTCAAAATATTGATGAACCCTTTAATTATTTGATATTATGGGCCTTTAAAGTAGGAATTATTCCAAAATTTTATGGAGATTACATGCCCAAGTACGATTTAGACACAATCAGACACTCGAGCGCCCACTTAATGGCGCAAGCAATTTCAAGACTTTATCCTAATGAGAGCGTTCAATTTGGCGTTGGACCTGTTATTGAAAATGGCTTCTACTACGACATTCTGATGGATCGAACCCTGGGCGAGGAAGATCTTCCAAAAATTGAAGATATGATGAAAACAATCATCAAAGAAAAATTACCAATCGAAAGAAAAGTTATGACTAGAACTGAGGCTGTTGAATTCTTCAAGTCGCAAGGTCAGGAACTTAAAGTAGAACTTATTGAAGCAATCCCTGAAGACGAAGAAGTTAGCTGTTATTCGCAAGGTGAATTCATTGACCTTTGTCGTGGGCCACACGTAGAAAATACAACTGACCTACCACAAGGTTTTAAGCTTCTTAGCATTGCGGGTGCATACTGGCGTGGTGATGAAAAGCGTGAAGTTATGCAAAGAATTTATGCTGCTTCGTTCTCAGATAAGAAAGAACTTAAGCAACATCTTATGATGCTTGAGGAAGCAAAAAAGCGTGATCACAGAAAGTTAGGAAAAGAACTAGAATTATTCCACTTTGAGCCAGTTGCTCCAGGTGCTCCTTTCTTTATGCCAAAAGGAACAATCGTTATTAACGAACTTGTGAACTATATTAGAAGACTATACCGTATCTATGAATACGATGAAGTTATCACGCCTCAAATCTTAGATAGCTCTCTTTGGCATACTTCTGGTCACTATGAGCACTACAAAGACGACATGTTCTTTTCAAAGATTGACGATCGTGAATATGCGGTAAAACCAATGAACTGCCCATGTCACATGCTAATGTTCAAGCACTATAAGTATAGCTACCGTGACCTACCACTTCGTTATGCGGACTTTGGCCGTCTTCACAGAAATGAAAAAGCAGGTGCACTAGCAGGTCTAACTCGCGTGCGTTCATTCTGCCAAGATGATGCCCATATCTTCTTAGCACTTGATCAAGTTCAAGAAGAAATTCAAAGAACAATGAAGATGATCTTCACAGCTTACGAGCTATTTGGTTTCGATAATATCACTGTTAATTTATCAACTCGTCCAGAAAAGAAAGCTGGTGATGATAAGACTTGGGATATTGCAGAGAACGCACTTGAAGAAGCACTAAAAGCTTCTGGTCACAATTATGTTATCAAAGAAGGTGACGGTGCATTCTATGGACCAAAAATTGATATTGAGGTTGCAGATGCAATTGGACGTAAGTGGCAGCTTGGGACAATTCAGCTAGACTTCCAACTACCAGACCGTTTTGATCTTAAATTCACGACGGCAGACGGTGGCGAAGAAAGACCAGTTGTTGTACACCGTGCCCTACTTGGGTCACTTGAGAGATTCTTTGGTGTTTACACTGAGCACGTTGCAGGTGTTTTCCCTTTCTGGCTAGCACCAGAGCAGATCGTTATTGTTCCAGTTAATAATGAAGCACACGGGGAAGCTGCTCACAAACTTAAAGAGCAATTATTTGCGCAAGGTTATCGTGTAAGCGTAGATGATCGTAATGAAACAATGGGATATAAGACTCGCCAAATTCAAAAGTCTAAAATTCCATTCATGTTCGTTGTTGGTGATCGTGAAATTGAAAACAATGCCGTAGCAGTTAGAAAGCATGGAGCAAAAGGTTCGTTCAATTGGACGAATGCAGAAATGCTTGAGAAACTTAAGGCACTAGATAGTTTAAAATACCCTAAAGCATAAGCTTTAGGGTTTTTTATATATTCACTTTAAAAGAAGGTTTCCATGGAAAGGAAAAATATCTTAATCATATGTGGTGGTGGGTCTACCGAGCATGAAGTGTCTCTTCGCTCTGCTCAATATATAAAAGAGCAAGTCGCCATCAATCCAGAGTTCAACCCTATTGTCGTTGAAATGACAAAGTCGGGGGATCTTACTTTAAACGGTCAAAAAGTTAGCCTAAATGGACAGATATTAGAAACGGCAACAGAAAGGCCATATATCAATTATGTCATTCCAGTTATTCATGGACCTCCAGGAGAAACTGGAGAAATACAATGCTTCCTTGAAATGCATAAGCTTCCCTACCTTGGCCCACGCCATGAAGGAAGTAGTATTTGTTTTAACAAGGTAACGACAAAGTTATGGTTTGATCATCTAGGTATACCAAATACGAAGTGGATGTCGATTCACAAAGATTTACCTTATGAACGAAGTGAAGTTGTGGATTTTTTTGAAAAATCAAATAATGACGTTTTCATCAAGGCTGCTAGTCAGGGCTCTTCAGTAGGTTGCTACCACGTAACAAATAGAGAAGATTTGGTGGATGCAATCAATAAAGCACTCGAGTATAGCGATGATATTCTCATTGAAAGAACACTTAAAGGGCGTGAGCTAGAAATTGCAGTATTTGAGCAAGAAGGAAATCTCCACGCATCTAAACCTGGTGAAATCGTAAATGCAAGTGATGAATTTTATGATTATGAGCAAAAATATAGTGAGCAATCAAAAGCTAAAACTTATGTTGAGGCGCCTGAGTTAACTAATGAACAGATCTCTCAAATGCAAATTATAGCTAAGACAGCATTCAAATGCCTAAAGCTAAGACATCTGTCACGCATAGACTTCTTCTTAAGCGATGGGGATATCTACTTAAATGAAATCAATACTTTTCCAGGTATGACAAGTATTTCAATGTTTCCAAAAATGCTAGAAAACACAGGACTCAAATTTAGTGATTTTCTAAAAGAGAAGATTCAAAAAGAAGTTAGATAATATAAAACACTTAAGGGTTAAAGAGATGGAAATCAACTTAATTGGTAAAAACAGTCACGAACACGCTAAAGAAAAGCTAGCAACAATGTACAAGGATAACTTCACTTCTGCAGAGAAGAAAGAATATATTCCTCATCATAAATTTTCACAAGGAGCATACCTTGCGATGGAAACAAGAGATGAAAATTCTCCAGAATTTCTCCTCGATGCTGCTTCACAGATAGCCACACTAGGACTTGGTTTCAATGCAACGGCCCTTTTTGGAACAACAATGCATGAAAGTGCATGGACAGGAAATTATCTCGATTCAACTTTTATCGAAATCGCCGAGTCTTTTAAAACTCTTCTAAGAGAGAAAGCTTCTAACGACAAACTTACACCAGTATTTGTGAACTCTGGAGCGGAAGCCAATGAAGCGGCCCTTATTATGGCCTATATGAAAAGGGCCCATACAGGTGCAAACAAAATCATAGCTTTTGAAGGCAGTTTTCACGGACGCTTCCTATCAACACTTTTCTCGACTTGGAATCCAAGTAAGCGAGAGCCATATCAAATCGAAGGACATGAAACAACTTTCATCGATTATCCTGAAACAAAGAATGATCAATTTATTTTAGATATAGATCCAGAGTGGATTAGATTATGGGAGAATCCATTTTCACCAAGCTTTGAAGCAAATTTAAAAGAATTTGAAAGTAAAGCTGATGATTTACTTAAATCAGAAATCGCCTCTTTAAAGCAACTTCATGAAGTTCTAAAAGAGAATACTCACTTTGCAATTTTAGTTGAGCCAATGCAATGCGAAGGTGGTGATCGCTATTCAACAAATCGCTTCCATGTGGCCCTTAATTTGATCGTAAAATCTTATCAAGTTGCACTTATCTATGATGAGGTTCAAACAGGGTTTGGACTTGGACGAGACTTCTTCTGGCACAGAACATTTGATCTAAAAGATTCACAAGGAAATCAAATTAATCCTGAGTATATTACATGTGCAAAGAAGGCCCAAAGTGGAATTGTACTGACACAAGATCCATGCTGGGAGAATAATGAGTTTCAAACTTCTTCTGTTATCAGAGGTTACTATCAAGCAATAGCAATCGATCAACTTCGCTACAAAATTGCAACAATCGAAGAATATACAAGAAATAAACTTAATCAACTTATAAGTAAGTGGGATCAGCTTTCATCACCTAGATGCTTTGGTGTCGCATTTGCTTTTGATCTATCGGATGCAAAAGATATTGCACCTTTTATCTCAAACCGCTTTGACCTAGGACTACTCTATTATCAAGCTGGAGATAATACACTAAGATTTAGACTTAATACGGCCTGGACTAACGAAGATATCGACTATCTATTCGACGCAATTAACGAGATTGCTAACCGAATTTATAAAGGTGAAACAAATAAACTAGAATATACTCCAAAAACTAAAGTAAATTCTCCCAATGAATACTTATGGCATGCAAAATTAGTGGAAGCCTTCAGTGGGAACCTTCAAGACAAAGCGGCATTTAGCTTTGCCCAAAAATTCTTTAATGAAGAATTTAACTTAGAATTAATTAAAATTGATGGTGAAAACTTCGACTATTACAAACACAAGATTGAAGAAATCCAACGTCATACATATGAGCCAACGAGACAAACAAGCATTGAGAAATTCGAAAAAATTGCTCATTGTAAAGATTCAATTGCGATGGCCCTACTAAGCGAAACAAGACAACTGGTAGGAATCTCATTTGCAGGTAAAATTACTCACTTCCCTCATGAGAGTGGACTACGCTTAGTTAAGTATTTCAATAGTCCAAAAACTCTTTATATGCTCGATACAACAATTATAAATATGGAGCAATCACAAGGAATGGGAAAATACCTAAAGTATGCGCTAACACTTATTGCAAGTGCCAATGGCAACGAATATATCTACGGAAGAAACCGTGATATTCACGCAGGAGCAATGCTTTCTATAAACTGTTCTCTTGGGGCCATCATTGAGATGAAACTTAAAGAGAATTATCTCGATGATGAAGAGCATCGCGATGTTATCATCTATCGCCAAAACCTGAGATGGAGTAATGAGAAATTAAAGTACTCAACTTCCCCTATCTTAAATGCTGCTTCATTCGAGAGTATGCCAACACTTGTAAACAAGATCTGTCTTTCAAACTTCATTGATGAAAGTTTTATGGCAAATCTTAAGCGTTTCAAAGATATCGCACCTAAAGAACTACAACACTTTTTTACAGCGAGTGGACATAGTGAGTGTGTAGAAAAAATATTCAAATCGATTCTTATCAAAAATCAAAAAGAAAGAACAAAAGTAATATCTTTTAACCATGACTATTTTGGTAAGCAAAGCTTTATGTCCGCTACTCTTTCAGGCGTTTTAGACTTCTATCCGAACTCTAAAGTAGATACGATTGGCCAACTAAAAGAAAAACTTGCGACCAAAGATTACTTAGCTCTTTTCATTGGTGATCTTTTAGTCAATTTTACTAATGAAGAACTAAAAGAAATTATAAAAATCGCACATGACAACGGAACAAAAGTTGTTTTTAACGAAAGTGTTTATTTTCATAATAAAAAGAAACTCTTTTCAAAAGACCATGGAATTATTCCGGATGCTAGCTACATTCACATCGCAGGACAAATTGGTATTTGTATGCTGCAAGAAGAAGTCTATGAGTCAAGGCCTCTAATGATGATCTCAACGTGGGATGGTGACGCTTATGCTCTTTCTCAAGCTGTATCATATTTAGAGTCACCTGCTGACGCTAAAAAAGAATTTAAAATTATTAACGACACTTCTTACGCTTTTACATTAAAAGCGCCAAGTATTTTTGGTAACCAAACAAGTAAGAAGTGGTATTTTACATGTTAATGACAGACTTAAATTTACCTATATTCAAATACGATGCTTGTGGCCCATACGAAAATGGGCTTAAGCACGGTGAAACTTTTAAAGAAGCAATACAAGAACTTATAGAGATTAGAACTGGCCTTCTTCTTAAAAGGTCACCGCATTTGAAAGATAAACTTGATGAGTTTGCAAACTTACAGTTTAAAGAAACCATGAAGTTTGATGCAAGCCTAGCACAAGAGATTGAAGGGATAGCGAAAGGCAGTGAAACTTCAATCAAAGACATTATTATCCTAAATAACTACACTGACTTTAGAGATATTCAACTCGATAGTGAGAATCAAGACGAAGGGTGTACATCGGTCTCATATATCGATGATAAAAATAGCATCGCTGCTCAGACATGGGATATGCATCAAAGTGCAAAAAATTATCTCATGCTAATTGAAATTGACGATAAGGATAATGGTACAAAAGAACTTATCTACACAGTTTGTGGATGTTTAGGATTAATGGCCGTTAATAACCATGGTCAATTCATTGGTGTTAACAATATTAATGTCCTAGATGGAACAAATGGAATTATCTGGCCTGCATTAATTAGAAAAGCAGCGAAACAAAAAAGCCTCAATGATATGGGAAAATTACTAATGGAAGCTCCCATTACATCAGGCCATAATTATCTTATAAGCGATGGAAAAAGTGCCTTCAATTATGAGATCACACCTACGCAAAAAGAAATTTTAAATACAAACCCACAAGGTCTGATCTTCCATACAAATCACTGTCTTGGTAGCACTGTTAGAAAAGTAGAAGATCGAAACAATATTAGTAAAACGACACATGCAAGGTTTGATCTTGTCGAAAAGTATAGAAGTGAACTTAAGGATGAAGCATCTATTATGAAACTTCTTATGTCTCACGACGGCCATCCTTTATCAATTTGCTCACACTACTCTCCAGAGGGAGCAAGTGATCCTTCTCAAACATGTGGTGGCGCACTTTATAATTATCAAACACAGATATTTAAGGCCTGGAGAGGCTGCAAAAAATATGACAAAAATTTTGAATATGTAGAAATTCATCTACCCCTAATTTTATGAGAAATTAGATTTTAAAGTGAGAGTTTATGGCCCATCTACCTTTTTTTCACACATGGACAAAACAAAACCAGGCCAAGAAAATCGATATCCAAAATACTTTTGAATGGGGCTATATTACATCTTCTAATCAGAAGATTTATGACCTTTCTTCAGGAAGTTATCATCAGTCATTCGGCAATAGAAATATTCAAATTGAAAAGGCAATGATTGAGCAAATCAAGTCAATGCCAATGGCAACCCCAAAATGTCAATTTGAACTAAAAGAGACTGTATCGAAAAAGCTCGTTAACCTGATAGGTCTTGACGGAAGAATCTTCTATACAACTTCAGGGGCCGAATCAAATGAAAATGCCATAAAGATGGCCAGGCAAATTACAGGGCGCCAATTTATACTATCATGTGAAACTTCCTATCATGGAGCGACACTGGGTGCTCTTGCTCTGACAGGAGATTGGCGCCGAGATGGTGCGGGTGTTCCTTCAAGGTTTCACGCTTTCATTCCAAACTTCTTTAATGATCCAGACTTAGAGAAAACAAAAAAAGTCATTCAAGACATTGGAAGTAGTGATATTGCAGCGATTTGTATCGAAGTTATAACAGGTGGCAATGGCGTCTTCATTCCCCCACAAAGCTACTATGATGAAATCATGAAAATTTGCAAGGAAAATGGAATCAAACTCATTTTAGATGAGGTCGTGTGTGGATTTGGTCGAACAATGACTAATTTTGGTTTTCAAAATTATACAAATTTAGAAGCTGATTTTATTAGTCTTGCAAAAAATATCTCTGGTGGATTCTTTCCATTTGGAGCAGTCTTTGTTAGTGAAGATAATGCAGCTTACTTTGATGACAATATACTAAGCTGTGGACTTACAAATGCTGCACACCCTATCGGATTAAAAGTTCTTGATGAAGTTATGTCATTAATTGAATCGAATGATTTTATTAAAATAAGAAACCAGAACTATGACCTCTTAAATCAATTTAAGATCAAATTAGAAAACTCTCATGCGATAGATTCCATCAGGCATATTGGCCTTCTCATGGCCATTGACCTTAGTGATGTAATCATAGAAAGTTCTCTATTATGGAACAAATTACTTTCAAATGGTCTTTTCATTAATATCACAAACCGCTCTCTAATCCTTTGTCCGTATCTAAATTACGCACCAAAAGAACTAGAAGCTTGCTTAAATAATTTATTAAATATAATCGAGGACTCATATGTACAGTAAGATTTACCCAAGTGCCCAAGAAGCGCTCAAGGATGTAACAAGTGGCTCAACGATAATGAGTGGCGGATTCGGCCTTTGTGGAATCCCGGAAAACTCAATTAATCAGTTAGCTCAAATGGAACTAAGAGATTTAAAAGTTGTTTCAAATAATATTGGAAACTCTGGACGAGGACTTGTAAAACTTTTGAAAAAGAAAATGATCTCAAAAGGATTCTGTTCATATGTAGGAGGTAATCCAGACCTAGAAGCGGCCATGTTCGCAAATGAAATAGAAATCGAACTAGTACCTCAGGGAACGCTAAGTGAGAGAATTAGAGCGGCAGGTATGGGAATTCGTGCCTTCTATACTCCAACAGGATATGGGACAGAAGTGGCCGAAGGTAAAGAAGTCAAAGAATTTGATCGTCCATGTATTTTAGAAGAAGCACTACACGCAGACTTTGCAATTATCAAAGCACAAAAAGCAGATCCATATGGAAATCTATGGTTTAAAGAAACAGCTAGAAACTTCTCCCCTCTTATGGCAATGGCAGCAAAGACAACGATCGTTGAGGTGGAAGAAATAGTTGAACTTGGAGATATCAAACCTGAAGATGTGCATATACCAGGAGTCTTTGTTCAGCGAATTTATCAAGGTTCAAATTATGAAAATGCTATTGAATTTTTAAAAACGAGGGAGTCATAATTATGTGGACGAAAGAGCAGATGGCCAAAGAAGTTACAACTCTCTTTACAGAGAACTCTACGATTAATCTTGGAATTGGACTACCAACAATAATCCCATCACAACTTCCTAAGAATCATAGCTATATCATTCATAGTGAAAACGGTGTTCTTGGTGTAGGTGACAACCCGACAGAGGCCGAAGTATCGGCTACTTTAATTAATGCAGGCAAAGAAACTATTACGGTTGAAAAAGGTGCAAGCTTTTTTGATAGTTCGATGAGCTTTGGAATGATTAGAGGTGGCCATATCGATTTCTGCGTCCTTGGTGGAATGGAAGTTGATACACAAGGCTCACTTGCAAACTGGAAGATCCCAGGTAAGAAAATCACGGGAATGGGTGGAGCTATGGACCTAGTCAATGGCGCTAAAAATATCATTGTTATGATGAGTCACTATAGCAAAACTGGTGAGCCTAAACTATTACCAGAGTGCACTCTCCCTCTCACTGGAAAAAGTGTCGTTAATTACGTTGTAACTGAATGTGGAAGCTTTAAAATTGAAGATGGAAAATTTAAAGTTTTAAATATGGCCAATGGATTAACTATTAAAGAATTGAATAAGAATTTTGATAACGAGATTTTTGAGTAAAAAAAAGAGGGCCCTGCAACTGGCCCTCCATTTTTTCGGCTTCATGCCTATCTCTTGCTACGACATCCTGTCGATCAATTAAATTATAACGCACAATAATGAAAAATGCAGAAAAAAAATAAATGGGTAAACATTTCCATTTACCTTGAAGCACGTTTATAATTAAACGTAATCACAAAAACTTACGGGGAATAGATGAGTATTTTCAACAGGAATAAAGCGGCAAATAATAGCACTCATGCTTTTGAGTCTCAAAAATACAAACAAACATTTACATATTTTATTCCTTCCCCACCGGCCAGATCGACACCATATCAAGAAAAAGCATTTGATCAAGTTACTCAGTTCTTAAATGCAAAAGAGATGGCCTATCATATTGCTCATACTGCTGTTAATGACAAAGGCCTTTGGGTAATAATTGAGATTTTTGGAAAACAAAAAGAAGTTACAAAATTAATTCAAGAGCTAAATGATTCCTTTAATTCGAGTTACAGTACAGAGAGTGATTCAGAGCTTGAGATTTATTACGAAGAAAATGAAGAGTTTCATAAAGATGATAATTACAAAGCTTAATACAAATCAATTTAAAACTTTAATTATACTCCTAGGATTAATCCCTCTTATCGGATGCTCTGAAGTTGAAAAGCAGTTAAATACTTCTCAAAGTATTAACCATACTTGTCCTATTGTAGAAAAGAAAAATAATATTTTATTAGATAACGAAAAAAATGAACCCGAGATTAGTAAGATAATTAGCTCGAAATCAACAAACTCAAGCTATCGTAATCAGATATTAAATTTTACACTCTCTCAATTATACTTCTCTCCGCACGCGACTACGCTCAACTCTCATACCTTATTGATTGCAAAGGTTGCAGGAAAAGATTTCTTCATTAACAGTATTCCACAAAAACAAAATGATTTCGCTTTTTTGAATGCCATTTCTCAAATGGCAAATTTCTATAAAAAACCGCTCGCAATCAAAAATCGACTAACGCTTATCGAAAAGAACATTAGTGAATACATCTACGCCTCAAACTCTTTGGAACAATTTATTAAAGATAATCAGGCCGAATTATTTAAGAATAAAGATTTGAAAAGATTGTATTTTAGAGGTGCTCAAGGTGTACGTGAGAATGAATTATTTGCAAGACTTAGTTATGTAAAAAGACTAAGTAAATTAACAAAATTTGCTAAAGATCATAATAGTATAAATAGCTACAACTCCAACTACCTGTTTAGAAGAGGTAATTATAGTTGCTCATTTGATTCAAAACTTCATGACTCAAAAATGGCCATCTTAAAAAGGCCTAAGAAATCTTACTACAACACTTTTTCTCATTATAAAGACCAGAATAATTATATTATTGGGATTACAAGTTCCCTACCTGAGATTAATAATTCAATCAAAGATGTTCTACTGTCGAATTTTGAAAATGATAATTACACAGCACTTTGTATGAGTGAATTAAAGCAAGGTAGACGCTATATCCTACTCATGAATGGAATCACATATAATGCTCAAGTATTAACAGAACTAATTAATAACTTTCCAAGTGTTTCCTCGGCGCAAGAGTATATGAATACAAAAAGATCTTTAGTTCTTCAAAATCCAAAAAGAACAATCTCTGAAATATATGGAACGACTAAGAACGAACAAGGTACGGCACAATACTATACGCCTGCACTTGGTAAGCTTACGGTACTTGAGCTCAATAATGGATTAAGTACATATAAAGATCCAAGAAATGGTCAACTTACATGCAATTAACACTCAAGGGAGATGCCTCACAAAAGAGTTGGTCCCTAGAGGTCAACGAGTCAGAACTTGAGCTAACTGTTCTTGAATTCCTAAGAAAACATAACATACCTGTTGCATCTAGTTGTGATGGTGAAGAAGTATGTAGACTCTGCCTAATTAATGAAGATCAATTGGCATGTGGCCTACTAGTAAAAGATATCATTCAAAAGTATAATTCTAATATTACTATTTCATATTTATAAACTTATATAAAAAAGGAAAAACTATGCGTTACTTATCATTCGATATTGAAGCTACTGGACTTGAAGAAAAAGATTTAATCATCGAATTTGCAATGGTTCCCTTTTGTGCAAAAACAAAAACAATTAATAAAGAACTTCAAAAACATTTTTATATAAAATGCCCAAGCTTTGAAGAGTTAAAGCCAAATCTAAACCAATGGGTTATTGATCATAATAAAGAACTTATTGAAAAGGCCCACTCTGAAGGCGTTGCAATTGAAGACTTCAAACAAGAGCTTATTAAATATTTTGAATCACCAGAAGTTAAAGAATACTTTGGAAATAAAAAAATCACACTATTTGGAAAATCGATGAGTGCGATTGATCTTCCTTTTATGACAAGAGATCTTGGCTGGGATTTTATGAGAACTTACTTTGAGCACCGTCAACTTGATCTTTCATGTATTGCCTACGGACTCATTGATATGGACATCATACCAGCAGAATGTGAGTCAGGCTCAAAACTTATGAAGTTTTTAAATATGGGTGATGTTGCTCACACGGCACTTGAAGATGCTGTTAACACTGCTCTAATGTACTTTAAGTTATTAGACCTAGTGCTTGTGAAAAAACTCTAGAGGGTCAAAGGCCTTAGAGTCATGTCGAATTTCGAAGTGTAAGTGGTCACCAGTTGATTTACCAGTATTTCCTACTGAAGCAATAACTTGGCCACGAGCAACTTTTTGTCCCTTTCTCGTATAATTCTTATGTGCATGAGCATAGACAGTGAAGAATCCACCAATATGAGAAACGACTGTGATATTACCGTAACCTGACTTCCTACCACTATAAACAACGACACCAGAATCGGCCGAAACGATATATGTCCCTTTACGGGCAGCAATATCAATACCTTCATGAGGTCTGCCCCAGCGATGCCCATAACCTGAAGTTACACGATTAGATGATGGCACAGGCCAAAGGAAGCGAGAGCTTTGACGAAGCTTTTGATAGTTAATAGAAGAAATAGATCGTCCTTCAACACGATTATATAAAATACCATTCTTATAAGGTAGAAAGATCGTATCACCTTTTTTAAAGGCAGCACCTTTATTAAACTCTTCGATTTGCCACTCAGGGATACTAAAAATCTCTGCTAATTTCTTAGCATTATAATTATCCGTTAACTTAATATAGCGCCCATTTTTAAGGGTCGTACAACTAAGTAGCGACATTAATGTTATAAGAAATAGCAATGACTTCTTCATTCGTCCTCATTCGTTTAATTTTCAAATGAGGACAAAAATGATCAATTATTTCAAATTATTTGGAAATTTTTGCCGCCCATTCATGGAATACATCGGACGAAAAATTCAAAAGGTTTAGGAAAGAAAACGAAATATTTCCGTTCATTATGGCATGGTGATCAGATGTCGTGTCTGGATCGATTTCTAAAGGAGATCCACCAATCCAAAAATACTGACGGCCCATTTGATCTACCCTTTCATAGACTTCTTCACTGTATCTTCTCATCTGAGGAGTTGTCCAAACGATCTCTCCAACCTCATTGGCCGACACATTTGGTACATTAATATTCAACAGTGAGCACTCAGGCATTGCAAGCAATGCTTCAGACTTCTTTTCAACGAGCTCTCTAACGACTCCAGCGGCCGTCTGAAAGTGCCTAACATCATCAGATGATCTCATAACAGTAGAAACAGCAATGGCCCTTATTCCTTGAAATACGGCCTGTCTTGCAGCACCAACTGTTCCAGAATAATAGATATCTTGTCCAAGGTTGGCCCCGTGATTGATTCCAGAAATAACCAAATCTGGCCTAAAGTCTAAAACAGAGTTTATTCCAATTAATACACTATCGGCCGGATAGCCATTACAACTAAAAGTGTAATCATTAATTTTTTCTACGCGAATTGGGTCATGAAGAGTTAAAGCCTGAGATGTAGCAGAGCGCTCTTTATCAGGAGCGACAATTGCAACATTGGCGATATCTTTTAGACTTTCATAAAGACACTGAATTCCTTCAGCAGAGTATCCATCATCATTTGAGAGTAAAATATTCATAGATTACTTATTAATCAAAAGCTATTAAATAGCAAGGGCCTTTATCGTAGCACCAAAGTATTCTGATAACTTAGGAACATCAATATTTCGATAACAGCGTTCAACTTGAGATGAGATTTCAAACTTAATATAGTCAGGATCTAGTTGCTCAATAATTCCAATTGAAAGATTTGAATCCCAGTTTAGTTTCATACCTAATTCAAACTTCTCATTCTTAGAAGACATAACCTTTGTATAAAAATTAACAATGAAGCTATTTAATTGTCCCTGCTGCGCCATCTGATGAATATCATCATATAGGAAAACGACACTTTGACATAAGTGAGACTGAATTTTTTCGTAAACTTGTGAGTCAGAGATATCAAAAATAATAGAAAAAGGTTTACCAGATCTTTCCAACTCTTCTTTAGTGTGAAGTCCACTAGTACCATAGTTAATTCTGATATTTGGATGAATTTTTGCAACTTGTTCGATAATTGAATCCACTACAAATGGAGCATCATTTTCAAAATGTAGTTCAATAATATCTTCAAGCTTTAGAAGTGATTCTTTTAAAAGTTCTTCAATGACATAACCTTGGATAAAATTAAAACTCCTAGGTCTAAAATCAAAACCATAGGCCCCTTTTGCCATTTCATTGGCAAATTTAAATCCTCTTTTGTCGTATATACCTTCTAGTACAAATCTCATCCTAATAATTCTACATTAAAAACTTATTCATTGCTTCAAAGAGGATATTATTGCATGAGGTACCAACTGATTCAGGATGAAACTGCATCGTAAAAAAGAAGTTCGGGCGGTATGCCATTAATAATTCATCGTTATTGTCGAAAATGAATTGAGTCAGACTCTCCTTATTACCAGACTTATACTCTCCACTATCGATTTCTACTTTTAAGGAATTATAGCGCTGAAGCTTAGCATGAATTAGCTCAGTCCTATCTTCTCGATTAAAACAATCAAACAGATCCTCATCTTCTTCAAGCTTCATCGTAATGGCCTGACCATGCATTGGCCTAGAGCTTCTCACAACTCGAAGTTCATCAAAAATATTAAGAACTAATTGATGACCAAGACATATCCCTATGATCCGCTTGGCCTTTGAAAGTTCATCCTTAAAGTTGACACCAACACTTACAAAGGATTTTAAATATTCCTCTGGGTGGCCAGGGCCTGGCCCTAAAACGACTAGTTGATTTTCTAGGAGGTCTGAAATATTGCTTTTAGAAAGATTTCGAAAGTTTACGATATCAATATGAAAATCAAACTGATCAAAATAAGAGAGAATATTATTTGTAAAACTATCTTCAAAGTCGATAAAGACTAGTCTCACAAAGTTACCCCAAAGACTGAATCAAAATTCTTAGCATTGTAGTTAATTAAAATCTTTAATGAGATTGATTGATCAAGATTTAATTTATTATTAACAAACTCATCCTTTTGACGATATTCAATATCAAATACCCAACAATTATTAAGTGGATTGTAACGAGTTCCAAGATAAGATTCATATACCCTTTCTAATTCGAAGTCATAGTAATAACCAGTTCTAAATGAAAAGATATCATTTAATTCAAAATCAACATCAATAGTAAAATAACGTCGATCTTCAGAGAAAGAGTCGTAGTTGAAGCCTAGTTCATATTGAAATCTTTTCAAATCATGCTTCATTGTTAATGAAGTAATATGCTTACTTTCTGTATGGAAATAATACTCTGATAAATTAAGCGAAAAGTTATTAAAGTTAAGACCACTTAAAATTGCAAGCCTTGTCAGCCTATCATCAGTATCAATCGTTGACTCTTCATTATCTTCTAGGATTAAACCTTGAGAGATATTGAAATAAGCAATTTTGGAATATTCATAATTATCAAGTTGATAATTAAAATTCTTAAACATCTGATAATTAGGCTTAGGAGTTTTCTTTAAAATATTATTGTTAAACACTAATTCAATCGTATTTGATTCAGGTAAATCAGTACGAGTCGATACATCTTGAAGTGTATTATTTCGACCTCTAATAATATCTCTTTCATCAAAACGCCCATTGTCTTCAAGAAGAGCGAATTGATCCCCTAGTCTCTTATTTCCACGATATTTTTGAGCATTGTAATAAAAATGGTTCACACCGAATTTTAAACTATGTTTATATGAAGAACGATAAAGCTTTCTTACGTCTAATTCTTCTTTTTCTGTACGTGGAATTTTAGCAATTAAGTTTCTTTCCTCATCTTCGATTAAAACAGGCTTGATAATCTCTTCTTGAATATAAGCACGTCCATAAATTTTTTCGATATCGACCCACATTGAAGTATTAACATAGTTCCCATACTTATAACCGTTTTGCTTCTCAAATTTCTCTGTAGGAAGTACATAGTATTGAGCATCGAGACCCGATTCCATTTTTATATTAATATGAGAGATCGGCCTTAAAACAAACTCTAAGGAAGGGTTATAGTCAAAACGCTGAATATTTCTATAATAGAGATTTTCGTTAACAACATCTTGTTTAAAGTAATCAAACTTTAGATTTTGATAAAAGTTTATTTTTGATAGAACACCTTTCGAATTAAAAATATTAAAAGGTCTATGTCCTAATCCTAGTCTCACAGTATTTTGTACATAATCAGTATCGAAACCTTCGGGATCACTGAAGATACTATTGCTCATAAAACTAGAGTATAAGTTTGCGATAACTGAATCACCCATATAATCAGTAGAAATACGAGAGCCTTTCTCACTACCCATATAGATATTTTTTTCGAAGTACTCCTCATAATCACTTTGAATATCAAGATCTGTTAAATAAGTAGAGTTTGCCCAAAATGATAATTTATTATTTGGATGATAAAAATAGTTAAACTTGTACGCCCCCCTAATCTCATCTTTGCCACTTGGTTCAAGATCGAGCTTGCCTGGCTGCCAAATTTTATCGTTTACAGTTTTCCCATCAAATTCGATATTAGAATATTTACCAAGAGAGTTACGATACTCAAGAGCTAGACCATTTCCACGCTTACCAAAAACAGTCGGTGAAAAAGTAGCATCACTATTATCATTAATTGCCCAATAAATTGGTTGCTTAAAGTAGAAGCCCTCATCAAAATCAAGACCGATCGTTGGAAAAAGGAGCCCTGACTCTCTAACCTTTCTAATAGGTAGTGAAACATATGGGATATAAACAATGATCACACCATTAATCTTAACAAATGCATGCTTTAGACTAATATAATCATCAGGCACAACTGTGACTTCTTGCCCTTGAATACTCCAAGACTCAGGACAATCTTTACATGTTGTAAACTCCGCCTCAATCGCTTTAAAAACTCCACTATCATGACGAACAATTTCCTTACCTCTTAGGACAAAGTTTTCATCAACTAGTTTTGCATTTTGTACCGAAAACTCGGCCTTTTGAAGAGAGTATGAAATCTGTGTTCCATAAAGATTAAATTTGGCACCGGCGTAGCGAACATTTCCCCAAATCTTACCAATTTTCGTCGCAAGAGAGATGCTGGCCTTTTCACCATAGATTGTATCTGTACCAAGCTTGATAATAACATTGCCGTGAGCTTCATAAGAGTTATCACTACTTTTACGATAGGCTTTATCAGAAAGAATTTGGACTTCATCATTTTCTCCAAAAGCTAAAACTTTTGGAGTATCTGCGTAGATATTATTTTGAATACTTAGTACGAAGATACTTTTGCATACAAGCGATAAAGTAATAAGAGCCCACAACAAGAAGTTTGTTGGAACCAGATCTAAGTGATTCGATATTTGATTGTTTTTCTGTGTCAATTTCCTCATTAGTACTTAATATTGTATCGAGAAAATCGTGTATTTCATACACTTTTGTGCCAGTCTTTAAGTTTTGTTGAAGTGTTTCCTTACTTAATGCTCTCTCGTGCTGAAAGCTTAAAATATTCACTGATTTAATAATACAAGGATAAGTATTATAGAGCTTAATCGTACTACTAATTTGATCTTCACGACCTGTGGAGAAACTCATCAGTACATCAAATGACTCTTTGCCCTGACAATCTGAAATACTTTTTAAAAGTACTTTATGGCCTAATTGGTTATGAGCTCCAACAAAAACAAACTCCCTATCTCCAACCAGCATACTATCCCAACGTCCAGGTGTAAGAGGCCACTCAATTTTCTTCAACGAATCCTTATCAAGACTCTGCTGAGTTGATTCTTCAAATAGCGCAACGGCCATCTGCCTATTTCTTTCAAAATATGGTAAATCACTTTGTTTAGATACAGAAGTTAAAGTGATATCATCGCGCTCACACCACTGAGAAAGAATATCTTTTAGAAATGTCTGCTCAATATTTTCAAAAAGTTTTCCACCAAAACGAGTGATTCCATATTTTTCAAATAAAATCTCTTTTAATGTGTTACCTAAAATTTCTGTATGATCTAATCCAATTGATGTAATAGCAGCAATTGGCCTTGTGAAGATATTTGTTGCATCAAAGCGCCCGCCTA
This sequence comes from Halobacteriovorax sp. RT-1-1, assembly GCF_047085455.1. Classification (NCBI taxonomy): domain Bacteria; kingdom Pseudomonadati; phylum Bdellovibrionota; class Bacteriovoracia; order Bacteriovoracales; family Halobacteriovoraceae; genus Halobacteriovorax; species Halobacteriovorax sp. RT-1-1. The sequence goes on from NZ_JBKIXZ010000001.1 coordinate 2,124,712, forward strand.
AGCCTACCTCAAGAATGACAAAGTCAGTTTCATGCTTAAGTGCAAATTTAATGAAAAGAACAAATAGTGCTTCATAAAAAGAGAGCTTTAAACTTTTGATGACTTCTTCATTCTCATCTAATAATTCTGTTAGCTCTTCAATCGAAATATTCTTTTCATTCAATTTAAAGCGCTCAGTGATTGATAAAACATGCGGAGAAGTCCAAAGACAACTTGTAAACCCTGCACGTTCATATAAGTAACTTAAGCTATGGGAAGTTTCACCTTTCCCATTAGTACCACCTACGATAATAACCTTAGACCTTGCTTCAATAACGCGTCTGTCTTGAGAAAGAAAATCTCTGATATGATCTAACTTAGGTCTAAAACTCTCCTTTCCACATAAAAGTGTAAGACGTTTTAGAAATGACTCTTCAAGTTTTTGACTTTGGAAATTATCTGTATTTTTCACGGCAAGAGATATCTCACGAAAAGAAATTTTTGACTATAAAAATCTATTAAAATTGATAGCTCTTATTCTCAGAACCAATAATATTAATTCGTCCATGAGTATTAATTTTTTCAATTTCTTTCGTTAACTGGTCTAAGTAATTTGGCTTTAGATGCCCTAAGTAAATTGGAATATCTTTAGGCATCTTTGCGATCTCAAGCCCCATCGTCTGCGCAGTATGGTGACGACTATCCTTGGCCAACTGATCATAAGAATTAGGGAAACTAACCTCAGAAAAGATTGCTTTAATATTCTTGATTGTTTTGGCCTTTTGCCAGATTGCATCTGTAGGCCCGGTGTCTTGTGTAAAGATGATTGCACAATCACCTTTTTCGATAATAAAGCCAAGAGAGCCTGCAAAGTGATTCACTTTAATTGCGTGAACTGTATACTCTCCAATTTTCTTTGTTTCACCATTTTCAATATTTGAAAACTTAAGAGTTGGATCATCTTTAGTTGGAAGCTTAGTAAAATCCGGCCAAATTTCATCATTTAAAAGATGCTTTTGAATACTTGTTTGAACTTCGTTAGATGTCCAAATATAAAATGGGTCACCTTTTAAACCAAAACAATTATCGGCCAAAAATGCTAAGTCAGAAATATGATCAAGATGAGAGTGTGAGATAAGAATATTATCTATATTTATCTGTTCTTTTACACTGATACCTGTTGCAACAGATCCTGCATCAATTAATAATTTATCATCCACCAAGTACGATGTGGCCCGACACTGTGGTGAGACCCCACCGTGGCCTCCAATGACTTTAACGATCATTCTAACTCCAATTTATTTAATTTTAACTTGGATTAGAAATTTTTACTAGTAATAAGATACTGAAAAAATAGGTTTATTTAGAAGTAAGCTCTTGATAAATCTCTTGTGTTTTTCGATTTGTAATCTTTGAAAGAAGTTTTGCAAGGTTTTTCGGCGTTTGCTTACCGAGATAATTTTGGGCCAACTTTTCAAATTCTTCATTAGATGCTGTTGCTCCAGATTCTAGCTTAGGCCATGATACAACCAAAACAAACTCACCTTTTGCATTAACCAAATCAGTTTTAAATTCTTGTGCTTTAAAGCGTACACACTCTTCAAACTTCTTCGTTAATTCGCGACAAACGCTTACCTGCGCTTCTGGAAATTCTTGTGACAATTGCTCTAGTGTCCCATGAATACGATGTGGTGATTCGAAGAATAAAGATGTTACATTTGTCTGATATGCTTGTTGGAATTTTGCCGAAATCTCACCTTTTTTTCGTGGAAGAAATCCATAAAAACAGAATGGATTTGGTGCCATTCCACTTAACTCAAGTGCAACAGTAACTGCACTAGGCCCTGCTACTGATGTAACCTCACCGCCTTCATTAATGAGCTCTTTCACTAGAATATGCCCTGGATCAGAAATGATAGGACTTCCAGCATCAGAGACAAGAATTGGGTGTTGTGCCGATCTGATTAAATCAAGAAAATACTTAAGACGATCCTGTGAATGATCATTAAATGAGACAACTTTTAAATCTGAACGCTCTATTTCTAATTTTGATAAGAGTGAGCGAAAAACACGAGTATCCTCGGCCAAAACGAGATCACAACTCACAAATGCCTGACGCATATTCTCAGTTATATCTCCAAGGTTTCCTATTGGTGTTGTTACTAGAGTCAGTTTCAAAGTTAGTCCTAATATTTAATGATTCCCCTTATTTATAACTTACATAAGAAATAACTTCCATCTAAAATCTTAATACGCAATGCGTTACAATAATTATTAGATGCTGTTATTTTGTAGAAGAAGGAGTTTAAATGACAATGCAAGCAAGAGTACGTACAGATTCAACAGGAAATATCACTGTCCATATCGAAGGTGGAATGGATTATGAAAATATCATTCCTCTTAAGCAAGAGTTAGCTACAATCACTAACACTCACCCTACTTCATTAATCACTCTTGACCTGACGGCCCTTAACTTTGTTGGCTCTTCAGGAATTGGTGTATTCGTTGATACAATCAAAGCATTAAATAAAAGACGTGATCAAGTTAGACTTTCAAATGTTGCGCCAGAGTTTTTAAAAGTTTTCAAAATCTATAACTTTGATGCAATGGATATTCTAATTAACGAATTCGAAACTGACGATACAGAGCTTTCACAATTCTACGGTCAGAGAAAACGTACTTTTCAGAACTGATAATTTAAAAGATTCACATAAAAATCTTGGCCTGGGCGCTCTTGTTTAAAACCAATTTCGGCCGGGCCTTCTAAAGAGAAGCCATCCTGATTAATTGATCCCTGGTAATTATAACCACCACCCTGGTAGCGAGAATCTTGATAAGGACTATCATTCGTATCTGGATAATAATAATTTTCTTGGCTAGGCTGCATACGATCATTCTTTCTGTACTCATGGCTTCCTACAATATACCCACCAAAAATTAATCCAGCATAAAGACCAAGAGATGCACCAATTGCAACTGAGCGTCCCGAAGAACCAAATGCCATGGCAGCAGTACCGAGCAGAGCTCCTCCAACGGTTCCATATCCTGCATTTAAAGCGACGATTTTCACACGAGGATCCATATCTGCTTTTGCTTGGAAGCTAGTAAAAGTTGTTGAAATAAAAAGAGTAATTAAGAATAATTTTTTAACCATATGAAAATTGTAAAAGAAGGCCTCGTTCGATGCAAGGTAAATGTTGTTCAAACTAGCGACACTATGCACGATATTTCAAAATAAGAAGAGATAAAATGAGCACTATTTAATAACCTCAACCTTTGAGACTCTGACATAAAACCGCTCGATTTAACTTCAAACAGCTTAATGAGAAACTCTCCATTTAGCTTATAAATACCTGCTATATCGACTTGCCCACAACCATGCCTACGAAGCATTGTCGAACAAACCAAAAGAGGAACAGATTCAGAGTGAACAAGTCGAGACTTTCTAAGTTCTAATGAACTTCCTTTAGCTATTTTCCTGAGTGACAAATTCTTTTACCCCTTTGAATGATTTTCGATGAATCGGGGTGATACCATAATCTTCTATGGCCTTGCGATGGACGGCCGTTGGATAACCAGCATTTTTTTCAAATCCGTAATGAGGATATTTTTTCGCCTCTCTTATCATAAGGTGGTCACGACACACTTTTGCAATGATTGAAGCAAGTCCAATGAGTGATGATTTTGAGTCACCCTTAATAATCGGATGAATATCGTTAATTTTTTTTGAAGAGAATGGAAACTTTCCATCAACAAGAACGACTGAACTTGAATCGCAAAGAAGATTATGACAGCTTTTTTTCATTCCAAATAAACTCGCCTGAAAGATATTGAGTTCATCAATTTTTTTTGGCGCAACTTTCTCAACACTGTATTGAAATAGTTCATGTTCATTGAATTTTGAAAACTTCTCTACCCCCAATTCTTTGAGAATACTCTCCATTTTTTTAAGTGTTAATTTTTTAGAATCTGTCACACCAACTGAATCTAGCCTTTCGACGAGAGACTTCAAGTTATCAATTGATACCTTTACAGCACAGGTTACAACAGGGCCTGCAAGAGGTCCTCTACCTACTTCATCTGTTGCTAAGATAAATTTATGGTTATCGACAAACTGTGATTCAAACATTTTTGACCCTAAAATAAAAAAAGCCCCTATTTCTAGGGGCCCTTCTATGACTTAAATAGTTTTGATTATTTTCTATCGTAGTCAATTGCGATACGAGCAGATTTACCTGAACGATCTCTTAGGTAGTAAAGTTTCGATCTTCTAGATTTACCTCTTTGAACGATCTCAATCTTTTCTACGTTTGGTGAATGGAATGGGAATACCCTTTCAACACCAATTCCAGAAGAAACTTTTCTAACTCTGAAGTGACCAGTAAGTTTTCCAGCTTCTTTCATTGCAATAACTACACCTTGGAAAATCTGAATACGAGATTTTTGACCTTCAGTGATTCTTGCGTGAACAGCAACTGTATCCCCAGTTTTAAATGTTGGGAATGATTCTACGTTTGTGTTCTTGTAATTTTCATTTACAACGTCTACTAAATTCATTACGAACTCCTACTTTAACGTCTTGAACTTCTCAGAGGACCAACACCGTGTTGTTCTTAAGTAAGTTCTATTTCATGGTCTCAGAGGCACTATTCAGTCGATCTAAATAGATGGCAACTGCCGAGCGAACAGACAAGTGATTATACCCATCAGCACTTCCACCAAAAATTGGCTCAAGCGCAAAATGTGCCCGTTCGAGTACTTGTGCATGAAGACCCCATCCTGTACCAAATAACAGGAAGATAGGCTTTTTGTCAAGGCGCGCATTATTGATCAGGTCAGTTTCTACACCGTTATTTGATTCAAAATTTGCTCCAGTAACACAGACCAAAGGATCAACACCTTCTATCTCTCTGATTTTATTGATTCCCTCTTCCACAGAGTTTACTAGGCGTGCAATGGCAAGTGCATCTTGGCGATCAGGATTATAAGCTCCTGCATCATCTTCTTCCCAGTGTCCTAGGATTCTATTAACTAACTTATGTTGGGCCTCTAGTGGCGTTACAATAAAGTAGTTCTTAATCCCAAAAGTACGACAACTTCTTGCGATGTCGTGTATATCAAGATTCGTTACTGAAGTCGTAACAATATCATCTCTTTTATTTTTAATTGGGTGGTGTACTAAGCCTAGATAAATATTATCTTTCATCTTTGGTATATCCTTAATCTTTATTTCTCATATAGGCTTTATACAAATCTGGCCTATACTTCTTTGTATATTCTAGTTTTTTACTGTGATTGAACTCATCAATCAACTTATGATTTCCCTCGAGTAAAACGTCGGGAACTTTTATGCCATTAAACTCAGAAGGCCTTGTATAAACAGGACCTTCAATAAGTCCATCTTCAAAAGAATCAAGAATTGCGCTATCTTCATTCCCAAGAGCTTTAGGCAAAAACCTCATCATAGCATCAACAATAGTCATGACGGCCAACTCTCCACCAGATAACACATAATCTCCAAGAGAAATTATTTTAGTTACATACTGAGAAATGAAGCGCTCATCAATCCCTTCATATCGCCCACAAATAAAAACATACTGCTTATTATTTTGTTGAAAGTCTTTGGCTAACAACTTGGCTTCCTCGTTATTAAAAACATCACCACGAGGAGAAGTATAAATAATCTCTAACTGAGACTTATCAAGAGATTCTGTCTCTAGGATATGATTAATTCCACGCTCTAAAACATCTGCGCGAATAACCATTCCAGGCCCTCCCCCATACGGAGCTCCATCAACACCTTTAAAACTCTTTGGTGAAAAGTCTCCAAGGTAGAGAGGGTTAAACTCAACTTCACTACCTAAGAACTTACCAATGACTCCACTATCTTTAAAGGCAGTGAAAAATTGTGGAAATAATGTAAGGACCCAAACTTTCTTCATTTACATTAGATGTGGAATATAACATTCCACACGATTCTCTTCTAAATTAACTAATTTAACAAAATGATCAACAAATGGGATATCCACAAATTTGCCACCTACTTTTGTCACTAGAACAATGTGAGCTCCATTATCAAAGTACTTATCAACTTTACCCACTACCGCTTCTTTTTCTAAGTCATAAACATCAAGACCGACAATATCAGACATGTAAAACTCGTCCTCATCTTCAATATCAGGAAAAATATCTCGACTTACGTAGATTTCAAAAGGAAGCATATCTTCTGTAATATTACGATTATCAACACCACTTAAATATGCGATGACTTTATTACCAAAAGAAATTGTTTTAATCTCCTTCTCTTCGCCATCTTTACTTATTTTACTTCCGCTTAAAGGCATAGCTATAAAAGTTGAGCCATTTTCAAGGACACTATTCACTTTATTTTCAAGATTAAAAACAAAAGCACCTTTAATTCCATGAGGCCTAGTTGCCGTACCAAGTAAAACCATATTTTCTAAATTTTTCTTCATGCTGCCTTATACCATGCTCTCTTCATTAAATCATCATTATATTTTTCAGGTATTTAACTTGCCAATTTTGTAACCTCTCGTTTTAATATTTATATTAGATTATTTATTCATGGAGAGAATTATGAAAAAACTAATGACAGTTGCAGCTACGCTAGTTGCAATTCCAGCAATCGCAGCGACAGCAACAATTGATGCGCCAACAATTTACGGAAAATTAAACAGAGTTGCACTTTACACTGACAACGAAAACTCAAACAGAACTTCTTTTTCTGGCTTTGTAGACGTTGATTCTTCTGAGTCTAGACTAGGAGCTACAGGAAAATGGGGAACAGAAGGAATTGAAGGTACTTACGTACTTGAAATGGGCCTTAACTCAAGTAAATCAAACTCTGGTAATGATTACAGAATCAGAATGCGTCAAGCTGCAGTTGGAGCAAAGACTTCTTTTGGTACATTCAAGATGGGTCAAACATATACTCCACTTGATTATGTAATGCTAAAATCAGATCCACTAAGCTCAACAGTAGCTTCAATGGCCGGTTCTGATACTAGTGCTAGAATTGATGGAGCAGCATCAGGTGGTCTTGGTTTTAGATACCGTGCAAGAACAGACATGTTCTCTTACGAAACACCAAGTATGGGTGGTCTTACAATCGCTCTTTCAACAGATCGTGGAAATGGAAATGATAACGACCCAACAGCTAACTACGGCGATACACACTACTCAGGTCTAGTAAGATACCAAAGAAAAATGGATAAGGTAGATCTAGACGTTTACGCTGGTTATGACCAATGGGCAAGTGCTTCAACTGAAGATAGCAACTACACTCTAGCAGGTGTAAATCTTGGACTAGGAAGCTTCAAAATCAACCTTGGTTACAGTATCGAAAACAACGACACGACAGTAGCTGATAGCGAAATTAATCGTATTCTTGCTGGTATCACTTATATGCTAAATAAGAATGTTTTCTCTGTTACTTACCAAAATCGTGATGAGAAAGATCTTAATAATGACTACACTCAAATTGCAGCTCACTACAGATATATGCTTAATAAGAATATTGACTTCAATATCACTTACCTAACATATGAAGTTGATACTGGTGCAACACAAAATGATGCATCAATGGCAGCAGCTGGTGTTCAATTAAAATTCTAATTTTAATTATTAGCTAAATACTTTAAGGCCCACGCAAAGTGGGCCTTTCTTTTTCACAAAAAATCACTATAATAACCACATGAAATTAGATCAAATTAAATCAATCGCTATTATGCGAACATCTGCCCTTGGGGACATTATTTGGACACTTCCAATGCTTAATCGCATTCGCAAGGCCCTTCCAAAAGCTAAGATATATTTTATAACGAGCAATACCTTTGCCCCTTTAATCGAAGGAATTGAGGATATTGAACTTATAAGAATTGATAAGCCAAAGAAGTTAAAAGACTACTTTAAATTAAAAAGTGTATTTGCCCCTTACAACTTTGATGTACTTCTATGTACACAGGCAAACCTTAGAATTAATTTTATCTACCCATTTATAAAAGCTAAGAGAAAAATTGGCTTTGACTCAAAAAGAGGACGTGATCTACAAAAAATATTCATCAATGAATCAATCCCTTTCAAGAAGGAGCATTCTGTAGACGCTTTTTTAGGCTTCGCTGATTACTTAGGAATCAATTCAAACGAAATCGAATTCAACTTACCTTTTACGACTGAAGAAGTTTCACAACTTCCTCCAAAAGACTTTATCGTTATACATCCAAAAGCTTCTTCACTTCAAAGAACTTGGTCTACAAAGCGCTACATCGAGCTTTCAAACAAAATAAAAGAGCTACACAATATACCAATTGTACTAACTGGAATTCCAAGCGATAAAGATATATGTGATTCTATTGAACAAGAATCACAGGCCGATATCATAAATCTATGTGGAAAAACATCTCTTAATGGACTTAAGAATGTCTTTTTAAAAGCTAGAATGGTGATTGCTCCAGACTCTGGACCTGCCCATATGGCAGCAGCGCTAAATACACCGGTAATAGGTTTATATACGGCCGTACCTCCAGAATACACTGGACCATTCGGTCAAATAGAAAACTGTATTAATGCCTACCCTAGGGCCTTAGAACACTACTTTCATAAAACAGAGAACGATGTCCCTTGGCGCTTTCGTATAAAAGAAGACGATATGATGAATCTTATTACTGTTGAGGAAGTACTTGAAAAGGTAAATTCAATCTTGAAGTAGTGTGACTTATTTTTTTACCCACAAACAAAAAAAGCCAGATCATTGATCTGGCTTTTTATATAGAAGGTGCATCTTCCTAGTCTCACACCAAGTGACCCTGGCACTACCTTCGGCGCAAGCG